>DATDNF010000021.1:0-119806 GCA_036518435.1 Geobacteraceae bacterium
CGTTCTTTTTCAGTAAAATGGGTGTAGGACATGGTGGGCTCCTTTCCGGGCGTGAGTGTTGGTCGCGCTTCACACACTACCAGAAAACCCCATCATGTCCTGCTTTTATATCACGTGGTGCACTTACGACTAGAATCTACCACACCCCAAAAACAAAAAAACCGCAGGAGCCTGTACATCGGCTCACAGCGGCTTTCCGGCGTTATGTTGGAAATCCCTCCATTTCAACTCCCAAGGTTGAAGTATGAATTATGAAGGATGAAATTTGAACTTTCAACCTTTGATTTGCGTGCATCAATGTACATGAAAGGGGGGGGTGAGGTCAATTGATCTAATGCAATTTCTAAAGCAATTATGAAGGATGAATTATGAAATTCCGATCTTCAACCTTGTTATGACTACAAAAACACCCGGTAATCGCACTTCAGCGCCTTTGCCAGCTTCCTGGCGGTTTCCTTGCCTATCGACCGTTTACCGTGCTCCATCTCGCTGATGTGGCGGCGCGGAATGCCGGTCATGTCGGAAAGCTGCACCTGAGTAAGCTCTTCCTTAACACGCGAGCCACGGAGAATTGCCGACGGAATGGCGTCATCCGGCCGCAACTCCGCGATCACTTCGCGCCAGGGGCGGGAGTCACCCTGCTTTTCAGCCTCGATGCTCGTGATAAAGCGCCTGATCCGTTCCGCATTGGAACGATGCACGCGCAGATTGAGCGTAACCATCTCATCAGTAGGGCGCTTTTTCGTGCGTTCCAACATAGATTACCTCCACTGTTACCGTTTCCTTGTCCTCGCTCCAGACCGTGACGTACGTCGGTTTCCCCTTCTTAAGGTGGCAGTGATGGCGGCCATCGGCAAGCTTCGAATAGTTCGGCCAGTTGCCGCGCACGGGACCGGAAAATTCTATGTCGGCGAGGAGCCTCGCAAGAGTGTCCAGAATCTTCCCCGGCAATTTCGGCAACTGCTTTTGCACCGCCCTGTGGAGCGTTACCGTCCATTTCATAATGTACCTTTTTTTAGTACACAGTCAACAGAATTCTTTCAAAATGAAAAGCCGCTCAATCAGCTCCTACACTGACAAAGCGGCTCCTTAACCGTGCCCTCAGCCCACGCCTCGAGAATCACTTTTCCGAAAAACCCGACCCATTGCACCTTTACACCGCTTCCTTCCAGCTCTTCTCCTGGAGCTCCAACATCAGGGACCGCGTCCTGAACACCTTCTTCCGTGCCGCCTCATGCCGCTGGTAGTCCTCGATCTTCTTCCCGGAGGCGACCATCTCCCTGAGCAGCAGCTCGTACGGCTTGCTCATCTCCACCTTGCCGTGCTCCCATTTCGACACCTGCGCCCGGTCGCAATGCATGTTCCTCGCGAAATCCGCCCCGGACCACCCCAGGTATTTCCGCAGGATGACGATTTCCGGCGCCATGAGACGCTCCGGCTTGTTGATGAGCGCATGGGCTATCGCGTCGTGCAGCCCCTCGATGTTGGGAATCCGTGGCATGACATTGCCGCAATCGGGGCATTTTCTCACCACGATCCCCACCAGGGTAACAGTGCTCAAGCCGCACTCCTGGTAATGATAGTTTTCCCTGGTTTCCGCCAGCTCGGCTCTTTCACAGTTCGGGCATTTCATGCTTCTCTCAAGGCCTTGCCCTATCCTCTTGAACTCAGGCTTATGCCTGAAATCCAGCAACAGTCCTACTTCCTTGCGGTTGCCTTCACTTAAACATTTCATCGGAAGTCATCAAGAATACACCTTGCACGCGGATCAAATCTGATAAATTCGGATAAGAATCTGATCAACCTTGCTTCTTGTTTAATCAGACTTCGATCAGATTCTATCAGATGTTATCCGCGTGAAACGCCTTTGACTCAAACACAAAAAAGCCGCCCGCCGGTTTCACACCGGCCAGACGGCCCTTGTCTCTCTCCCCTACCCTGTTGCTCTCCATCCACCGCCATCATCCCTCCGGCATCACATTCACCCTGTTTAATACACCCCGCACCGGCTTGTGTCAATTGAAGTATGAAAGTTGAATTATGAATTATGAAAATGCAAACGTGAACAGTGAAGGGTGAATAAAACACTGCCAATTTGTTTAATGGCGCTTCCTCCAGTAAGCCGGCTCCCGCCGCAGATGCATGACCGCAAGCACATAGATTCGTTCGGACTGATTACGGTATATGATGCCAAAGGGAAACTCGGAGAGCAGGCAACGGCGGACCGATGGAGAAATATTGGTCCACGCTTCAGGACGTTCAGCGATACGTCGAAAAGCGCGTTCGACCTCGTCAAGAAACAGACCGCCGAGCCCCGCACATTGCTCGTCATAGAACAGGGCGGCAGCAAGCATTTCCCGTTCTGCTTCGGGATGGATGACAACAGGCTTCATTTCAGCTTCTTTCGCGCGTCGCGCAAGGCTTCGTCCGCCGGCCGGCACTCCACCTTGCCCGCCTCGATTTCCGCATAGCGAGCCTCGGCTTCCCGTACCCAGAGCGCCTCCACATCCTCTCTTTCCGTTTCGTCCAGGCTGGCGATCAGCTGTTTTGCCAGCAGTGCCCGCTGTGCAGCTGAGAGCCCCAGAAGTTCCATCGCCATTTTTTCGATCTTCATGTTCGTCTCCTCTGCGGAAAACAGTGCTACTCCTCTATTCCTGTCAATGAGAGATAAGGTAGCGCAAGCGGGCCGCTTTTTCAACAGGTTTTGCCCTCAACGGTATCCCGGCCAAGGCTGTCCAAAATCTTCCCCGGCAATTTCTGCAACTGCTCTTGCACCGGCAAGTTTCCTCATCCCGCCGGCGGCAGGTACCGCCGCAAATGCCCGCGGATGCTCTCCTCGAACCCCGCCTCGGCGTCGCCCTGGTAGACGAGGGACGACGCGATCTCGGCGGCGAGGATGGCGTAGCGGTACTTGGGGGGGAACTTGGCGATGCGGCGCCGGTATTTCGGCTCGTCCCGCAGCATGCGGGGGAGGTGGTTCAATATGGCGCGGCGGAAAAGCGGGTCGTCGGCAAGGCTGGGGCGCTCCTGGAAGTAGCGGAACAGGTGGGCGTAGTGGGCGTTGATCTCGGTGCTGATGGCGTCGGAGATCTCGGTGAAGAGCAGCCCCGAGCCGGGCTCGCGGTGGCGGCGCAGGATGAGCCGCGCCTCGTCCCCGGCCCGCTTCTCCAGGATCTCCAGGACCCCGGCCACGTACCGCTCCTTCTCCGCCAGGAACTCGGCGTCGGAGAGGAGCAGGTTGGCGATGATCTCGTAGGAGGAGGAGATGACCCCGCACTTGTTGGCGGAGGCGTCCCGCATGACGATGATCCCCTTCTTCTGGAGCTGGACCCGCGCCTCGGGGGTGATGAAGGAGTTGGCCCCCTCGACGATGGCCAGGGCGGAGGGGGAGCCGTCGGGGAGGAGGAATTGCTGCCAGTTGTCCCGGTCGATGGTCTCGGGGCGGCCGCCGCCGGGGATGAACAGGTCGGCCGGGATGGTGAAGACGAGGTCGCCGAACTCGCGGGAGAACTCGTCGATGGAGATCCACTGCTCCTCCAGGCCGTCGGCGGTGCGGGTCGCCTTGCGGTACAGCTCCCGCAACCCTTCCTTCCGGCTGCCGGTGCGGAAGAGCATGAAGCCGCCGGGGTTGAGGCGGGCCGGGTCGAAGGCGTCCAGGTCTTCCTTGAGGGCGATGCGCGCGAGCTCGTCACGGTCCGCGCCGGCAGGGTCGCACAGGGCGGCGGTGCCGTCCAGGACGAGGACGATCTGCGCCCGGGGGCAGCGCTCGAGCACGAGCCGGATGGCGTTCCCCGCCACGTCGCCGTTCGGTCCGCCGGTGAACTTGACCCGGAACGGGTCGGTCCGGATGTCGATCCCGAGCTCCTGCATGGTGATCTCGGCGAAGGTGACCACGCCGGTGGAGGTGACGCCGTACTCCTTGTGGTTGATCCCCACCCGCTTGCTCGACATGATCCCCGGTCCCAGGAGGTAGCCGCGCCGCACGGAGAGGGCGGCGATCTCCTCGATCATGTCGTCGTGCATGTTCTCGTCGGGACCGAGCTCGATCGGCTCGTCCTCGCCGTAGTAGTCCAGCACCTGCGGGTGCCGGGTGCGGCCGTTTTCGGTGACGAAGATGTCCAGGAAGGCGCTGGCGACGGCGCGCTGGAGCTTGTGGAGCCGCCAGCTCTCCATCTCTCCCCCGCCGCGCCGGTCGGTGGCGTCGAGGATGGTCACCAGCTTGGAGCCCCCCTCGTAGATGTCCTTGTTCTTCAGGTGCTGGGTGTGGGCGAGGACGAAGTTCTCCCGGAACAGGGTGGTGGCGTTGCTGACGAGGTCGTCGGGGGTGCGGGCGATGACGGTGCGCCAGCCGCCGCGGGCGATGTCGGAGAAGCCGATGTGGTAGCCGAAGCCGTCGCCGCTGCAGAAGAAGGTGACCCGGAACGGCACCGCCTGGGGGAGGTCCCCCGTGACCTCCGTCCCCAGGTCCGCCAGGAAGGCGGGATCGAGCCGGAACGCCAGCGCCTGCTTCTCCAGGACGAAGAAGTTGGTCTTCAGGGTGTGGATGATGAAGGTGAGGCAGCAGCGGAAGATCGCCTTGCGCAGCTCGTCCAGGTAGCGGTGGCCGGTGTTGTATTCGTTGACGCTGAACAGGGCTTCGGCCATGGCGGTGCCGTACCGCGCCTCCCGGTCGTTGTCGGCCGGGTCGAACCTGATCCGGAACAGGGTGGCGAGCTGGAGGGCGATCTCCGGGTGGGCGTGGAAGGCGCTCTGCACGTCCTCCAGGCCGAACCGGTCCGGCTGGTTGTGGGCCAGGTTGGTGTGGCAGAAGGCGATGAAGGCGTCCACCAGCATCGCGTCCTCGCCGTCCATGATCCCGGTGGTGACGCACCGGCGGTAGGTGGGGGAGGTGGCCGGCAGGAGCTGGGTGACGGAGAGCTCCTGGCCGAGCCGGCGGCTGAGCCCGCTCTCCGGGGCGAGCCGTTCGTCGCCGTGGCTCAGGCCGTAGAAGGTCCCCAGGAACCAGGGGTGGGTGCCGTCGGAGACGGTGAGGCAGTAGGCCCGGTTCACCCCGATCCCGAGCCGGTTGAACACCTCCATCACCTGGAGGAGGAAGTCGCGGGGGGGCGGGTTCCCCACGGCGAAGAGGATCCGGGTTTCGCCCGGGGTCTGCGTCTCCTCCACGCCAAAGTAGAGCCCGCCGTTC
Source organism: Geobacteraceae bacterium (assembly GCA_036518435.1). Taxonomy (GTDB): domain Bacteria; phylum Desulfobacterota; class Desulfuromonadia; order Geobacterales; family Geobacteraceae; genus JAMPXD01. The sequence continues at coordinate 5,186 of DATDNF010000021.1, forward strand.
CGGTCGCCGCGCTGCAGGAGCAGGAGGATCCGGGCGACCCGCTCCGGCGGGGAGATCCGGACGTAGCTCTCGTTGTTGAGCCAGAGGAGCCGCAAGAGCCGATCTAACTCCCGCATGTCGAAGGCGGGGAAGGTGCGCCGCAGCTCCTCCCCCACCCGGCGGCGGATGCCGGCGGGGACGGTGACGTCCATCCCTTCCCGGATCGCCCGGTTATCCTTCCGGTCGAACTCGAACCGCTGGATCTCCAGCGGCTTGTCCAGCCCCGGCAGAGGCCCCGCGGAGTGGGCGATCATGGCGTAGGAGACCTCCCGCTCCCGCTCCCGCAGGAGGGTGTCGTACAGGGAGCCGGGCCGGTCCACGACGGCGAGGACGAGGGCGCGGTCCCGGTCGGCCAGGATGAGCCGGCGGTTCGCCCGCAGCGTTCCCAGCTCCCGCTCCAGGATGGCGAGGGCGTCCGGCTCGTCCTTCATGGCGATGAAGAAGTAGGGGTTCATCCTCTCCCGGAGCCAGCGGCGGTTCTCCGCCGCCGCACCCCGTCTGTTGCCCGCCGTCCCTGCGCCCATGGTTCGCACTCCCCGTACCGGAATTCCGGCCCCGCGCTGCGGGACCGCTCTCTATCATTGTACCAGACGGAAGGCCGCCGTGCGGGACTGAATCTTGTTCACCCTGGGACCGTGCAGCTCATAATGAAAACAGCTGGATAGCCACCATTTATGTTATAATGAGCGCAGAAGAGTGCATGCATGTCACATGTGTGAAAGGAGATTGCAATGAGCGAATTTGCCAGAAGTATCCACAATTTCAGCCGCTGGGCAGCGGCCGGCGTCTTCATGGCGACCGTGCTGTGCGGCTCCTTTACCACGGCGTATGCCGACGATAAAGCAGAGGCCCAGTCGATTGTCGATAAATCAAAGGGCGCCCTCACCAACATGATGGGTGAAGAAGCGTATAGCTGGCTGCCCGGGTACCTCAAGACCGCCAAGGGCGTGATCATCTTTCCGCAGGTCCTGAAGGCGGGGTTTATCCTCGGGGGATCGGGCGGCACCGGTGTCCTGCTGGTGCGTGACGGTGCGACCGGAACATGGAGCGAGCCTGCCTTCTACACGGTCGGCTCGGTGACCTTCGGCCTGCAGATAGGAGGCGAGTCGGCGGAAGTGGTCATGGTGGTAATGAACCAGAAGGCACTCGATTCGCTCCTCACTTCATCCGTGAAGCTGGGGGGTGATGCCTCGGTCGCCGTCGGACCGGTCGGCGGCGGGGCCAAGGGAGCGGTGACGGTCCCGGAGGTGAAGGCCGATTTCGTTTCATTTACCCGGGCAAAAGGTCTCTATGCCGGGCTCAACCTGGAAGGATCGGTGCTGGCGGTCAGGGACGCGCTTAACGGTGCCTACTACGGCAAAGCGGTCACTCCGAAGGATATCGTCGTCAAGAAAGACGTCGGAAGCTCCGGAGCAAATGAGCTCCGGTCGGTCTTGAACAAGGCTACGGCCAAGTAGGGGGCCGCATCCAAAAACCCCGGCCTCCAGTGCCGGGGTTTTTGTTGCAGGCCCGCAGATCGGCTCGCAGCGGCACGCCGTGCAACCCGCCCCGCCTCACCCCCACCTGAGCGCCAACGTCCCGTCCGCCTCCATCGCCACGCTCGTCCCGAGCCGCTCCCCTTCCCGGTTCAGGATGTCCCGCAGCCACCTGCCGTCCTTCTCCCCCGCCCGGTTCACCCGGAGCCGCCTGATCCGGGTCGGCGTCATGGCGAGCCGCACCAGCCGGCCGGTGGCCGGGTCGAGGGAGGGGAAGTACATCAGCCCCAAGTCTCCCCGCAGCGCCTCATAGCCGCCGATCCCCTCGTAGTCGTTCAGGAAGTCGCCGCAACCGTACAGGACGAGCCGCTCCTTGTAGACCTCGATCCCCTTCACATGGTGGGAGGAGTGGCCGTGGACGAGATCCACCCCCGCGTCGATCAGCCGGTGGGCGAACTCCCGCTCCTCGTGCGGGATGCCGTACCCCCAGTTTCCCCCCCAGTGGATCGAGACCACGGCGACATCGCCGGGCCGCTTCGCCTCCCGCACCAGCGCCCCGATCCGCTCCGCCTCCATGGCCGACAGCTCCCCGACCAGATGGAGCCCGGGGCGGTCCTCCGCTCCCCCCCACTCCATGGGGATGCCGCTCGTCGCCGAGCCGCAGGCAACCAGGACGACCCCCCCCTTCCCCGCCACCTCGAAGACCGCCGGCGCCTGCGCCTCAGCCCGGCTCTCCCCGGCACCGGCACACCGCACCCCTGCCCCGAGCAGCGTCGTCAGCGTCTCCCTCAGGCCGGCGTACCCCCAGTCGAGAACGTGGTTGTTCGCCAGCGCGCAGCAGTCGATGCGGGCAGCCGTGAGGCAGGAAACATTCGCCGGGTGCATCCGGTAGTGGACCTCCTTGCCGCGCCACCAGTCGTTGCTCGCGGTCACCGCCGTCTCCAGGTTGATGATCCGCAGGTCGGGCGCCATCCGCTCCAGCTCGGCAAGGGTGTCACCCCAGATGTAGGCAACGTCTACCGGCCGGGTCACCGGGCCGTAGGCCTCCTCGGCCAGGTAGACATACCTCTCCGCGTTCTGCACGTACGGCTCGTGGAGGGCCGGGTCGCCGGGATGGGGGAGGATCTGGTCGATCCCCCGGCCGGTCATGACATCGCCGGCCAGAAAAAGGGTGACGAGGTCTGCCATGATTCACCCTCCGCAACAACGCTCGAAGATGGAGCATTCACTGTAACTGTACCAGCCCCCGGGGAAACGTCCAGTGCCGGGCATCACGGAGCGCAAAGTTTCCCCGGGAACGCGCCGCCGGGAAAAAACCGCCCCTGCCGGCCATTGCCCTCGTGCGTTTGTCGTCTATAATAGAAGCAACAGAAGCTGTTATCCCGGTCGAAACCAGACCGGCACCGGAAAGGAAGACCCCGTGGCGTACATCGTTCTGGCATTTGCGGCAATCTGGCTGCTCTCCTACTTCCGGGCGCGGCTGCCGGCCTGGACCGGGGCATTCGCCCTGCTGCTCGGGCTCTGGACCTTCTTCAGCGGGCGCTATACCGGCGTCTGGTGGCTTGCCTGGCTCCTCTTCCTGGCGGCCGCGGTCGTCGTCAACGTCCCCGGCGTGCGCCGCACCCTCCTGGTGAAACCGATCTTCGCCCTGTTCCGCCGGATGCTCCCCCCCCTCTCCCGGACCGAGCGGGAAGCGCTGGAGGCGGGGACTGTCTGGTGGGACGGAGAGCTGTTCAGCGGCAACCCCGACTGGGGAAAACTGGCGGCAATGCCATCGCCGGAACTGACCGCCGAGGAGGAGGCCTTTCTCGCCGGCCCGGTGGAGGAGCTCTGCCGGATGCTCGACGACTGGCGGATCACGACCGAGCTGTGCGACCTCCCCCCGGAGGTCTGGCGGTTCCTCAAGGAACAGGGTTTCTTCGGGATGATCATACCGGAAGAGTACGGCGGAAAAGGCTTCTCCGCCCTCGCCCATTCCCAGGTGATCATGAAGATCGCCGGCCGGAGCGTCACGGCAGCGGTGACGGTGATGGTCCCCAACTCCCTGGGGCCGGCGGAACTGCTGCTTCAGTACGGGACGGAAGCGCAGAAGGAGTACTACCTGCCACGCCTGGCAAAAGGGGAGGAGGTCCCCTGTTTCGCCCTGACCGGCCCCGAAGCGGGAAGCGACGCGGCATCGATCCCCGACACCGGCGTGGTCTGCCGGGGGACATTCCGGGGGGAGGAAACCGTCGGGGTCCGCCTCAACTGGGAAAAGCGCTACATCACCCTGGGCCCGGTGGCCACGGTGATCGGCCTCGCCTTCCGGCTCTACGACCCGGAGCATCTCCTCGGCAGCCAGGACGAGCTGGGCATCACCCTGGCGCTCGTCCCGGTGGATACGCCGGGGATCACCATCGGCTCCCGCCACGACCCCCTCGGGGTCCCGTTCCAGAACGGCCCCAACCGGGGAGAGGACGTGTTCATCCCCCTCGACCGGCTGGTCGGCGGGAAGGCCGGAGCCGGCCAGGGGTGGCGGATGCTGATGGAGAGCCTGGCCGCCGGCCGCTCCATATCGCTTCCGGCACTCAGCTGCGGCGGAGCCAAGTTCACTGCCCGGGCCGCCGGCGCCTATGCCCGGGTCCGCCGCCAGTTCCGCCTTCCGATCGGCCGCTTCGAGGGGGTCGAGGAGGCGCTGGCGCGGATCGCCGGGAGCACCTACCTGATGGATGCCGCCCGGGTCATGACCTGCGGCGCGGTGGACCGGGGGGAGCGGCCGTCGGTCGTCTCCGCGATCGTCAAGTACCACGCGACCGAACGGATGCGCCAGGTGGTTGACGACGGCATGGACGTCATGGGGGGAAGCGGCATCAGCCAGGGGCCCCGCAACCTCCTCGGCCGGCTCTACCGGGCGGCGCCGATCGGGATCACCGTCGAGGGGGCGAACATCCTCACCCGTTCCATGATCATCTTCGGCCAGGGGGTGATCCGCTGCCACCCGTACATCCTGAAGGAGATGCAGGCCGCGGCAAACCCGGACAGCGCCCGCGGCCTGGCCGATTTCGACCGTCTCCTGGGAAACCATGTCGGCTTCACCCTCAACAACGCGGCCCGTGCCGTGTTCCTGGGAATGACCGGGGGGCGCCTGGCAAAGGCCCCGCCCGGCCCTGCACGCCGTTACTATCAGAAGGCGACCCGCTTCTGCGCCGCCTTTGCCCTGGCCGCCGACGTGGCGCTGCTCACCCTGGGGGGCACGCTGAAGCGGCGGGAGAGGATATCCGGCCGGCTGGCGGACATCCTGAGCTATCTCTACCTGATCTCGGCGATCCTCAAACGGTTCGAGGACCGGGAGTGGCGGGGAGACGAAGAGCCGCTGGTGCGGTGGGGGTGCGAGGAGTGCCTGCGGAAGATCCAGGAAAGCTTCACCGGGATCATCCACAACCTGCCGCTCCGCCCGGCGGCGTGGCTCGTGCGGCTCCTGGTCTTCCCCCTCGGCCGCCCCTTTGCCGGCCCTTCGGACCGCCTCTGCCACCGGGTCGCCGAACTCCTCCTGGAGCCGTCGGAAGTCAGGGACCGGCTGACCGGGGGGCTGTTCATCCCGACGGACCCGGCCGACCCGCTCGCCAGGCTGGAAGAGGCGCTCGGCAGGGTGATAGCCGCCGAGCCGGCGGAGCAGAAACTGCGGGAGGCGGTCAAGGCGGGCAAAGTCCGGGGAGGGACGGACGCGGAGATAGTTGCGGCAGGCGTGGAGGAGGGGGTCATCACCGCGGAAGAGGCGGATATCCTGCGGCAGGCTCAGGACGCCCGCCGTGAGGCGATCAAAGTGGACGACTTCCCATCGCTCGGGAAATAGGAGGGAGGCCACCATGGCCGATACAGCATACCAGGCCGGCCGGCCGGTCTACATCGTCGATGGCAACCGCACCCCGTTTCTCAAGGCTCGGGGGACACCGGGGCCGTTTCGCGCCGCCGATCTCGCGGTTGCGGCGGGGAGAACGCTCCTGCTGCGCCAGCCGTTCGCGCCGGAGGAACTGGACGAGGTAATCCTCGGCTGCATCATCCCCGGCCCGGACGAGGCGAACATCGCCCGGGTCGTCTCCCTGCGGCTCGGCTGCGGGAAAAAAGTGCCCGCCCGGACCGTGCAGCGCAACTGCGGCTCCGGGATGGAGGCGCTGGACGCCGCGGCCATGAACATCGCCCATGGCCGCGCCGACCTGGTCCTGGCCGGGGGGACCGAGGCGATGAGCCACGCCCCGGTACTCCTGAACGACGCCATGGTGGAGCTCCTGGGCGGATGGGGCCGGGCAAAGACCCTGACGGAAAGGCTCCGCATCCTCTCCGCGCTCCGCCCCCGGCATTTCCGTCTCGTTATCGGTCTCCTCCTCGGCCTGACCGATCCCGTGGCCGGCCTCTCCATGGGGCAGACCGCGGAGAACCTCGCCCACCGCTTCCGGATCAGCCGGGAACGAATGGACGCCTATGCCCTGGAGAGCCACCTGCGGCTGGCCCGCGCCCAAGACGAGGGGAGACTGGCCGAGGTTACCCCCATCTACGCCCCCGACGGCACCTTCTTCGAGCACGACGAGGGAGTCCGCCGGGACACTGACATGGCGGGGCTCGCCCGGCTGAAGCCCGCCTTCGAGCCCCCCTTCGGCCTGGTAACGGCGGGAAACAGCGCCCAGGTCACCGACGGCGCCGCCTGGCTGATCCTGGCCAGCGGCGAGGCGGTGGAGCGCCACGGGCTGCCGGTGATGGGCCGGATCGTCGACTGCCAGTGGGCCGGGGTCGAACCGGCGGAGATGGGGCTCGGCCCGGTGCACGCAATGGCGCCGATCCTGCGGCGGCAGGGGCTCGCAGTCGGAGACGTGGACTTCTGGGAGATCAACGAGGCGTTCGCCGCCCAGGTGCTCGCCTGCCTGGATGCGTGGCAGAGCGCCGACTACTGCCGGGAGGAGCTCGGAATCGACATGCCCTTCGCCCCCATCGACCCGGCGCGCCTCAACGTGGACGGCGGCGCGGTGGCGATCGGCCACCCGGTCGGGACGAGCGGCGCCCGGATCGTCCTCCATCTCCTCCACGTGCTGGCGCGGGAAAAGGGGCGGCGGGGGATGGCAAGCCTCTGCATCGGCGGCGGCCAGGGGGGGGCGATGCTGATCGAGCGGAGCGGGGAGGTGCCCCATGGCGCGTGAGACGTACCGCCACTGGCGGATGGAGGAGGACGGCGAGCGGATTGCCTGGCTCACCTTCGACCGGGCGGGACAGAGCGTCAACTCCCTCTCCCGCGACGCGCTGGAGGAGCTCGCCCGGATACTGGAGGAGCTCGCCCAAAGCCCGCCGGCAGGCCTCGTGATCCGCTCCGGCAAGGAGAGCGGCTTCATCGCCGGCGCGGACGTCACGGAATTCGCCGCCCTGACCGATGAGGACGCAGCCCTTGGGCTCATCGAGCGGGGCCAGGAGATCCTCGGCCGGCTGGAGCGGCTTTCCGTCCCGACCGTGGCACTCATCCGCGGCTTCTGCCTGGGGGGAGGGCTGGAACTGGCGCTCGCCTGCAAATACCGGATCGTCGCCGACACCCCGGAGACCCGGCTCGGCCTCCCCGAGGTGAACCTGGGGATCCATCCCGGTTTCGGCGGTACGGTGCGGCTCACCGCCCTCCTCGGCCCGCTCCCCGCCCTGGACCTCATGCTGACCGGCAGGGGGGTCGACGCCCACCGGGCAAAAAGGCTCGGCCTGGCGGACTATGCGCTGCCGGAGCGCCACCTGGAAAACGCCGCCCGGGCCGTGATCCGCCACGCCCCCTCCCCTCCCGATCACAGCTTCTTCTATTTCCTGTCCGGCATGTGGTTCATGCGTCCGCTCCTGGCACGCTATCTGCGGCGCTCGGTGGCCAAACGCGCGGATCGCAGGCACTACCCCGCCCCCTATGCCTTGATCGATCTCTGGCAGCGGTTCGGCGCCGACCGCGCAGCCATGTTCCGCGAGGAAGCGCGTTCCGTCGCACGCCTCATCACCGGCCCCGCCGCCCGGAACCTGGCGCGGGTCTTTCTGCTCCAGGAACGACTGAGATCGATCGGCCGACGGGGAGGGTTCGCGCCGCACCACGTCCACGTCGTCGGCGCAGGCACGATGGGGGGGGACATCGCCGCCTGGTGCGCGTTGCAGGGGCTTCGCGTGACGGTCCAGGACGTGGAGCCGAAGCGGCTGGCCGGCATGGTCGGACGCGCCGCCCTCCTCTTCCGGAAAAAACTCCGGGAGCCGCGGCTGGTCCAGGCGGCCCTCGACCGCCTGATACCCGACCCGGCGGGGGACGGGGTTGCCCGGGCGGACGTGGTGATCGAGGCGATCTTCGAGGACGCCGAGGCGAAACGGGAGCTGTACCGGCAGATCGAGCCGCGGCTGCGCGAAGGCGCCTTCCTCGCCAGCAACACCTCGAGCATCCCGCTGGAAGAGCTCGCCGGGGCACTGGCGCGCCCCGAGCGGCTGGTGGGGCTCCACTTCTTCAACCCGGTGGCGCGGATGCAGCTGGTGGAGGTGGTGCGGGGGGAAGCCACCGCCGAGGAGACGCTCGCCAGGGCGACCGCGCTGGTCGGCGCCATCCGCCGGCTGCCGCTGCCGGTCGCCAGCTCACCCGGCTTCCTGGTCAACCGGGTCCTCATGCCCTACCTCCTGGAGGCGGTCATCATGGAGACGGAGGGGATTCCGGCGACGGCAATCGACCGGGCGGCACGGGAGTTCGGGATGCCGATGGGGCCGATCCAGCTTGCCGACACCGTAGGGCTCGACATCTGCCTCTCGGCGGCGCGCGTCCTTGCCGGCCATTTCGGCCTGGAGGTGCCGCGCCGGCTGGAAGAGCTGGTGGCAGAGGGCCGGCTCGGGAAAAAGAGCGGCAGTGGTTTTTACCTCTATGAGAACAACCGCCCGGTCATTGCCGGGGAGAAGAAGGGAGAGGCGCCTCCTCCGGGCGACCTGGAGGACCGGATGATGCTGCGGCTTCTGAACGAGGCGGTGGCGTGCCTGCGGGACACGGTGGTTGCGGACGGCGACCTCCTGGACGCCGGGGTGATCTTCGGCATCGGTTTCGCGCCGTTTCGCGGCGGGCCGCTGCAGCATATCCGGAGCACAGGGGTCGAAGCCGTGCTGGCGCGGCTGAAGTCCTGCGAGGAGCGCTACGGCGGCAGATTCGCCGCCGACCCGGGGTGGCGGGAGCTGCACGGGGAACCGGAAGGAAATCCATGACCGCTACGACCGACTACATCGACCCCTCCACTGCCCGGACCCTGCCGGGGCTGTTCCGGGAACGGGTGCGGCGCTCTCCCGGTGCCCGCGCCTACCTGCGCTTTGCCCCGGATGAAAGCTGCTGCGCCGACATCACCTGGGGGGAGGTAGAGACGCTGGCGGGGCGCTGGCAGCAGGCGCTGCTGCGGGAGAAGCTGCAGCCGGGCGACCGGGTGGCGGTGATGCTGAAAAACTGCCTGGAGTGGGTGCTGTTCGACATGGCCGCCCTCGGCCTCGGCCTGGTGACGGTGCCGCTCTACGTCAACGACCGGCCGGAGAATTTCGCCTTCATCCTGAAGGAAACCGATGCCCGTCTCCTGCTGATCGAGGGGGTCGCGCAGTGGCAGCGGATCGAGGAAGTCAGCGACCGGCTCGCCTTCATCGAGCGGATCGTGACGCTGGAGCGGGTCTGCTCACCGAATTCGTATTCGGACGTGTACCAAGGCGGCGAGAAGGAAGCGACGCAGGCGTACACGGGAGTACGTCGAGGAGATTCCGATGCGGCCAACGCCGGTAGACGTTTGAAGACGAATTCGGATGGCTGCGACCCCCGCCTGGTCGAGCTCGACCAGTGGCTCCCGGGAATGCCGGGGGAGTATGCCGTGCGGGAATGCCCGCCGGCGGAGCTCGCCACCATCGTCTACACCTCCGGAACCACCGGCCATCCGAAAGGGGTGATGCTGTCCCACGCCAACATCCTGGCCAATGCATTCGCCGGCCTGCAGCGGGTGCCGGTCTACCCGGACGACCTGTTTCTCTCCTTCCTCCCCCTCTCCCATTCCTTCGAGCGGACCGCGGGGTACTACATCCCGATGATGGCCGGTGCCCGCGTGGCGCACGTCCGCGCCGTCGAAAAGCTCCCCGAAGACCTGGTCGCGGTGCGGCCGACCGTCCTGGTCTCGGTGCCGCGCATCTACGAGCGTATCCACAAGAAGATTATGACGGAGCTGGACGACAAGCCGTCACTGGTGCGGCGCATCTTTTTCCTGGCGGTCAGGGCGGGGTGGCAGCACTTCCTCCGGCGCCAGGGGCGCGCCGGCTGGTCCCCCCTCTTCCTGCTCCGACCGCTTCTGAACCGCCTCGTGGCAAAACGGCTGCTGGCCGGGCTCGGCGGCCGGGTGAGGCTCGCCGTCAGTGGCGGCGCCCCCCTCGCCCCGCCGATCGCCCGGGTCTTCATCGGCCTCGGGCTGAACCTCCTGCAGGGGTATGGCCTGACCGAGACCAGCCCGGTGGTATCGGTCAACACCAGCGAGGACAACCTCCCCGCCACGGTCGGCCGGCCATATCCGGGAGTGGAGGTCAGGACCGCCGACAACGGCGAGCTGCTGGTCAGGGGGGAAAGCGTGATGCTCGGCTACTGGCGAAACGACGCGGCGACCGCAACCGCCATCGACCGGGACGGCTGGTTCCACACCGGCGACCTGGCCCGGATCGACGAACAGGGGCACATCGTCATCACCGGCCGGCTCAAGGAGATCCTCGTCCTCGCCACCGGCGAAAAGGTGCCGCCCGAGGACCTGGAACTGGCCATTGCCGTCAACCCCCTGTTCGAGCAGGTGATGGTGATGGGCGAGGGGAAGCCCTACCTGGCGGCGCTGGTGGCACTGAACGAGCGGCAGTGGAAGAAGCTGGCAGCCCGGCTCGCCATCCCTCCCGGGCGGGACGACCTCCTGGCAAGCGAGCGGGTGGAGCAGGCGCTCCTCGCGGAGATCGCCCGGCGGATCATCCGCTTCCCGGGGTATGCCCAGATCCGGCGGGTCCACGCCACGCTCTCCCCCTGGACGGTCCAGGAAGGGCTGATCACCGCCACCCTGAAGCTGCGCAGGAAAGAGCTCATGGCACGCTTCGCGAACGAAATTGAGGCGCTCTATGCGGGGCATTGAGCTGATCGGCCACCGCGGGGCTTCCTTCGATGCCCCGGAGAATACCCTGGCCGCCTTCCGCCTCGCCTGGGAACAGGGGGCAGACGGGATCGAGGGGGATTTCCGCCTGACCCGCGACGGGGAGATCGTCTGCCTGCACGACTCGACCACCCGCCGCACCGCCGGAAGGAACCTCGCCGTGGCCGGGGCGACCCTCGCCGAGCTGCGTGCGCTGGACGCGGGCGCCCAGAAGGGGGAGGCATGGGCCGGCGAGCGGATACCAACCCTCCGGGAGGTGATTGCCACCGTCCCGCCGGGAAAGCGGCTCTTCATCGAGCTGAAAAGCGGCCCCGAGATACTCCTCCCCCTGGCGGCCATCCTGGCCGAGCCCGGCCTCGCACCGGAGCAGGCGGTTATACTCTCCTTCAGCGACGAAGTGGTCGCCCAGTCCCGCCAGCTCTTACCGGAGGTAAAGGCGCTCTGGATCACCGATTATAAACGGGATTGGCACTGCGGCGGCTGGTCCCCCGCCATCGGGGAGGTCCTCCGGACCCTGGAGCGCATCGGCGCCACCGGCCTCGCCAGCCGGGCCCACCGCTCCATCGATGCCGCATTCGTCCGGGCGCTTCACTCCGCCGGGATGGAGCTCCACGCCTGGACCGTCGACGCCCCCCGCACCGCCGCCCGGTTTCTCGCCCTCGGGGCGGATTCCATCTTTACCAACCGGCCGGGGTGGCTGCGGGAGAGGCTGCCGTCTGTTCCGCGGGAAAAGGCATGCTCCGGAGCACCATGAAAAAGGCCATGCAGCTGCGACCGCATGGCCCTCGTTCCGTCGGGACTGCCTTTAGAACCCGACTTTCTTCATCATTTTCCTGGCTGCATCCCTTCCCCTCTTCAGCAGCCGGCTCATCCTTTTTCTGACGTCTTTCATTGTCAACACCTCCTGTCTCCCGGTGCTCCTTCCCGGACCCTGCCCGGTTTCATTATAGCAGATATTTTGATATTGATCATCAGTTTCCTTGGCGGCAGCTTTCGGCCGGACCGATGGCGCGACTAACGGAACAGCTTTCCCCCCAGCGGGGCAAACCTCATGAGAAAGAAGCGCAGCGACCCGGCTGCCGGCTCCCAGGCTATCTCCAGGCCGCTTATCCGCTCCCGCATCCCGTACAGCTCGATGATTTTCTCCGCCACGTAGTCCATGTGGGATTGCGTATAGACCCGGCGCGGAATGGTGAGCCGGACGAGCTCCAGCTCGGGGAAATGCTGTTCTCCGGTTCGCGCATCGCGCCCGGCGGACGCTGCGCCCCGTTCCATGGTCCTGACGCCGCTGTGCAGATAGATGGCGCTCGCCAGGGCCTGGGCCGGGAACTGCTCCTGGGGGAGATGGGGGAGGAATTTCTTCGCATCGATGAAGACCGCGTGCCCTCCCACCGGGACGACGATCGGAACGCCGGCGTTGCGCAAGAGCTCCCCCAGGTAGCGGGTCTGCCCGACCCGGTAGGCGATCCAGCTGTCGTCGATGCATTCCCGAATCCCCTGGGCCAGCGCTTCCATGCTGTACCCCGCCATGCCGCCGTAGGTGGGAAACCCCTCGAAGTCCACCAGCATTTCCCGGGCCCTGGCGGCCTTGTCCGGATCGTTGAGCGCCAGGAAGCCGCCGATGTTGACCAAGTGGTCCTTTTTCGAGCTCATGGTGCAGCCGTCGGTCAGCGCCCCCATTTCCCGGACGATCTCGGCGATGGTCCTCTCCCCGTACCCCCCCTCGCGCTGCTGGATGAAATAGGCGTTTTCCACCAGGCGGGTGGCGTCCAGGAGGAGCGGGATCCCGTAGGCGCGGGTCACGGCGCGTACGGCCCGCAGGTTTTCCATGGAAAAGGGCTGCCCCCCCGCCATGTTCACGCACCCCTCCAGGTGCAGATAGGCGATGTGCCGGGGACCGTCCTCCCTCCCCCACCGGGCGATGCAGTCGTCGATCAGCCGCCGGAGCTTGCCGGTATCCATGTTCCCCTTGAAGGGGTGCTCCGCCGCCGGATCACGGGCCTCGTCGATGATGATATCCGTGAAAACGCCGCCGGCCCGCACGATGTGGGCCTTGGTGGTGGTGAAATACATGTTTTTCGGCACATAGATCGGGTCTCCCGGGTATTGCTCCAGCAGAGGCTTGATGTAGATCGTCGAGACGATATGCTCCGCCCCCCTTCCCTGGTGGGTGGGGACCACCTCCCGCCAGCCGTACACCTCTTGTACGGCCTTTTCCAGGGGATAGTAGCTGCGGGAGCCGGCGTAATCCTCGTTACCCCTCAGCATGGCCGACCACTGCAGGTCGCTCATGGCGGAGGTGCCGCTGTCGGTGAGGAGATCGATATGGATGACCACCCCCGCGTCCTCTTTCAGCAGGAACGTGTTGTAGCCTGCCGCCTCGATGGCCTGCAACCTTCTGGCAAAGGGGGGGCATCCCTCGCCCCGCAGCTCGACGCTCTTGACCCGGTACGGCTCCGGCGGGTGGACCGGCAGGGGGGTGAGAATTCCTTCGGCCGCGCCGTTGCCCCGCTGCGCCAGGATTCCCGCCGATTCCTGCAACGATTCCCCTTCGCGCACCACCCTGCCGCAGCCGGCGGCCCTTCTGGCCAGGATCTCCCGGCGCTCGTCGGGGGAGAGCCCTTCGTCCCCCTCCCTGAACCTCACCCTGGTCACATCCAGCTCAACCTTCATGGCCCCCCCTTTGGACTTCCCTGTCCACTCCAAGTGTACCGAATCCTTTCCACCGGGCAAGGCGGGCTTTCCAACTCCCTCCCCTTCAAGGGGAGGGTTGGGGTGGGGATGGGTTTCCGGCCCTAAAGTACCCCATCCCCCTCCTGGCCTCCCCCTTGAAGGGGGAGGAAAATGGATCGCTGAACAGGCAGAAAAAAGGCCGGCACGGCTCAGCTTTCCGCCAGGCTCTTTTCCACCACCTCGTACACGTCCCGGGGGAGATCGGGCACGGCCCTGATCCGCTCCAGCTCTCCCCGCATCAGCGCCTGGCGGTCCGCATCCAAGCGGCGCCAGCGGGTGAGGGGCGCGAGGAGCCGGGCGGAAACCTGGGGGTTCAGGGGGATCAGGCGGATCAGCTGGTCGGCGAGGAAGCGGTAGCCGGCGCCGCTCCGGTCGTGGAAGCGGACCTGGTTCTGGGAGAAGGCGCCGACCAGCGACCGGAACCGGTTCGGGTTGGCGAGCTCGAAGGCGGGGTGGTCGAGGAGCGCGGTTACCTCCGCGAGGGTGCCGGGGAGCGTGGAGGTCGCCTGGAGGGCGAACCACTTGTCCACCACCTGGCGGTCGTCCCGCCACCTCCCATAGAAGGCGGCGAGCGCCTCCGGCCGTTCCGGGCAGTCGCAGGAGGCGAGCGGCGCCAGCGCCCCCATGGTGTCGGTCATGTTGCCCGCCTCACGGAGCTGGCCCGTGCAGAGCCCGATTACGGCAGGCGTTTCCAGGGTCGCGAGATACGCGAGGCAGAGGTTGGCGAGACGCCGATCCCCCGCCCGGCCGTCGTCCACCCCATAGGCGGCGCCCCGGCACGCCTGCCGCACCGCCAGGAACTCCTCCCGGAGCTCCTCCGCCAGGGTGCGGCGGACGAACTGGCGGACGGCATGGATGGCGTCCGGGTCTGCCGACGCCATCAGCTCCGCCAGGTACGCCTCGCCCGGCAGGGTGAGAGCCTCGGCGAGGAAGGCCCTGTCCCCGACCGCGCCTGTCAGCACCGCCCGGAACGCGGTCACGAAACCGGGGTCGAGTCGGAGCTCCCGCCCCCCCTGCCACTCGGTGACGAGCGCGAGCATCGTCTGCCCCGCCAGGGTCTGCCCCGCCTCCCAGCGGCAGAACGGGTCCGGTTCATGGGCCATCAGCAGGACCAGGTCGTCGTGGCAATACGGATAGGCGAGCCTGACCGGCGCCGAAAAACCGCGCAAAAGCGCCGGCACCGGCGCAGCCTCAAGCCCGGTGAACGTGAAGGTCTCCTCCGCCTCCCGGAGCTCCACGACCCGGGTGGCCGGGCCGGGGACATCCTCCCCGGCCGGGGTGACCGGGAGCTCCCGGCCGTCCCCGCCGAGAAGCCCCAAGGCAAGCGGGATGTGGAGGGGGAGCTTGTCCGGCTCACCCGGCGTCGGTGGGGTGCTCTGGCGCACCGTCAGGGTGAAGGTGCCGCTCGCCCCGTCGAAGGCCCCCTCCGCCGCAAGCTCCGGCGTCCCCGCCTGGCAGTACCAGCGGCTGAACCGGGCAAGGTCGCGCCCCCCCGCATCGGCCATCGCCTGCACGAAATCCTCGATGGTGGTCGCCTTTCCGTCATGGCGCTCGAAGTAGAGGTCCATCCCGGCGCGGAATTTTTCCGGCCCGAGCAGGGTGCGGAGCATCCGGATCACCTCCGCCCCCTTGTGGTAGACAGTGGCGGTGTAGAAGTTGTTGATCTCCATGTAGGAATCGGGGCGAACCGGGTGAGCCATGGGGCCCGCATCCTCGGCGAACTGGAAGGTGCGCAGGTAGCGGACGTCGGTGATCCGCTTCACCCCGCGCGACTCCATGTCGGCCGAGAACTCCTGGTCGCGGAAGATGGTGAGCCCCTCCTTGAGGGAGAGCTGGAACCAGTCGCGGCAGGTGATCCGGTTGCCGGTCCAGTTGTGGAAATACTCGTGGCCGACCACCTCCTCGATCGCCTGGAAGTCCTCATCAGTGGCGGTCGCCGGGGTCGCCAGCACGTAGCGGGAGTTGAAGACGTTGAGCCCCTTGTTTTCCATCGCCCCCATGTTGAAGTCGTCCACCGCCACGATCATGTAGATGTCCAGGTCGTACTCCCGGCCGAAGCGCTCCTCGTCCCAAGCCATCGCCTTTTTCAGGGAGCGGAGCGCATGGCCGCACTTCTCCCGGTTCCGGCTCTGGACGTAGACCCGCAGGGCCACCTCGCGGCCGGAAGCGGTGGTGAAGCCCTCCTCCATGCAGGAAAGCTCCCCCGCCACCAGGGCGAACAGGTAGCACGGCTTCCTGAACGGGTCGTGCCAGACGGCGTAGTGGCGGCCGTCGGGGAGCTCTCCCCTCTCCACCGGGTTGCCGTTGGCGAGAAGGACCGGGCAGCTCACGCGGTCGGCGACGATGGTAACGGTGTAGACCGCCAGCACGTCGGGGCGGTCGGGGAAGTAGGTGATGGCGCGGAACCCCTGCGCCTCGCACTGGGTGCAGAACATGCCGCCAGAGCGGTAAAGCCCCTCCAGGAAGGTGTTCTCCTGCGGACGGAGCTCGGTCGCCACCTCCAGGGTAAAGACAGCCGGCACCTCGGGGATCGTGAGGCTTTCGCCGTCCGCTGTGTACCGCTCAACTGCCAGCGGCACGCCGTCGAGGGAGATCCCGCGCAGCGCGAAGCGGTGGCCGTCCAAGACCAGCGGCCGCCGGCCGGCCGCCGTGTCGCAGTTCGCCCGCACGGTGAGGCGGGAACGGACCAGGGTGGTCTCCTCTCCCAGCTCGAAGCGGAGTTCGACGGTATCGACCAGGTAGTCGGGCGGGGTGTAGTCCTTGCGGTGGATGGTGCGGTGCGCGGTTTCGGTCATGGGTTCCTCGCGGGGGGGGTGGATTGTGGCTCTGGCCTGAGAAAAGAGTGTATCATCAATCGGGGCATGGGGCAAAGGGGAACGAGGAGGCAATGCGTTCGCTCCAAGGCCCCAGGTTCTTCTGGTACACCCTTTTCGCGGGCCGGACCCGCCCCGGTGTCGCAGGGGAATGAGGCCATGGGTGCATTATCCTGCTCGTGCGGTATACTATGATCTAACCGGCAGTACATTTCGCATTTGGAATCGGCGGACGTCAACCAAGAGCGGAGTTGCACGTTACAATAAACATCCGGTGCTGTTCGTTTTCTTTCCGCCGGTCAGACCGAGAATTTTCAGCGGGGTGTCAAGAGACATGCCCAACAAGGAGGAATGCCCATGAAAAGAAGCCTTATCGTCGTTGCCGCAGTTGCGGCCCTTGCGGTCCCCGCCCTCTCCCCGGCGGCCCCCATCCGCCCCGGCCCCTACGTGTCCGGCTTCGTCGGCGTGAGCGGCGCCTCGAACACCGACGCGACCACCACCGACTTTGTTGGCGGTGGCACCTTCAATGAGCGGGTGAAGTTCGACCCGAGCATCAACGTCGGGGGAACCGGCGGCTTCGACTTCGGCGTGGTCCGTCTGGAAGGGGAGCTTTCCTACAAGCGCGGGGAAATCTCGTCCATCACCTCGCAGAATGTCGCCACCGGAACCACCTCCCAGATCGTTGACGTGGACGGGAGCCTCGGGGTACTGGCGATGATGGTCAACACCTTCATCGACCTGCACAACTACTCCCCGATCACCCCGTACATAGGCGGCGGCATCGGCTTCGCCGCCCTCCACCTGACCGATACCTTCGGCACCAACATAAGTGGAACGACACCTTCGCGGGGCCTTGTGTACGAGCGCGACGACGATACCGTCTTCGCCTACCAGCTCGGCGGCGGCCTGGAGGTCGCCCTCAACCGGCGACTCTCCCTCGACCTCGGGTACCGCTACTTCGCCACCTCCAAGGCGCACTTCGACAATAACCTCATAACGACCAACATGAAATTCGAGAGCCACAACGGGGCGGTGGGCATCAGGGTAAAATTCTGACCGCCACACCCCGCAGAAAAAGCCCGCCTCAAGCGGGCTTTTTCGTTTCTCCCGCAAATAGGTTATAATTGGAGCCCGAGGAGGGACTCATGAACTGCATCCTTGCCCTGGACCAGGGGACCACCAGTTCCCGGGCCATCGTCTTCGACCATGAGGGCGCGGTCCGCGCCCTGGCGCAGAAGGAGTTCCGCCAGATCTTCCCCCAGCCCGGCTGGGTGGAGCAGGACGGCCTGGAGATCTGGGCCTCCCAGATGGGGGTAGCCGCCGAGGCCCTGACCCGGGCCGGGCTGACCGCCGCCGACGTCGCCGCCATCGGCATCACCAACCAGCGGGAGACCACCCTGGTCTGGGACCGCCGGAGCGGCCGGCCGGTCCACAACGCCATCGTCTGGCAGGACCGGCGCACCGCCGCGGCCTGCGACCGGCTGAAGGGAGAGGGACTTGAAGAGCTCTTCCGGGAGCGGACCGGCCTGCTGCTCGACCCCTATTTCTCCGGCACCAAGCTCGCCTGGCTCCTGGACAACGTCCCGGAAGCCCGCGCCCGGGGCGAGGCGGGTGAGCTCCTGTTCGGCACGGTGGACAGCTGGCTCCTCTGGAACCTGACCGGCGGGGAAAAGCACTGCACCGACGCGAGCAACGCCTCCCGGACGCTCCTGTTCAACATCCGGACCGGCACCTGGGACGAGGAGCTCTTGGAGATCCTCCGCATCCCCGCCGCCATGCTCCCGCAGGTCTGCGACTCCAGCCAGCTGTACGGCGCGACCGCGGACGGCCTGTTCGCGGTGAACATCCCGGTGGCCGGGATCGCCGGCGACCAGCAGGCGGCCCTGTTCGGCCAGGTCTGCACCCGCCCCGGGATGGCGAAGAACACGTACGGCACCGGCTGCTTCATGCTGATGCACACCGGGACCGAGCCGGTCGTGTCGCGCAACCGGCTCCTCACGACGGTGGCATGGCGGATCGGAGGGGAGACCGAGTACGCCCTGGAGGGGAGCGTGTTCGTCGCCGGTGCCGCCGTTCAATGGCTGCGCGACGGTTTGGGGATCATTCGCTCGTCCGCCGAGGTGGAGGAGCTGGCGGCGCGCGTCCCGGATAGCGGCGGGGTCTTCCTGGTGCCCGCCTTCGCCGGGCTCGGTGCGCCCCACTGGGACCCGTACGCCCGCGGCTGTATCAGCGGCATCACCCGCGGCACGACCGCCGCCCATATCGCACGGGCGACCCTGGAAAGCATCGCCTACCAGGTGACCGACCTGCTGCGGGCCATGGAGGACGACGCCGGGATTGCCCTCAGGGAGCTGCGCGTGGACGGCGGCGCAACACGCAACGACCTGCTGATGCAGTTCCAGGCGGACCTTCTCGACGTGCCGGTGGTTCGCCCGCAGATTACGGAAACCACCGCCCTCGGCGCCGCCTACCTGGCGGGGCTGGCGGTCGGCTACTGGCGGGACCGGGAGGAGATCGCCCTCCACTGGCAGCCGGAGCGGCTCTTCACCCCTGCCATGCCGCGCGACCGGGCGGAGGAACTCTGCCGGCATTGGCAGAGGGCGCTGGAGCGGGCCAAGGGGTGGGCAAAGGATCAAGTATGAATTATGAAGGATGAAGGACAAAAGTTCATAATTCATCCTTGGAATCTTCCCCATCGGAGTAAGTATGACCCGTGACGAATTCCTGCAGCAGCTCGCTGATACCTCCCTAACCTGGGACATGATCGTCATCGGCGGCGGGGCGACCGGGCTCGGCGCCGCGGTGGAGGCAACGGGACGCGGCTACCGCACGCTTCTCCTGGAGCAGGGGGACTTTGCCAAGGGGACCTCGAGCCGGAGCACCAAGCTGATCCACGGCGGGGTGCGCTACCTGAAGCAGGGAAACCTGTCGCTGGTGCTGGAGTCACTCCACGAGCGGGGGCTGTTGCTCCGGAACGCCCCCCACCTGGTGCACAACCTCTCCTTCGTGGTCCCGCTTTTCGACTGGTGGGAAGGCCCTTTTTACGGCGTCGGCCTCAAGTTCTACGACATGCTGGCCGGCCGGCTCGGCCTGGGGCACTCCCACGCGCTCAGCCGGGAGGAGACCCTGGAACGGCTCCCGACGGTGGCGCAGGAGGGATTGCGGGGCGGGGTGATCTACCATGACGCCCAGTTCGACGACGCCCGGCTGGCGATCAGCCTTGCCCGCACCCTGGCCGGCCTGGGGGGGACCCCGCTCAACTACCTCAAGGTGACCTCCCTGCTGAAGGAGAACGGGATGACCGCCGGGGTGACGGCCCGCGACCCGGAGAGCGGCCGGGAATACCGAGTCCGAGCCCGGGTGGTGATCAACGCCACCGGGGTCTTCAGCGACGCCGTGCGGCAGATGGACGACCCGGCAGCCCCGCCTCTGATCACCCCGAGCCAGGGGGTGCACCTGGTGCTCGACCGGTCGTTTCTCCCCGGTACCAGCGCCATCATGATCCCCCACACCGCCGACGGCCGGGTGCTGTTCGCGGTGCCGTGGCACGGCCGGGTGGTGGTCGGCACTACCGACACGCCGGTCAGCCGGATATCCCTGGAGCCCCGACCGCTGCCGGAAGAGATCGATTTCCTCCTGGCCCACGCGGCCCGCTACCTGTCCCGCCGTCCCACCCGCGCGGATATCCTCTCCACCTTTGCCGGCCTGCGGCCGCTGGTCCGGTCTGGCGACGGCACGGAGAGCGCGGCCATCTCCCGCGAGCACTTGGTGCTCGTCAGCGGCTCCGGCCTGGTAACCGTCACCGGCGGCAAATGGACCACCTACCGCCGGATGGGGGAAGACGCGGTCGACCGGGCAGCAGCGCTGGCCGGCCTCGCGCCGCGCCCCTCGCCCACCGCCAACCTGAGAATCCACGGCTGGCAGGAGCACGGCATCGAAACAGCACCGTGGGACGTGTACGGCAGCGATGCGCCGGCAGTGCGCAACCTCGCCGGGGAAAACCCCGCCTGGGGAGAGCCGCTCCACCCGAACCTCCCCTACCGCGCCTGCGAGGTGGTCTGGGCAGTGCGGCGGGAGTGGGCCCGCACCGTCGAGGACGTGCTGGCGCGGCGCACGAGGGCGCTGCTCCTCGATGCCCGGGCGAGCATGGCATGCGCCCCGCCGGTGGCGGAGCTGATGGCGCGCGAGCTCGGGCGGGATGCGGCCTGGCAGGAGGCGCAGGTGGCGGCGTATTGCGCCCTGGCGCAGAGATATCTCGCGGCCTGAGCCTTATGTGGTATACTGTGAAGTGCGGTTAATCATTCCAAAGGAAAACAGCGCCCACATGAACCGTTTCGCCTATCTCGCCACCGGCCAGGCCATCAAGCTTCTCTCCGACCTTTCCGCCGCGGATGTCATCCTGCACGGCACGGAGCATATCCCGGACGGCTCGATCATCTTCGTCATCAACCACTTCACCCGGATCGAAACGGTCCTGATGCCTCTTCATATCTTCCGGCTGACAAAGGTGCCGGTCTGGTCCCTGGCCGACTACACCCTGTTCGAAGGCCCGCTGGCGGGGTACTTCGACTCGATCGGCATGGTTTCCACCAAGGACCCCCACCGGGACCTGCTGATCGTGAAAACCCTCCTCACCGGCGAGGCGAACTGGATCATCTACCCCGAGGGGGAGATGGTCAAGGACAAGAAGATCGTGGAGAAGGCGCGCTACATGATCACCACCGCGGGGGGGAAGCGCCCCCCCCATACCGGCGCGGCGGTGCTGGCGCTGCGGACGGAATTTTACCGGCAAAGGCTGCGCGGCATGGCCAGCGACAACCCCGGCGAGGCGCAGCGCCTGATGGAGCTGTTCCGGATCGACTCTCTCGAACCGGTCCTGGAGCGAAACACCTGGATCGTGCCGGTCAACATCACCTATTACCCGCTCCGGGCGCACGAAAACGCGCTGAGCAGGCTGGCCACCCGTCTGGTGAAAAAGATGCCGGCGCAGGCGCGGGAAGAGCTGATGACCGAGGGGAGCATGCTCCTCTCAGGTGTGGACATCGACATCAGGTTCGGCGCGCCGATCACGATCAAGGAATGCCTGGAGTGCGCCCCCATCGACCAGGACATCTTCGCCCCGCAGCGGATCGACTTCGACGACCCGATCTCCTCCCGGCGGAAGATGCTACAGGTGGCGCTGGGCATCATGCAGGAGTACATGGCCGCCATCTACAGCATGACCACGGTGAACCACGATCACCTGTTCGCCTCCATGCTCAGGGTGCTCCCCTTTACCAGGATCGACGAGGAGAACCTGCTGCGGCGGGTCTTCCTGGTGACCGCGGAAAACCTGGAGCAGACGGGGGTCCACCTCCACCGCAGCCTCCGCACCAGCCAGGTGCACCTCATGACGGACGACCGGTTCAACAAGTACCGGGATTTCATCACCCTCGCCATAGAAAAAGGGATCATCAAGCGGAAAGGGAAGACCCTCATCAAGAACCAGGCGCAATTCGCATCCGTCTTCGATTTCAGCCGCGCCCGCATCGACCATCCCGTGGCGGTCATCGCCAACGAGGTGATCCCCCTGAAGCAGCTGCAGCGGAAAATCAGGGCCGTTGCCTGGCTCACCCCCTTCCAGCTGCGCAAGAGGATCGCGGACTACCTGACAGCCAAAGGAAAGACCGATTTCGCGGCGGACTACGACGCGTTCTATGTCGAGGGAGAATCGAAGCCGCGGGAGGTGGGGGCACCGTATCTCATCAAGGGGAGGTCGTGGGACCTGGGGGTGGTGCTCATCCACGGTTTTCCCGCCGCCCCCCGCGAGATGCGGGAGCTGGCCGAGCACCTCGGCCGGCGCGGGCTGTGGGTCTATGTCCCCCGGTTGAAAGGGCACGGCACCTCCGCGGAAGACTTGGCGACGCGAACCTGGCAGGAGTGGGTCGACTCGGTCGACGAGGGGTACGCCCTGATGAGCAACATCTGCCGGCGGGTGGTGGTCGGGGGCTTTTCTCTCGGCGGGGGGCTGGCGCTCGACCTTGCGGCGCGGGTCCCCGCGGCGGCCGGGGTATTCGCGGTCTGCCCCCCCATGCAACTGCAGGAGATCTCCGCACGATTCGTCCAGGCGCTGGACCTTTGGAACCGGTTGATGCGGCTCACCCACTACGAGAGGGCCAAAAGAGAATTCGTGGATACCTCTTCGGAGAATCCCCAGATCAACTACCCCCGCATGCCGATTGCGGGGGTCAGCGAACTGGAGCGGTTCATGTCCAGCCTCGGACCGAAGCTTCCCGCCATCAAAATCCCGGCCCTGGTCGTCCAGTCCCGTTTCGACCCGGTGGTCAATGCGGGCGGTTCCAGGAAACTGTTCGAGCAGCTCGGCGCAAAGGAGAAGGAGTACCTGGTCTTCGACCTGGAGCGCCACGGCATCCTCCTGGGGGAGGAGGCGGCACCGGTGCACGCCGCCATCGGCGATTTCATCGAGCAGGTCCGCCGACGGGAGCCGCGTGCAACCCATACCGGGGTTGAGGCGACATGAAGCGAGGCGCGGCCGTCAGGGCTGCCGCCATTACCCGAAACGACAAAGGCCTGCGCAACGCGGGCCTTTGTCGTTTCGGGTAATGGCGGGGGGAGGCGCGGCTATTCGGCGGAAAGCCAATCCCCGACCTTTCCCATTTCCCCTTCCCAGCCGCTCCCGAGGCGGATGGCGAGGAACGCCGCATAGAGGCTGTCGAAGAGCTGCAGCCCCGTTTCCAGCACGTACATCCGCTCGAAAAAGAGCGCTTCCCGCTCGCTCAGCTCGTCCACCGTGTTGTCCCGCTCCTGCTGCACCTTCGGCGCTTTGAACGAGGCGAAGTGGAACGTCTCCCCCTTCAGGGTCATCTTCCAGAGATTCTCCCCCCGCTCGAAGCAGATGGTCGCCTCGTTGATCACCTTGCCGGTCTGCAGGGCGGTGCAGACCTCGCTGAACCGGTCCTGGGGGCCCGCCACGGTGATCTTCTGCATCCCCCCCTCCCCGGCATTGGAGAGGACCAGGCGGTCGTTCAGGTAGGCGACGAACGGCTCCCCCTGCTCGGCCGGTCCGGGGCGGTTCACCCGGTATTCCGACGCATCGTTCATGGTCCGGTAGATGAGCCAGAGAAGAAAATCCCAGCCGAGCCAGCGGTTGCTCTGGATGAGGTCGAGGGTCGACTCGGAGTTGGCCTTGTTGCAGGTACGCAGCGCCGGCTGCTGGGGGCCGTCCGCGACCCGTTCGGCCCGGGCGAAGGGGTGGACCGCCACCAGACGGAGGCCGGGGAAAGTCTTCGCGAAGCGGGTCTCGAACTCGTCCATGACCGCCCGCCCCAGGGAAGCGAAGGTGACGAGGCCGGTCCCGCTGTCCCAGACCGCGTCGTGGACAGCCGGCACCGGCAGGGTCTTGGCCAGGAGCATCGCGCGCACCTTGTCGCGGATCTCTTCCTTCTTCTGCTTCGGCACCCGCCTGAACCCGGGATTGGCCTCCAGGAACTCGTGCTCGGCCACCTGCAGGTAGGCCTTCAGCAGCGCGGCCGGGAGCCGGCGCCGGTCCTGGCGCAAACTGAAAGAGAGGTAGTGGTCGTGCCAGAAGTCCGCCGGGACGGCAAAGCCCGCCTCGCGGTGATTGCCGGTATGGACCCAGCCGATGGAGAGCTCCTCGGTCCCCTGGTCGATCGGCCGGAAGCCCTGTTTCGCCAGATGCTCGGACGCCCAGGCGAACAGGTCCGTGGCGGGAACCTCCCCCACCACCTGGTACTGGCAGATGCTGACGGTATTGGATAGAATGCCCATCTGGTTTTTTCCTCCTCGGAAAATTTCGGAAACTGAATGGATACACCTTTTCCGGTGAGTGGGCAAGCAAATTCATCCGGCCGCTTGAAGGGACTGGGGGAAGGTTCTAATTTCTCCTTCCCGGGGTGTTCAGACAGCGATCGACGCAGAAATTGACCAGCAGGCCGAGGCAGGCCCCGGCAAGGACATCGCTCGGAAAGTGGTAATCGGTGGCGATCAAGGCCGCCCCCAGCAGCATCAGGAGGCCGGCATAGACGGGGCGAAGTCGCGGATAATACAGCCATGCGCCGGCAACGAAAGCGGTGAACACCGCCATGTGCCCCGACGGAAAGCCACTGTAGTTCTCATCCCCGTGGAACCAGCGGAAATCGCTGCCCGCCTGATGAAGCAGCCAGAATCGCGTGTTCACCCTGCCGAAGAGCTGTTTCAGGACGGATTTCAGGATAAATGCCAGCGGGACCGTCCAGGCGGCCAGCCGGAAAAAGGCGGTCCGGCCACCACGGATACCCCTGCGGATGCAGTAGAAATAGCCGACCCAGAGGAGGCAGGTTACCGCCAGCACCGCCGGGAAGAGGAGGTCGGGGAGATCGGCCACGTAGTGCGCCACTGCCCGGTTTTTCAGGAACCACCCGTTGACCGCGAGGGCAACGGGATGGTCCAGGCAGAGGCAACTGACGACGATGGCTACGCAGGCGGCAGCCGCCACAATGACGGCGTTTTTCCGGTTCATGTCCAGCTTTCCTTCCCCTCGTCCCGCAGGAATTTTTTTAATGGTAGGCCGCACTTGACGAGACCGGGATTGTTGCAATAATTGTTGCTGGCATACATAGTTACATTCGCTGAGCAGGACAGTGGACACGACCAGGCCACCTGCGCCGCAGGGACAGAAAACCGCTGGGTCCAACCGAGACAGCCGGGTTGCCGAGGCATCGGACGACAGTAAAATGTCGGCCGATAATACGCACCCGGCTATTTTATTTGCGCGCGGCAGGGTCGTGAGAGCGACGGACGGAAAGGGGGTGAGGGTTCGGACAAGGAAGCGGGAAGCTATCAGGGAACAAAATTTCACATCGAACAGGAGGTAACGCATGCGAGCAAAGATTTTGTTATTCTTGGCAGCAGTGGCACTGTCCGCCCTCTCCCTGGCCGGCTGCGGCAGTGACAGCGCATCATCGGCCCCGGTCACGGGGGTGAGCAGGGGAGCGATCACCAGCGTGGGGAACAGCATCACCGTCAACGGCGTCGAATTCAGCACCACCGGCGCCGCCATCACCATGGACGACCCGACTGACGCCGCCACGCTGGAGCAAGGCATGGTGGTCACCGTCAGGGGAGAATTCGATGACGCCATCCGCGGCAAGGCGTTCGAGGTCAAGGTGGCGAACGACCTGAAGGGGCCGATTGCCGCGTTCAACAACCTGTCCAGTTCCATGACGATCCTCGGCCAGAATGTCCGGTTCGACCCGGCAAAAACCGTCTTCGCCAACTTCTCAGGCGCCGGCACCAGCGGGGTCCATGCCGGCGAGATGGTCCGGGTGAACGGCTTTTTCGACACAAGGGGAACGATCCACGCGACCTTCGTCCAGCGGAAGCTGCCCGACTGGACCGCTGCCACGACCGTGACGATCAGGGGAACCATCAGTGCCCCACCCGGTGCCACCACGTTCACCATCGGCGGGCTGACCGTGAACTTCTCCGGCACGACCCTGCCGGCGGGAACCGCAGCCGGTTCGTTCGTCAAGGTTACCGGCACCATCCCGACCCTCACCAGCACCACGCTCACCGCCACCAGCGTGCAACTGCCCCTGGTGGGACTTCAGAATGAGGCGGGAGAGGGTGCCCGGGTCGACGCCGAGGGGTTCGTCTTCGGCATGAACGGGAACATCTTTACCCTGGCGGGTACGACGGTCGATGCCGGCAACCTTTCCCTCGCGGGAATTGCCAACGGCTCCAAGGTGGAGGTGGAGGGGACCCTGCACAACGGGAAACTGCTGGCCACCAAAGTACTGGTGGATGACCCGTTCTACCTCCAGACCAATCTGGTCTCCAACATTCCGGGACTCGCTGCGACGACCGATGCCAACCTGATCAATGCCTGGGGTATCGCCCGCCCGCCAATCGGCCCCTGGTGGGTAAACAGCAACGGCACCGGCGTTTCGACCAAATACTTCGGCCGGGGAACGCCGTTCCAGATTTTCTCGTCGTCCCGTGTCACCATACCCCCGCCAACGACAGCTCCCCTTGGGACAACGGCGACCCCCACAGGGATCGTCTTCAACAACTTCTCCGGTTTCAACGTAACGGCAGGCGTGCCGTCGAAATTCATCTTCGTCACCGAGGACGGGACCATCTCGGCCTGGAACTCGGGTCCGGCCGCCACACTCAAGGTCGACAATATCACCTTTAACGCAGGAACCGGCCCGGTTTACAAGGGAGCCGCCCTGGCTTCCACCGGCACCAGGAACCTGCTCTATGTCGCCAACTTCCGCGACGGCACGGTGGATGTCTTCGACTCGAACTTCGCCCCGGTCACCCTCCCGACCACTGCGACCGGAGCCCCGTTCACCGTCCCCTCCTCCAACATCGGCCCGCCAGCCGGCTATAACCCCTTCAACGTCATGAACATCGGGGGCAAGCTGTTCGTCACCTATGCCCTGCTGAATACCACCACGCTACTTGACGATGTGGCCGGCCAGGGGCACGGCTTCGTGGAGGTCTTCAACCCCGACGGCAGCTTCGTCATGAGCCTGCAAAACGGGCTCTGGTTCAACTCTCCCTGGGGGATAGCGCTGGCTCCGGCCGATTTCGGCAAATTCAGCAACATGCTGCTGGTGGGAAATTTCGGCAGCGGCCAGATCGCCGCCTTTGACCCGGTGACCGGCATATTCATGGGGCTCCTCAGGGATTCCTTCGATGACCCGATCGTCATCAACGGGCTCTGGGGGCTCGGTTTCGGCAACGACGGCCTGGCGGGTCCCACCAACACCCTGTTCTTCGCGGCGGGGCTCAACGACGAAAGCGACGGGCTGTTCGGTACCCTGACGCCGGTCGCCCATGCGGAACAGAACGAATAAGAATACGTGGTAATCGATGGCGATGTCATGGCAAAGCCCGCCGTAGCGGGCTTTGCCTTTTTTTCGCCGAAGCTGGAGCTCTTGCAAAAAACGCTGATCGCTGGCGCCGGCGTAATGCCATCATGATCACCGTCACAAATTTGACGCATGGTGCGGGAGCCGGCGACGACTGCTCGCATGCACGTTGCGTCAAGTGTTTGACGGCGCGGAAAAAACCCGCGGCGCCCCTGATGGCGCTTAATGAAAACGAAGGCGAACCTGCTGGTCTGGTTTTTGCGGGGCACGGTCCGCTGGGTGACGGAGCCAGGCAGCGCAAAGGTAATGGGCACGGGCCGTCAAACAAATGACGTTTTTCTTGGTGAGAAACGGTCAGGGGTGCGCGGAGCCGGGGAAAAACAGGGCAAACAAGACCGGAAAGGTTTATTTGTGTTTATCTAACCATGCGGAGTATAAGGCAAAGTTATGAGTCGGAACAGGCGGGCGAAAATTTCACGGCATGTTGGCACATATCCTGTACTACTGTTCAATACTTGCATCACAGGTTATTTTAATTGGGGGGTACCACCATGAATTGTCCAAAATGCAGAGGCCGCATGTTCGCTGAAAAATTCTACGATTTCGTAAGGTCCTTCGACGCCTGGAAATGCACCTGCTGCGGCGAAGTGATCGATCCCACCATACTGGCAAACAGGGCGAGGAACAGCAGTCTCATCCTCGGCTGATGGGTTGACGTACGCAACAAACGCTCCTTTCCATCGGGGGGGAAAACATTCCCCCCTTTTTTTGTCTGCCGACTGGCAAGGGCATTCTTTCGGCCCATCAAAGACCGTACAGGCAATGCCTGTTTCCTTTCTTCTGCCACGCCGGCACGCCCCGTTACCTGCATTGCGCAACGCCTTCCCCGTAAAAAAAGGCCGCATCCCCAGCGGAAACGGCCCCGTCCGACAACGGCAACGCGGATAGCCTCACCGGCAGCGATACCGGGTGTACATCTTTTCCGGGCTCCCCTCCTCCACCCGCACCAGGAACCCCCCTTCCGGGTCCCTGGCAACCAGCACGCCGTATTCCTTCATCCCGGCAGACGCCGCGCTTCGCGCCGCCGCGTGCCACACCTCGCCGAGGGACGGCACGCGCGCCACGGCCAGTCCGGCGAGGCGCGCCCGGGCGCCGGGGAGGAGCCGCACAATATGGACGTGGAGCTGATCCTGGCTGCGCAGCCGCCGGGGGTTCACCGCAAGGGCAAGGTCGGTTTCGTCGCCGATCCGCTGCCGGCCCGCATTCCAGGCGAATTGCCAGATGCCGTCGGGGCGGCCGGGGTCCTCGACTCCCGTCACCTGCGTGCGGGGGATGGCGAGGCCATGGACGAACTCGCCGGGGCAGCCGCACATCTTGCTGTCGCGGATCGCCACGTACTCCCGCGTCTCGGCCCAGACCTCGGTCGTTTCCCCGCACCCCCGCCCCTGCCCGCAGGTGGTTTCCACCAGGGGCGTGGCGCAACGTCCGCAGTAATCGGCAACGCCGGGGTCGAGGCAAGTCGCGATGGTGGCCCAGAGAGCGCCCCTGGTCGGCGCCGCGCAGGCGGACGCCGAGAGGCATGTGCCGGCGGCGAGCAGCACACCGAGAACGACCCTTCTGACCCCCTTTGCAGACCCGCGATTCACGGGTTCTCCCACACCAGCGTCGATCCGACCGCCATCCACCTCATCCTCCTCGCAAGGCCGATCCTGTCGAGGCTCTTGAGGAAATCCTCAGGCGTGCCGGTCAGGAACGGAAACGTGCCGTAGTGCATGGGAACCACCATCTTCGGGTCCACCAGCCTCACCGCCTCCGCCGCCCTGCCGGGCCCCATGGTGAAGCGGTCGCCGATGCAGGCGAGCATGATATCGACCGGGCGGAAATTCTTGATCAGCGCCATGTCGGAGAAGAGGTCGGTGTCGCCGGTGTGGTAGATGACCGGCCCCCCCTTTATGCTGATCAGGAACCCCGCCGGGTTTCCCGCCGCGACCTGCCCCGGCGTCCCCGATCCGGCCGGTACGGTCATGTCGGAGTCGTGCACCGCCGGAATGAAGGCAACCTTCACCTCCCCCCCCAGCAGGTCGATCTCGCCGCCGTAGTTCCCCATGGTGTCATACCCCGCCAGATCCTTGGGAAAGCCGCCATACTGCACCATGGCCCTGCCGAGGCCATAGGGGGCCACGAGCCGCGCCCCGGTCTTTTTTGCGATCTCCGCCGCGTTGCCGATGTGATCGCTGTGGCCGTGGCTCACCAGGATGAGGTCCACCTTGTCGAGCTTGGCCAGATCACTCTTTCCGCTCTTGTTGGCGGGGTTGTCGATCCAGGGATCGATCAGCAGGATCTTGCCGGCCGGCGTCTTCACCTTGAACGCCGCATGGCCGTACCAGGTGATCTCGGTCTTCCCCGCCGCAAGGGCAACGGCGGGCATGAGCAGCATGAGCGCCACGGTCCAGATCACTCCGCATGTTCTCTTCATAGTGTTCTCCTTTGGCACAACGTTTCATGCACGAAGACTAATTGACTTGCCTTTACAAGTCAAGAATGAATCAGGCATGGTGTTCTCATTTAGGTTATTTGCCACACACTGCGTGAAATACCTCTACATTATTAAAGTCGGAAGACATTTTTATCCCCTTCCCCCGGACGACAAAAATTCCCCCGCCTGCCATATCATAGGCCGGTGTGCCGGGATACCACCTTTTGAAGAATTGTGGCTGGACAATGCTTCACAAGAATCTTACAAAACTCCTTCGTTTGAATCCACGTTCGAAAATTGATGCGAAGCCGGACCGGGCATAAAATTTGCTTAATTAATTCTGCAAACAGATAGAATGTTTTATTTTGGGGCAGTCGGTTTGGGTGTGACCAGCGGGCAAAGGGAGCTCCTGCCTTGGCGTTGCCGGTAAGTACCGGGTGAAAATTGCCGATATTCTGCCTTGGTTCGGCTGCGGTCGCTACAGAGTGCCATCAGAGGGGGCGTGAGCTTATGAAATTTATGAAATTATCGGTGTTGTTCCTGCTGCTGTTGTTCCAATCCCTCCAGGCCCATGCGGGTGACACCTGGTCGGCGAGGTACTACAGCTCAAACAACTATCGCGCCAGGTCGCTCGCTGCGGTCGCCGACGGCGGCTACATCGTGGCGGGGCATGTCTCGGAACCCGGTGCACTGCATATCCAGCTGCTTCATGTAGACAGGAGCGGAAGTATCGTGTGGCAGAAGAAGTTCTTTTCGGGGATATCCGCCACCGCCTATGCCATAGCCGCAACCGATGACGGCAACTATGTCGTTTCCGCCTACGCCTACTCCCCCGATCGGGGGACCTTGGTCTTCAAGGTGTCGCCGGATGGGACCCTGCTGTGGCAGAGTTTCCTCTATCTTCCTGCCGGAGATTCTGACAATGTTCGGCAGACAAAGGACCATGGCTATGTTGTTACCGGCTATACAGACAACTCGAAGGCATGGGTGGTGAAGTTGGATGCGTCCGGAAAGGTCCTGTGGAGCAAGACATACGGCTACAGTCTCTACGGGCGCACCATCTATGAGGGGACCGACGGAAGCCTCTATCTTGCCGGCGCCGCATCTTCTCCCGACCTCTTCGTCGCCAAGCTGAGTGCCACCGGAAACGTGGTCTGGGCCAGAACCTACGGCGGGAGGGACTATGACATGCTTCGCTCCATGAAGCCCACTGCCGACGGCGGGTTCATCATGGCCGGGTATTCTTCCGACACCTCTGGGTACACCTACTACAACTGGATCATGAAGATCACCGCCGCGGGGGACATTCAGTGGAGCAAGAAGCTCAGCACGACCAAACAAACCGGCGGCATCGCGACGCAGGTTTCCGACGGGAAGTACGTTTTCATCTCCAAGGATGCCCCCGTCGTGATCAAGCTGGACGAAAACGGGAACATGGAATGGCAGAAGCCTGCGGCGGTCATTGGCTCCGCGGAAGACATCATCACAACGAGCGACGGAGGATATGCGGTAGCTTCCTCCTCCGGCTCTTACTCCGATATGTACATCTTCAAATTCGGCGATCTCAGCATGCCGGACGCCTGCATCACCACATCCGACTGGGAAACGATCTCCTCAACGAACTTCTCCGCCACTTCGCTGTCCGTTCCGACAGCGTCCGTCACTGTCGGCGTTTCCATCGCCACCCCTGCTTCCATGAACCTGGATTCGGCCATGGTGCAGGTCTGCTCCAATCCGACGCCTGCAATCACCGTGGACAAGAGCTCAATCCCATTCGGCAGCATTCCCTTGGGACAGTACGGAGATAATTCCGTCACCATCGGCAACAGCGGCAAAGCCACCCTCTCCGTGACCTCTCTCTCCCTGAGCGGAACCGCCCCGGGCGACTTCACGCTCCTGAGCAACTGCGCCGCAAGCCTTGCCCCCGGAAACACCTGCACTGCCCCGGTGCGTTTTACGCCGGCATCTAACGGGGATAGATCTGCCGCCCTCACCATAACCTCCAACGATCCGAAACACCCGTCGCTGGTGGTTTCCCTGTCCGGGAAGGGGGTATCCCCCCACATCGTTGTTTCTCCTTCTTCTCTCCAGTTTCCTGACACGGAGCTGCCGCGATCATCGTCAGCGACCCTGGTCGTCTCCAATACCGGCGATTACCCCCTCAACATCGGCTCGTATATACTACAGGGAGATAACTCCGGGGATTTCTCGGTATCGGGAACCTGCGGAAGCGTCGCCGGGGGCACATGCCTGCCGTCGGTCACGTTCACGCCGAAGGGCTTCGGCAGCCGCAGAGCTTCCCTCGGTATTGTTTCCGATGATCCGGTCAATCAGATGGTGACCGTACCCCTCTCCGGAAACGGAGTCGACCTGACCCCACCGGTTTCCAATGCAATTGTGACAGGAACGAAGGGTAACGACGGATGGTTCCTTTCCGATGCCGTGGCAACGATCACCGCGACGGACACCGGCTCCGGCGTGAAGGAGGTCGTCTATACCGTGGACGATAAACCTGCCGTCACCGTTCCAGGAAGCAGTGCAGCGACGACCTTCGCAGCGACCGGGGTGTATAACCTCTCCTATTTCGCCCGCGACCTTGCGGGTAATACCGAGAAACCTCCTTCTTCTCCTCTCGCAGTTAAAGTGGACAAGAGTGCCCCCGTGACCAAAGCAACAGTGTCCGGGGCGCAGGGAAACGGCGGGTGGTTCGCAAGCGACGTGACGGTGAAGCTCGCATCGACGGACGAGGGATCGGGAATGTCCGCGGTGACGTACCGGATCGACAACGGCACGGAGGTCTCTGTCCCCGGCGACTCGGCTTCGGTCCTCATAGGGAATGAGGGTGCGCACATCCTCCTCTACGGAGGAAAAGACAAGGCCGGGAATTCCGAGACGAATCATATCGTTTCCGTTTCCATCGACAAGACCCCACCCACTTCGACGATAACTCTCAATGGACCCTTGGGAAGCAACGGCTGGTACAAGGGAGACGTCTCTGTGACTATACACTCCGTCGATGCACTCTCGGGTCCCGCAGCGGTCCGCTACAGCATTGACGGCGGCGGGGAAACCTCCGTTGCGTCGCCCACCGCATCATTCATGGTAAGAGGTGACGGACTCCACGCCATTACGTGTTACTCCCTCGATAACGCGGGGAATGTGGAGCAGAGAAAGACAGTGGTGATCAAAATCGACGCAACTCCCCCCGTCAGCACGATCTCCGTCAGCGGCCCTGCCGGTTCCGCCGGATGGTTTACCGGCAACGCAACCGTGACGCTCCATGCCCTCGATGCGACCTCCGGGGTTGCCGAACTCCGCTACAGCGTCGACGATGGCGCGGAGAGCAGCATCCATGGAGATACGGCAACCTTCACGATCAGCACCGAAGGAGCGCACGTCATAAAGTGGCATGCCATCGACCTGGCAGGTAATGTGGAGAATTCGCATACGACGGACGTGCGACTCGATAAAACCCCGCCAGCCATCACCATTGCACCGAGCCGCACGATCCTGTGGCCGCCGAATCACAAGATGGTGGATGTCGTCATCGGCGGCTCTGCACAGGATGCCGGCTCGGGCATTTCCTCGGTAGTGATAACGGTGACCGACGAATACGGCATCATCACCCGTACGCTTTCCGGATTCGGATCGTCGGTGTCGCTGGAGGCGTGGCGTGAAGGGGATGATAGGGACGGCAGGCACTATACGGTGACCGCTGTGGCAACCGATTTGGCAGGGAACCGTACGACCGCTTCCACAGAAATCGTTGTTCCACACGACATGCGTTGACGGCGCAAACGCCGGTTTTGGGCGCGGGGGATATGAAGCGGGGCCACCACGATGAGAGGCACCCCCCTGCCGGAGTACCCTTCAAAGCGCCTCTTCGCGTCCGGGTCTTTCTCGATGTCGTACGCAGCGTAGGCTATCCCGTTCTGCCTCACGTAGGAAAGCGCGGCCTTCTGGTACTTCAGGCCCCCCGCAACGTCCCGTCGAGAAACGCGAGCACTTCTGCATTGAGTTTTTCATGGAACCGTTCCCGGTCGAATCCTGCCGGATCGACGGACGGCGGGAATTTTGAGCTCCTCATCGCGGGCGGAAAGGGACTCAGGAACGAAAAGTGCCCCGCGTTCTCGATGACCCGGCAGGTGACCCGGGACCTGTCGGGCACACGTTCCAGGACCAGTTCCCCCTGCCATCGCGGCGTAAACGGGTCGTGCTCGGCGACAAGGAGCAGAATCGGTATGGTCACGTTCCTCAGGGCGTCTTCCGGCATGAACCAGGCCGTAGCCGGCGCCAGCAGGACCAGCGCCTTTACGCGCCCGTCCGGTTTCACCTCAACCTTTTCCCCTTTCTCGGTCCATGGCTCGCCACCCGCAACGGCAAGCGCGGTATAACCCCCCATGGAATGGCCGATGATCGCGGTGTTGTCCGGCTGCACCCGATCCTCAAAATGGGCATCGGCGGAAACGGCATCGATCGTGAG
Source organism: Geobacteraceae bacterium (assembly GCA_036518435.1). GTDB lineage: Bacteria > Desulfobacterota > Desulfuromonadia > Geobacterales > Geobacteraceae > JAMPXD01. Next base: position 39,237 of record DATDNF010000021.1, read on the forward strand.
ACGAATATGCCGGGGACGGTTCACCAGGTTTTCGACGGTACCGTTCAATGCGTTGTCGTCGCGGTTGTTTCCCGGGTGTTCAGGAAGCGCGACGGCATAGCCGTGCTTCGCCAGGCACGCGCCGATGGTGCGGTACAGGAGAGGGTAGCCGCCGGACCCGTGGGAGACGACCACCAGGGGAAAGGTGCCTTCGTCGATCGGGGCGTCCAGCGCGGCTTCCAGGGAAAACGGGCCAAGGGTCACGGGTGCCGACGGGACGCGCGTCGGGTACATCACCAGTACGGGGAACGCGATGTCCTTGGGCTCATCAATTACCCGCAGGGTACGGATGCCGACGAATATTTCCATGCCTTTATCCCTTGCGGACATACGGCGTCACGGCTGTTCCCCGCCACGGAGCCGTTTCAGAAGCCACGCCATGTTCTTTCCCAGCACGTGCATCGTCCTCAGCCCCTCCTCGTCGTTGCCGACCTCCCCCGGTTCGCGGCCGATGCCGATGTTCCAGTAGCTGGAGCCGGGAACGACCATCTCGTTGATGAGGAAGAAGTGGTTCAGGGTGTCGAAGACGTGGATCGCCCCCGCCCGCCGCACCGCCACCACCGCCGCCCCCACCTTGCGGGCAAGGAGGTTGCCGCCGGCGCGGGTCGCCATGCTCCCGCGGTCCACGAGGGCCTTCATCTCGGTCGTTGCGTCGGCGAAGTAGGTCGGCGAAGCGAGGATGACGCCGTCCGCCTCGCGCATTTTGGCAATCCAGCCGTTCACCGGATCGTCCTTTAGGGCGCAGAACCCCTCTTTCGTCTCCCAGCAGCGGTAGCAGGCGACGCAGCCGCGCACCTTCTCGCCGCAGATGCGGACCGTCTCCGTCTCGATCCCCTCCTTCTCCAGCTCTTCGAAGACGTGGCGGACGAGCAGAGTGGTGTTTCCTTCCGGCCTCGGGCTACCGTTGAAGGCGACGACTTTCATCGCACCCCCCGTGCCGCCTTCACCTCCGTCAGGGTCAGGCCGCCGACGCCGATGTTCCCGTCCTCCAGCTCCCGCAGGAGCACGATGAACTTGTCCTCCGGAATCCCCGTCACCGCCGCTGCCACCTCCGTCATCCGGACGATCAGCTCCTTCTTCTTTTCCTGCGGGAGGCTTCCCCCCTCGAATGTCAGTACAGGCATCATATCTCCTTTCGTTGTGTGGTTGTGTATCCTTGCTCCCGGGTTTGCACTTGACTTTACACATGCTGACGTGTAAACATTTGTGTAACGGAGGTGCCTCATGGCAACAAACCTGGCTATTGACGACAAACTGCTGGAAGAAGCCCGCATCGTCGGCAAGCACGCCACGAAGAAGGGGGTGGTGAACGAGGCGCTCGCGGAATACATCCAGCGCCGCAAGCAGGCCGACGTCATCAGCCTCTTCCATTCGGTCGAGTATGAGCCCGACTACGACTACAAGAAGCAGCGCAGCAAACCATGAAGGTCCTGGTCGACACATCCGTATGGTCCCTGGCGCTGCGACGCAATCCGCCCGCTGACGGCCCGGAGGTAGCCGAACTGATCGAGCTGATCGGCGAGGTGCGGGTCCAGATGATCGGCCCGGTGCGCCAGGAGCTTCTCTCCGGGATCAAGGGGCAGGCCATGTTCCGGAAGCTGCGCGATCACCTGCGGGCTTTTCCCGACCTGGAACTGACGACCCGCGATTACGAGACCGCGGCCGAATTCTTCAACATCTGTCGCGGCAAGGGGATACAGGGATCGAACACCGATTTTCTCATCTGTGCCGTAGCGGCGCGGCACAAGATCCCCATATTCACCACGGACGGGGATTTTACCCTGTTCCGGCCCCACCTGCCGATTACGCTCCACTCTCCCCGTGCCTGACTGCCTTTATCTTCAAAAGTAGCCTGTCCCCTTTTCTGGCTTGCATTTTTTGCAAAGAGGTATTTTGGGCGTCACGGCTCGACATCGGCAAACCAGACAAACCTGCCGTCCTTGATCTGCATGATGACCGCCCCCTTGATCGGATCGCCGGTGCCGGGCTGATAGCGGAGGGAGCCGGTTACCCCATGATATTCGCTGATCCCGGCGAGGGCGTTGCGTACGGCTTCCCGCTTCCTCCGACCGGCCTTGACGAAGGCCTGCCGGAGGACCGCGAAAGCATCGTAGGTGAGTGCCGCGACGTCGTCAGGGGTGCTCCCGTACGCCGCTTTGTAGGCTGCCACGAAGCGCCGCACGGCAAGGCTTGCGCTCTCCGCGGAATAGTGGTTGCAAAAAAAGGCCCCCTCGCACGCTGCCCCGCACATGGCCACCAGTTCCGGCGAGCTCCAGGCGTCGCTGCCGAGAAAGGGCACGGTGATCCCGAGGGCGCGGGCCTGCCGGACTTGGTGCGGGACGTCGCTGTAATAGCTGGGGAGGAAAACCAGTTCGGGGCGGGCCTCCCTGATCCGGATGAAATGCGAGGTCAGGTCGCGTTCGCCGGAGGAGTAGGCCTCGAATGCCACCACCCGGCCGCCGTTCCGTTCGAAGCTCGCGCGAAACAGCTCCGCCTGGCCCTTTAGCACCGGGATATCCCGGTCGAACAGCACTGCGGCCTTGCCGGCCTTGAGTGTTTTGCTGGCGAAATCCCCGAGTTCCTCCCCTTCGAAGTTGTCGGTAAAGCAGACCCGGAACACGTAGCGCTTCGGTTTGCCGCTCTGCTCGTCACGGGTGGTCAGGGGGTTGGTCGACCAGGGGGTGATCAGGACCACCCGCTCCCGCTCCGCCACGTTAGCGGCTGCCCTGGTATTCGGACTTGCATTGGGGCCGATGATGGCGATCACCTGCTCCTTTTCTACCAGCTTCCGGGCAGCGGCTGCGGCCCGATCGGGGTCGTTGCCGCTGTCCTCGACCACCAGTTCGAGTCGGCGGCGCCTGCCGTCGACCAGTATTCCGCCGCTCCCGTTGATCTCCCTGACGGCGAGTTCCGCACCGTTTCTGCACGAAGCGCCCACGGCCGGGATCGTCCCGGTCAACTCGGCGATCAGGCCGACCTTGAGCGCATCCGCATCCGCCGCATGGCCGTAGAGAGGCGGCAGGCAGGCAACGAGCAGGAGAACAAAGACCAGGCTGGTCTTAGTCATGGCTTTCCTCCTCGGAACGTCGATAGGGTTCAAAGCTCACCTCCCGCCAGCGAAAACAATCCACGACATGATCGTTGACCATCCCGACCGCCTGCATAGATGGTGCTGCCGACAAAGCGGAACCCGCGCCGCTTCAGGTCCTTGCTCAACGCGTCCGCCAACGGCGTGCTGGCGGGAATCTCGGCCATGTTCTTCCAGGCGTTCCGGATCGGCCGCCCGTCCACAAAGCCCCACATGTAGGCGTCGAACGTGCCGAACTCCTCCCGGACCTTCAGGAAGGCTTGGGCATTGGTCACCGCCGATTCCACCTTGCGGCGGTTGGGGAAGCAAAGGGGTCGCGTCTACATTTCCCATTTTCTGGAGAATGTGGACCTACCCCTCCTGTTTCCTCAAGGCGCTCCGTCAGGCAGCCTTTAAAGGATGTATGCGGGCTTCAAGCACAGCCCCGATTTTTCGCCTCGCCAATCTCAACTCATAATCGACCTGCAATCCTGTCCAGATTTCCGGGGAAACTCCGAAAAACCGGCCAAGCCTCAAAGCCGTATCGGCGGTGATCGCCCGCCTCCCGTTTACGATCTCGCTGACGCGGCCCGCAGGTACGTCTATTTCCCGCGCGAGCTGATTGATGCTCAGGTCGAACGGCTTGATAAAATCCTCAAGGAGAATTTCCCCCGGATGGATTGGTTCCAGCAGCTCTTCAGACATTGTTTTTTCTTTTTTCTCTTTCTTCATCCGCCAGTCTCTCTGTATTCCGCCCCAACTCCTGTAACGACAAGGGAAAAACAAAGCGGTCCGATAATGGCATAACGTGCTTTCCCTGCCGTTATTTGAACAATGCGATATAGTCCGTGAAGACGTACAACTTGCCACGCTTGCCCCCAGTAACTTCACCGAGGATTCCAAGCTGTTCCAAGTCAGCAATCAGCTTGTAGGCCGATGCCGGTGATATTCCCGCCACTTTTCCAACCTTCGCGGCATCAATTAGTGGCCTCTTATACAAATAATGGACTATCTTCTGCGCGTTTGCCGCTCTGCTACCGAGGGTCCGTATTTGACTTTCCACGTGTTTTTGCAGCTTGAGAATATTGTCAAATGTCGCTATGCCGCTTTTCGCAGTCTCGATGATTCCAACCAGAAAGAACTTGAACCATTGCTGCAGGTCGTTCTTTTCTCTCACCCGCATAAGGTTATCGTAATAAAGCGCACGATTTCGCTCGAAAAAATCTGACAGATACAAAACCGGCCGCTTCAATATCCCTTTGCTGACCAGATATAAGGTGATCAGCAGCCTCCCCACCCGGCCATTGCCGTCGAGAAATGGATGAATTGTCTCGAACTGATAGTGCACGAGGGCAATTTTCAACAACTCGGGGAAATAATGGACATCGTCGTGAACAAACTTTTCGATGTCACCCATAAGTTCGCCGATGGACGTGTGCACTGGCGGGACAAAAACTGCATCGTTGATCGTCGCCCCGCCTATCCAGTTCTGGCTCTCCCTGAACTCGCCAGGCTGCTTGTGTTTGCCGCGCACCCCTCGCAGCAACGTTGCATGCGTTTCCCTGACCAGCCGCGACGAAAAGGGCAATGTTTGCAACTTTGCAATCGCCTCGTTCATGGCCGCTACATAGTTCTGCACCTCTTCCCAATCGTCCCTCTTATCCAGCGCGACATCCTCTTTCTCCAGCAGCGCCTCCTCCATGTTCGTCTGCGTGCCTTCGATCTTGCTTGACTGGGTAGCCTCTTTTAGGACGTGCATGCTGATGAACAGGTCGAGGTTGGGGATGTAGTCAGAATACATGTCAAGCCGCCCCAACTCTCGATCTGCTTGCCCGAGCAACTGGACCAGTTCCATGTTGTCCAGCTCCCACGCGCGGTTAATCAGGGTGGGTTGGAAACTTTTATAATGACCTTGTTGAATGTAGTGGCCAGCCTGAAATTTTTTCATCGGGATCTCGCTAAAACCTAAAATTACCACCTTGCTTATTTTAGATTTTACTATAAAACTAAAATAACGCAACAAGCTTTTTTAGTTTTCGCCTTATTCCGTCCCCACCTCCCGCCAGCGAAAGCAATCCACAACATGATCGTTGACCATCCCGACCGCCTGCATATGCGCGTAGCAGATGGTACTGCCGACAAAGCGAAAACCGCGACGCTTCAGGTCTTTGCTCAGAGCGTCCGACAGCGGCGTGCTGGCGGGAATCTCGGCCATGCTCTTCCAGGCGTTCCGGATTGGCCGCCCCTCCACGAAGCCCCACATGTAGGCGTCGAACGTGCCGAACTCCTCCCGGACCTTCAGGAAGGCCTGGGCGTTGGTCACCGCCGATTCCACCTTGAGGCGGTTGCGGACGATGCCGGGGTCGGCCAGGAGCGCCGCGACCTTCGCCGCGTCGAAACGCGCCACCGCCTCGGGATCGAACCCGGCGAAGGCGGCCCGGTACGCCTCGCGCTTGCGCAGGATGGTGATCCAGGAAAGCCCGGCCTGCGCCCCCTCCAGGGTCAGAAATTCGAACAGGAGCCTGTCGTCGTGGACCGGCACGCCCCACTCCCGGTCGTGGTACGCCAGGTAGAGCGGGTCGCTGCCGGCCCAGGCGCAGCGGATCGGCGCCGCTTTATCCATCGTGTTCTCCCCCCATGGCGAGGATGATCCGCCACTCCTCCTCTGTCACAGGCTGGATCGAGAGGCGGCTCCGGTTCACGAGCGGCATGTGCGCCAGGAGCGGGTTCCCCTTGATGCTCGCCAGCGCGACCGGCCGCCTGAGCGCCTTGACGTAGCGCACGTCCACCATGTACCAGATCGGCTTCCCGGGGGAGGCGTTCGGGTCGAAGTGGTCGTTTTCCGGGTCGAGGGCGGTGAAGTCGGGGTAACCCTCGCGGACGACTTGCGCGATCCCCACCACCGCGGGCTCAGGGATGTTGCTGTGGTAGAAGAGTACCAGGTCGCCCGCTTTGATCGCATCCCGCAGAAAGTTGCGGGCCTGGTAATTGCGGACCCCGTCCCAATGCTCCGTCATGCCGGGGCGGTTCTTCAGGTCGTCGAGGGAGAAAGCGGACGGTTCGGTTTTGAAGAGCCAGTAGGCCATGGGCAACCTGTCTGTTCCGGTGGACTATTTCGCGATCATATGATGAAAATCACTTTATGTAAACCGGAACGTCACGGCAAGGTAAATTTGCGCGATGCGCAGGCAGTATTTTATTGGTTGTGGATCGTCGAGGAGGTGCGCAACGCAAAATAAAGCCCTGAAAGCCTTGTTGGCGCGGGTTTGGAGGTGCGGCTTTCACATTCCGCCTCTCCAGGCCTTTCCCGCCATAAAACAGGGGACGGGTTTCCCGGACGGACAAAACCGCCCAGAGGGGAAATATGGCAAGGAACTTCGCAAAAGGGGCGTTATCCACAGGATGTCCACAGCTTGCTGTGGAAAATTATTTCCGTGAGGGCATTCCGGGCGATGAAGGGTGATGCTCCCCCGCGGTTGTCGCATCACGATGCCGTCAGCCTGAACGACTTTACGATCCCCTCGAAGGCAGCCGCGTCCTTGTCGAAGTAGTACCTTTGAGGGGCGTTGTAGAATATCAGGTAAAGCCAGTTCCCGGAGACGAAACCGTAGCAGGCGCACCGATAGGGGAGCCCCCCCTTGGTCAGGTAGGCAAGCCGCACCTTGAAGCCCTGCTTGCCGGCCACCGTTGCCGGCCCGTTCTCCTCCACCGCCAGATGGAGGTTGCCCGCATCGGACTGGAAGTCGTCGAGCACGACTTCCGCCACCTCCTGCGGAAACATCCCGCTGGTCACCCGCTTCCTGGTATGGGTGAACTGCTTCTCGGCCGCGAGATCGATCCTCCTGGCGGCGATCTTCTGGAGCAGGACCCCGTCCCTGGTTACCAGCAGAAATTTGCCGGTGTTGCTGCGCATCCACCCGTCAGGGAGGTCCACGCCGAACCCCTGGGACTCCATGGTGCAGGGCCCGCCCGTCCTGAGCCACGGCCCGCACCCCGCGGTAAGCAACAATGCCAGTCCGATCAGCAGCTTTTTCATGATCGTCTCCTTTACGGCATGCGTTTCAGCATCTCTTCGATGTAGCCGTGGTCCGGCGCCCGCGGGGAAAGCTCCAGGTACCGCTCGAACGACTTCCTCGCCAGCTCCCGGTCGTTCAGCCTGGAGGCGGCGAAACCCAGACCGCGGTAGGGATCGGGGTACGCAGGGTCGAGGGCGACCGCCTTCAGATAACACTCTTTGGCCGCGGCTGGACCCTGCTTCTCGCCTCCCTGCCGGTAGGTCTCGCCGAGAAGATAGAGCCCCCGGGCATTTTCCTCCGCCAGGGCGAGGTAGCGTGCAATCGCCCGCCGGGCCGTCGCGATGCGCCCGGCCTTGAGGTCGAGCTCCGCGTTGTCCAAGAGCAGAGGAGCGATGGCGCGCATGAAGCGGTCGCTCTCCTTCACCCCTCCCCGCGTGCCCGCATAGGTTGTTTTCAGCAAATTTTCCCAGTTCTCCAGCCGTTCCTTCAGTTTCGGATGCGAGGCAAAAAAGAACGGCTCGTCGATTTTTTCTTCCCGGACCTCCCTCAGGAGAATCGCGAAGAGCTTCGGCGCCTCAGCGGGATCGTATCCCGCCTGAACCATGCGCCGCAGTCCCTCCGCGTCGGCCTCGGTTTCCCGCTCCCGCGAAAACCCCTTTGTGGACGCCAGAGCCCCGAGCTGGCCGAAGGGAAGGATGACATTGCCCGTCAATGCCCCCAGTATGCCGGAAATGGCCATTTTGCTCTTGGCGTCGCGCAGCTCCCGGAGCATGTGCCGGCCGGTGACGTGGCTCAGCTCGTGACCCAGGAGAGTGGCAAGCTGGGCCTCGTTCTCCATGGCCGCAAGCAGCCCGGAAGATACGTATACCCGGCCGTTGGCGAAGGAGAAGGCGTTCAGCCGGGGGTTCATGATGATGGCCACACTGACCGCCACCCATTCGAACTGCTCCGGCGGGACCAGCTTCCTGGCAACTGCGTCGAGGTACGCCTCCAGCTCTTTGCTGCGGTAGATGTAGCCGCTGCTGTCGAGTATCCGCTCTTCCTCTTCAGATCGGTGCCAGAGCCTCTTCTCGTCCTCTTCTGCGGGAAAGCCGGCCCATGCGCAGGATGGTGGAGAGGGAAGGCAGGAACAGGCGACGAAGAAGACCATGGCAAGGACGGCGCGCCTCATTTTCCCAGACCCGGGAATTCCTCCATGGTCTCATTGACCAGGTTGACGCTGCTGTCCGAGTTGCGCAGGTCGTACCCCGTCCCCCCCTTGATGTTGTACCAGAGGATCGTGCCGTTCCTGTCGGCAAGGGCCATGCGCATCGCCGTCCCTTCCATGTGCGGGGCGATCGCGACGCCTGTAAAGGCCGCCACCGCGAGTCCGGTGACGATGCCGAGGGCGTTCAGCGCCTTCTTCCCTCCGGTGGCGATTTCATCCTCGCCGTAGACGAGAAGGAGCGCATCGGCGCCCGACTTCTTCAGGATCGTTTCGAGGGACCCTACGGAATAATCGAAGTTTTTTACCTTGTCAGGGAAGACGTTCGGATTGTTGTTGTCGCTGTAGGTGTGGAGTATGATGCTCTGGCTCACCGCCTCGAATAGGGCCATGACCTCCTTGACGTCCTGCGCGGCTTCCCCGTCCTGCGCAAGCGGCCTGACCTCCACCGGCGCCCCGGCAAACCGGGAGATAACGGCCTTGACCACGTTCCCTCTCCCCTGCTCGGACCACTCGTCCCGCAACTCGCGCACGCCTCCCGCGGACACCTCGTACACCTTCACGTCCGGCGTCACGAGGGCAACGATGCGCATTCCCGCCGACTTCCCCGCCAAGTCGGGATTCGTTCTGATGCTCTTCGGCGCACAGCCGGAGACGATCAGGCTCAATGCCACGGCAACGGCTACAGTCGTGCTCCTCATGCCCGCGAAGCCCATGGGAACCTCCGCTCTCCCGGAAAATGACCGCCATCCTTTACGTAGAAGTATAGGTCGCTTTCAATCCATTGCAATACGCGCCCCGGTTCACGCGCGCGCACACCGCCGCCCAGGAACGCGCACGGAGGGCTCTTTCACATGCATCGCTCTCGGTTTTCGGCGGTGAAAGAGGGATGGGGCCTTGCCGGGGAACAAAAACGCTCGGAATGGAAATACGGCGGGATTTTTCAAAAAGGGGGTTATCCACAGGCTGCACGGGTAAAACGGAACGTAAGAAGCTTCGGATCAGACCGACGCCCGCTCCATGACGATGAGCGAGCGGGCATCACCGGAGACGGGGAGGCGGAACTCGATGACGTCGGCGACCCTGACCCCGAGCTCGGCGAGGGAGGCGGCGACCAGCTGCGCCTCTTCGCGCCCTCCCCTCCCCTTCATGGCGACGATCCTGCCGTTCTCCTTCACGAGCGGCAGGGCGATCCGGACGAAGGTGGGGATGTCGGAGAAGGCGCGGGAGACGGCCCAGTGGAAGGCGCCGGCGTAGTGAGCAGCGAGATCCTCCCCCCGGGCATGGACCGCCTCGAAGTCGTGGAGTCCCAGGAGCCGGGCCGCGTGGCGCTGGAAGATCACCTTCTTCTCCACCGCGTCCACCGTGACGACCTTCAGGCCGCGGCGGGCGATCTTCACCGGGATGGACGGGAAGCCCGCGCCGGAGCCGATGTCCAGGAGCCGGCCGTGCCCGGTGACGACCTTCAGGAGGGTGAGGGAGTCGAGGAAGTGCTTCACCGCGATCTCCTCGTCGCCCGTGATGGCGGTCAGGTTGATCTTCTTGGCCCACTTCTTCAACTCTGCGGCGAAGGCATAGAATTTGCCCAGCTCGCTGGAGGTGAGCTCCACCCCGAGCTCCCTGGCCCCTGCACTCAGGTGTTCCTTGGCCCGTTCGTTCATTTTCCCTCCCGCGCCTTGAGGGCGATGGAGACGACCGTGATCGCCGCGGGGGTGACGCCGGGGATGCGGGATGCCTGGCCGAGGGTGTCTGGTCGGAAGCGGCTCAGCTTGTCCCGCACCTCGGCGGTGAGGCCGGGAAGCCCCAGGTAGTCGAAGCCGTCCGGAATGCGGGCCGACTCCAGTTTCCGGGCGCGCTCCACCTGCTCCAGCTGACGGTCGATGTACCCCTGGTACTTCACCTGGATCTCCACCTGCTCCGCCACGGCCGCCGGGACCCCCCGGCTCGCCCCGTCGATCCGGCGAAGCTCCGCGTAGCCGACGTCCGGCCGGCGCAGGAGCTGCTCGTAGGTCATGGCGTTCTGCATCCCGGCGAGATTGAACTCCGCCAGAAATGCCGGGTCCGCCTCGGAGGGGACGATCTTACCCCGGCGGATCCGGTCGAACTCCGCGGCGATCCGCTCCCGTTTGTCGAGAAAACCGCGGTACTCCTCCTCCGCCAGGAGCCCGACCGCATGGCCATGCTCCCGCAGCCGCAGGTCCGCGTTGTCCTCCCGAAGCAGCAGCCGGTACTCGGCCCGGGAGGTGAACATCCGGTACGGCTCCTTGGTCCCGAGCGTCACCAGGTCGTCGATCATCACCCCGATGTACGCCTCGCTCCGCCCTAAAACCAGCGGCTCCCTCCCCCGGACGCGGAGGGCCGCGTTGATCCCCGCCATCAGCCCTTGCCCTGCCGCCTCTTCGTAGCCGGAGGTGCCGTTGATCTGACCGGCGTGGTAGAGGTTGGCGACGAGCTTCGTCTCCAGAAAGGCATGCAGCTGGATCGGGTCGACGTAGTCGTACTCGATGGCGTAGGCGGGGCGCATGATCTCCACCCGTTCGAGCCCCTCTATCGAGCGGTAAAAAGCCCACTGCACGTCGATCGGGAGCGAGGTGGAGAGGCCCGACGGGTAGACCTCCACGGTGTCCCGCCCCTCCGGCTCGATGAAGGTCTGGTGGCGGTCCTTCTCCGGGAAGCGGACCACCTTGTCCTCGATGGAGGGGCAGTAGCGGGGTCCGATCCCCTCGATGATCCCCGCGTAGAGGGGCGACCGGTCGAGCCCCCCCCTAATGATCTCGTGGCTCCGCTCGTTTGTGTAGGCGATGTGGCACGGCACCTGGGGCTGGTCGATCCGCTCCGTGGCGAAGGAGAATGGCACCGGCGGGTCGTCCCCCTCCTGCTTTTCCATCCGGGAGAAATCGATGGTGCGCCCGTCGAGACGGGCAGGCGTCCCGGTCTTGAGGCGCCCGACCTCGAACCCCAGCTCCCGCAACTGGTCGGACAGGCCGACAGAGGGGAGGTCACCCGCCCTGCCGCCCGGATAGTTGGTGAGCCCGATGTGGATCAGCCCCCGCATGAAGGTGCCGGTGGTGAGGATCACCGTTGTCCCGAGGAAGCGGACCCCCGCCCTGGTGTCCACCCCGGCCACCCTCCCCTCCTCCACCTGCAGTCCGGTCACCTCCGCCTGCTTGAGGTCGAGGTTCGCCTGGTGCTCCAGGACCCGCTTCATCCGGAGCCGGTAGAGCTGCTTGTCCGCCTGGGCGCGGGAGGCGCGCACCGCGGGGCCTTTCCGAGTGTTGAGGATGCGGAACTGGATGCCGGTGGCATCGATGTTTTTCGCCATCTCGCCCCCGAGGGCGTCGATCTCCTTCACCAGGTGCCCCTTGGCCAGCCCGCCGATGGCCGGGTTGCACGACATCAGGGCGATGGCGTCCAGGTTGATGGTAAGAAGGAGCGTGGCGCACCCCATGCGGGCCGAGGCGAGGGCCGCCTCGCAGCCGGCATGTCCGGCACCCACCACAATCACGTCGTATGTCTTGTCGTAGACGATCAACTGCGCCACCTGTTATTAACGTTGGAGCGATGTAGGGGCGAGGCATGCCTCGCCCCTACATCAATATTTTGACCACGATAAATGCCGATGCTACGAACCTGCTCCTACTCTACCCGATCAACTTCCGTTTCACAATCCCTTTTCAGGGACACTGCATCCCAGCCGCACGCCCTTGATACGCGCCCTTTAAGCCCGAATGTTTCACGTGGAACATTTGTTATTTGCCTATGCAGAACCGGGAGAAGATCAGGTCAAGCACCTCGTCCGGGGTGGTCTCCCCCGTCACCTCGCCGACCGCATCCAGCGCCTCGCGCAGATCCCAGGCAAGGATCTCCAGTTCCGCACCGGCGGCGAGGCTCTCCCGGAAACGGTCGAGGGCGGCCTTCGCCTTGACCAGGGCGTCCCGGTGGCGCGCCTGGGAAAGGGCAACGAATTCCCGGCCGTCCACTGCCCGGCCGTGGAGGAATGCGTCCCGGATCGCGGCCCGCAGCAGGTCGATCCCCTCCCCGGTCAGAGTGGAAACGGCGACCGTCTCAAAACCGGCCAGCTCGCCGGGAAGCTCGATGAGCGGGGGAAGGTCGCTCTTGTTCCGCACCACGATCACCCGCGACGCGCCGAGGGCGGCAAGGATCATCCGGTCCTCCCCGTCGAAGGGGCGGGCAGCGTCCACCATGAACAGCACCAGGTCGGCACGGGGAATCCGCTCCAGGGTGAGCCGCACCCCCTCCTGCTCAACGAGGTCGGTGGTCTCCCGCACGCCTGCGGTGTCGAGCATCCGGACCGGGAGCCCGCCGATGTTCACCACCTCCTCGATGATGTCCCGGGTGGTGCCCGGCACCGAGGTGACGATGGCCCGCTTTTCCCGGAGCAGGGTGTTGAGGAGGCTCGATTTCCCCACGTTCGGCTTGCCGGCGATAATCACCGACACCCCTTCGCGCAGCACCTTTCCCTCGCTGAACCCGGCCAGGAGCGCGTCGATCTCCGCGCCACCCTCCCCTGCCAGCCGGCCGATCTCGGCTGCGGTGAGGCCGCCGATCTCCTCCTCGGGGAAATCGATGTGGGCCTCGACCAGGGCCAGGGCATGGAGGAGCCGTTCGCGGGCTTCCGCGATCCGCCGAGACAAGAGCCCCTCCCGCTGGTGCTGGGCCAGGGCAAGGGCGGCATCGGTCTTGCTCCTGATCACGTCGATGATCGCCTCGGCCTGGACCAGATCGATCCGCCCGTTCAGGAAAGCGCGCTTGGTGAACTCCCCCGGCTCCGCCGGACGAGCCCCCTGGCTGACCACCAGATCGAGGAGCCGTTGCACCACCAGGTATCCCCCGTGGCACTGGATCTCCAGGAGGTCTTCCCTGGTGTAGCTGTTGGGGGCCCGCATGAGGACCACCAGTGCCTCGTCCAGGGTGTCCCCGCTGGCGGGATCGGAGATGGTGCCGTAATAAAAACGGTGGCTTGCAAGGCCACCGTCCCTTTTTTTCCTGAAGATTGTCGCGCCGATCACACCCGCGGCGGGCCCGCTCACCCGGATGACGCCGATCCCCCCCTCGCCGAGGGGGGTGCTGATGGCGGCAATGGTGTCCTGGACGTACATGCACCCTACTCCTTCAGCAGCCTGTTGATGTACGCCTGCTGGGCGATGGTGAGTATGTTGTTGACCAGCCAGTAGACGACCAGACCCGCCGGCATGTTGATGAACATGACGGTGAACACCACCGGAAGCATCATCATCATCTTCGCCTGGGTCGGGTCCATGCTGGCGGAGGGGGTCATCTTCTGCTGGATGAACATGGTCGCCCCCATGACGATCGGGGTCACGTAGTACGGGTCCTTGGCGGCGAGGTCCTGGATCCAGAGCATGAACGGCGCGTGGCGCAACTCGATGGACGACATCAGGGCACGGTAGAGGGCGATGAAAATCGGCATCTGAACCAGCATGGGGAGGCATCCCCCGAGCGGGTTGACCTTGTGGGTCTGGTAGAGATCCATGATCGCCTTGTTCAGGGCGTCCCGGTCGTTCTTGTACTTCTCCTTCAGCTCCGCCATCTTCGGCTGGAGCTTTTGCATCTCCTTCATCGACTTGTAGCTCTTGTAGGTGAGGGGATAGAAGAGGAACTTTATCACCACCGTGATGATGATAATGGCGATCCCGTAGTTATGCACGTAGCGGTAGAGGAACTTGAGGGAGTAGAGGAGCGGCTTGGCCACCGCCGAAAACCAGCCGAGGTCGATCACCTCTTCCAGCTGGTTCCCCTGCGCCTTGAGGATGTCCAGGTCCTTCGGCCCAAAGTAGAGCTTGTAGGGAAGAGAAAACGACTCGCCCGGGTTGAGCGTAATCGCGAGCGACGAGATACTGTTCTCGATGTACCCCTTGTTTTCCCGGATGGTGTCCGCGCCGATGCTGCCGGTCCCGGCCATCACCACGCTCAGGAAATACTTGTCGGCATAGCCGGTCCAGCGGACATCGTTGCCGTAGCTCTTCTGTCCCTTTTCCAGATCCTTCACCTTCAGGGCGACGACCCCCTTCCCCGCCAGGGTGACGGGGCCGTGCTGCTCGAAGCGCGACTCCTTGCCGTCCTGCGGGATCTGGTTCGTGAGCACCAGCCGGAGGACTCCCTCCTGCTTGGCAGTGCCGGTGTTGACCAGCTGCTGGTTCAGGTCGATGCCGTAGCTGTCCCCCCGGATAGTGTAGCTCTTCTTCAGGGTGGTTCCCTGGTAAGCACAGATAAACTCCAGCTCCCGCTTCTCCCCCTTCCCCACCGTGAAACCGTCCGTGTTCACGCTGCAGACGGCGGCAGGATCGACGGCGAACCCCTGCGCCTCGCTGCGCAAGGTGAAATTTTCCGGCGCCTGCTCGGCGACCAGCGCGACCTCCTTGCCGCCGGGTCCCGCCTTGTCGTGGTATTTTTTCAGGAGCAGGCTCTTCAAGGTGCCGCCACGGCTGCTGAAGACCGCCCGGTAGAGGTCGGTGTCCACCACTACCTCCCGCGCGGGCTGGACGGATGCTTGCGCCGCGGGCAGGAGAGACTGCGGCTGGGCGGCAGCAGGGGATTGGACTGTAACCGCCTGCTGGGACGGGGCTTTCGCCTGCACCATCTTTTGCGGCTGCGGTTGGGGCACCAGGTACGAATAGCCGTACATGACGGCAACCGACAGGACAATGGCTATAACAACTCTCTTTTCCATGAGTTCTCCCTAAGGATTAAATGACGGGGTCGTAGCCGCCCGGATGAAACGGATGACACTTGGCGAGCCGGACGACGGTCAGGCGCAGCCCCTTGACGAGGCCGTATTTTTGCAGTGACTGAACGGAATAATGGGAGCAGGAGGGGTGAAAACGGCAGGAGCTCCCCAGGAAGGGGGAGAGGTATTTCTGATACAAGCCGATGCCGTAAATCACGATGTGTGTCAGCATGGGTGCGTAATGAGACGCTGCAAAGCCCGGCCCAGCTCCTGGCTGATGGCGCCGAAGTCCAGGTTTGCAGCCCCCTTCTTGGCAATAACGTTGTAATCAACCGGTGCAAAGAGGCCCTTGTTCAGCCGGTAAAACTCCCGAAGCAGCCGCTTCAGGCGGTTTCTCACGACGGCGTTGCCGACCTTGCCGCTGACGGTAATGCCGATGCGGACGGCGGAGACGGGAGACTCTTCCCAGAGGATGATGAAGTTGGCGGTGTGGATCTTCCTCCCCTGGCCGGAAATGCGCACGAAGTCCCCCCTCTTCAGGAGCCGCTCATGCTTGGAAAAACCGGGCAAAGGTGCGGCCTCTACTTGGAGGCGATGGTGACCGCCAGCCTTTTGCGCCCCTTGGCACGCCTTCTCTTGATGACCAGCCTGCCGTTTTTGGTGGACATCCGGACCAGAAAACCGTGGGTTCTTTTTCGCGACGTGTTGCTGGGCTGAAAGGTTCTTTTCATTGTTTCGTACTCCCCGTATATATGATGAGCGTTTTTTTGGCGTAAATGGGATTATTAACCATAACCCGGCTGAATTGTCAAGCGATATTTTATCCGGGGCGCAAGTAGATTGGCCTTGCAAATTGGTGTCTCCTCTGGTAGTCTTCCACATTCGAAAAGTTGTGCGTAACACCCCCCTTTTTGTTTTCTATCCAGCAGATGTACAAGGTTTTTGCATTTATCAACAGCTGTTGATAATCCTGTGTAAAACTTCGCCGCGAGAAAGACCGCTCACCCTCACTTCCAATCGGCTCCGCCGTGCACCAAACGGTGACGGACCTGGGGCGGTCATCCCGCAGCCAGCGAGCAAAAGGTTTGTCCATGGAAAACATCTGGCTCGAAGCCCAATCCAACATCGCCAAGGTTCTCACGCCCCAGACGTTCGACACCTGGATCAGACCCATAAAATTTCTGTCGTTCAGAAACAATGCCCTCCAGCTGGAAGTCCCCAACAAATTCGTCAAAGAATGGGTGGAAGAAAAATATCTTTCCATGATCCAGGAGGCGATCTCGGCCATCTCGGGCGTCAAGCACCAGCTCGACTTCAAGGTCAATGACAAGCATCTCGGGGAAAAAACGGCGGAAGCCGCGGAACTGGCCATTACGCACGACGCTCCTCCCCCGCGGGAAAAACCGCGGCAGGGGGAGATCGTCGCCAACCTGAACCCGAAGTACACCTTCGAAACCTTCGTCTGCGGGGCAAGCAACCAGTTCGCCCATGCGGCCTCCCAGGCGGTTGCGGCCAATCCGGCCACCAACTACAATCCGCTCTTCATTTACGGCGGCGTCGGCCTCGGCAAGACCCACCTCCTCATCGCCATCGGCAACCACATCCTGGCGCGGAACAAAAAAGCGCGCGTCTGCTATTACACCTCGGAAAAGTTCATGAACGAACTGATCAACTGCCTCCGCTACAACAAGATGGAGCAGTTCCGGAACAAGTTCAGGAGCATGGACATCCTGCTGATCGACGACGTGCAGTTCATCGCCGGCAAGGAACGGACCCAGGAGGAGTTTTTCCATACCTTCAACTCCCTCTACGAATCGCACAAGCAGATCGTGGTCACCTCTGACAAGTTCCCCAAGGACATCCCGGGACTGGAGGAACGGCTCCGCTCCCGTTTCGAATGGGGCCTGATTGCCGACATCCAGCCCCCCGATGTGGAAACCAAGATCGCCATCCTGAAGAAGAAGGCGGAGATCGACGGTATCGGGCTGACCGACGACGTGGCCCTGTTCCTCGCCTCCAGTTCCACCACCAACGTCAGGGAGCTGGAAGGGATGTTGATCAGGCTCGGCGCCTTCTCCAGCCTGACCGGCAACGAAATAACCCTGAAGATGGCCCGGGAAGTGCTGAAGGACATCATCGTCGACAAGACCCGGGAATTGACCATAGAGATCATCCAGAAACAGGTGGCGGACCATTTCAAGATCAAGATCTCGGAGCTGAAATCGGAAAAACGGCTCAAGGCCCTCGTGGTCCCGCGCCAGATCGCCATCTATCTCTGCCGGGAGCTGACCAAGGCCTCCTACCCCGAGATCGGCGAAAAATTCGGCGGCAAGGACCACTCCACCATCATCCACTCGGTGAAGAAGATCGAGGGTCAGCTCAACCAGGACCTGGAAATCAAGGGAACCATCGAAAACCTGAAACGGGGACTGTTGAGCTGACCGGGAAAAAACTTGTGCATAGCGCCGGCAAAATGTGGATAACCCGACAGGCTGTGCATGACAGTGGAAAACCGGCGGGTGCCGCGTACGGGAAAACGGCAAAAATGTGCAACGTTCTCGCCGGGTAACGGAGTTATCAACTTTTCCACAGCCATCTATCTGTTACTACTGTCTTTATAATATTAAAACCAAAAGCAACAAGCCATGTTGAAAGGAGGAGGAATGGAATTCAGGATTGACAAGGATACCTTTTTGAAGGCCCTGCAAAAGGTGCAGGGGATTGTCGAGCGGAGAAACACCATGCCGATTCTCTCCAACGTGCTGATAGAGGCTTCCCCCGAACGGATCTACATCACGGCGACAGACCTGGAAGTAGGCATGCGGAGCTCCTACCCGACCGAGGTCATCAGCGAAGGGAAGATCACGGTATCCGCGAAAAAGATCTACGAGATCATCAAGGAGCTGTCCGACGAGAAGATCGTCTTTTCCACCAGGGATAACGACTGGGTGGATATCCGCTGCGGCAAGGCGCATTTCAACATCGTCGGGCTCTCCTCCGACGAGTTCCCCTATTTTCCAAAGGTGAACGACGACAGCTTCGTCAAGCTGAACAACGCCATCCTGCGGGAGATGATAGAAAAGACCTCCTACGCCATCTGCCACGACGAAACCAAGTACAACCTGAACGGCGTCTTCGTCAAGGCCGTGGATGAAAGCGGCGCGAGCATCCTCCGGATGGTGGCGACCGACGGCCATCGCCTCTCCATCGCCGAAAGGGAGCTCTCCGGCACCATCAGCCATGAGCTGGGGAAGGGGATCATCTTTCCCAAGAAGGGTATCTTCGAACTGAAGAAAATGACCGAGGAAGAGGACGGTGAGATCCTCCTCGGTTTCATGGACAACAACGCCGTGATCAAGAAGGGAAACACGGTCGTGGTCATGCGGCTGGTGGACGGCGAATTCCCCGATTATACCAAGGTGGTCCCCCAGAACAACGACCGGATCGTGCGGACCAACCGGGAACAGCTTCTCCACTCCCTGCGGAGGATGGCAATCCTCTCCAGCGAAAAATTCAAGGGGATCAAGTTCGACATCAAGGCGGGGACAATGGAGATATCTTCCAGCAATCCCGAGCTGGGTGAGGCCAGGGAAGAGTTGGAGATCGATTACGCCGGCGACCCTCTTTCCTCGCGCTTCAACGCCCGCTACCTGATCGATGTCCTCTCCGTGCTGGGAGAAGCGGAGGTGGAGCTCCTGTTCAGGGATGAGCTCTCCCCCGCCATCATGAGGCCGGCCGGCGACAACGGGTTCCTGTCGGTCATCATGCCGATGCGCCTGTAATTTTTGCAACGGCATACGTGCGGCTGTCCAAAGGCCCCTCGCTGCCGAGCGGCCTTTTTCATGAAAAAACCATTTACATATTTCAATGATGCTGAAAAAGTTATATATTAATGCGTTCCGAAATCTGGAGCAGGCCGACCTGGCGTTCGGCAACCGGTTCAATATCTTTTTCGGCAACAATGCCCAGGGAAAAACCAATCTCCTGGAGTCCATCTACCTCCTCGGCACCATGAAATCTTTCCGGCAGGCGCGAACCAGCGAGCTGATCCGCTGGGGGACAACGAGCGGAATGCTCCAGGGATGGGTGGAACGGGACGGGGTAACGCGGGAAATAGCCATCCTCCTGGAAAAGGAGGGGAAGAAGGTCCGGGTGGACCGGAAATCGGTGGCGAAACTCGCCGATTTTTTCGGCAGTCTCAACGTGGTGCTCTTTTCCCCGGAAGAGCTGGCGATGACGAGGGGGATGCCTGACGGCCGCAGGCGTTACCTGGACCGGGCCATCTTCAGCGGGGACGCTGACTATCTTCGCCTCCATCACGACTACTACCGGATCCTCAAAAACCGCAATCTCCTGCTGAGAAAAGGCGACACGGGCGATCTGGACGTCTGGAGCGACCAGCTGGCGGAAGCGGGTGCCCGGCTGATCGCCAGGCGGATAACGTTCCTGGCGGAGATCGAACCGCTCCTGCAGGCGTATTACGACGAGATCTCCGGCCGCAGGGAGGAAGCGGGGCTCAAGTACCTCCCCCATCTGTCCGGCGGCGACCTTGGCCGGGGCGGGGAAGCCACACTACTGCGCGAGGCCCTGGCGAAGAGCGCGACGGAAGAACGGCGGCGGGGAACGACGCTGGTCGGCCCCCATCGGGACGACGTGGAATTTTTCCTGAACGGCATGCCGCTCAGGCGCTTCGGCTCCCAGGGGCAGTGCCGCAGCTTCGTGCTGGCGCTGAAGATGGCGGAGATCAGCTACCTGGAGAGGAAATTCGGCAATCCCCCGATCCTCCTGCTGGATGACATGACCTCCGAACTGGACCGGGAACGGAACCGGAACCTGATGGAATTTCTGGCGGCAAAGCGGATGCAGGTGTTCATCACCACCACGACCCTGCAGAACATCGCGCTGCCGGGGATGGAACAATACCGTACCTTCCGCGTCGAGGCGGGACGGGTACTTTCAGAGGATAGAGGTAACCATGACTGACCAACAGAACAGCGATTACGGCGCCGATCAGATCAAGGTGCTCGAAGGGCTTTCGGCGGTGCGCAAGCGTCCCGCCATGTATATCGGCTCCACCTCCGGCCAGGGGCTCCATCACCTGGTCTACGAGGTGGTGGACAATTCCATCGACGAGGCGCTCGCCGGCTACTGCAACGACGTAGAGGTCTTCATCCACGTGGACGGCTCGGTGACCGTGGTGGATAACGGCCGCGGCATCCCGACCGACATGCATCCCACCGAGGGGCGGCCGGCGGCGGAGGTGGTCCTCACCGTTCTCCATGCCGGCGGCAAGTTCGACAACACCTCCTACAAGGTTTCCGGCGGCCTGCATGGCGTCGGCGTTTCCGTGGTGAACGCCCTCTCCAAGAAGCTGGAGCTGGAGATCCGGCGCGACGGCAAGGTGTTCCGCCAGTCGTACCGCCAGGGGGACCCGGTCACACCGCTTACTGTCGAAGGAGAAACCAAGAAGCGCGGCACTAAGATCACTTTTCTCCCCGACGACACCATCTTCGAGACCACCGAGTTCTCCTTTGACGTCCTCTCCCAGAGGCTCCGCGAGCTGGCGTTCCTGAACGCCGGGGTGCGGATCAGGATAACCGACGAGCGGACCGAGCCCCCAAAGGCGCACGATTTCCACTACGAGGGGGGTATCCGCGAATTCGTGGAGTACCTCAACCGTAACAAGACCCCCCTCCACCCGAAGCCGATCTTCGTCAGCGGCGAAAAAGGGGGGGTGGAGATGGAGATCGCGCTCCAGTACAACGACTCCTACGACGAGAAGGTCTTTTCCTTCGCCAACAACATCAACACCCACGAGGGGGGGACCCACCTGGTCGGCTTCCGGGCGGCGCTCACCCGCACCATGAACAGCTACGCCGCGGCCAACAATCTGCTGAAGAACGTCAAGGTCTCCATCGCCGGCGAGGACCTGCGCGAGGGGCTCACCGCGGTCATCTCGGTGAAGATCTCCCAGCCCCAGTTCGAGGGGCAGACCAAGACCAAGCTGGGAAACTCCGAGGTGAAGGGGTACGTGGAATCCCTCATGAACGAGAAGCTCGCCGTCTTCCTGGAGGAGAACCCCCAGATCGCCAAGCGGATCCTGGAGAAATCGATCGACGCGGCCCGCGCCCGGGAGGCTGCCCGGAAGGCCCGGGAGCTCACCCGGCGCAAGGGGGCGCTCGACATCTCCTCCCTCCCGGGGAAGCTCGCCGACTGCCAGGAGAAGGACCCGGCGCTCTGCGAACTGTACCTGGTGGAGGGCGATTCCGCCGGCGGCAGCGCCAAGCAGGGACGGGACCGGAAGTTCCAGGCGATCCTCCCGCTCAAGGGTAAGATCCTGAACGTGGAGAAGGCGCGCTTCGACAAGATGCTCTCCTCCCAGGAGATCGGCACCCTCATCACGGCCCTCGGCACCAGCATCGGCAAGGACGACTTCGACGTGGCGAAGCTGCGCTACCACCGGATCATCGTCATGACCGACGCCGACGTGGACGGCTCCCACATCCTGACGCTGCTGCTTACCTTCTTCTTCCGCCAGATGCCGGCGCTGGTGGAACGGGGCCACCTCTACATCGCCCAGCCGCCGCTCTACAAGATCAAGCGGGGGAAGAAGGAGCAGTACCTGCGAAACGAGGCGGCCCTCCAGAACTACCTCCTGGAGGAGGGGACCGAGGACATGGCCCTCTTCCTGGAAAACGGCGAAAAGACCTACCGGGACAAGCAGATCATCCCGATCCTGAAGAGCATGACCGAGTTCAAGAACCTGTTCGAGCGGGTCGTGAAGAAGGGGGTGAACGAGGAGCTGGTGCGGGTCTTCCTCCGCTGCGGGGTGAAGGGGGGGATCGAGGATGTCGAGGCGCTCATTCCGTACCTGGAGAACCTCTCCGGCGTCTACGAGGGAGCCGAGTACGCGGTCCGGGAGAACCGGATCATCGTCCGGATCGGGAACCTGCGCAGCGCCATCGACAGCCACGCCATGGCGGCGCTCGCCTCCTACGAGTACGGCCTCCTGGTGGAGAGCCACCGGAAGGTGCGGGAGCTGTTCGGCGACGGCAAGGCGGTCGTCTCCAGCGAAGGGAAGACCCTGTTCGAGACCACCCGCGGCGTAGAGCTCCTCGGGTTCTTCATCGATACCGCCAAGAAGGGGCTCTACATCCAGCGCTACAAGGGTCTCGGCGAGATGAACCCGGAGCAGCTCTGGGAGACCACCATGGAGCCGAACAACCGGCTGCTCCTCCAGGTGAAGATCGAGGACGCGGTCGAGGCGGACGCCACCTTCACCGTCCTCATGGGGGACCAGGTGGAGCCGCGCCGGGAATTCATCGAGCAGAACGCGCTGAACGTGTCGAACCTGGATATTTAAATTCACCCTCCCCCTCGCCCCCTCCCATCAAGGGAGGGGGGAACTTGTGAGAAGCCCCCTCTCCCCTGGTGGGAGAGGGCCGGGGAGAGGGGGAAAATTGAGGATATGCAATGCTTGAAAATGTGAACAAGACAGCCGTCAACATCGAAGACGAGATGAAGCGCTCCTACATGGACTACGCCATGAGCGTCATCATCGGCCGGGCTCTCCCCGACGTGCGGGACGGCCTGAAGCCGGTGCACCGGCGCTGCCTGTACGCCATGTACGACATGGGGAACGACTGGAACAAGCCGTACAAGAAGTCGGCCCGCGTGGTCGGGGACGTGATCGGTAAGTACCACCCCCACGGCGACACCGCCGCCTACGACACCATCGTCCGGATGGCCCAGGACTTTTCGCTCCGCTACCCCTTGGTGGACGGCCAGGGGAACTTCGGTTCGGTGGACGGCGACTCGCCTGCGGCGATGCGCTACACCGAGGTGCGGATGTCCCAGCTCGCCCACGAGCTCCTGGCCGACATCGACAAGGAAACCGTGGAGATGGGGCCGAACTACGACGACTCCCTCAAGGAGCCGCTGGTCCTCCCCTCCAAGTTCCCGAACCTTCTGGTGAACGGCTCATCCGGCATCGCGGTCGGCATGGCGACCAACATCCCTCCCCACAACCTGGGTGAGGTGGTGGAGGGAATCATCGCCACCATCCGGAATCCGGAGATCGGCTTCGAGGAGCTCCTGACGCACGTCCCGGGCCCCGACTTTCCGACCGGCGGCTTCATCTACGGCCGGGAAGGTATCCTCCAGGCCTACCGGACCGGCCGCGGCATCATCCAGATGCGCGCCCGGGCCTTCATCGAGACCCAGAAGAAGAGTGAGCGCCAGTCGATCATCATCACCGAGATCCCCTACCAGGTGAACAAGGCACGCCTCGTGGAGAAGATCGCCGAGCTCGTGCGGGAAAAGAAGATCGAGGGGATCGCGGACCTGCGCGACGAGTCGGACCGCGACGGGATGCGGATCGTCATCGAGCTGAAGCGGGACGAGAACCCCCAGGTGATGCTGAACCAGCTCTACAAGCAGACCCAGATGCAGTCCTCCTTCGGCATCATCAACCTCGCCATCGTCAACAACCGGCCGAAAGTCCTGACGCTGCGGGAGACCATCGGCCACTTCATCGACCACCGCCGGGAGATCGTCACCCGGCGCACCATCTTCGACCTGAAGAAGGCCGAGGCCCGGGCCCACATTCTGGAAGGCCTGAAGATCGCGCTCGACTGGCTGGACAGCGTGATCGAGCTGATCCGCGGCTCCGCCAGCCCGGCCGAGGCGAAGGAAGGGTTGATGGCGGGGCTCTTCTCCGACCAGGGGTGGCTGAAGAAGCTTGATCTGCCGCTTCCCGCCAACGCGGGGGAGTACCAGTTGCCGGTCCGCCTCTCCGACCTCCAGGCCCAGGCGATCCTCGACATGCGGCTCCACCGCCTGACCGGGCTGGAGCGGGACAAGATCCTCGGCGAGTACCGGGAGATCCTCACGTACATCGCCCGGCTGAAGGAGATCCTCGCCTCGGAGACCGAGATCCTCAACATCATCGTGGGGGAGCTCAGGGAACTGAAGGAGAAGTTCGGCGACGAACGGCGCACCGAGATCGTGTCCCAGACCGCCGAGATCTCCCTGGAGGACACCATCGTCGAGGAAGACATGGTGGTGACCATCAGCCATACCGGTTACAT
Organism: Geobacteraceae bacterium; assembly: GCA_036518435.1. Lineage (GTDB taxonomy): Bacteria > Desulfobacterota > Desulfuromonadia > Geobacterales > Geobacteraceae > JAMPXD01. The sequence continues at coordinate 63,361 of DATDNF010000021.1, forward strand.
CAAGCGGAGCGCCGTTTCCCTCTACCGCGCCCAGCGCCGCGGCGGCAAGGGTAAGACCGGGATGAAGACCAAGGAGGAGGATTTCGTCGAACAGCTGTTCATCGCCTCCACCAAGGACTACCTGATGTTCTTCAGCGATGCCGGCCGGGTTTACTGGCTGAAGGTGTACGAGATCCCCGAGGGGGGACGCGCCACCCGCGGCAAGGCGATCGTGAACCTGTTGAACCTCTCCGCGGGGGAGAAGATCTCCGCCATCCTCGCGGTCAAGGAGTTTGTCGAGGACAAGTTCATCATGATGGCGACCCGCCAGGGGGTGGTGAAGAAGACCCCGCTCGTCGAGTATTCCAACATCCGCTCCGGCGGGATCATCGCCGTGAACCTGGACGAGGGGGACAAGCTGATCACCGTGGCCCTCACCGACGGGAAACAGGATGTGCTCCTCGCCTCCCGCAACGGCAAGTCGATCCGCTTCCGCGAGGAGGACGCCCGGCCGATGGGGCGGGTCACCCGCGGGGTGCGGGGGATGACCCTGGAGGACGACGACGTGGTGATCGGGATGGAGATCGTCAACGACATGACCGGCTCCACCCTGTTCACCGTCACCGAGCACGGCTTCGGCAAGCGGACCGAGCTCACCGAATACCGCCGGCAGAGCCGCGGCGGCAAGGGGGTCATCACCATCAAGACCACCGAGCGCAACGGCTGCGTGGTGGACATCAAGCAGGTGACCGACGAGAACGACCTGATGCTGATCACCGACCAGGGAAAGATCATCCGGATGCCGGTGGCCGGCTTCTCCGTGATCGGCCGCAACACCCAGGGGGTGCGGCTGATGGTGACCGAGGAGAGCGAGCGGATCGTGGCGGTGGCCAGGCTCGCCGAGAAGGAGGAGGCGGAGACGAGCGACGACGAACCCCTTTCCGAGGCGGAGGTTGTCGAGGGGGACGAGGAATAATCGTCATGTAGGGGCGCTGCTTGCTGCGCCCATTCGGCAAGCAGCGCCCCTACAACGAAAACGAACCCATGGAACAGCTCAGAAAAATAGACAACAGCCTGAAGGAGCGGCACGGCATCCTCCATCTCCTGGAGAGCCTGAAACAGGACGGGATCACCGTCGCCGAGATGGAGGAGATCGGCGCCAAGCTCCGCACCTCGGGGCGGCGCGCCCTGTCTCCCCTGTTCAGGAGGCTGTGGCGGGAAAAAAGCGGCGACCTGATCTCCCGGTACACCTACCTCCTCGATTTTTTCGACGACGAGGGGTGGATTGACCAGCTCATCCAGGTGGCCCTCAGGCGGCGGGACCTGGAGGACGAGGGCAAAGCGGCGCTTCTGGCCATCCTGGAAGAGTACGGGGTCGACGTCACGGTTCCCCCTCTCGCCACGCTCCTGGCACGGGACGGCGTCTCCCTTCCGGCGTCCCTCCCGAAACTTCTCGACCAGGGGGAGGAGGGGCTGGTCTGCTTCATGGAGGACTTCTTCTTTTATGCGCCGGCGACCCGGCTGGCGATGATCAGGGATATCCCCCGCCTTAAGGACCCGCGTATCCTGGTGCTCCTGGAGATCCTGCTGGGGATCGACGACCCGGCAATCCGGCGGGAGGCGATCACTGCTCTCGGCCGCGTAAGGGAGAGCGGTGCCGCGACGCTGTTGCGGCAATTGCTCGACGATCCGGACCAGTCGGTCAGGGAAGCGGCGCAGCGGAGCCTGCGCAGGCTCTCCTTCCTCGGGATCGCTGCCGCGCCCCCTATCCCGTCAGCTCCTCCCCTTCCCTTCCATGCCGCTTACGCGAGCCCCTTCGACAGCGCCGGGACGAGAACGGTCTGGCTCGCCCGGACCGCCGGGGGAGATACGGTGGTTGCCCTGTATCTCCAGCTCCACGAGACGGACGGGATGCGGGCCGTCTGGGGAAGCGGTGAGATCGGCGTCGCGGAGTTCGGCCGGTACCTGGCGGAAACTTCCTGTGACGACGGGGTGGTGGAGGTTTCCCCGGACTATGCCCTTGCCCTGGTCCGGGACGCCATTTGCCGCAGCGGCGAGAACGGCTCGCTGCTTCCCCCCGAGTTTTATGTCCGGCGCAGGATGTTCACCGCCGAAGAGATCGCCCCGGCCCCCTACACGCCGGCATTTACGGGGTACGACCTGAACGGGCCGGCTGTTTCGGCACGGCACGTCGCCGGCGGCGCCGCGCTGCTCGACGATGATTTTTTCGCCGGCTGGGTCCTGGCCAACGGCCGGGTCTGCGCATTTGCCGAAGAGTGGAGCGATATGGAAAAGACTGCCGATCCCTCCCGCCTGAGACGGGGGTTGGAGTCGATCCTGGAGAGGTTCTGCACGGACCTTCTGGTCCCGGAACTGGAACGGATAAAGCAGCGGCTCCTGCTGACCGCCGACCTCATGCAGCAAACCGGCCGGGACCGGGAGCTGATCGAACTCACCCTGGCGGCCGGCGCGAGCCTTGCCGCTCCCCGATTGCAGAGCCGTCATCACCCCTTTCTCAAGCGGCTCGCCCTGGAGAGCATGGACATGGCGCGGGAAGCGCTGGCGGAGGGGCACGACCTGCGCTGGTACGACGACGAGGACGATTGGGAATGACCGGTAGGGGCGCATGGCATGCGCCCAGATTGCGTACATCCGATTGCATCAATACCGGCAACCGGGCGCACGGCCGTGCGCCCCTACAAGGAAAAACTATGCACGAAAAGATAGGCGTCATCGGTGCGGGGAGTTGGGGGACGACCCTGGCGGACCTGCTGGCCAAAAAGGGGCATGAGGTAACGCTCTGGGCCTTCGAGCCGGAGCTGGTCGCAGAGATGACGAACACAGGGGTGAACGGCATGTTCCTCCCCGGGATACGGCTCTCGTCCCGGCTTCGCTTCACCAACTCCCTCGCGGAGGCGGTCTCGGGAAAGGGGGTGCTCCTCTTCGTCGTCCCCACCCAGGTGCTGCGGGGGGTTATCAGCGCGGCACTCCCCGATATTTCCGCGGATGCCGTCATCGTCAGCGCTTCCAAGGGGATCGAGGTGGGGACGTTGCTGACCGTCTCCCAGGTCTACGAGGAGCTGTTGCCGGAGGCGATGTTCAGGCGATTTTCGGCCCTGTCGGGTCCCAGTTTCGCCCGTGAAGTCGCCCAGGAGATGCCGACCGCCGTGGTAGCGGCTGCCGCCGACGAGCAAGTGGCCGCGAACGTGCAGAAGATTTTCACCACCGCATTCTTCAGGGTCTATACCAACACGGATGTCACGGGGGTGGAACTCGGCGGGGCGATCAAGAACGTGATCGCCCTGGCCGCCGGCATATCGGACGGCCTCGGCTTCGGCAACAATACCAGGGCGGCGCTCATCACCCGGGGGCTGGCGGAAATGACCCGGCTCGGCCGGGCCATGGGTGCGCGGGGCGAAACCTTCGCGGGGCTTGCCGGGATGGGGGACCTGGTCCTTACCTGCACCGGCGACCTGTCCCGCAACCGCACCGTCGGCATGAAGCTGGGACAGGGGATGAGCCTGGCCGAGATTCTCGGGGAGATGCGGATGGTTGCCGAGGGGGTCAAGACCACCGAATCCGCCCGCAACCTCGCCCGTAAGCTCGGGGTCGACATGCCGATCACGGAAAAAGTCTTCAGCATCCTCCACGAGGGGAAACCGGCCCGTGCGGCAGTGGTCGAGCTGATGACGAGGGATTTGAAGGCGGAAGGAGCGTAACGGCGGGACTGCGGCAAAGGGGCGCCATGGGAAAACCTTACCTCAGCATACGAAGCAAGTTGTTTTTCTCCGTTCTCCTGATTCTCTTCTTGTCGTACGCCACCCTTCTCTTCACCACCGTGGCGACCGTTGACGCCTTTCTCGATAAAGAGGTCGGCAAGGACCTCGAAGCGAGCCTCAGCTTCGCGCGGGAGCGTTATTTTTCCCGCGCAGACCAGATCAAGTTCGCCCTCCTGCAGCCCGCCATGGCGCCTCCCCTGCACGACCGTCTCCGGCACGGGGACAAGGCATGGCTGAGGGGCGCCCTGGAACGCTGGCGCGCCGCCCTCCCCTTCATCGACATCCTGACGATCATCGACCCGCAGAAAAAGGTGGTGGCGCGGCTCGGCGCGGAGGGGTCGGGCGACGGCTACCTCCTCACCGACATCGCGGAGAAGGCCTTCCGGTCGCGGCAGGCGGTTATCGCCACCGAACTGGTTTCCGATCTTTTCCTGAGCCGGGAAGGGAGGAGCTTCTCCCACGGCTTCCCCGACAAGGGCGAGGCGATGATGATCACCATTGCCATTCCGGTGATCGCCCCATCCGGCGAGCTCCTGGGGGCGATCGTTGCCGGCGACATCGTCAATAAGGACCCCTACTATCCTCTCCAGGTGCAGCGGATCTTCGGCCGGCAGGCAGAGCTGACCATCACCCAGAAAGGGCGGAAAATCGCGAGCAGCCTGAAAAACGACGCGGATTTTCCCGCCACCCTGGCGCCGGAGATCCTTGCCAGCCTTGGACGGGGCATTCCCTACCGGGGGGAGGCGCGGATCGGCGCCAAAGTCTACAAGACGGCCTTCGAACCTATTACCGACAGCCGGGGGATGCTGGTCGGCTCCCTGTCGGTGGCACTTTCCAAGGAAGACTTCAACAAGATCAAGCGGGACAACGAACGAAACATACTGGTATCGGCGCTGGTCGGGATACTGCTCTCCTTCGGCATCGCCTACCTGGCGACCCGGCACATCACCCGGCCGCTCAAGGCCCTTTCCCGCGGTGTCCGGAAAATCGAAGAGGGGGACCTGAACCAGCGGGTACAGGTCACCGCCGGGGACGAGCTGGGGATGCTGGCCGACTCCTTCAACCGGATGGCGAGCGCCCTGAACGAGCGGGACGTTACCATCAAGAAGAAAAACCAGGCGCTCCGGGAGCTGAACGATCTCCTGGAAAAGAAGGTCACGGAGCGGACCGCCGAACTCCGGATGGAGATGGAGCGGCTGGAAACGGTGCTGACCTGCATGGCGGAAGGGATCGTGGTTACCGACCGGGACAACCGGGTGATCCTGTTCAACCCGGCCGCCCAGAAGCTGTTCGACACGGTCCCCCACCGGGTCGTCAACCGGCCGGTGGATAAGCTCCACGGGCCGGCCGGTTTTTCCTGTCTGGCCGATTACCTCGACGAGGTCAGGTCGGGCGGGATCTCGGAGGCCGTCCGGGAGGAAGAGCTGGAGGTGAACGGCAAAAAGCTGAAAGTGAACCTCTCCCCCCTGTCGGACGAGACCGAGACGTTCGCCGGGGTGGTTATGTCGATCCGCGACGTGACCATGGAAGAGGCGGTGGACCGGATGAAGACGGAGTTCATCTCCACCGTCTCCCATGAGCTGAAGACCCCGCTCACCTCCATGAAGGGGTCGCTGCAGTTCATCCTGGGCAAGGGTAAATGGCTCACCGACATGGAGCGGGAACTCCTCTCGGTCTGTCTGCGCAACACCGACCGGCTGATCAGGCTGATCGGCGACATCCTCGACATCTCGCGCATCGAGGAGGGGCGGCTCGAGTTCACCTTCAAGCCGCAGGCGATCGGGGTCCTCGTCGCCTATGCCAGCGAGGAGATCAAGCCGCTCGCCATGGAGCGCGACATCACGATCAGCAACAAAATCGGGGACGATATCCCCCCGGTCTACGGCGACCATGACCGGCTGGTCCAGGTGATCACCAATCTCCTTTCCAATGCGGTCAAGTTTTCCCCCGGGGGGAAGGAGATCACGGTCTCAGCTCTCCGGGAGGGGAATTACGTGGCGGTCTCCGTCGCCGACCGCGGCAAGGTGATTCAGTGGTCGGACCGGGACAAGCTGTTCAAGAAATTCCAGAGGCTGGAGGGGAGCGAAACCGGCGAACGGGGCGGCACCGGGCTGGGCCTTGCCATCTGCAAGGAGATCGTGGAGCGGCACCACGGCAGGATCTATTACCGGGGCGGGACAACCGGCGGCAACGTCTTCACCTTCACCGTCCCGGCCTACGAGGAGGGCAATGAGCCAGGATAAGATTCTGATAGTCGACGACGAGGCCGATATCGCCCTGATCCTCAAGCTGCAGCTGGAGGACTCGGGGTACGGAACCGTCCGGGCCCGGGACGGGATCGAGGCCCTGGAGAAACTCAGCCGGGAGACGTTCGACCTTGTCCTGCTGGACATCAAGATGCCGCGGCTGGACGGGATGCGGGTGCTGGAAAAGATCCGGGGGGGGCATCGCGGCGAGGCGGTGGTGATGATGACCGCTCACGGCAACGAGGACATTGCCGTTGAGGCGATCAAGATGGGGGCGATCGACTATATCGCCAAGCCGTTTTCCACGGAAGACATAGTGAAGAAGGTGGAGCGGGCCATCCTGCTCAACCGGACACGCCAGGAAAACCAGAGGCTGCAGGAAAAGCTGGAGGCGGAACGGAAGAAGACGGAGGCGATCCTCCAGGGGATGGCCGACCTCCTCGTTGCGGTGGACGAGCGGGGAGGGGTGATGACGGTCAACCGGAAGGCGGAAGAGGTGCTGGGGGTGAACCGGGCGGCCATCGAGGGCCTGCCGGTCGACGCCGTCCTGAAGGGGGACCTCCCGCCGGGAGAGCTCCCCTGCCTGGTCGCGCTGCGGACAGCCGCCCCCTGTCTCGACGTGGCGTATACCATCGCGCAGAACGAGCGGCGCATCCCGGTCCTGTCGAGCGCCACTCCCCTCTTCCACAGCGACGGCCAGCTTGCCGGGGCGGTGGAGATCATCCGCGACATGTCCCGGCTCAAGGCCCTGGAGCAGGACAAGGAAGACTTCGTCAGCATGCTCTCCCACGACCTGAAGACCCCGATTACCTCTATCGTCGGCTCCCTCGATCTGGTGCGGGAGGGGCGGCTCGGGATGGTCAACGAGGAGCAGCGGGCCTTCCTGGAAACGGCTGTGGAGAGCTGCGACGAGATGGTGGATATGATCGATACCCTGCTCGATGTCCAGAAGTTCGAGGCGGGCAAGATGGTCCTCGCTTTCCGGCAGGAGGAGCCCCAGCTCCTCATCCAGAAGACCATGACCAAATTCCGCTCCATTGCCAGGCGCGCCGGGCTCCAGCTCGTATCGACCATTGCCGGCCCGCTCCCGTCGATCCCGGTGGACCGGAACAAATTCAGCCGGCTCCTCAACAATCTCCTGGCGAACGCCGTCAAGTTCACCCACGAGGGGGGGGAGATCGAGCTGAAAGCGGAACAGGTGCACCTGGACGGGGAGCGCATCCCGGCGCGGTTTTACCCCGGCCAGACGCTGCCGGAAAGCGGCGGGTTTCTGCGGATCAGCATCCGGGACAGCGGCATCGGCATCCCGGACGGTGCACTGGTGACCATCTTCGACCGGTACGTGCAGGCGAAAAACCGCCGCCTCAACAAGGCCCAGGGGACGGGGCTCGGCCTCGCGTTCTGCCGCAAGGTGATGGATGCCCACCGGGGGTATATCTGGGCGGAAAGCAAGGAGGGGAAAGGGAGCACCTTCTTTCTCCTCTTCCCTGTCGCCCCGCCGGAATAACGTGAGAATAACGTGAACGTAGGGGCGAAGCATGCCTCGCCCTTTCTCCGGGCGCAAATAACCTGGGCGACGCATGCGTCGCCCCTACATTTCCAAACGCCATATATGACACCTGCGATCATTCTCCACAACATTACCAAGCGCTACGGCGTCCTTACTGCGGTGGAAGACTTCTCCCTGGAGGTGGAACGGGGGCTGATCTTCGGCCTGCTCGGTCCCAACGGTGCCGGGAAGACCACCCTGATCAAGATCCTCACCACCCTGCTCTCCCCCACCTCGGGGGAGGCCTCCGTGGAGGGACGGAGCGTGCTGGCCGAGGCAAAGGAGGTGCGGCGGCTGATCGGCGTGGTCCCCCAGGAGAACAACCTGGACCGCTACCTGACCGCCCGGGAAAACCTGGTGCTTCACGCCCGGATGCACGGCATGCGCCCCGCGGAGTACAACGCGGTCATCGACGAGCTTCTGGAGCTGACCGGCCTCTCCGGACGGCAGCACGACTTTCCCGACACCTATTCCGGCGGGATGCAGCGGCGCCTGGTGGTGGCGCGGGCACTGGTTCACCACCCGCGGGTGCTGATACTCGACGAGCCGACCACCGGCCTCGATCCCCAGTCGCGGCGGGCGGTCTGGGATTACATCCAGACGCTCCGGGCGAAGATGACCATCTTTCTCACCACCCACTACATGGACGAGGCTGATACCCTGTGCGACCGGATCGTCATCATGGACCACGGGAAAACGCTGGTGGACGGCACCTCCGCCCAGCTGAAGGAGGCGCTCGCCCATTCCCACCTCTACGAGCTGGAGTTCCGGGCAAACGCCGACCGGTACGAAACGCTGCTGCGCGGGCTTCCCTTCGTGCAGTCGACGGAGCGGAGCGGCAACCTGTTCCGCCTTTCGCTCACCGGCGAGGAAGCCTTGAAACCGCTCATGGACGCTATCGGCAGCGCCGACATCAGGAAGATCTGCCTGCGGGAGCCGTCGCTGGAGGATGTTTTCATCGAGCTGACGGGAAAGAAGGTCAGGGAGTAAACATAGGGACGTATGGGACAAAGGGGACTTATGGGACCTATATTGTCCCATAGGTCCCATAAGTCTCAGAAGGGGTTACTGATGTTTCGTGGCGCTTTTTCCATCTGGGGCAGGGACATGCTGGTGCTGCGCCGGAGCCTCTTTTCCGAGCTCCTGGCGGTGATCGCCTATCCCCTTACCCTCTACCTCGCCTTCGGCGTGGGGCTCAAGGGGTACATCGCCGACGTGGAGGGGGTCCCCTACGCCCTGTTCATCGCGCCGGGGCTGATCTCCATGACGGCGGTCAACGCCGCCTTCGACGAGAGCGCCTGGAGCATGTGGTTCCACCGCAAGGTGCAGCACACCATCGAGGAGTACCGGGTGAACCCGATCACGGTCTATGACATCGTGATCGGCAAGATCTTCTCCGGCTTCTGCCAGGGGGCGCTCAAGGGGGTGGCGGTGGCCGCGGTGATCTTCCTCCTCACCCCGTTCCGCTTCCCCTTCCGCCACCTCCTTGTCTACCTGATCTTCATCGTGTTCGGTTCCATGATCTTCTCCTGCCTCGGCACCATCTGCGGCACCACTATAGACAAGCCGGAGAACCTCGGCCGGGTGCAGGCGGTGGTGATCGTCCCGCTCATCTTCATGGCGGGGATCTTCTTCCCCCTCTCCTCCTACCCCGCCGTCATCCTCCCCGCGGTCAGGGTGCTTCCCACCACCGCCATCTTCGAAGGGGCACGCCAGGCGCTCCTGAAGGGCTCGGTGGCCGGGGGGTACGTCGCCATCCTGGTCGGGACGGCAGCGGTTTGCTTTGCCCTGGCGGTCTGGATCTTCAACAGGAAGATCGAAGGGTAGCGGGGCGAAACTTCTTGAGTTTTCCGTCCTTTTCATAGTAAGATTGTAAAGATTAGGCTGAAATCGGCCGGTGTAAAACCGTGACTATGACACTTTAAGCTGAGGAAACGGGCAAATGACGTCTTCCTGGAGAAACGATGGCTGAAGAATTCGTCCCCAAATGGATCGCCTGGGAAACCACCCAGAAATGCAACCTGAAGTGCGTCCACTGCCGCTGCTCGTCCGACATGACCTCCTCCGAGGGTGATTTCACCACCGAGGAGGGGAAAAAGCTCCTGAAGGAAATCGCCGACTTCTCCAAGCCGGTCGTCGTCCTCTCCGGCGGCGAGCCGCTCCTCAGGAAGGATATCTTCGAGCTGGCTGAGTACGGCACCTCGCTGGGGCTGCGCATGTGCATGGCCACCAACGGCGCGCTGGTGAACGACGAGGTGTGCGAGAAGATGAAAAAGGCGGAGATCAAGATGGTGTCGCTCTCGCTCGATGGCTCCACCGCCGCGGTGCACGACGACTTCCGCTCCTGCCCGGGCGCCTTCGACGGGGTGGTGCGGGCGGCCGGCTACTTCCGCAAGCACGGGATCAAGTTCCTGATCAACTCCTCCTTCACCAAAAGGAACCAGCACGACATCGCCAACACCTTCAAGGTCGCCAAGTCCCTCGGTGCCACCGCCTGGTACATGTTCATGATCGTCCCGACCGGCCGCGGCGAGGAGATCATGAACGAGCTGATTTCCAAGGAGGACTACGAGGATATCCTCGATTGGCACTACCAGCAGGAGAAGCTGGAGGACGACATCCTGATGCGCCCCACCTGCGCCCCCCACTACTACCGGATCGTCCCGCAGAAGGCGAAGGCGGAGGGGGTGAAGTTCGAGCGCCGCTCCCTCACCTTCTCCACCGGCGGCGGCAAGGGGTGCATCGCGGCGCAGAGCATCTGCCTGATCGACTGCTTCGGCAACGTCAAGCCCTGCTCCTACTTCCACCGCACCGCGGGGAACGTGAAGCTCACCCCGTTCCGGGAGATCTGGGAGAACGCGGAGATCTTCAAGGACCTGCGCAACTTCAAGGCGTACAAGGGGAAGTGCGGGGAGTGCGAGTTCATCAACGTCTGCGGCGGGTGCCGGGCCCGGGCGGATGCGGTTCACGGGGACTACATGGCAGAAGAGCCGTTCTGCAACTACGTGCCTATCCGCATGCAAGGCAAGGCTGAGAAATAAAGTATCTCACCACGAAGGCACGAAGGACACGAAGAAAGTCGTTTTTTGCCTCAAGATTACTTCGAGATTACCTTACAGAATCTTGAAGAAATCGTGAGGTAATCGCCAGGCTTTCTTTGTTTTACCTTCGTGCTCTTCGTGCCTTCGTGGTGAAAAGGTTTATCGAATAAAAAAAGGAGGGTTTTACCCATGAATACACGTTTTCTCGACGCCTGCTGGGGCAAGCCGGTTGACCGCACCCCGGTGTGGCTGATGCGCCAGGCGGGGCGCTATCTCCCCGACTACATGCGGGTCCGCTCCAAGTGCACCTTCCTGGAGCTCTGCAAGACCCCGGAGCTCGCCGCCGAGGTGACCATCCAGCCGGTGGACATCCTGGGCGTTGACGCAGCCATCCTTTTCTCCGACATCCTCACTCCGGTGGAGCCGATGGGGATGAAGCTCGATTTCGTTCCCGGCCCGGTCTTCGAGCACCCGATCCGCACCATGGCCGACGTGGAGGCGTTACGCATCCCGCAGATGGAGCAGGATGTTCCGTATGTGCTGGAGACCCTGAAGATCCTGCGCCGGGAGCTCGCCACCAAGGTGCCGCTGATCGGCTTCGGCGGCGCGCCGTTCACCCTTGCCTGCTACATGGTGGAGGGGAAGGGGTCCAAGGACTTCGCGGCACTGAAAAGGATGATGTACGCAGAGCCGGAGGTCTACGCGGCTCTCATGGAAAAAATCACCACCATGGACATGGAGTACCTGAATGCCCAGATCAAGGCGGGCGCCCAGGCGATCCAGATCTTCGATACCTGGGGCGGCATGCTCTCCCCGGCCGACTACGAGAAATATGTCCTCCCGTACACCCAGCGCCTTATCAACGGCCTGAACCGGACCAACGTGCCGGTCATCCACTTCGTCAAGGGGGCCGGTACCATGCTCGACATCGTCAAGCAGGCGGGTGGCGATGTCATGGGTCTTGACTGGCATGTGAACCTTGGCAAGGCGAGGGACATCCTCGGCGACATGGCGGTCCAGGGGAATCTTGACCCGACCGTCCTCTTCGCGCCCAAGGAGGTTATCGAGCGCGAGGTGAAACGGGTCCTCGACGAGAACGCCGGCCGGCCGGGGCTCATCTTCAACCTCGGACACGGGATACTCCCCACGGTGCCGCCGGAGAATGCGATCTTCATGGTCGACTGCGTGCACCGGCTGACGCAGAAATAAAAATTTTGCTAGACGGAGAGGCGGTCGAAAGGCCGCCTTTTTTTTATGCGAAAAAAGCGAAATTCTACGCTTGAAAAGTTAATAAAAAAATCAGCGGAGCCCAAAGTTGCTTCGTCTTATTGGTATCACACCGATATCGCAAATGCCCAAAGCCCTGGGGAAATCAAAAAAATACTAGGGCTTGGTGACGAACATTGTTCACCTCTAGCAAAGAAAATATGCAACTTGATTGAAGCTGAGGAGCTTTATAGAAAGGATTGGTTGGATTTTAAATGGAAGCTAGCAGCTTTCATAACAATCCAAGATGTTTTTGATGCCCCCATATTTTCTTGGGACGAAGACTTGACCTTGTTCAAGCAGTGGTATTTTTATTATGAGAGCAAGTATATTTTAACCGAAGCGATCTTATGTGGACTCAACGGTTTCACATTGTCTGTGGGTCCTATGATGCGGCTTTTTTTGGAATTTTCTCTACTTCAAAACTACTATTACAGGCAAACTAGGAATAATGGCAACTACGAGATCATCCAAAAGTATTTTTCGAATAAGTTTTCTCCAAATTGGAATACAATAATTACTGGCAGCCTGCCAGCTGACGACTTTTGTAAACCGATAAAAAAGAGATTACAATTACACTTAAAAGCTTTGTCAGAAAATGCTTCTCATCCTTATCAACCTAGTTAGTCAGAGAAGCATAAAGGGGCTTTTTTACCAGAACAAACAATTGAAAGAACTTTCTTTTTTCTTGATATTAGGGTGATGCTCGAAGCGGCCTTGTGGCTGTATTATATCAACTTTCCAATGCTTTTCTTTCCCAAGGATATTGAGAAAAAATACGGATATAGTCCCCCAGTTGGAGTTTTTATTGATACACACGGTGGCGCGGTTATTAAGAGGGCAATTCTTGCGTCGGACTATGAGTTGTTTGTTGACTATTTAACAAATAATGAAGAAGTTACTACTTTGCTTGATTATTATGATTCCCGTCCTGACCTTAATGAGGAAGAGATCGCATCTTCATGGGATACCTCCAAAGGAGAATTGAAAAACGTGATCCATGGTCATTGTATGATGATGGCCGAAATGAGAGTTTTAAAGGAGATCATGGCGTTAAAGAAACGTGACGACTTGCCCGAGGTAGACCTAGATCCTGAAAAAATTTATTGTCTTGAAAACTGGAGAAAGTTGTACAAGAAGTTTTCATAATTGTGGAGAGACTTAATGGACGATGGCACCACCGGTAGCGCAACCCGCTGCCTTTTTTATTGCTTTTTGCCCGATGAAGCGGTAAAAATAAATATACGCTTCACATTATGAAGCGAATAAGGCGATTAAATGCTTCACTACCTCTGGCAACATAAGAACTGGATCGCATTCCGCTGGGACGCCAACGCCCTCCTGGCCCCGCTGGGGGAGTGCCGGCTGCGGCAGGGAAGGCTCCTCGAAAAGGTGCGGGGGCTGGGGTTCGAGTTGGAGACCGAGGCGACGGCCGACGTCCTCGTGGAGGAAGCGGTGCAGACGTCCGCCATCGAGGGGGAGCGGCTGGACGAGCGGGCGGTGCGGTCGTCGGTGGCGCGGCGGCTCGGGCTCCCGTCGGCTGGGTTGCCGGTGTCGCGGGACGCGGACGGGCTGGTCTCGGTTCTCTTGGACGCGACGCAGAAGCACGACGAGCCCTTGGCGGCCGAGCGGCTGAAGGGATGGCAGGCGGCCCTCTTCCCTACCGGCTATTCCGGGATGCACCGGATCATCGTCGGCGACAGGCGCGGCGGGGAGCCGATGCGGGTCGTTTCGGGGCCGGTGGGACGGGAGACGGTTCACTTCGAAGCCCCACCCGTGGAGCGTGTGGAAACGGAAATGCGGGCCTTCCTTGCGTGGTGGCGGGAAAGCCGGGGGAAGACCGAGGGAATTATCCGGGCCGCGGTGGCGCACCTCCGCTTCCTGACCATCCACCCCTTCGAGGACGGCAACGGCCGGGTCGCGCGGGCGCTCACCGATATGGCGCTGGCGCAGGACGAGCGGGAGCCCCGGCGGTTCTACAGCCTTTCGTCGCAGATCATGGCGGAGCGGGAGGCGTACTACGACGTGCTGGAGAGGACCCAGAAAGGGGACGGCGACGTGACCTCCTGGCTTCTCTGGTTCCTCGGCTGCATGACCCGGTCGCTGAACAGATCCGAGCGGCTTCTCAGCAGCGTCCTGGCGAAGGGTGAGTTCTGGCGGGAACATGCCGGAGTTCCGCTGTCTGAGCGCCAGCGGAAGGTGGTAAACCGGCTTCTGGATGCCGGTCCCGGAAGGTTTGAAGGGGGGCTCACGACTCGAAAATACGCATCTCTCGCAGGTGTGAGCCGGGCCACCGCGTTCCGGGAGATCGCCCAGCTCCTGGAGTGGGGAATGATCAGCCAGAATCCGGGTGGTGGCAGGAGCGCGAGCTACGCTATTGTCTGGCCGGAAACCGAAGACCGTCGCTGAAAGAAGCTATCCCGAAATGAAAGGCCCGCCAATGTTCGGCGGGCCTCTTTTTCTTGCGCTTCCTGGGTTCCCTTTTCAAGGGTTCTTTCCGGCATTTACCACTGCCGGATCGGCACTGCATTCATTGTCAGGTTCCTGCCCGGTGGAGTATCTTCGATCGTGTTGCCCTCCTTTCCGACAGTCTGTTTCAGGTAGCTACCTTGATATAACTATAACGCGGCAAAAGCATATTTACAGGCTAGCGAAAAAAAATAATTCCGGGTATAATGCAAAATTGTGCGCAGAACCGGCGCGGGTGGCCAGGAGAGCGCCCGACGGACGCAAAATGCCCGCCTTGACGGCGGGCATTTGTGTTTCCTCCATTCTCAGAGGGTGCGTTGTGCCTGTGCAGCCTCTACCGCTCGCGGCCGTGCTCACCGCGTTCCCCTCTTTCGCGAAATTCCTCCCGGCGCTCACCGCGTTCCCTCATTTCCCGGCGCTCGCCCCTTTCGCGGAACTCCCCTCTGCCGCGGTGCTCCCCTCTGCCGCGGTGCTCCCGCCACTCCCGGAACGGGATATGCCGCTCCCGCCCGTAGACGCGCCGGTAGTCGTGGGGAACACGGATCACCGGGCCGGGGACGAAGCGACGATCTATGATCCGCCATGGCCCGTTGTAGGCCCGCGCCCGGTACCACCTGTCCCCGCGCGGCGACCACCAGTAGCCGTTGCTGAAGAAGACGTCGAATTCCAGGCCTGGCACGAAATAGACCTGGCTGCCGGGGACCAGGACCACCTCCGGCGGCTCTGCGACCATGATCGGGGGCGGCCCGATGTTGATGCCGACGCCGATCCGTACGTCCGCCGCTGCGGCCTCAGTGGCGACGCCGCCGCCGATGAGCGCCCCGAGAAGGAGTGCCGGTACCGTGATGCCGAATATGACTTTACGCATGATATACCTCCCTGGCGGCCGCTGGCCGCAAGTTTGACGTTGCGGGAAGAACGCCGTGCCGGCGCGAAGACCTTCCCCTCTGATCACTATAAACGTACACCATGGGCGGGACGTTGACAAGGCGCGCCGGGAAAATAAAACGGCGGCGATAGGGGGACATGGCTTATACATGAAAGGCCCGCCATTCTGGCGGGCCTTTCCGATTCCTGTTCTTCCCTGCACCCTGTCACCCAGGGTCATGCCGGCGGCTGGAGCCGACGGTTGCGGTACTGCCAGAGCTTTTCTTCGGTATGTACTTCCTTGATTCCGGCTACCTCCTCGGCAGTGGATTCAACACCTCCGGTAGCTACCCTGATGAAAGCATACCACAGCATTAAAGAAAAGCTGGCAAGAGGCTTTTTTCCTCCCCCTTTTCAAGCCGGGCGGCTTGTGCTAGTATCCTCTCCCCTTGTGGAATCTGCGCTGTACGGAGGCACCATGGCTCTTACTGATACCGATCTTTCCCGCATTCTCGGCTGGATCACCGAGGAGAGCGGATTCAAGCCATTTCAGGTGGATAATACCGTGGCCCTCCTCCGGGAGGGGGCGACGGTCCCCTTCATCGCCCGCTACCGGAAGGAGCGGACCGGCGAGCTGGACGAGGTGGCGATCCGCACCATCGAGGAGCGTTTTGCCTACTTCACCGAACTGGAAGAGCGGAAGCAGACGGTGCTCAAGACGATCGGGGAGCAGGGAAAGCTCACCCCGGAGCTCCGGGCACGGATCGAGACGGCCCGGCAGAAGACCGGGCTGGAGGACCTCTACCTCCCTTACAAGCCGAAGCGGCGCACCAAGGCAACCATCGCCCGGGAGCGGGGACTGGAGCCGCTCGCCGACATTGTCTTCGCCCAGGCGCTGACCTGCGGGACCCCGGAGGAAGCGACGCTTTCCTTTGTCGACCCGGCACGGGAAATCCCCGATGCGGCGGCCGCCCTGGCGGGGGCGGGTCATATCCTGGCGGAGCGGCTTGCCGAGGATGCGGAACTGCGCGCCTTTGTCCGCCGCCTGACCTGGGAGGCGGGGCTGATCGCCGCGAAGGTTGCCGCCGACAGGAAGGGGACGGTCACGAAGTTCGAGATGTACTACGATTACCGGGAGCTGCTCCGCGAGGTCCCCTCCCACAGGATGCTCGCCATGCGGCGCGGCGAGAAGGAGGAGGTGCTGTTTCTTTCCATCGTTGCCCCGGTGGAGGAGATCGTCGCCGGCCTGAAGGCGCGGGTAGTGGCCGGGGAGAGCATCTTCCGGCCGCTCCTGGAGGAGATTGCCGAAGACGCCTACCATCGGCTTCTTGCCCCTTCCATCGAGGTGGAACTCCGCCTTGCGGCGAAGGAGCGCGCCGAGGAGGCAGCGATCCGGGTCTTCGCGGCGAACCTGCGCAACCTTCTCCTCGCCCCGCCGGCGGGGGGGAAGAGGGTCCTCGGCATCGACCCGGGGCTACGCACCGGCTGCAAGCTGGCGGCGGTAGACGGGACCGGCCGGTTCCTCGGCCATGCCACCATCTATCCCCATACCGGCGGGGGAAAGTTGGCCGCAGCACGGCAGGACCTGCTGCGCCTTCTGGATGACCACGGAAGCGAAATGATCGCCATCGGCAACGGCACCGCCGGGCGGGAGACGGAACAGTTCGTCAGGGAGACCCTCGCTGCGGCGGGGAAGAGGGTAGCGGCCATCATGGTGAGCGAGGCGGGGGCAAGCGTCTATTCCGCCTCGGAGATCGCCCGGGAGGAATTCCCGGAGCTCGATCTCACGGTGCGCGGCGCCATCTCCATTGCCCGCAGGCTCCAGGACCCGCTCGCCGAGCTGGTGAAGATCGATCCGAAGAGTATCGGCGTCGGCCAGTACCAGCACGACGTGAACCAGACGCAGCTGAAGAAGGCGCTCGACGCGGTGGTGGAGTCGTGCGTCAACTACGTGGGGGTCGACCTGAGCACCGCCTCCTGGGCGCTTCTCTCCTACGTCTCCGGCATCGGCGAATCTCTGGCGAAGGGGATCGTCCGCCACCGGGACGAGCACGGGGAATTCACCTCCCGCACCGCGCTCCTCAAGGTTCCCCGGTTCGGCGCCAAGGCCTTCGAGCAGGCGGCCGGTTTTCTCCGGATCCGGGGCGGACGGGATCCCCTCGACGCCACGGCGGTACACCCCGAGCGCTACCCGGTGGTGGAGGCGATGGCCGCGGACCTCGGTCTCTCTCTGGCGGAGCTCGTCGCCGGCCCGGCGCAGGTGGACCGGATCGACCCGTCCCGGTACGTGAGCGGGGCGGTCGGCCTTCCCACCCTGCGGGACATCCTGGCCGAGCTGCGCAAGCCGGGGCGCGACCCGCGGGAGGAGTTCGTGGCGGCCTCGTTCCGGGACGACGTCCGGGAGATTGCCGATCTGCGGGAGGGGATGGTGCTCCAGGGGGTGGTGACCAACGTGACCGCCTTCGGCGCCTTCGTCGACATAGGGGTGCACCAGGACGGTCTCGTCCATGTCAGCCACCTGGCGAAGCGCTACGTGAAGGACCCGAACGAGGCGGTGCGGGTCGGCCAGCTGGTCAGGGTCAAGGTCCTGGCGGTCGACGGCGCGCGTCGGCGGATCTCCCTCTCCATCCGCGCGGCGGAGGAGGGGGGTGCACAACGTTGATTCTGCGGTGTGCCCTTTTCCGCGCCGGTTTTCCGGCAAGCACTCCCCCCGGCTGGAATACCCTGTTTTTATTAGAAAAATTTTTTTTGATTTTTTCAGGCCGACTACGGTAGAGTAATTATTAACAAACGAAAGCAAGTGGTAAACGATAAATGCTCAACCACCCGCGAGGGTGGGGCGGAAAGCCTAAGGGTCTCTCTGAGACAGCCGGGTTGCCGAAATATCACGCGATATTTGGCCCCGGCTTTTTTGCGGGCAAAATTCGGCAGGGGAGATTCATGAAACACTGACGGCGCGTCAGGTTATGCCGGTAAACGGTATGACAATCGATGGTGGTAGACGATAATACTCAACCATCCGCGAGGGTGGGGCGGAAAGCCTACAGGGTCTCAACGAGACAGCCGGGTTGCCGAAATATCACGAGATATGCGGCCCCGGCTTTTTTTATGCATCGGCTGGCGGGGCGGAAGGAGGCAGCGGAGAGATGGGAGAAGGAAACAGACCTACCGGCACTTCATCGGACTCGCGAAACGCAGGCGGCAGCAGACAACGGAACCAGGGAGGATTCATGAGGATCAAAAATATTGGCGGTATCGGAGCGGCAGTGCTCGTCATCGTGTCGGCCTTTTCATTTACGCTGTCGGGGTGTGGCAGCAGCGGCGGGGGGCTTTCGTCCCAGGTCGTGAGCGGGACCGCCTCGGTCGGGGCAACCCTGGCGGGCCAGGTAACCCTGAAGGACGCCTCGAACCAGGAAAAGACGACGGTCATCGGCAGTAACGGCACCTATGCCATCGACGTTACCGGCATGAAGGCCCCCTTCATCGTGGAGGCCGCCGGGAGTGCCGGTGGCACGAACTACACCCTGCATTCCTTCTCCGAAGGGGCCGGCACCGCCAACATCAACCCCCTGTCGGATGCGGCGGTGGCCAATGCCGCCGGCGTCTCCGACCCGTCCCAGGTCTTCATGAATCCCGATCTGGCCACGCTCCAGAAGATCAGCTCCCAGCTCAATACCTCCGTCGCCACCCTCCTGGAAAAGCTGCAGCCGCTCCTCGTGATGTACGGGGCCATGAACCAGGACCCGATCACCGGGCAGTATACCGCAAACCACACCGGCCTCGACGGCCTGTTCGACCATGTGAAGTTCTCCCTCTCCAATGGGACCCTCACCATCACCGATGCCACTACCGGCGCCGCCATTTTCACCGGCGCAGTATCCGACATGGCGAACTGGAACTTTCCCAGCAACCCGGGCGCCACGACCCCTCCGGTCCCCTCTGCCCCGACCGGCGTGACCGCCACCGGCGGCACCGGTCAGGTGACCCTCACCTGGACCGCCGTGAGCAATGCGACGTCGTACAATGTTTACTATGCAACCAGCTCCGGCGTCATGACCGCCACGGGGACCAAGATCGCCGGTGCCACGAGTCCCTACGTCCAGACCGGTCTCGCCGCCGGCACGACCTACTACTATATCGTTACGGCAATGAACAGCGCTGGTGAAAGCGCACCCTGCGCCCAGGTTTCGGCGACCACCGCTGTTGCCCCGCCGCCTCCGCCTCCTGTTCCCGCCGCACCCACCGGCGTGACTGCCACCGGCGGCACCAAGCAGGTGACCGTCTCCTGGCCGGCAGTGTCCGGCGCCACCTCGTACAACATTTACTGGTCCACCACGGCTGGGGTAACCACAACCAGCGGGACGAAGATCGCCGGTGCCACGAGCCCCGCAGTCCAGATGGGGCTGAGCGACAGCACCACCTGCTACTATGTCGTTACCGCGGTGAACGGGAGCGGCGAAAGCGCCCCGTCGGTTCAGGTTGCGGCAACCACCCTCACGCCTGCCCCGGCCCCGACTCTCCCTGGGGCCCCTACCGGTATGATGGCCACCGGCGGCGTCAACCAGGTAACTCTCTCCTGGTCGGCGGTCTCCGGTGCGACCTCGTACAACGTCTACTGGTCCACCACCTCGGGTGCCGGCACCGGCGGGACCAGAATCGCCGGCGTAACGAGTTCCTACGTCCAGACCGGCCTCTCCGCGGGCACCACCTACTACTACGTCGTCACGGCGGTTAACGCCGTCGGCGAGAGTACCGCCTCGGCCCAGACCTCGGCGACCACCAACGCCCCGCCTCCGGCCGTGCCCGCGGCCCCGACCGGCGTTACCGCCACCGGCGGCGCCAACCAGGTGAGCATATCCTGGTCCGCGGTTTCCGGTTCCACCTCGTACAACATCTACTGGTCGAAAACCTCCGGCGTCACCACGGCGACCGGGACCAAGATCAGCGGGGCGACCTCTCCCTATGTCCAGACCGGCCTCACTGCGGGAACCAGTTACTACTACATCGTCACTGCCGTGAATGTCTCCGGCGAGAGCCCCGCCTCGGCCCAGGCCATGGCGACCACCAATCCTCCCCCCGTGGTCATCCCTGCGGCCCCGACCGGTGTGACCGCCACCGGCGGCACCAACCAGGTGACCATCTCCTGGCCGGCGGTTTCCGGTGCCACCTCGTACAACGTCTATTGGTCCACCGCCTCCGGAGTCACCAAAACCAGCGGAACGAAGATCACCGGGGCGACTTCTCCCTACGTCCAGACCGGCCTTGCCGCCGGCACCGCTTACTACTACGTCGTTACGTCGGTGAACAGCGCCGGTGAGAGCGCCGCCTCGGCCCAGGCCACGGCGACCACCGCTGCTGCTGCTTTTGACGCCTTGGCATTCTATAAGAGCAGTTGCCTCGGTTGCCATGGTACGCTTGGACCGAGGACTGCTACCCAGATCACGAACGCGATTGCATCCGTCAGTTCGATGAGTCAATACCGCTCGACGGGATCAAACCCGCTGACGGCTGCCCAGATTGCCGCCATAGCAGCAGTATCGTATTAGCTTCAGGGTGTTACAACAACAAAAAAAGGCCCCGTTCTGCGGGGCCTTTTTTTTGCCTTCTCGTCCGCCACCGGTGGGTGTATCTCCCTCACACCCGGCAGATGCCGTGGATGGCGTCGCACGCCTCGCCGAACAGCCGTTCGATCCAGTCCTCCCGCCGGCTTTCGGCCGAGAGGGGGAGGCCGCATTCAGGACAGCTCCTGATGTTTCCCAGGTGCCGCAAATAGCGCTGGACCACGGCAACGAAGGTGCCGTGGCTCCAGGTGAGGGGGGAGACGAACACCGGTTTCCCCGTGAAGGGGTGGACCTGCTCGGCCAGCACGCCGGACGGGAGGGCATGGTCCGCGACCCAGGAGAGTGTCTCGACCGCCGCCGCCAGGTCCTCCTCGCCTTTTGCCTTCTGCACCAGGTGGTCGGCGAGCCAGAGGGTGGCGATGAACCAGGGGTTTCCCGGCAGGTCCGGGGAGACCCGCTGGTACGGGTCGTTCTCGTAGCGGGCCAAACCGCCGACCGGGGTCCCGACCCACAGCTTCTCTTTCAATGCCGCAACCGTGGCCGTGATGCGGGGGTCGTCGGCATTGTAGAGGCCGAAGGCGAACAGCCCCCAGAGGCTCGCGTCGCAGGTCCCGTCCACCGTCCCGTCGGGAGAGAGCATCCGGCAGAAGCGGCCCAGTTCCTCCCGCCAGAGGTGGGTGCTGGCCGCATCCCGGACCTCCGCCGCCGACCGGCGGTAGCGCTCGGCCCGTTCCTCTTCGCCGAACACCGTGCAGAAGAGGGACGCCGCGGTCAGCCCGCCGAACACCGCGCCGACCGTGAAGGAGAGGGTCCCCCGCCGCTCCTCCCACAGGTCGTAGGAGGGGAATGGGAGGCGCGTTGCCGGGTCGCGGTAGGCGCACATGAAATCAGCTGCATTCTTGATAATAGCCTTGTAGAGCGGCTTTATGAACTCGATGTCCCGGTAGAGGACGAAGTGGTGCCAGAGAGCCCAGACCACCAGGGCGGTTTCGTCCTCCTGGATCGGGAGCTGCGACTTCCCCTGCTCGAACCAGGGGTGCCAGGAGGAGGCGGGGGTCCCGTCCGGGTTGTACTTGTGCAACAGGTATCCCCGGGGTTCGATGATCCGGGCGACGAACCGGAAGAACCCCTGGGAGACCTCCGGATATCCCGCCAGGTCGAGGGCGTTGGCCACCAGGGCGCCGTCACGGGGCCATACGTAGGAGTAGGTGTCCCGGTTGAACAGGATGACGTCCGAATCGTTGGCCGCCAGAATCCCCCCATCCCAATCGATCTGGGTTCGCAGGATGAGGAGGCTTCTGCGGTAAAGCACCGCCACCTTGTCCGGCAGATCCTCCAGCGGCGGGGTCTCCTTGCGCACCCAGAGGCTCCAGTAGTCGGCGGTGCGCCGGATCAAACGTTCGGGACCCTTGTGCTTCACCAGGCCGTCCAGCCGCCGCACCTCCTGCCAGTTCTCCCCGGCCGCCAGCCAGTAGTGGGCGGTGCCGCGCCCCAGGCCGGCCACGGTCAGAGAGAGGGCGATCATCGAGTCGACCGACCCCTGGGCGATCGGGTTTCCCGAGAGAACGCCGTCCTCCGCATCGCGGAAGGTCCCCTCCCTGCTTTCCTGCTCCTTCTGCCCCACGGCGAACAGGGGCGGACCGTCCGCGCTCTCCGCGGCGCAGTTGGCCAGAAAATAGCGGGACCCCTTGTAGTGCACCACCCCGCCGGTTTCGGGGTCGAAGGCGGCCGTGTCCCCCACGCTGTTGCCGGAAATGGCGAAATCCTGGCCGAAGAAGAGGCGGATTTCCCGTTCCGCGGGGAACAGGTTTTCGACGACGACCTCCCGCAGATAGATGTTTTCGTGGAAGTCGACCGCGTCCCGGCAGGCGAGGAGCACCCCCAGTTCCCGGTGATAAAGGCTCACCCGGGTGACCAGGGTATCGGTCTCGTAGCCGAGCTCCATTTCCCACCCATCCCCCACCCAGGCAAAGCGGCCGTCCGCCCAGACCCCGAACCGGCACTGCCGCCCGCCGAGATGGTTTTCCTGCCCCACGTGGGGGTAGTAGAGGTCGCGGATCGTGTAGCTCCGGTCGAAGCAGACCAGGAGCGTGCCGTTTCCCACCGGGATGTCGCGCGGCATGGCTCTCCCTTTCATGCGCGGATTTTGAGCCTCATGTTGAGTATACCCTCTCCGCCACTCTTGACAACGGGACGCGGCGGGCCATTCTCCCGTGCAAAATAAAGCAGCCGTTGTTGCGCAAAGGGAGTGGAACTGGTACACCTTTAGGAGAACGCTTGCAGGCATGGTCGATGCCGGCGCCGGAGGATGCCGCTTTGCCGGGGCGGCAGGGGAGGGGAAATGGCAAAGCGCCGCAGGGTGCGCGGGCAGAAAGATACCATCGTTGCCGGGCTTCGGGCGGTGGCGCTGTTCGAGGCTGCCAAGGGGGGAGCTGTCGTTATTGCCGGGCTTGGTCTGCTGGTGCTCATCCACCATGATGTCCAGGCGCTGGCAGAAGAGGTCGTCCGCCATCTCCATCTCAATCCGGCCAAACGGTTTCCCCGTATTTTTCTCGATGCCGCGGCTGCCGCGACCGATGCCCGCCTCTGGGCCCTGGCGCTGACTGCGATGGTCTACGCCGTGGTCCGGTTCGCCGAGGCCGTTGGCCTGTGGCGGCAGCGGGTCTGGGCCGAGTGGTTCGGCATCCTCTCCGGCAGCCTCTACCTTCCCGTCGAGCTCTACGAGCTGACCGTCTCGGTGACGCCGGTCAAGCTGAGCATCCTGGCGGTCAACCTCTTCATCGTCGGCTGGCTTTCCTGGGTCCGCTGGCAGGCGCGGGGGAGGGGTAAATGAGGGTTTGTAAACGGTGACTGTAGCGAACATGCAGGGGAGAGGAGGAGGGGATGAAAACATTTGTTCGGTTCGTGCTGGCCGCAGCCGGCCTGATGCTGGCTGCGGCGCTCCCGGCGGCGGAGCGGCCCGGGGAGGCGGCGGGGAAACGGCTGGCAACGGCCACGTTCGCGGGAGGTTGCTTCTGGTGCATGCAGCACCCGTTCGATGAGCTGGACGGCGTGGTTTCCACCACCGCGGGGTACACCGGCGGGCATACGCGAAACCCCACCTACGAGGAGGTTTCGGCGGGGGGGACCGGGCATGCCGAGTCGGTCCGGGTGGTCTACGACCCGGACCGGGTGAGCTATGCGCGGCTTCTCGACGTCTTCTGGCACAACGTCGATCCCCTCACGGCGAACCGCCAGTTCTGCGACGCGGGAAACCAGTACCGGACCGCCATCTTCTACCACGACGAGAGCCAGCGGCGGCTCGCCGAGGAGTCGAAACGGGCGCTGGAGAAGGCGCGGGGGTGGCGGATCGTCACCGAGATCGTCCCCGCCGGGGAGTTCTACCCCGCCGAGGAGTACCACCAGAGCTATTACAAGAAGAACCCGGCCCGCTACAAGACGTACCGTTTCCTGTGCGGCCGGGACCAGCGGCTCAGGGAGCTGTGGGGAAAAGGGAAGTAACCGCTACTTCATGCTGCCGCTGCGATCGAGGAGGAAATTGCGGAAGGAACGGTCGTAGCTCCGCTCCCCTTCCGGGGTGAAGAAGCAGCCGGGGATCTCTCCCTTTTGCTGGTGGTAGGCGACGCACTTGCAGCAGTTGCCCCGCTTGTCGCAGGCGGCGTAGGTGCAGGTGCAGTGTTTCAGGCTCTGGGTTGCGATACAGTCCATGGAAAACCTCGCTGGATATGGAAATCGGGGGGAACAGGGGCGGGCCGCCGCCCGCGCACAACTATAGCCATTCTGTCCGGGAAGTCAATGGCGAAGTGAAGGTTACATCTTTACAGACGGCCGCGTATCTGCGACAATTGCCGGCAGCCTTACTCCACGCAAGCCGAGGTGCGCATGCCAGCAAAAACAGCCGTACTCCTCCTCCAGATGGGGGGTCCCGATTCCCTCGACGCGGTCGAACCGTTTCTCGTGAACCTCTTCTCCGACCGGGACATCATCCGGATCGGCCCCGCCTTGCTCCAGCCCCTGATTGCCCGCTTCATCGCCCGGCGGCGCGCCCCCAAGGTGGAACGATACTACGAGCGGATCGGCGGCAAGTCCCCGATCCGGGAACTGACCGAAGGGCAGGCAGCTGCCTTGGAAGACAGGCTCGGCCCGGCGTACCGCTGCTTCGTGGCGATGCGCTACTGGCGGCCTTCCACCATCGAGGCGCTGGCGGCCATCAAGCGGGAGGGGATCTCCCGGATCGTCGCTCTCTCCCTCTACCCCCATTATTCCCGGGCCACCACCGGCTCCAGCCTCAACGAGCTGAAGCGGGTCTTGGCGGAGGCGGGGGGGAAGTTCGAAGTCTCCTTCGTCGACCGCTTCTACGACCACCCCCTCTACATCCGGGCGCTGGCGGAGCGGATCGAGGAGGGGCTCGCCTCCTTCGCCGAGCGGGACAAGGTGGAACTGGTCTTTTCCGCCCATTCCCTTCCCCAGTCGTTCATCGACCAGGGGGATCCCTACCTCGGCCACATCGAAGAGACGGTCCGCCTGGTCATGGAGCGGCTCGGCGGGATGGACCACCACCTGGCGTTCCAGTCGCGGGCCGGGCCGGTCAAGTGGCTGGAGCCCTCCACCGAGGAGATGATCCGGCACCTGGCGGGGCACGGCAGCAAGAACCTGCTGATGGTCCCGCTCTCGTTCGTCTCGGACCACATCGAGACCCTCTACGAGATCGACGTCCAGTACGGGGAGGAGGCAAAGGGATTGGGCATCGACAACTTCCGGCGTTCGCCGTCGCTGAACGACTCCCCGCTCTTCATCGACTGCCTGGCGGACCTGGTGGAAAAGGCGGCGAACGGAAAACGGTGAATGGTG
Source organism: Geobacteraceae bacterium (assembly GCA_036518435.1). Lineage (GTDB taxonomy): Bacteria > Desulfobacterota > Desulfuromonadia > Geobacterales > Geobacteraceae > JAMPXD01. Next base: position 88,969 of record DATDNF010000021.1, read on the forward strand.
AATGGTGAATGGTGAATCCAACCGGGCGCGAGATGGGCGGAATGCCGCGCCCGCCCTACGCAACCGTGTTCGCATGCTGGCTCCGGGCGACCAGGTAGTAGACCACCCCGAGGATCAGGAGCGTCCCGGCCAGGAAGACCTGGGTCTCCAGGGCGTCGTGGCGCAGGGTGGAGATCAGGATCTCCCGGATCAGGGCGACGATGATCACGCCGATGAAGACCAGGATGTTGAACTTTCCCCCCTTGAGGGTCTTGATCTCGTTGTCCATCAGCTCGATCATCATCCAGATGATCAGCAGGGTGCCGAGCGCCCCGAGAATCCCCTTTTCCACGTCACCCTGGAAGATGTGGACGATGTCCCAGACGAACAGGCCGACCACCGAGAGCGAAACCCCGGCCAGCGCCAGCACCAGCACCAGGTTGAGCCCGTAGGTGAAGCGCTCCGCCGCCTGGATCAGCTGCGATTCCAGCCGGTGGGAGACGAACACCTTCTTGAGCGCTTCTTCCTGATAGGAGGCGCTCAGGATGTCCAGGTTGATGTCGATGATCCGCTCCACCGCGTTGCGGTACTTGCGCCGCTCCTCCAGCACCGGGAAGTTCTCCTGGAGGAGCTCGATCAGGAAACGGCGCACCACGTTCATGGCGGCATTGACGTAGTGGGCGTTAAGCCCCACCCGGACGTGGGCATAACCGATCCGCTGGAGGATGTGGTAGTACTGGTTGTCGTAGCTCCCGGAAAAGAGGGAGACGAACCACTCCTTGTGGGTCGTCTTGAGCCGGTTGAGGAGGAGGTCCCCCTTGAGAAATTCGGCGGTTTCCGGTATCCCCAGGAGGAAGTCGTAAAACTCATCCGCCATCCGGTCTGCGCTGGCGGCCATCAGGGGTTGGAGGGACTTCAGGAGGGCGGCGTCCTCCTCGATGAAAAAATAGTGGCTTCTGATCTCCTGCATGGTGAGCATGATGCCCCTCCCGGTTCGTGTCGTTACGGCGATTATAGGGGCAAATCCCCCCCTTTGCAAATCAGTAAACAAGTGTGGTAAAAATAGGTATGGAAAACGGGGCAAAGAAAATCTGCGCCATCTGCGGGGAAGCATTCGATCCTGCGTCCTCCCGGTCGGCGTTCGCCGAGGCGGGGGAGTGGCTGGCCGGGGAGGTCTGGAAGGACGCCGGCGAGCTCTGCCCGCGCTGCCTGGAGAACCGGGGGCGGCTGGCGATGATGTACCTGCACGAGCATAATACGTAGCTTTTTAAGTCCCCTTTTTGCAAAGGGGGATTCAGGGGGATTTGGCAGCTGTTGATAAATTTGTTGTTAAACCCCCTCGCCCCCCTTTGCGAAAGGGGGGGGTGAACATACAGGAGTATATATGGAACACGTTATAATCGACAACATCACCCTTTCCCTGGCCGGACCGGTGGAGCTGCCGCTCAAATGGGTCGGCCAGGAGGAGCTCCTGAAACAGCTCCTGGCGGCCTGGATGGTGATCGACGACCGGGACATCCCTTTCAACCCGCGTCTGATAGGCAAGCCGGGGGTGGGGAAGACAACCCTCGCCTACGCCGCGGCCCGGCGCTTGAACCGGCCGGTCTACCTCTTCCAGGCGACCATGGACACCCGCCCCGAAGACCTGATCGTCACCCCGGTGATCGGCCCGGACGGCACGATCCAGTATGCCGCCTCGTCGCTCGTCTCCGCCATGCTGAAGGGGGGAGTGCTGATCCTCGACGAGGGGAACCGGATGAGCGAGAAGGCATGGGCGTCGCTCGCGCCGCTTCTGGACGACCGGCGCTACGTGGAGTCGATCATCACGGGGCTGCGCATCCCGGCCCACCGGGATTTCCGGATCGTGGTCACCATGAACGAGGATGCCTCCACCTTCGAGGTCCCCGAGTACATCCATTCCCGCCTCCAGCCCCAGATCTACATCGACTTCCCGGAGGCGGAGGAGGAGTTCCTGATCTTGAAGGAGAACCTCCCCTTCGCCGGGAGCCGGGTCCTGCGCTATGTGGTGGACTTCCTCCAGGCGGCCCACGCCGCCGACGAGCTCTACTCGGTGCGGGATGGGATCAACATCGCCCGCTACGCCCTGAAGATGATGCATGCCACCGAGCAGGAGGCGCTGGAGCTTATGCCGCTGGCGGTGGAGCGGATCCTCGGGGAAGAGGCGCTGCGGTATCTGAAGTAGCGCCAACGTTTATGCCGTCAGTCGAAGGTTGATTCCATGTCCGACTCATCGTCAACACGAGTGGAATTTCGGGGACAGGGGCGACCGGGAAAATCGCAAAAATAAACCAAAAAAGTCCCTTTTTTGAAAGAACAAGCCAACGCGAGGTGCCCATGAACGACTCAGCCCTCTCCGCCGCACCGGCCGGCGCCCTGAAAACCGTCCTCTCCCTTCCCGTGATCGTTGCCGCCCTCGGCTACTTCGTCGACATTTACGACCTGGTGCTGTTCAGCATCGTCCGGGTCCCGAGCCTCAAGGCGCTGGGGCTTGCCGGACAGGAACTGATCGACCGTGGGGTGCTCCTGCTCAACATGCAGATGGCCGGGATGCTTGTGGGCGGCATCCTCTGGGGGGTGCTGGGGGACAAGAAGGGGCGGCTGAAGATCATGTTCGGCTCCATCTTCCTCTACTCGCTCGCCAACCTGGCCAACGGCATGGCGACCTCGCTCCCCGCCTATGCGGCGTTGCGCTTCGTCGCGGGAATAGGCCTGGCCGGGGAGCTGGGGGCGGGGATCACCCTGGTGAGCGAGATCCTCCACAAGAGCGTGCGCGGCTACGGGACCATGATCGTCGCGTCGGTCGGCGTGTCCGGGGCGATCCTCGCCAACTTCGTCGCCAAGACCTTCGAGTGGCGCACCGCCTTTTTCCTCGGGGGTGTACTCGGGCTTTTCCTCCTGGTCATGCGGATCAGCGTGGCCGAATCGGGAATGTTCCGGGAGATGCAGGGGCGGCCGGTCCGGAGCGGCAACTTCCTGGCGCTGTTCACCGACCGGGACCGCTTTGCCCGCTTCGCCCACTCCATCCTGATCGGCACCCCCATCTGGTTCGTGGTCGGCGTTCTCATCACCTTTTCCCCGGAATTCGCCCGGGCTCTCGGGACCACCGGCCCGGTGTCGGCGGGGAACGCGGTCATGTTCTGCTACCTGGGGCTCGTGTTCGGTGACCTGGCCAGCGGGATGCTGAGCCAGCTCTTCCGGAGCAGGAAGAAGGTGGTGTTCATCTTCATGACCCTGACCGTCGCGGGGATAGCGGTCTACTTCCTCCAGGGAAGCGCTTCCCCGGCGCAGTTCTACGGGATCTGCGCCTTCCTGGGGTTTGCCAGCGGCTACTGGGCCATCTTCGTCACCATCGCCGCCGAGCAGTTCGGCACCAACCTGCGGGCCACGGTCGCCACCACGGTCCCCAACTTCGTGCGGGGGATGGTGGTCCCGATCACGCTCCTCTTTCAGGGGGGCCGCCGGCAGCTGGGCCTCACGGGGAGCGCCGTCGCCGTGGGCATCCTCTGCCTCGCCCTTGCCTTCCATTCCCTCTGGCGGCTCCGGGAAACCTTCCACAAGGACCTGGACTACTTCGAGGAGTTCCTGTAGCCATGCCCCACCGGCTCCATCTCGAACAATTCGGCAATGTCCACGCCCTCCCGGCCCTCCACTACCGGATGGAGTTCGCCCACCTGGTGCGGGAGGCGGTAAAGGCCGTAAAGCCCGACTGTATTGCCGTCGAGCTCCCCGCCACCCTGGAAAAACCGTTCCTCCGCGCCGTCGAGAGGCTCCCCCAAATCTCGGTCCTCAGCTATGAGGTGAGCGCCGCGAGCCTCCTGAAGGGAACGCCGGCGGAAGAGTCGCCCCAGAGCGTCTACCTGCTCGTCGAGCCGGCCGATCCCCTGGTGGAGGCGGCCCGGCTCGCCGGGGAAAAGGACATCCCCCTCCACCTGATCGACCTCGACCTGGACGACTACCCCCTCCACAACGAGCCGCTCCCCGATTCCTACGCGGTCCAGCGCATCGGACTGGCCGCGTACTACCGGGAGTACCTGGCTGTCTCGCGGAACGTCCCCCCCGACCGGGAGGACCTGCGCCGGGAAAAGGGGATGGCCTGGCGCCTCCGCCAGCTCGCCGCCCGGCATGAGCGGGTCCTGCTGGTCTGCGGCATGTACCACCTGGAGCGGGTGAAGGGGTTCTTCGCCGAACCGCAGGCCGAGCCGCTCGGCCGGGTGAGGCGGGAGAGCGTGCGGCTGTTCAACCTCCACCCCGACTCCGCCCGGGAGATCCTGGGGGAGTTCCCGTTCCTCTCCGCCGTCTACGAAACGAGGCGGGGGGAGCTCCCCCCCGAGCCGGCGCGTGAGGAGGGGACATTGCGGCGGCGGTTCAGCGCCTTCGAGCTGATCGAAGGGGGGAAGCGGGCGATCCCCGAGGAGGAGGCGCTTCTGGAATCGCTCGTCCGGAGCGCCCGCCACGTGGGAGTGACGGGGGAGATGCCCGACCGCCAGCGGGTGATCTTTCGCCTCTTTCAGGAGGCGTCCCGCCACTACCGGCAGGAGACCGGGGAGCCGGTCCATCCCTGGCAGCGGCGCGCCTTTTTCCGCTTCGCCCGCAACTATGCCCTCCTCGCCGGGCAGCTCCTCCCCGACCTCTACCAGATGCTCACCTGCGCCCGCGCCTGCGTGGACGACAATTTCGCCTACGCGGTCTGGCGGCTCGCCAGCCACTACCCCTGGCAGCGGGAAACCGCCGACATCCCGACCCTGCGCCTGCGACCAGAGGACTTGTGGGGGACGAGCCGGCGGCTCCGCTTCCGCCCCCGGCCGCGGCGGGAGGCAAAGGGGCTCTCCCGGCTCCGCTTTCTCCGGAGAAAGCGGGAAGAGCGGCCCGGCGACTGGCTCGCGGGGTTCGACACCCCCGCCATCTGCTCCTACCCGCCGGAAGACCTGGTGATCGAGGAATACGGCAGGTTCCTGAAGAAAAAGGGGGCGCGCCAGCTCTCCGAGGAGGAGGGGCGGGTGGAGCCGTTCACCGCATCGCTCCTGGACGGGATCGACATGCGCGAGACCCTGCGCAACCTGCACGAAGGGCGGCTATACGTGCGGGAGAACCGGCGCGTCACCGGTGGGGTGGGGAGCGTGGTTGTGGTCTTCGACGAGGACCGGGGGAACGACCGCTTCCCGTATCTCATGACCTGGCTCGGAGAGCACGACCAGGAATCGGACATGGCCTTCTACGCCACCCAGCCCGCGGAGAACATCGTCGGCCCCGGCATCTGTCGCTGCGAGTACGGCGGGTTCCTGCTCTCCTCCCCGCCGCGCCGGATGCTCGACGTCTGGCAGGACCGGGACTACTCTTTTGCCCGGTCGAAGTCGGAGGTGCTTCTGCTGGCGGCCCTCGACTATACCCGGGAGCGGCACGTGGTCTATGTGGCGCCCCGCCCTCCCCGCAGCATCTTCCGGCAGATCGCGGGGCGGCTCGGGCGGAAGATCGTCTACATTCCCCTCGGGAGCCTGTCGCCGGTGAAGCTGAAGCGGCTCCGGGTGTTCCACGTCCTGTACGGCAACGACAAGCGGGAGATCGCCCGGGAGTTCATCTGGTAAACGTGGCCGGGGCAACATCCCCCCGGAGCGGAAGCTGCAACCAGCGGAAAAAATTATGTTAATAGCGATAAATTAATTGACAACTTCATAAAAATATACTACGAAAGCCTCAACTATCTTTCTCTGTAGCGGGAGGCTATGACAGGCAACAAGCCCATTCCACGATAGGTACCGTATTCCTGGAATAGGTTTTTTTGTGAAAATTGAATAGAGATCGTTCATGTCGCCGAAAAGGTAAAGCACGGGTAACCGTGTGGCACAAAGCTACCATCCGACCGAGCCGGATAGAGGGGCTGCCGAAGTGACGTATGGTGGAGTTTATCCATATGAAGCCTGCCTTTTCGAGGGTAGGCTTTTTTATTTTTTAGAGGAGCGGTTATGAAAATGCTGAAAGCGGTAACTCTGGCAATCTGTTTGGGCATTATGGCTGCGTGCGGCGGTGGCGGCAGCGGCGGCGGCAGCGTTTCCACCACGTCGAACGTTGCTCCCGTATACACTCTCAAGGTTTCCGGCGGCACCTTGAACGACGGGTCGGGAACAAACGGGCTGGCAGTGCTCGCCACCTTGAGGGACAGCCAGGGAACCGGCCCCGGCCTGACCGGAGGATGGCGGATCACCATCACCGGCCCCGGCATTACGCAGCCGCTCACGGTCCCCTACGACGACGGCGCCCCGGCCAGTTACGAGATATGGCGGTGGGAAGGGCTGAATCCCGCCACGGGCACCTATACCGCCACCGCATCCAACGGTACCGCCACTCTGATCTCTACCTTTACCATCGATGCCGCGAGCACCATCCCGCAACCACCCCTCACCAAAAACGGCAGCGCCGTATCCTGGACCCCCGTGCCGGGGGCAGGCTCATACCACTACACAGTCACCGACGGGACCGGCAGCGCGGTGGCGTCCGGCTACATCAACGCCGATTCCGCCGCGGCCTCCTATTCCTTCCCATTGCCCACTCTTGCCGATGGCAGCTACGCCGTTCAAGTCCTGGCCCATACCGCCAGCATCCCGCTGCTGATGGGCGATACGTCTCCCTCTCCATCGCTTCCCTCCCGGGAGAACATCTCCGCTTCCTCGATGACCTTTGCGGTAGCCGGAGGGGTTGACGGCTCATACGACATGGCGGCGAAGGGGGGAACGCTGTACATGGGCAAAGACTCCTCCCAAACGGATCAATACGGCCTGGTGATATGGTCCTCGATCCTTACATCCACGGGAACTCCTCCGGCCGGTGACTGGACCGTTACGGTCACCGGCCCGGGGATAACGACCCCCCTGACGTTCACCTATCCCGCAACCGATTCGCATTACGCCTACTGGGACTTCGGCACTGTTCCCGCTGCCGGCACCTACACGGTAACCGCCACCGCCTCCGGGTCTGCCGACTCCGTATCCGCCCAATTCAGCATACCCGCTCCGACGGCGCAGCTCCCGGTGGAAACCGGCATCAGCGTGACCCCCGGATCAAACAGCTATGCCGTCAACTGGAACGCGGTGCCGGGGGCGGGCTCGTACTATGTGAACATCTGGGCCAATGTGGGGGGCGAATATACCGAGGTCGCCACTGCCTGGGTCGACGGAAATACGTACACGGCGGTCATCCCCAAAAACAGCCTGACCAAGGGGGCGCTGTACGACGTTTATGTGACCGCGTGCACGCTGGACATGACGACGGCGCATACGGTGCCGCCGCCGGGTCCGTCCCAGGTGAACATGTCCGACAACACCTTCGCACCGGCGAGCTTCACGGCGCAGTAAATGGACGTCGTCAAGGCGCAGCAGCCGGCGACCGGGAAACAATAACCAGATCTGATTTTCTTATAGTGCAGGAGGGAGACGTATGCTCTGGAATGGGAAATTCAAAGTGGCGACCGCCGTTCTGGTCCTGGCGGCCATGGTCATGCAGCCCTTTGCCGGATTGGCGGCAACGGCGTCGGCGGCAGCGGCGCCGGCAACCCCGGTTCCCATCAAGCTGACGCCGGCCACGGTCTCGGCCGATACCTCGCAGTTGCCGCCGAACGTTGCCGAAGCCGAGAATGCGGCCGCACAGCGGCTTTTCGACAATGACACGACTACTGCCTATTCCCCGGCCCAGCCCGCCCGCGTCACCGTTACCTTCCCCGCACCGGCCGCCATCGGGAGCATCCGGCTTTACGGCCCATCCTCCTATCAGCTGAACGTCTACCGGGACAACGCCGGGGCTTGGGAGCCGATCCCCTCCCTCACCGGTAAATCGCTCGCAACCCTCGGCAATGCCTGGAACACCCTGACCGCCGATGCGCCGGTCTCCACCGGCCGGCTTCTCCTGGAATTCGTCCCCCAGGGGAACGTCACCGCCGGCATTGCCGAGGTCGAAATCTGGGGGACCGGTTCCCGGGCAACGGGTGACGATGTTCCCCACGCCACCCTGGCGGGGCTCAAGACCCCTCAGGAGGCCCTCGATGTGCTCGCCAAGGGGGACCCCAACATCTTCACCGTCGCGGCCACCCCCTCCGAGATGGCCATTCCGGACGGCTCCACGGACAACAGCTCGGCGACCGCCTCCCTGACCGTCAGCCAGGACCCGTCCCTCTTCAAGCGCGCCTACCTGGTCTACGACGGCTACAACATCCTGCGCCCGGTCAGCATCCGGAAGCGGATCAACAACGGCTCCTGGTCCGGGGGGTACGTGATCCCCCAGGCAGCCGGCGCCACCCCTTCCTGGAGCTCCCAGATCGAGGAGATCAATCCCGCCTGGCTGGTGCAGGGGGTCAACAAGATTGAGTTCAGCTCTCCTTCCGGCGCGGCGGCCATCAGGAACCCGACCCTTCTCGTGGAGACCGACAGCGGCTGGAACTCGGTCGCCTCAGTCTCCGCCCCCGGCGTCTACGACGGCGACACCGCCACCTCTTTTGCCGTCCATGCGTCCGGCAAGAATCCCGATCTGCAGGTGACCTTCGAGCGGACCGTGGAGCCGGAAAAAATGCGCCTCCACGTCAGCGGCCCGGTCCGCCTCAAGGCATCGCTCCAGTACCTGTCCGGCGGCGCCTGGCAGGACGTGAAGAGCGGCTGGCAGCTCGACCTCTCCACACTCAGGGCAGGGTGGAACGAGGTTGCCGTTCCTGCCCAGGTTGCCGCCGATGCCCTGCGCCTGGTGTTCGACACCCGCTCGCTCAGGCTCAAGACCGGCGTTCCGTCCGGCTCCATCAACGAGATACGCGTCGCCGCCAGCCCGGCCGGCACCATGTCCGGCCAGCCGCGCATCGTCGTCAGCTATCCGCGGGACGGCGAATACTTCGGCCGGACCGCCTACATCCAGGGCTTTGCCGCGCCGGCGGCGAGCAATGGGGGCACCGTCAACGTGACCGTGGCAGGAAAGAACTCCGCCAACGCGGACGGCGCCTTCAGCGTTTCCCTCACCAAGGACGAGACCTGCTATGCCGACGACCCGGACAACAAGCCGTGGGCAGCCCAGGCGGTCACCGACTATGCGGGTCAGCAGGGGGCATCGTGCAGCGTGACCCTGGACCGTAACGCCGATCCCGGCGCAGGCGTCGCCCAACCCAAGGTGGAGTCGCGGGGGAACGCCCCCTTTGCCGACGCCCGGGTGAAGTACAGCGAAGTCGTCATCCCCGGCCAGGCGAAGAAGATCGCCCACGAAGGGGTGACCCTCGACATCCCGGAAGGGGCGGTGGACACGGACACCGAGATCACCATCGTCCCCCTCACCCAGGCGGACCTGGCCAAGCTCGACCCGGGGATGGTGAACGTCACCTCTCCGGCCGCGGGGTACCGGTTCCTCCCCCACGGCATGAAGTTCAAGAAGCCGATCAAGATTTCCTTCGGCTACTCCAAGACCCTCCTGCCCGCCGGCCAGACCGACAACGACGTCAACATGCTCTTCTACAACGAGTCGCTCATGCAGTGGCAGCCGCTCAGCCGCGTTAGCGTCGATACGGCCAACTCCCAGATCGTGTCCGAGAGCACCCACTTCACCGACATCATCAACTCCACCCTCGTAGTCCCGGAGCATCCCCAGGCGCTTTCCTTCAACCCCAACTCCATCAAGGACATCAAGGCCGCGGACCCCTCGGCAAACGTGAACCTGATCGAGCCGCCCAAGGCGAACAACAAGGGTACGGCCAACCTCTCCTATCCGATAGAGCTCCCTCCGGGCCGGAACAAGCTGCAGCCGAGCCTGGCGCTCCAGTACAACTCGTCGGGGGGGAACGGCTGGACGGGGCTCGGGTGGGACCTCCCGGTGCCGGCGATCTCCATAGATACACGGTGGGGCGTACCGCGCTATGACGCGAAGATGGAGACCGAGACCTACACCCTGGATGGCGAGCAGCTGGCGCCCGTCGCCCACAGGGGGGCGCCTGTCCCGCGCAGCCAGGACAAGATATTCCATCCCCGCGTGGAAGGGCAATTCCGCAAGATCATCCGGCACGGGACTCTTCCCTCCAACTACTGGTGGGAGGTGATCGACAAGAACGGCACCAGGTACTTCTACGGCGGTAAGCCGGATGACAATAACGTTACCGTCAACGATGCAATCCTGGCCGATCCTGCAAGCGGCAACATCTTCAAATGGGCACTGCGCCAGATACGCGACACCAACGGCAACACCGTGAACTACAGCTATACGGTCGTCACCAACACCGGCATAGCGGGCGGAAGTGTGCCCGGTTACCAGATTTATCTGGGGAAAATCGACTACACCGGGCACAAGGATACGGCGGGTCCCTACTCGGTCCTCTTCACCCGCGACAGCGAGCGTCCCGACGTCACCATCGATGCGCGTGCCGGGTTCAAAGTGGTGACTGCCGACCGCCTGCGTAAGATCGACATTTACTTCGGTGGTTCCTATGACCCTGACCATGGCACGATGACCGGCGGCAAGCCGGTACGCAGCTACCAGCTCAACTACGGTGAAAATACCTACGGGGACAACCGCCCCGGCACCGCCTTCAACAAGACGCTGCTTACCTCCGTCTCGCAGTACGGGAAGGATGGGGGCCTCTTCAATACGCACCGGTTTACCTATTATGATGAGGCGCGAGATACTAACGGCAATTATCTGGGGTTCCAAACGGCAACGGATTGGACAATCGCCAGCGACGTCTCAGCGGGGCTCATGGGCAAGGGTGCCCCCAGTGCGCTGGGGGGAAACAGCGGCTCCGGTTGGGGCGGGCATCTCTATGTGGGGGTTGGCCCCGCAACCAACAGCGTGACCAGCAAGGAGAATACGGGGGGGGTGAAAGTCGGATATAACAGCTCCAGCAGCGAAGGGGTTGTTGCCATGGTCGATGTCGACGGCGATGGCCTTCCCGATAAGGTCTTTAAAGGGGGCGACGGCTTTTACTATCGAAAGAACCGCTCCGGGCCGCACGGCAGCCCCGTCTTCGATGATACTCCGGTGAGGATTTCGGGACTGCCTGCCATATCGCGGGAAAAAGTCACCAGCACCACCTTCGGCGGGGAGTCCTATTTCGTCGTCGCGGCCCTTCTGGATACGAATAAAGCGGTGACTACGTCGGATACATACTTCGCCGATGTCAACGGTGACGGGCTTATCGACCTCGTGAGCGGCGGCCGTGTCCTGTTTGGATACCCGGATGCCAACGGGGTGCCTGCGTTCAGCGCGGACAGCAATAAGACTCCGGTGCCGATCAGCGCCGGTACCATCGACACCAACGGGCTTTTGGAGGACCCCAGCGCCGACGTGGCGGAGCGGGCTGCCAACTTTCCCCTCATGGATACATTGCGCCGCTGGGTAGCACCCTATGACGGCACCGTGCGTATCGATGCGCCGGTACGACTCATCCAGGTCCCCGGTGCCGACCGGGCGAACTACACCGGTGCCGACGGGGTCCAGGTGGCGATCCAGTTGGAAGGGGCGGAGCTCTGGTCCATGCGGACCCAGTCGGTGCCCGATTTCAGAGCACCCACATCCCCGCGGATTCTTGCCGACGACTATGCCACCCATACCCCCACCGGCGTAAATACCGTTCAGGTGAGGAAGGGAGACAGGATCTATTTCCGGGTGCAGTCGGTGTTCGACGGCGCTTACGACCGTGTTGCCTGGGACCCGGAGATAACCTACCTCAATGCTGATACGAGCCTTACCGATGTCAACAGTCTTCCGGTGTATCGCTATCGTGCATCCGAAGGATTCACTCTCGCCGGCAGGCGCGGAACAGTCACTCTGCCGCTGACGGGGACGCTCCACCTCGCGGGGACGTTGACCAAAAGCGGCGCTACCACCGACGACGTTACCCTCGTCATCACCCGCAACGGCTCGGAAGTCTACCGCCGCAGTATCGGCTTTGCAGACACAGCTGACGTGGATACCTCCCAGGATCTGGCAGTCTCCAGTTCAGATGTGCTTGAGTACCGCATTCTTGTCGATTCTCCCGTAGACGCGACAAAGATTCAATTTGCCCCCAAGGCCTACTATACCGCTGCGGTTGGCGTGGACAATGTGACGGACGACACGGGGAAGTACGTCATTCAGGTTACCCCCCCGTACGGCATGGATTTGTACGCGGCGGACGGTCTTTCCGCGCCGCAGGGGTCGTGGAAGGCAACGGAGACAGGGAATCTCACTATCATTCCTTCGCTGGTGCTCGACAGTACCGCTGCATCCTCTGTACCGGTGACTTTCACCGTCAAGAAGAGGAGCGGCCTTCTTGGCAAAGGCATAATCAGTCTCTCCCAGGGCACTGACGGGACGGTCGTCCAGAGCCCCCTGACGTTGACTGTCCCGGTGACGGCAGGAGATGAACTTTTCTTCGACTTCAGCAGCCGTGATACGAGCCTCGCCTCGCACGTGACGTCCGCCAATGTCGGGGTCTCATACGATACCTCCCCCGGTGTCTACACCGCTGTCCCGAGCGCATTTCACAGTGCCGCGCAGGAGGGCGCGTTCCCCGAGCCTTTCCGCGGCTGGGGCGCCATCGGCTACAATGGCAACGCCCCCCGTGACGGTCAGCCCATCGATCAGTCGCTGCTGACGATTACCGGTTCCTACGATCCGAAAAGCGGGACCGTTTATCCATTTGCGCCGCTTCCAGCCGATTCGAGCTGGGGCGGGGTGGACGACGGCGCCTGGGTAAAGGCATCAGAGGCAAGCTCTTCACGTCTCGGACTGGATGACATCCGTATTCCACGTTCCGAGGATTTTGCCGGCGCATCCGCTCCGTCGCGTATCTCCAAATCGACCAACGACTCTGCTTCGGTGTCCGGCGGCTACGGGGGCATAGGTGGCGGTTTCGGGGGCAGCAAGGGGAGTAGCACCAGCAAAGTAGATTTTCAGGATTTGAACGGCGACCATTTCCCCGACGTCATCGGGCAAGGCGGCGTCCAGTATACCCGCCCGACGGGTGTTCTCGATTCCACCACGAAGGGGGACACCAACCTCGATGTAGCCCGCGGCAGCAGCAATGAGACGTATCAGGCAAGCATCAACGGCGGCGGAAGTGTCGCAGGGGCGATCGCCGCCGCCCGTGGGCTCGTCGCTCCCAGCGGCGAGAAGACCGCGCCCACTTCTTCCCAGGGATCGGAAATGCCTTCCCTGGGCATCGGCGGCGACTTGAGCAAGGGCACTTCCGAAACCGATTACGACCTCATCGATATCAATGGCGACGGCCTGCCGGACAAGGTGTACAAGGACGGCACGGTCGCTCTGAATATGGGTTACCAGTTTGAAGACAAAAACCATCACGAGCCGTGGCAAGGAGGAATAGTTAATAACGGCGAGACCCGGAATATCGGGGTAAACATGGGTTTCAACCTGAACTGGTACAGCATCGGCGGCGGCTTGAACCTCAGCACCGGCTCCACCTGGAGCCATGAGACCTATGTCGACATAAACGGCGACGGCCTCCCCGACAAGGTGAGCGAAGGTGACGGCGGCCTCATGGTGCGTCTGAATACCGGGAGCGGATTTGCCGCCCCTGTCCTGTGGCCCGGCGGGCAAGGGAAGGTGGCCCAGGACAAGCACATCAGTCTCGGCGGCGGCGTCTACTTCACCTTCGGCTTCACCATTTACTTCGTCCGCATCGTCATCAATCCCGGCGGAAGTTATACCACCACCATGGGGCGGCCGGAGTATGCCTTCCGGGATATGGATGGCGACGGCGTTGCGGATCACGTCTTCTCCGACAGCGACGGCAAACTGAGCGTGGCGCGCAACCAGGTCGGCCGCACGAATCTGCTGAAGTCGGTGAAGCGTCCGCTCGGAGGAAGCATAGAGCTGGAGTACAAGCGCGAAGGCAATTCCTACGAGATGCCCCAGAGCCAGTGGATCATGACCGGGGACACTCTATCCGACGGCACCGGGAATACCTACCGGACCGGCTATTCCTACTCCAACCCGCATCAGGACCGCTACAATCGCGACTTCTACGGCTTCCAGACCGTCACCGAAACCCACGCCCCCGGCACCGCCATCGAGCGGACCATCACCGAGACCTTCCACACCAAGGAGTTCGGGGACGAGGCAGACTTCTATCTCAAGGGGCTGCTGCTGAAATCGGTCACCACCGACCGGTACGGCCGCGTCTGGGCGAAGAGCGCCAACACCTATACCCCGAGGCCCGTTTACGAAGGAAAGGATACCGTCGCCTACGCCCAGTTCCCGGCCCTCACCAGGACCGACACCTACTTCTACGACGGCACGGGGGGCGAGTTCCCCCCTGCGAAAAGCACCTTTCAGGCTTTTGATTTTGACGACTACGGCAACGTCACCACCTTCTTCGATGCCGGGGAGCTCGCCACCGCCGCAGACGACGTCACCGCCACCATCACGTACTGGAGCGCCCCGGACCCGCGGCAGTACATCATGAAGCCGGACACCATCATTGTCATGGATGCCGCCAAAAACATGCTGCGCAAGCGCTGGGCCACCTACGACAACGGCACCGGGAACCTCCTCACCCATCATAGCCTCAACACCGGCGGGCAGAACCCGGTCTGGGTGATGACTTACGACCAGTTCGGCAACATCTATACCATTACCGATCCGGTCGGGTACATACTCACCTACAGCTACGACGGCGACACCAACAGCCACGTCACCCGGATCGAGGACAACTTCCCCGCCACCAAGGGGGGCCATTACTACTCCACCGCCGAATACGACCCGATATTCGGCCTCCCCTTTTGGACAAAAGACCTGAGCGGCAACTATGAGGTCCGTGGCTACGACGAATTCGGCCGCTTGGCCTCGGTCTTCGGCCCCTACGACACCGACCGGACAACCGGGAAGACCGTCGGCCTTGCCACCCTTGCCTTCGAGTACCAGCCGCCGGTCCTGGCGATCGACGGCGAAACCCTCACCGCCCCGGCCGGTGCCGTCACCCACAACAAGGCCTCCTCGCGCGTGGGAAGCGTCGGCAAGACCCTCGACACCGTCACCTTTGCCGACGGGATGAAGCGGCTCATCCAGACCAAGAAAGAAGCGGATGTAAACGGCATCTACGGCATGGTCCTCTCTGGCCTTGTGGTCTACGACGACCTGGCGCGGACGATACAGCAGGGGCAGCCGATCTTCCAGCCGAACGGCAGCGGCGACCTGTACGGCTATCTCCCCCAGCAGCTCCCGAAAAACCCCACCAGGACCGGCTACGACACGCTCGACCGCACCGTGCGGCTGGAGACCCCCGATGCCCAGGGGAAAGACGGTTACGCCGTCACCGCCACCACCTACGGCTTCGGCAAGCTCAACACTGGTGACATCGTCTACGCCACCACCAAGGTCGTCGATCCCATCGGCACCGCGGCGAACGAGGCGAACCGGAAAGGGACCAAGGTATCCTTCAAAGACGTGGACGAGCGGATCGCCGCGATGGTCGAGTACAACTTCGGCGCCCCCATCACCACCACCTACGCCTACGATCCCCTGGGCGAAATAACCACCGTAAAGGATAACAAAGGCAACACCACCACCGTCGAATACGACCTGGTGGGCAGAAGAACCGCCATCACCAACCCCGACACCGGCCGCACCGAATACGGCTACGACGCGAACGGCAACATGACCTCCAAGCTCACCGCCAACTACCAGCGCGGCAAGGAGATCAAGTACAACTACATCTTCAACCGGCTCATGGGGATCAACTACCCGTACACCACCGCCGTCCAGTACGAGTACGGCCCCATGGGCGCGGGCAACCAGTCAGGCCGCATCACCAAAGTCACGGACGAATCGGGCACCGAAGAGCGCTATTACGGCAACCTGGGCGAAACCACCAGGGAAGTGCGGAGCGTCGACGCCAAGACCCCCTCCGCCCAGCGCAAGGTCTACACCACCGACTACGTCTTCGACTCCTTCGGCCGGATGCTCCAGATGACCTACCCTGACGGCGAGAACCTCTACTACGCCTACGACAACGGCGGGCTCCTCAAGGCCGCCTGGGGCGAGAAGCGGGGCAATCGCTACAACTACATCAACACCCTCACCTACGACGAATTCGGCCAGAGACGGCACATCGCCTACGGCAACGGGGTAGCATCCGACTACAGCTACGACGACCTGACCCGCAGGCTGGCCACCCTTACCACGACAACGCCGGACAGCCGCACCATCCAGAACATGACCTACGGCTACGACCTGGTGGGCAACGTCCTCAAGGTCCAGAACGCCATCAGCACCCCCACCAACACGGCATTACCCGCCGGCCCGGTGGTCCAGGTCTTCGAATACGACGACCTCTACCAGCTGAAGACCGCCAACGGCGAATACGCCTTCGGACCGGGCAAACAGAACCTGTACAGCAACGAGTTCCTCTACGACACCATCGGCAACTTTACCCGCAAGGGCCAGATCCAGAAGATCCTCCAGCCCTCCATGTCCGAGCACCTGCCGAAGGAAACCAACTACGTCCTCGACTACAAGTACGGAAGCACGCATCCCCACGCGGTAACCGACGCCGGGGACAAGCTCTACAGCTACGACAATAACGGCAACATGACCGGCTGGACCAGCAAGACCAGCGGAAAGCAAAGGACCATCCTCTGGAACGAGGAGAACCGGGTCAAGGAGATCGACGACAACGGCAAGGCCACCTACTTCCTGTACGACGATGCGGGAGAGCGCGTGCTCAAGCGGGGCCAGCACGGCGAGACCTTCTACCTCAACCGCTTCTACTCCATCAAGAACGGCGAGCTGGGGACCAAGTGCGTCTACGCGGGCAACACCAGGGTCGTGAGCAAGCTCGTGAAAACGCCAAACACCACTACGGCCAACACGGCGACGAGCATCCCCGGCATCCAGGGGCTCGGCCACGGCATCGGCAACAAGACCGGCATCATCAACCGGCTCCCGGACGGCACCAGCACGGGAATTGTCCCACCCGAGGAAAAGGACCAGTACTTCTACCACGGCGACCACCTGGGAAGCAGCAACATGATCACCGACGCCAGCGGCTCGGTCTACCAGCACCTGGAGTACTTCCCGTTCGGGGAGACCTGGATCGATGAAGGGAAGACGCCGACCAACATTCCAGGCTATCAGTTCACCGGCAAGGAGCTTGACCCGGAGACGGGGTTGTATTACTTTGGGGCACGGTATTATGAGCCGGTGATCTCTAAGTGGATAAGTGCAGACCCGATACTACACAAATATCTTGATGGCAACCCAAATCAAGGAATCTTCAAATCAGTACATCTTGCACTTTATACTTATTCAGTTAATAGCCCCATTGTATTTTTAGATCCAGATGGGTTAGCTGAAAGCTACTGGGCGAAGGTTGGAGCAGCTTTTAAAGGAGAAGCAACCGGCGCATTTGTGGGTTTAATTTTGCTTATTCCAGGTTCGTCAGTTGATGGTCTCAATGACATGGAACAGAATATGGGGGCTGCCGTTTACCCCAATGATTCGGCTAAAGCTGAATCATTCCAAATGGGGTTCAATACCGGTATCTTCCTAGGGTTCTATGGTGGGGCAGGTGCCGCTGCTAGCAAGTCTGGAGGTAGAACGGGAGGTAATTATGCTAGTTTACAAGACTCAAAATTCGTTGGAGAAGGCAAAGCATTTACGAGGACTCAAAAAGCAAAAATAATAGAGGCGAATAAACTTAAAAATGAAGGAGTGTTAAGATCAGATTTAAGTGGGAAAAAACTGGTTGCACCTAAAAGGCATACAAAGGGGAATACACCTCCTAATAATGAAGCTCATATCGATCATAAAGTTCCGAAATCAAAGGGTGGCACTAATAGCTATAGTAATGCACAAGTACTATCACGAAAAGAAAATCTTAGGAAAAGCGATAATTAGGAGTCAAGCATGCCATTAAAAACCAAGACGATAGACATAAGCGGTTCGGCAATAATATGTTCGCATGTCGTGAAAAATAATTACCCAATCTTGTTGGCGATTCGAGATGTGCCCATTGAAAGTGAAGACAGTGGATGGCAGTTTTTGTGTAACTCCGGTAAGCAAGAAAAAGAGGATGAAGCACAAATATGGTCGATAAATGAAGTTCTTACTGTTGAACCAACATTGAAAGAGTTTTTAAATTCAGAACCAGGAGCAGTATTAATTCGTGATAGCATTAAATCCCGATGGAGGAAGGCATAACTGCGCAGAGATAGGAAAGAGACAAGACCAAGGGGTCGGCCCTTGAAAGTAGAATTTTTGCGGAGCGGGATACTGGTTCTTTGAAAATAGAATACCTCTACTCCAACGCCTTGGGGGAAGGCAAGGAAAGCAAGGGGACGTTGTTAATTTGTTTACTAACGCCCGAAAAATAGAAGTTAAATAGAAGTTACCGGACAACCGGGAATACCGTCGGTCTTGCCACCCTTGCCTTCGAATATAAAGCTCCGGCACTTGCCCCGGACGGCGAAACTCTCCTCACTCCGGCCGGCGCCGTCACCCACAACAAGGCCTCCTCCCGCGTGGGAAGCGTCGGCAAGACCCTCGACACCGTCACCTTCGCCGATGGAATGAAACGGCTCATCCAGACCAAGAAAGAGGCCGACGTAAACGGCATCTACGGCATGGTGAATTCCGGCCTCGTGGTCTACGACGAGCTGGCGCGGACGATAGCGCAGGGGCAGCCGCTCTTCCAGCCGAACGGCAGCGGCGACCTCTACGGCTATCTCCCCCAACAGCTCCCGAAAAACCCCACCAGGACCGGCTACGACCCCCTCGATCGCACCGTGCGGCTGGAGACCCCCGACGCCCAGGGGAAAGACGGCTATGCCGTCACCGCCACCACCTACGGCTTCGGCAAGCTCAACACCGGCGACATCGTCTACGCCACCACCAAGGTAGTCGACCCCATCGGCACCGCCGCGGGCGAAGCCAACCGCAAAGGGACCAAGGTATCCTTCAAAGACGTGGACGAGCGGATCGCCGCGGTGGTCGAATACAACAACGGCTCGCCCATCACCACCACCTATGCCTACGATCCCCTGGGCGAAATCACCACCGTGCGCGACAACCGGGGCAACACCACCACCGTCGAGTACGACCTGGTGGGGAGAAGGACCGCCATCACCAACCCCGACACCGGCCGCACCGAATACGGCTACGACGCGAACGGCAACCTGACCAGCAAGCTCACCGCCAACTACCAGCGCGGCAAAGAGATCAAGTACAATTACATCTTCAACCGCCTGATGCAGATCGACTACCCCTACACCACCAGCGTCACATACGAATACGGTCCCATGGTCCCCACGGGCGACATCTACAACCGCGCCGGCCGCATCACCAAGGTCACCGACGAATCGGGCACCGAAGAGCGCTACTACGGCAACCTGGGCGAAACCACCAGGGAAGTAAAGAGCGTCGACGCCAAGACCCCCTCGGCCCAGAGAAAGAGCTACACCACCGACTACGTCTTCGACTCCTTCGGCAGAATGAACCAGATGACCTACCCCGACGGCGAGAACCTCTACTACGCCTACGACAACGGCGGGCTCCTCAAGGCCGCCTGGGGGGAGAAGCGGGGCAACCGCTACAACTATATCAACAGCCTCACCTACGACGAGTTCGGTCAGAGACGCCACATCGCCTACGGCAACGGCGTCAGCTCCGACTACAGCTACGACGACCTGACCAGGCGCCTGGCCACCCTCACCACCGTAACGCCGGACAGCCGCACCATCCAGAACATGACCTACGGCTACGACCTGGTGGGCAACGTCCTGAAGGTGCAGAACGCCATCAACACCCCCACGAACACGGTGCTCCCCGCCGGGCCGGTGGTCCAGGTCTTCGAGTACGACGACCTCTACCAGCTCAAGACGGCAAACGGCGAATACGCCTTCGGCCCCGGCAAGCAGAACCTGTACAGCAACGAGTTCCTCTACGACACCATCGGCAACTTCACCAGGAAGGGGCAGATCCAGAAGATCCTCCAGCCCTCCATGGCCGAGCACCTGCCGAAGGAGACCAACTACGTCCTCGACTACAAGTACGGAAGCACGCATCCCCACGCGGTAACCGACGCGGGGGACAAGCTCTACAGCTACGACGCCAACGGCAACATGACCGGCTGGACCAGCAAGACCAGCGGCAAGCAAAGAACTATCCTCTGGAACGAAGAGAACCGGGTCAAGGAGATCGACGACAACGGCAAGGCCACTTACTTCCTGTACGACGACGCGGGTGAGCGCGTGCTCAAGCGGGGCCAGCACGGCGAGACCTTCTACCTCAACCGGTTCTACTCTATCAAGAACGGCGAGCTGGGGACTAAGTGCGTCTACGCCGGCAATACCCGCGTTGTCAGCAAGCTCGTGAAAACGCCCAACACTACCACTGCCAACACGGCGACGAGCATCCCCGGCATCCAGGGCCTGAACCACGGCATCGGCAACAAGACCGGCATCATCAACCGGCTGCCGGACGGCACCACTACCGGCATAGTGCCACCGGAGGAGAAGGACCAGTACTTCTATCATGGGGATCACCTCGGCTCGTCCAACATGATCACCGACGCCAGCGGCTCGGTGTATCAGCACCTGGAGTACTTCCCGTATGGCGAGACCTGGATCGATGAGGGGAAAACTCCTACCAACATCCCCGGCTATCAGTTCACCGGCAAGGAGCTTGACCCGGAGACGGGACTGTATTACTTTGGGGCGCGGTATTATGAGCCGGTAATATCCAGGTGGATTAGTGCGGATCCAATTGATCGATATCATCCAGCATCCCCGACACTTGGCTTGAGCTTATATCAGTATGCATTACATAACCCTCTTAAATTTCTTGATCCAACAGGATATTCAGAAGATGAGTCACAGAGTGTATGGAGCAAATTAGCAAATTGGTACCAAACAAAGAAACAAGAGATAAAAGAATCAATACAGGGTGCCTCTATTAGTGTTGGGACGCAAGCTACACAAGATGCAGCTGCGCGAAGAGGATATAATAAAGGTGCTGCTAAACTACGCCAAGAAGACCCGAGGGCATCCGCAGAACGAAGTCGCTTAAGAACAGAAGCTCGAAAAGTGTCCTCGCCAACCGGGAAGGTTGTTGCTGAAACAATGCGACCCTCGAGTCAGAGTCCTCGCCCCGGCGGAAGGGTTAATGTAACCAATTCCTCTGTCAACAAATCGATGGAAGTTGCCGGCAAAGCGGGACCTGTTTTAATGGCGGTCGGTGTTGGCATATCCACGTATAATGTTGCAACGGCACCAGAAGGCCAAACAGCGCGAGTTGCAGCCCGAGAAAGTGGTTCATGGTTGGGTGCGATTTCATTTGGATCTGCAGGAGGTTGGGCAGGCGCTGAAACTGGTGCAGCTATTGGAGTCTGGTTTGGCGGAGCCGGTGCTGTGCCAGGGGCTGCCATTGGTGGCATTGTTGGTTCAGTTCTCGGTGGCGTAGCTGGAAGTCATGCTGGAGGTCGGGCCGGTGAAAACGCTTACGACATGTTTAATGGGCCATAGAGGGGTCAATGATGCGAAATAGTTTAAAGAATCGTATAATTCAATTTTTCAATCGGCTGTTTGTCCCTGATCTTACATCGACATGTGACGCAGACAAAATATCGGCTGTGTATAAAGAGGTATTTAAGCAATGTCCAGTGTGTAAGCAAGACATAGCTGGACATGCCTTTTGGAGATTAGCTTCTGCAATGGTTGATCAATCATCGGGGACTGCAGATATGCTTGCTGATCTTGTTTCCAAACGATGCTGGAAAGAAGCAGCACAGGTAGCGCAATGGGCATATGACAAAGATGTTCGCGAATACTATGCTATTCGCTGCTCTGAATCAGGATCTATTGGGCTCCTTGTAGTAATGTTCACTCATGGATTTTATTCCAATGACGAGGTTGAAAATGTTATTGAACTGACCAAAGAAGATGAAAATGAGATTCTGGCAATTGCAGATGATCAGTGGGAATTGTTGTAGCAACCGTAAGGGCACCCATTAAAAGGCTGTCCGTCAAGGGCTAAAAGTTCCCTATGCTAGAAAAAGGGTTTTTCAAGCCTTGCTGCGATTGGTTACTACCAAGCACCTGAATCCTTGACCGTTTTGTGAACGGACTGGTTTTGCCGCTTGCCGAGAGCCAAATTTTGCCCCGGCAGAGAGTGATAAAAGGGTCGAGAGATAAAAAGATCGCGTCTCCAAATTCCAATTTTTGAGGGAATTCCGGAGACACCCTTAATTTCGATGTTCTTTGAAAACTGAATAACCTCTATTACAGTGCCTCCGGGAAAACAGCTCTTCTTTGTCCCGGAGGCACTTGAGCTTCTACTGCTTCCGCTACCCTGACGGCGAGACGCGCTACTATGCCTACGACAATAGCCGCCTCCTCAAAGCCGCCTGGGGCGAGAAGCGCGGCAACCGCTACGAAGATAGTCGATCTCTGCCGGATGCATGGCACCAGCGATGCCACCTTTTACACTGGCGCAAGAAGTTCGACGGCAAGGAATGAGCGCACCAACTAAATATCATTTATTATATAAATGAAATAATGTCTTGACTTGACAGGGCATGTTTATTAAAACTAACGAACATTATATTTGCACTAATGTCACCGAAAAGGTAAAGCACGGGTAATCGTGTGGCGCAAAGCTACCATCCGTAAATCGGATAGAGGGGCTGCCGAAGTGATGTATGGAGAGGTTTATCCATATGAAGCCTACCTTTTCGAGGGTAGGCTTTTTTACTCCAGGTGGTGAGGTGGGAAGGGCTGTACGCGTGTGTGCGCGATCATAAAAAACAGGAGGAAATCGTAATGAAATGTATCAGACTCGTCATGCTGTGTGTGCTCTTGACCGTCGGCATGACGGCAACCGCTTTTGCCGCAAAAGGGGACAAGGAAGTCGACTTCACCCTCGGCTTTGCCACCGCGCCTTACGGGAGCTACGATCTCGGCTGGGGTTTCGATTTCGGCGGCGGCTATGAATTCTTCGACAATTTCACCCCTGGCATCAGCGGCGACACCCTGCAGCTGCGGGGAGACGTCGGCTACCACACGTGGTCTGCCAGTGAATCCGGTGTGGACGTGACCGCCAGCCGGGTGCCGGTGACCGTCAGCTGCCGTTACTACTTCCCCATCCGGCAGGTGAAGAACCTGCGGGTGTTTGGGCAGGCGGGACTGGAGGTGAGCTTCGACGACGTGGAAGCCTCGGTGCCGGCCATTGTCCCCGGTGGGTCAGCCCTGAAGGTTTCCGCCAGTTCGACGAACGTCGGTGTAACCCCCGGCGCCGGCGTTGAATACATGCTCAACAGAAACTTTTTCCTCACCGCCAACATGAAAGAGCATATCATCTCCGATTCCTACTTTGCCATGCAGGCGGGGATCGGGTTTCTCTTCTAGGAAGGCAAGGGGACGTGTTGTTTGATCAAAAAGGAGGAGCACAATGAAAGCGAAGATAGCATATGGCTTGGTTCTGTCTTTCCTGGCGCTGGTTGTTTTCGGCTGCGGCGGCGGTGGCGGCGGTGGCGCAGGCGGGACGACAGTCAGCGGGACAGCGGCCAAGGGGCTCATCAACGGCGGGACGGTAAAGGTTTTCGAAATCATATCGAGCCAGAACGCCGCCAAGACACGCATCGGCACGACGCCTCTCGGCCAGGGAACCACTGCTGCCGATGGCAGCTATAGCGTTAACATAGGCTCGACCGTGACGAAAGGCGGCCTCCTGGTCCAGGTGACCGGCGGCACATATAAGGACGAGGCGACCGGCAACGTGGTCAATCTTGCCGACAAGACGGGAGCCGGCGGCATGCATGCTGCCTTCGGCAACATCTCCGGGGCCGTCAGGCGCGGCACGGGCGTCGTCATCAATGTGACGCCGTTCACCGACCTGGGTGTGCAAGCACTCCCCGACCCCGCCCATCCGACCGATGCGAATATCGCCGCGGCGAATGCCCTGGTAAGCGCCACCTTCCCCGCCCTGCACGGCGTGAACATCATCACGACCAAGCCGATTGACGTCGCCGCCGCTCCCCCTTCCGGCGCGACCGCCGCACAGCTGAACTACTCCGTGGCCCTGGCGACCGTCTCCGAACTCCTGGCCGGCTCAACCACCGTGCAGCAGTTGAGCAGTCAGTTTCTCCCCGACGTTCTGGCGGGCACCCTGTCGTCTTCCAACTTGCAGACGGCCATTGCTGCCGAGTTGAACTTCCTGAACAGCGCTGACAACAAGACCGGCGCGACAGGCACGGCGCTCGGGACGATGGCGGTGACGGTCAACCCGTCGGCGACCGCGGCGCAGATCAATGCCAACGTGACCCTCACAGCCAACGTGACCCTATCCGGCGCGGCAGTCCCCGACGGCACCCAGGTCGCCTTCGCCGTGAAAAGCGGCACTGGCACCCTCTCCGCAACTTCCGCCGTAACCAGCGGCGGCGTCGCCAGCGTGACCCTGACCAGTGGCACAGACGGGGCCACCGTGATCGTGACTGCGAGCGCCGGCGGCGTTTCGGCCGACGCGGCGGCGGTCACGTTCAGCGACCCCAACCGGCCGGCGAGCGTTACCGTCACCGCCAACCCGACCTCGGCAGATGCCGGCGCCTCGGTTGCCATTAGCGCCAGCGTCAAGCTTTTGTCAGGGGCAGCCGTACCCGATGGCACCACCGTGAACTTCGTCGTCACCTCCGGCACCGGCCAGCTATCGGCGGCAGGCGCCTCCACAACCGGAGGCATTGCCACCGTGAACCTGACAAGCGCGGCCGGCGGAACCGTCGTCGTCAAAGCCACTGCCGGAGCCGTTTCCGACACCGTCAGCGTTCCGTTCGTCATCCAGTCGACCCTCGCAATCGTCAAAGTGCAGACGAGCGGTGCTCTGCCGGCCGGCGTGCTCCTGGGTGGCATCTCGGCCTCCGTGAGCTACCCGGCATACAAGGGGCTGTCGATTGCCAGCTCCGATGTGGTTGCCTCAGGGTATGGCGCAGGTGCGTACTTCGAGCCAATAGTATCGACGGGCAACGTTGGGCTGGTCTTGTTGAGCCAAACCGGTTTCCCGGCAGGCGAGTTTGCCACCCTGACTTTCCAGATCGCGCCCGGCAACTTCCCGATGGCCTCGGACTTTTCTGCCGATGGATTGGTAGAGGATAGCCACTATAGCTTACTATCCGGCATGACCATCACCATCAAGAGCGTCACGTTCCAGTAACGAGCCGCTCTTGTGCTGCCAAATAGAAGGGGAGCCGGCCGGCTCCCCTTTTCTCGCATCACACCCTGCCCCGCCTCAAATAAATCCAAAATTAAAAATATTGCAATAGATATACTTGTAAGTATAATACTTGCAAGTATATCTATTGCGGAGGAATTATGGGGTTCATCGACCGGCAAAAGGAACTATTGTTTCTTGAGGATAAATGGCGGGACAAAAAGGCCCAGCTCATCGTTCTCTGGGGCAAACGCCGGGTCGGGAAGACCGAACTGGTGAAGCAGTTCATCAAGGACAAGCCGAGCATCTATTTCCTGTCCACAAGCACCAATGAGAAAGAGCAGCTGCACCGCTTCTCCCAGGCCCTGGGGAAGTTTTTCAGCGAACCTCTCCTTGAAACACGCGGTTTTGCCGGGTGGGAAGAGGTGTTTGCCTACATCAAGGCGAAGAACCAGCGGTTTGTGCTGGCCATCGACGAGTTCCCGTATCTGATGATGTCCAATCCGGCCATCACCAGCCTGTTCCAAAAGGCGTGGGATGAATACTGGTCGGGGGGGAATATCTATTTGATCCTGCTGGGGTCCAGCATGGCAATGATGGAAAATGAGGTCTTGGGCTATCGCTCTCCACTGTACGGCAGGAGAACCGGCCAGTGGCGCGTTGACCCGATGCCCTTTTCTTCGGCGGGCCTGTTCCGGGAAGGGAAACCCTTTGCGGACAGGCTGTCCCATTTTTCCGTTGCCGGCGGGATACCGGCGTACTGGCTCCAGCTTGTCCACGGAAACGACTTCAGGCAGAATCTCAGCGATCATGTCCTGAAAAAAGGGGAAATGCTGTACGACGAGGTGGAATTCATTCTCCGGGAGGAGTTGCGGGAGCCACGCTATTACTTCGCCCTTCTCCAGGCCATTGCGCAGGGGAAGAGGAAGCTTGCGGAAATCGTCAATGCCACCGGCATTACCCAGGCGGTAGCCAACAAGTACCTCGGGGTGCTGGCCGACCTCAAGATTGTGGAAAGGGAGCTGCCTGTCACGGAAGACAAGCCCCTGAAGAGCAAAAAGGGGCTGTACCGGATCATCGACGAATTTTTCCTTTTCTGGTTCAGGTTCGTCTTTCCGAAGCGGGGGGAGCTGGAGATGGAGCGAATCGATGAAGTCCTTGAGAGCATCGATGCCGGGCTCCCCCGGTTTCTTGCAGCGACGTATGAAAAGGTGGCCATTGAAACCATCTGGCGGCATATGGGCAGTTTTTTCCCGTTCGATGCGGCTGGGCGTTGGTGGGGCCGGAATGAAGAGATCGACCTTGTCGCCTTCAACAAGGACTCGGATGCAATCCTCTTCGGCGAGGTCAAATGGAGCGAAAAGCCGGTGGGGATCGACATCTACGAGGCGCTGAGGGAGAAGGCCCGGCAGGTTGCGTGGGGGAGCCCGGCACGGAAGGAATACTACTGCCTGTTCAGCAAGAAAGGGTTTACCGAGGCGATGCTGGAGAGGGCCAAGGATGATGGGGTTGTGCTGTTTAAGGAGGATGGGTTGGTGGCATGATCTTTCACGCTTTCAATGATGAAGCCAAGGTAGTAACCGTTGGGAATATCTGAAATCAGGCTCAAGTCGGGTATTTGCAAGTAAACGATTCTGGTCTGACTGAAGAGGGGGCGCAAGCGGTGCGGATTCTACTTCTTCTTCCCACCCTTGTACCCAAAAATGAAGGCCCGTTGGAACGGTTTATTAGGACTTTTCCCGTCTCCTGTTGATTTTTTCAGGCGCACAACAGCCGCAACAGACCTCTTTTGATTGAGTTCCAGCAACCGTCTCAATGCCTCCTCATCTTGGATGTCAGCGTCCCAACCATATGCAGCCGCTACCGCTTCATTGAGCTTGCGGTGTGCTTGGACAAGCCACTGGGGCTTCAAGTTGTACAAATTTGTCAGGGTCCGTTTCTTCAGTTCTATGGCAGCGTGGGCGTCAACCGGTAGAAGCCGAACGGGGAAATCAGGTACGATTTCTGGTTCTCTCATAACCAGCTCTGGAGGGTTCAGCCATGCGTCACGTAGTTCAACCAGACGGCGGGTCGCTTCTGCGATTGCCTGAGCGCGAGGATCGGCGGCGTAGTCTGTAGTTGAAATGTTGGGCATCAAGCCTGCGGGAAAAGGAAAGGTTTCAAAGGTAGTAGTTGGGGTATAGCGAGGATCGTTGCCAACTCCCAAAAAAGTACACATCCGCAACGCCCACATCTCGTGAAAACGGGAATGCAGAATGCCGAAGGTAGTGTCATCATCGCGGGTTATCACAACAACTGCACTATCTGGTAAAACGGTTCTATCCAGCCAGACAAATAGTCTATGCTTTGCGACGCGGGGGGTGGCGATGTAACGGGAAAGATTGTCGGTGGCCTTCCGCATATCTTCGGCGGAGCGACCATGTAGCCACCAATTCCTTTTTCTCCCTTCGTCACGGTTTTTGTCTCGAGCAGGCTTCACATGCTGTCGCACATATTCAAAAGGAGCTTCGTACAATGCCGCGTCAACCTCTGCCGTGTTAACTCCATAATCAATAATCCAAGTATCGGATGATCTCCGGGTTATGTCCATACCGTTAACCCACGGACGGAGAACTTTGCTGTTAGGTTCGCCATTGGGATTCGATGGCAACAAGAGCCAACGGCGAGCGAGATCACCTGGAATATCAAAAGCGCCCACTTTCACCGGGCCTTGAAAACAACATCCCTTGTTCTCTGTTAATTGCTTTGCCGTTGTTAAATCAAGGCTTCTAGCACCTTCCTGTCGCGCTGTCAGGTCAGGATAAATTTCAGCAACTGACTGGCCGTTGAGCCTGACGACCTCTCGAATGCCATTTAAGTGCTCTTCTTCCGGGCCGAAACATAGCAGCGATACACGAACAGCTGCCCCCTCGTTAATCCACGGTTCATCACTCCAGGCATTGTAAATTCGGCCACTGGCGCAGATGCGCTTTAAAACTTCTCGGTTTGCCCCGCCACGGATCGAATTGGTAGCGACCAGACCGGCCAGCTTTGCCCTGCCTGCTTCGATTTCCGTCCGTGCCTTCTCGAACCAGTAAGTAACGAGATCAGCCCCACCAGGTACACGGCCAGCATAGAGTTTGCGGAGCTGCCCGACGTATTTTTCCCCCAGCTCGGCAATCATCTTCTTATCGCCAAGAAACGGCGGATTGCCGATAATGAAATCAGCGGCGGGCCATGCGGCCTCGCTACCATCTACATTCATGATAGCGTCGCGGCACTCTATCTGCTCCAGCTTCTGGAGAACGGGATTTTTTGAATACCCCATTCCATTCTTGATCATCCATTGAATTTCGCCAATCCAGATGGTTACCCGGGCAAGCTCCGCGGCATAATCGTTGACCTCAATGCCGATCACGTTCTGTGGGCCTACCTCATAGAAACTCCGATGAAATCCGTATGTTTCACCCTCCAGTCTGACGCGGTGCTCCAGATTCTTCAACTCGATTAAGGCCAGGTACAGAAAATTTCCGCTCCCGCATGCCGCGTCTAGGACCCGGAAACCAGTCAATCTGCGGAGAAACCCTTCATACTTTGCTTCGGCTGCTTTATAGAGCTTGGCTACTTTCGGGCGTTTGCTAGTGATTGATTTGGTAAACAGAACATCGATATCCCTCTTTGTTGCATCCCATTCGGCTTCAATGGGTTCTTTGATGACCGGCTCGATGATCCTCCGGATTGACTGGGAATCGGTATAGTGTGCGCCGATCTGGGAGCGCTTCGAAGGGTCTAGGCCGCGCTCAAAGAGTGTGCCGAAGATGGAGGGCTCGATCTGGCTCCAGTCAAGTTGGGCAGCCCTGAGTGTCTGCCTGATTCCTTCCTGATCAAGAGGAAGGGCGTCGTCATCGTCGAAAAGCCCGCCATTGAACCAGGGGATATCGACAACGCCGAAATCCCCTCCGCTTTTCATGGCTGCGAACAGGACCTTCACCTTCCCTTCGAAACGACCGGGCCGATGCTCAACCGACTCGAGGAGGCCTGTAAAGACCTTTCCAGGCAGGATGCCGACATCCTCAGCAAACATGCAAAAGAGAAGCTTGGTCATGAAATGGGCGACTCTATGCCCCTCAAAGTCCTTATCTCTCAGGCGTTGAGCTACCTTGGCAAACGCTTCTGCTGCCTGCTTGGTAATGATCTCAGTAGTAGCATGGGGTTTGAGTTTGTCGGCGTTGGTGAAGAGCCATTTCAGCTTTTGGCGGGCTTCGGGTGCATCCAGATCATCAAGGGTGATCCGGTGCTCTTCATGGATGCAGTTGTTGAAGTTGGTATGAATGATGATCGTCTCCATATCAGAGACGACTAGAAGTGGCGGATTGTCCAATGCAATAGCATAACGCTGTAGCTGTGATAAGGCAGCATTCATGTCTTTGTGCTTGCCCTTGTACTCCCAGGCGAAGCATCCCTTTTTCCAGACATCGGCCCATCCCTTACCGCCGCCTACCTTGCTGGCACCCTTTTCGAATGTGTACCACGTTCCGTCCGGATCAGCCTCAACAGGCGTTTTTTCACCAACGAGGGCACATACGTCATTGAAATGAGATTGAGAAGCAGAACGTTCTTTGAGGTTCGATGCTGGCTGCCACCTCGCTTTGAATTCTCTGGGGGTAATCCTTGGGAGTGACGTTTCCTGCGGTGATGAAACGGGGGGCGATTCGAAAGCAGGTTCTCGACTAGGGGGGCGCTTCAGCGCCGACATTTTTCCGCGCATTCCTCCACCTCCTACCTAACATGCCAGCAAGATTAAGTTTTGCACAGATATTCGCCTGTGCAAGGACGGAGGGGCAAATAAGCTGGCTCACCCAGAACAGGAGGAACCGGTTTTTATCTTAGAATTCTTGTGGTTACGCTGTAATTATTGTAAAAACATATTAATTTTATTTCTGGAGATGTTAATGGAAAAAGTTCTGAAATTTGATTTCTATGAAGTAGTTACGCCTGCTGAAGAAGCGACTCCCTTTGAAACGATCCTTCAAAATGCGGATCAACTCCAGGGTGTCGCTCGAACCTTTGATAATGGTTCCTACCATGTTCAACTTGTGTCTCTTCACAGACGGGGAGGCTACTTTCTCGGCGATCCCTGTAAAGTGGCTGAAAGAAGCAGGACAGTTCAATACATTAGTGGACTACTTTATGACTGCCTTTCATTACTCAATGGCGACTGCGGTTCTAAGTGCCTTGATGCTTCTGTTTGACTTTGAAAAGTTACCTCCCTTTGCAGGCTACTTCGTGGGCTCGTGGGTTTTCCTTTCGATCGGATCATTATCGGTTACCGGATAATAAGACTGTACTCTGATATTTTGCGAAAAAGCTGAACTGCGGCATCTATAACGGGGGGAAATGGTGAAAATGGAAATAGAGCTTAGTATAGAGGGATTATCTCCCATGGCAATAAAAGCCAAAAACGGAGCATGTGAACTTGACGTGGGGCAAACAGCCTTTCATCCTAATGGGCCGATTGTGAAATGGACATATGGACGCCAACAGTTCGGATTCTACAGAAAAGGCCCCTGACAGAGGTGGTCCCCAAAAATCGGACAGTGTGTTAAGGTGGATAGCCTAACCCTGTTGAAGGAGGACTACCCATGAAGAGCCGTCGTCGTTTTTCCGCCGAGTTCAAAGCCAAGGTCGCCCTGGAGGCGATCCGCGGCGAGCA
>DATDNF010000022.1:0-4041 GCA_036518435.1 Geobacteraceae bacterium
CATGGAAACCGGGAAATCGGGTCGGGTCTCGATCTCCCGCACGAAGGCGTTGGTCTTGGCAAAGTCGAAGGCGCCCCCCTTCGCCTTTGCCTTTTCCTTGGCGAGGGCGGTTGCGGCGCAGAGGGCGACGAGAGACAGGGCGAGAACAACGAGACGGCAGGTGGTGCGGCTGATTTTGGGCATGATAGTTCTCCGTTTCCATTTTGATTGCGGCTATGACGGATTCGGGGCCGGATAGCCGCCGGAAACATCTGTATATAGTACAACAATGAAAAATTCAACATATTTGGATGCAAAAAAAGAGGGGGAGGGATTTCTCCCTCCCCCTTTGCGATCAGATGCAGCTTGAATTACTCTTGATTAGCCGCCGTACATGACATTCGGCGACCACGTATTGGACTCGTTGGTGTGACAGACGGTGCAGGCCCCCAGAGCGTAGGTTTTGTCCTTGCCGGCCGGGAAGGTGGTGCCGAGGGCAGTGTGGATCGCGGAGTTTTGCACGTTGTCCGCCGTCAGGGTGGACGGCGATTCGCCATGTGCCGAGCCGTGGCAGGACTCGCAGAGAACCAAGTGCGATCCCATGCCGCCCCTGGCGTTGATGTACTTGCCGCCGAAGCCCGAAGTCCAGGTGGTTTGCGGAACGGACGCATGGCAGGCAAAGTTGGACGTGATCCCTTTGGCCGGGGTGTAGCAGGACGGCAGGGTGGACGCCTGCCAGGGCTGGGTGAGCTGGCCGGCGGCCACGCGCTGGTTCAGGTCGCCGTGGCAGTCAACGCACCAGATGGCGGTCTTGCCCTTGTGGACGCCGCGGTAGCAGTTGGCGCCGTTGCCCGGATGGCATTTGTAGCAGTCGGTGGCGAAGCCCGGGTAGGTGGCGAGGACCAGGCTATCCTTGACGTGGAAGCGGTGCAGCACGTCGGAGAAGGAGTACTGGGAGACCTTGATGTCGGCCTTGGTGAAGCCGGCGCCGGGCATGATCACGTAGTTCGGCCATACGTTCGGGAGGCCGGGGGCCGCGGTTTCGCCCATGGCGGGGTCCCAGTGACACCAGGAGCAGCGGATCGGGCCGGAGGTGCCGTCGCCGGTCGGGTCGAGGTAGTTGAAGTCGATCTTGCTGCCGTTCTGACCGTGCATTTTGCCCATGTAGGCAAAGGAGCCGGTGGGGGTGGCGGGGTAGCCGTTCTGGGCGGCCAGCGGCAGGTGGCAGGTGCAGCAGCCGCCGAAGGCGACCGGCACCGTGGTGCTGGTGGTGCCGATAACCGTGCCGGAAGAGTTCTTCACCGTGATGTTGGCAGTCAGGTACGGGTCGCGGTTCGGCCCGCCCAGCGGGTCGAGCATGATGTCCTTGGTGGTATTACCCGTGGTTATCGGGTAGGCCGGGACGCCTTTGGCTATCCACGACATCGACTGGCTGTCGTAGGTCGCGTTGCCGGTGATGCCGTAGCCGGCGATCCCCATTGCCACGCCGTTGACGACCGGCTGGAAGCCGGGGAACAGCTTCGGCGAGTAGGTGATCCATTGCGCGAAGTAGGGGTCGGCCTGGAGCTGGGCGGATGTCTCCTCCGCGATGGAGTAGCTGACCGTGATGCCGCTGGATACGACGGAAACGGAATCGCTCCCTCTTTGGAGAACCTGCACCCGGATGGTGTTGAACGGGGGGAGGAGCAGGAACCCGGCGAATGTCGGGCAGGCGCAGTGCATGCCCAGGTCGTTGCGGGCGATGACCGTGTAGCTGGCGGCTGACGCCGCGCCGGCGAAGGTGGCCACCGCGGCAAGTGCAGCCAGCGACCGTAAGACAGTTTTCTTCATTTGTGAAACCTCCTTGCTAAATTGGTTGTATCTTGGTGCGCCTGCCGAACCATGATCTTCCGGGGCTTGCCGTCGTTTCCCCGGAGATCCCATTGAAAGGCGCATTCAACGGCTGGAACCGGTTACCTCCTTTCACGTGTCAGTCTGCGCGAGCCGTTTTCCTCCGTCTGCGGAGAGCTGTGCGCGTTGCCTCCGACTTCACTGCAAAAAGGGGGAAGGATTGCTCCCTCCCTACTTTAATGGTCAGATGCTTCTATTACCGTCCTTCGTTGCTGTGGGGCGGAACGCCCCAGGTGTTGCTCTGGCCGGAGTGGCAGACGTTGCACACGCCGAGCGCGTAGGTCTTGTCCTTGCCGGCCGGGAAGGTAAAGCCGGCCTGGCCCTGGAGGTTGGAGAGCTGCACGTTGTCGAGAGACTGGCTGGACGGTGCTTCGGCATGTGCTTCGCCGTGGCAGGTCTCGCACAGGATCTTGGCGTTGTGATGGCCCGCGGAGTTGATGAACTTGCCGGCGAAGCCGGGGTCCCAGGTATAGCCTGCGGGATAGGTAGTTGCGCTATGGCAGGCGTAAGCGGAGGTGATCCCTTTGGCCGGCGCCCAGCAGGACGGCAGGGTCGATCCCAGCCAGGGCTGGGTGAGCTGGCCGGCGGCGACGCGCTGGTTCAGGTTGCCGTGGCAGTCGATGCACCAGAGGGCCTTGGTCTTGTGGGTACCTCGGAAGCAGTTGACGCCGTTGCCGGGGTGGCAGTCGTAGCAGTTGTTGGCGATGCTCGGGTCGTACTGGGTCAGGACAAGGTTGTCCTGGGTGTGGAAGCGGTGCAGTACGTCGGAGAAGGAATACTGGGAAACCTTGATGTCGGCCTTGGTGAAGGGGGCGCCGGGCATGATCACGTAATTCGGCCATACGTTGGGAAGGCCGGGGGCCGCGGTTTCGCCCATGGCGGGGTCCCAGTGACACCAGGAGCAGCGGATCGGGCCGGAGGTGCCGTCGCCGGTCGGGTCAAGGTAGTTGAAGTCGATCTTGCTGCCGTTCTGGCCGTGCATCTTGCCCATGTAGGCGAAGGAGCCGGTGGGGGTTTTCGGGTAGCCGTTCGCCGCGGCGAGGTTCAGGTGGCATGTGCAGCAGCCGCCGAAGGCGACCGGCACCACGGTGCTCGTAGTAGCAACGGTTGTGCCGTTCAGCTTCGCCGTGAGGTTCATCGTGATATACGGGTCGCGGTTCGGGCCGCCGAGCGGGTCGGTCATGATGTCCTTCGCCGTGTTCCCGGTGGTGACCGGGTAGGCGGGGATACCCACAGCGGTGAATGCAAGTGCATTGGAATCATAGTCCATGGTGCCGGTGATGCCTTTGCCGGCGATCCCCACCACCTTGCCGTTTACTACCGGCTGGAAGCCGGGGAAGAGTTTGGGCGAGTAGGTGATCCACTGGCTGAAATAAGGGTCGGCCTGGAGGGATGCGTCGGTTTCTTCAGCCAGGGAGTAGGTAACGCTGATGCCGTCGGAGGGGCTGAGCACGCTCGGGCTCACGTGGATGACCTGGGCCTTGACGGTGTTGAACGGCGGAAGGAGCAGGAAGCCGGCGAAGGTTGGGCAGGCGCAGTGCATCCCCAGGTCGTTCCAGGCGATGATCTTGAAACTGTCGGCCGCCGCAGCGGCGGAGAAGATAGCCGTGGCAGCCAGGGCTGCCAGCGTCCGTAAAACTGTTTTCTGCATTGTGAAGCCTCCTTGTCATTTAATAGCAAGTCGATGCGCCTGCCCACCACAACCCATGGGGGACCGGCTTGCCCCCGCGGGCCCATTGAAAGGCGCATTCAATGGTTGCGGACTTTACTTCGGCACAGGATGATTCGACATTGATTTAGGTTTGCTGCTTGCTACCTGTTGCGGGACCCCTGCCACGTGAACGCCTTTCAGTTTTCCGAGCTCCGCCAGGATGCGCAGCCCCGTGGCGGTGGAGTCGGGGGTGGAGCCGTACCCCTCCAGGGGGCCGAAACCGCCGTTCACCTTGATGTAGATCCTATTCAGGAAAGCCATGGCTTCCTTCCGGTCGATCTTATTCGCGGCCTTCAGCTCCTTCAGCGCCCGGACGGCGAAGAGCTGCTCGTCGAGGTCGGGCCGCTCCTTGCTTTTCCCCGCATAGGGGGTGGTTGCCAGGAATCGCACCGCGTTCTTGCGGGTGCCGTCGTCCAGGGCGCCGAGGGTATTCAGGGCAAAGGCCGCCAGGTAAGTGTTTC
>DATDNF010000023.1:0-42413 GCA_036518435.1 Geobacteraceae bacterium
TGTAGCGTAATGAGCTTAGAATTACAGAAATAGCACGTCAGCGCGAATGCAGGTAGCTTTCAACTGCCGAATCTAGGATATATGGCTGAAGCAGACCGTAAGCCGGGTTCTGTTCCTGCTGCCGGTTACCCGAGAGCAGGCGGCAGTCATTCATCTAGGATCGCCGTTACCGGCGACCTCGAGCAACCAACCCGGAAGCACGGACGGGCCGCCCTTGACGCTTCCCTATTCGGTCTTGCTCCTGGTGGGGTTTACCTGGCATCCGGCGTCACCGTCGGACCCGGTGAGCTCTTACCTCACCCTTTCACCCTTACCCGTCATGACGGGCGGACTTCTCTCTGTGGCACTATCCCTGGGGTCACCCCCGCTGGACGTTATCCAGCACCATGCCCTGTGGAGCCCGGACTTTCCTCTCCCCCGAGGGGCAGCGGTCATCTGGCCTGCTTCGACCAAACCCAAAAACCGTTCGATGTTCAATGTTCCAGGTTGTTTTTTTCAACTTCGAACGTTGAACGTCGAACCTCGAACATTTTTCACTTCTCTTCCTGGCGCAGCACCAGTATCCTCTGGCAATGCGGGCAGGTGATCACCTCGTCCCCCCGGAACAGGGTGTTGTACAACTGGGGGGGGAGGTTCATGTTGCAGCCGAGGCAGGAACCCGCCCTCGCCTCCACCACCGCGATCCCGCGCCGCTGCTCCCGGAGCAGGGTATAGCGCCGCATGATCGAGGAGGGAAGCGTCTTGACCATCTCTTCCCGCGCCGCGAGGTCCGCGGCGATCCCCTCTTCCAGCCCGTCGATCCTGGCCTGGACCTCACCCTTCTGGGCGGCGACGTTCTCCCTCAAGGCAACGAGGTTCTCTTCCTGCCCAGTGATCTCCGCTTTCAGTTCCTCAATCCGGCCGATCTTCTGGAGCGCCTGCTCTTCCAGCTCCGCTTTCAGCTTCCGGGCGGTGGAGATCTCCTTGGAGACCGCCTGGTATTCCTTCTGCGTCTTGATCTCCTTGAGGCGCGTCTCGGAGCGGGCGATGTTGTCCGACTCCACGGACAGGTTCTCGTCGAGGGAGCACTTCTCCTCCTCGAACAGCGCCAGCTCGTTGTTCTTGTCGGCAATGGCCGCCTCGGCCGCCGTCACCTTGCCGTCCAACTGGGCCAGCTCCGCCAGCAGGGCGTCCTTCTCCCCTTTGAAGCCGTCGATCTTCAGATCGATCTCCTGCAACTCGTCGAGCATCTTCAGATTCTTTTGCAAAACCCGCTCCCCCTCTATGGTGATGTAGTGTACGTGAAAAAAGGGGAGCAGGAGCCCTAGATATGACTGAACGGCTCCCGCTCCCCTTCGAATGCCAATACTTCCGCGGCAAATCTCCTGTGTGACAGCTCCCCCCGGAGGATCTCTGCCACCCCCCTGATCATGGGGCGCTCGGTGGCAAAGTGACCCGCGTCAATCAAGGCGAGCCCCAGGGTCTGCGCCTCCCGCGCCTCGTGGTACTTGATGTCGCCGGTGACCAGCACGTCGGCCCCCTGCCGCCATGCGTCCCGCAACAGCGATGCCCCGCTCCCGCCGCAGAGGGCGATCTTGCCGATCCTGCGCCCGGGGTCGCCGACGAACCGCGCCCCCTGGAGATTGAGCCGGCTCTTGACCGCCGCGGCGAACTCCGCCAGGGTGGTTTCCGCCGGCAGCGTCCCGATCCGGCCGAGGCCGCTCGCCTCCCCCCGATTCAGGAGGGGATAGAGGTCGTAGGCCGGCTCCTCGTAGGGGTGAACCTTGACCAGCGCGGCTGTAGCCGCCGCCACGTCCTCCTTGCGCAGGAGCACTTCGATCCGGCTCTCCTCGGCGGACTCGCGCTTCCCCACCGAGCCGAGATAGGGCTTTGCCCCGTCGAGCGGCGTGAAGGTACCGATCCCTGCGGCCCGGAAGGAACAGTCCCGGTAGTTGCCGATAGCGCCGCTGAAGCGCAGCAGCGCCTCCAGCACCCGCTCCTCGCTCCCCCTCGGCACGAACACGGAAAGCTTCACCAACTCCTCCACGCAGGTCACCTTGAGGGGAACGCACCCGGTGACCCCCAGCAGCTCCGCCAGGAGGTCGTTCACCCCTCCGCGGGCGACGTCCAGGTTGGTGTGCAGGGAGATCACGGCGAGGTCGTGCTTCATGGCGAGGGAGATCAGCGCCCCGAGGGGGTCGGCGCAGGAGATCCTTTTCAGCGGCTTGAAGATGAAGGGGTGATGGGTCAGCAGGCAGCGGCAGCCAGCGGCGACCGCCGCCTCCAGCGCGTCCCTGCCCGGATCGAGCGCCACCATGATCCGGTCCGCCGCGGCCGCGGGGTCCCCCACCTGGAGCCCCACGTTATCCCACTCTTCGGCCCTGCCGAACGGGGCTATTTTATTAATGATTCCAACTAGATCCGATATTTTAGGCGTACTCATCGCGGCCAAAAGAAAAAGAGTGCAACCTCGCGGTGTGCACTCTCTTTCATCCCCTTATGGGTCTCATTTCTTCGTAACAGGCGCTTTAGGGGCATCCCCACATCATCCCGAAAAAATTAGGTGGTGGGCCCACCAGGACTCGAACCTGGGACCGACCGGTTATGAGCCGGTAGCTCTAGCCAACTGAGCTATAGGCCCGCAAAGCGAAAATTTATTCTATGTAATCCCCCCCGATGTGTCAAGTTTTTTTTAGCGTCCGCACTTCAGTAGAGCTCGTACTTCAGAAGCCGGCACTCGATCGGGCCGTTGAACAGGACGAAGCGCCGGGAGGCCTTGAGCCCCACGCACTTGGCGAGTTCCTGGCTGCCGGTGAGGAGGTAGGCGGTGTAGCCGGTGCAGCGCTGCTTCATGACGTCGCCGATCAGCCGGTAGAGGGGCTTCAGCGCCTCCTCCTCGCTGAGCCGCTCGCCGTACGGGGGGTTGAAGAGGAGCACGCCGGGGCCGGGCGGCGGGGTGAAGTCGCTTATTTGCCGCTGCGCCAGGGCGAGCATCCCCTCCACACCGGCCCGCCGGGCGTTCTGCCGGGCAATGGCGAGCGCCGGGGCGGACCGGTCGCAGCCGGCAAGCGGCACGGCAATGGCCGGAAGCGCGGCGGCCCGCGCCTCGGCGACCAGCCTCTTCCAGTGGGAAGGGTCGAACCCGGGCCAGCGCTGGAAGCCGAACCCCTGGCGCAGAAGCCCCGGGGCGCGCCTTGCGGCCTTCATAGCCGCCTCGATCAGGATGGTGCCGGAGCCGCACATCGGGTCGGCGAGCGGCACGGCGCCGTCCCAGCCGGAAAGCTCCACCAGGGCCGCCGCCAGGGTCTCCCGCAGCGGCGCCTCGGTCCTTTCCAGCCGGTAGCCGCGCCGGTCGAGCGGTGTTCCCGAGCTGTCGAGGCTTACGGTGCAACGGTCCTTCACCAGGTGGACGTTCACCCGCAGGTCCGGGTCGCGGGTATCCACGTTGGGACGGCGGCCGCAGCGGTCGCGGATCTCGTCCACGATGGCGTCCTTGGTCTTGAGCGCCACGAAGCCCGAATGGGTCATGGCCGAGGCGCGCAAGGAGCAGTCGACCGCCAGGGTCATTTCCGGGGTGAGGTAGCGGGACCAGGGGATGGCGCGCGCTCCGTCGTACAGTTCCTGCGGCGTCGCGCAGGGAAAGACGGCCAGGGGCACCAGCACCCGGTTGGCGGTGCGCAGCCAGAGGTTCGCCCGCCAGCAGTCGGCGATCTCCCCCGTGAAGCGCACCCCGCCGTTTTCCACGGCGGCCACCGCCACCCCGAGCCCCCGCAGCTCCCCGGCCAGCACCTCCTCGACCCCCTTGCCGGCTGTGGCGAAAAATTCCATCTCTCCCCCTCTTTCCAATGCTGTCTGCCTCCCTGCACCCTAACCGAGAACCCCTCCCC
This sequence comes from Geobacteraceae bacterium, assembly GCA_036518435.1. Taxonomy (GTDB): domain Bacteria; phylum Desulfobacterota; class Desulfuromonadia; order Geobacterales; family Geobacteraceae; genus JAMPXD01. Next base: position 3,867 of record DATDNF010000023.1, read on the forward strand.
TGTCAAGGCCCACGGCAGGCAGTGGGCAGGACGGCCGCTCCCTGTCCGCGAACAAATCTTCATTTGTAAAAAATTTGACATTCATTTTCAATAATTGTGATATAATGAGGATGAGAAGAGCAGCACAATACGGCACACCTGGAGAAAGGGGGGTGCAACCATGAGAGGCAGCTCGAAAGAAACCCTCGGCGGCATGAAAGAGGGGACAAAAAGCAAAAGCCGGAGTATCAGCCAGTCGGCAGCCGGTAAAAGTGCGAAACCGGCCGGCAAGACGAGCGGTCATGCTGCAAGCGGGCAGGGCGGCGTGAGCGGCAGCCGGACAGCCGGCAGCAGAAAAGGGGGCGCAAGCAAATAAACCCCCCGGGCATTGACCCCGTTCGCACGGGGTCTGCAACAACACTCCGAGCGAGAAGACCTCGCGGTGAAAGCCGCGGGGTTTTTTCATGCGCCGAGCGCATCCTCGATGCCGAGCAGCCCCTGAAGCGCCCCGCAGGGAAGGGAGATGTGGGGCGGGGCGATCTCCCCCTCCCGGGGGTTGATCCGGATGACCGTGGCGCCGCGCTGCCTTCCGAGCCGTTCGCCTGCGTGGCGGATGGTGGGGATGGCGGTCCCCGCCCCCAGCTCGATCACCGCCAGGGGAAGGTCCCGGCAGCCGGCGACGAAGTCGTCGAACAGCCGCTCCTGGCGGGCGGTCCGGTCGGAGACCCAGGACCAGTCGCCGAACATCAGGATGTTGGGGCGGGCCACGGCGCCGCAACGGATGCAGCGCGGGATGTGCAGGGCGCGCATGGTGGCGGGATCGACCGGGATCGTCTCGTTGTTCTCCCAGACAGCACCGGAGCAGGGACGGATGCACTGGAGGTGGCGGATGGAGCCGTGCACCTCCAGGATGCGCTCCCCGGCGAACCCCGCCTTCTGGAACTGACCGTCCACATTGGAGGTGACCACGAACCAGTCGAGGCGGAAGCGCCCGGTCCACTCCCGGAGAAGGGAGAACCCGGCGTGGGGAGCGGTTTCCCGGTAGAGGTTGGCGCGGTGGCCGTAGAACCCCCAGCCGAAGGCGGGGTCGCGTTCGAAGTGGGCCGGGTTGGCGGCCTGGACGAAGGAGAGGCCGAGCCGCTCGTACATAGGGTAGGCATTCCAGAACCCCCGGTCGCCGCGAAAATCGGGGAGCCCCGAATCGACCCCCATCCCCGCCCCGGCCGTGATCACCAGCGCCCGGGCGTTTTGGATCGCCTCTGCGGCCTGCCGGTAACGCTGCGCGAGTTCCATGGCAACCTCCGGGTTGTTACGGTATCCCAACCCTGACCATAGTCGGCTTCAACAGCAGCACCACGTCCCGTGGATCGATTCCCACCAGGAACCCCCGCTTGCCGCCGTTCACGTAGATCAGCGGCAGCTCAGCGATCGTCTCCTCCAGGAAGACCGGCATCTCCTTCCTGGTGCCGAAGGGAGAGGTCCCCCCCACCAGGTACCCGGAATGCTTCTGGGCCGCTTCCGGCGAGCAGGGGGCGACGCCCTTCACCCCCATCACCCGGGCCAGCTCCTTGGTGGAAACCTGCCGGTCGCCGTGCATCAGGACGATCAGCGGGTTCTTCCGCTCATCCTCCATGATCAGGGTCTTCACCACGCAATGCTCGTCCACCCCAAGCTCCCGGGCGGAAACGGCGGTCCCCCCCTTCTCCTCGTAGGCATACGGGTGCTCGGTGAAGGCGACGCCGGCGGCGCGAAGCGCCCGCACGGCGGGGGTGACGGGGGTCTTGTCCTTGGCCATGTCATCATCCTGGGGCGATGGGAGTTTTCGGCAGGTGCGGAAGGCAACTATACTGCATCGGCCGGGGGAAATCAAGGCGGGATGAGGGCGCCAAAGCCCCGTATGTCACGGGTGACGCGGGGCTTTGGGCACTGCCGGGGATGCCTTCGGTTTCAATGGCGGAATACGATCCGGCTCACGTCGCCCGCCGAGATCCGGTAGGCCCCGGACCCCGTGTCGCCGTAAAAGATGGCGCTCTTGCTCACCTTGAGCTGGACGCGGCTCCCCGACTTGAGGGACAGCTCGGCCGGGGCATCGTTGCCGCTCACCGGGCCGAAGCCGACTTCCTTCAGGTCGTGGAAGAAGACACTCATCTTTCCTTCCCCCCGGCGCCCGTCGAGAAAGACGTTGCCGTCCATGGAAAACCGGCTCAGTTCCGTCGACACCCCCGAGCGGTCGACGATCTGCGCCCGTATGTTCTCGTCAGTCTTGGGGACCGTCCCCTCCGGGCTTCCCCCCAGGCTCCCCATCCCCGTCAGCAGGGCGGCGGCCAGCAGGGCCAGAACCGCCGTCAGTGCGCTTCGCATGGCGTTCCTCCTTTCCTTCGGCGTATGCCCTATAGGATAGCACCGAAACCGGCGATGTAAACCGGCGCCGACGCAAGACCCTTGACATTTTCCGCTACGACGGGGCCTGTCCGGGGGCACCCATGCCGAGCGCCCAGGCCGGCTCAGCGCTGCCCGGCACGAACGGATTGCGCTCCGTGAACGTCCCGATGTCCTTGTATGCCAGGCGCCCCAGCAACCGCACCTCCGGTTCCAAGGCAATGCCGAACCGCTCCCGTATCCGGGACCGGACCAGAAGGCCGAGCGCCACGACGTCCGACCCCGTTGCACCGGGATAGCCGCAGATCGCCAGGATATGGTGGGGGCTCAGCCCCACCGCCCCCCACCGGTCCCCGTTCATGAACCCGCCGGCGCGCATCACCAGTGCCGCGGGAAAACGCGTCGCGCCGGCGTCCGGTGCGTACCAGGAAAGAAAACCGTCGGCGAACGCATCTCCCCGAACGAGCCGCGCCAGGCGCAGGGCGGTTTCCCGTGCCACGACCGGGCTCACGAAGAAACTCCCCGCGCAGGGGAGCCAGTTTTTTCCGCCGACAACCAGCCCCTTTGCCTCGCGCACCTCGAGCACGGTTTTCCGGCGTGCCGCAATGTCGTCCATTGCCCGGCCGCACGCCGCGTGCCGCGCCACGATGTCCCGGTATGCAATCGGTTCCGGCCGGGCCTCCCGCGGGAACTCCAGGACCACGTCGAGAATGGCCATGGGGGGCGTGTACCGGCCCGATCTCTTGAGGGAACTGGACCGATAGGAGAAATCCATGGCCTTGACATCCAGATCGACCGTGGAGCCGCTGTGCAGGTCGACGGCTCGGGCCGACGCGAACCGGTCCGAGAACCGCTGGCCGTACGCCGCGATGTTCTGAACCGCCGCTCCCCCGACGGTTCCCGGTATGCCGGAAAGGAGCTCCAGCCCCGGAATCCCTCGTGCGCACAACAGCTCGACCAGGGCATCGAAGCGGCAGCTCCCCGCGGCGCGGACCGTGGTGGCGTTCCCGGTCCGGGCAATGTCGAGCACCGGGCCGTCCCGGTAGAGCAGGAGGGGCGCCTCCAGCTCTTCTCCGAGCACCGTATTGGAGAGCTCCCCGGCGACGTCCACGCGCCTGCGCGCGTCGGCCCCCAACCCCATCAGGTAATCACGCATCTCCTCCGGGTCGCTCACCAGACGGACGTCGGCGCAGCGGGACCTCAGTCCCAGGGTGTTGCGCGACTCGATTTCCGCGGCGGCTGCACAGCGCACGGGAAAATATTTCCTTTCGGGTGGGGACTCCGTTCCCCGTGTCGTTCTTCTCCCCTGGAGCATAGCACCGGACGGGGGTGGCGTAAACCGAATTTCATCGCCCCGGAGGTTTTTCGACGGCTGTTGACAGCGGCAATTTTTCGATGGTAGGATATCGCCCGCTGCATGCGGATTCCATACACCATAAGGAGGAGAGATGAGGAAACTGATCATTGCCACGGTTGCCGCCATTGTCGCGGTCCCGGCCTTCGCCGCGGCCAACGACGCCATCGACAAGGCCGCCAAGGAAAAGGGGGCCGTGAAGACCCCGTCCGGCTTGGTCTACCGGTCCCTGAAGGAAGGTAAGGGGAAGTCGCCGACCGCCGCCGACACCGTCGAGGTCAACTACCGCGGCACCCTGACGAACGGCAAGGAGTTCGACAGCTCCTACAAACGCCACCAGTCCATCAGCTTCCCCCTCTCCGGGGTCATCCCCTGCTGGACCGAGGGGGTCCAGAAGATGAAGGTCGGCGGCAAGGCCAAACTGGTCTGCCCGCCCGAGCTGGCCTACGGTTCCCGCGGCGCGGGGAGCGCCGTCCCGCCCAATGCGACCCTCATCTTCGAGGTCGAGTTGCTCAACATACGGTAGCCGCCACCCGGCATAGCGCCACGACGCCGTGAAACCGGTCATGACACGGTTTCACGGCGTTTTTTCGTGCGCTCGCCGCAAGCGGGCGCGGTTACCGTCCGGGAAAAAGCCGGCCCCCTCCCCTCCCGCATTGCCGAACACGTCGGTCGGGGTATACTGGTTATAGCGGCACCCGAGCGGCGCCGCTATAAAACAGCGGAGACGGAGGGAGCAATGGCAGAATGGATTATCGACCCCGATCACTCGGTTGCGGCTTTCAGCGTCAGACACATGATGATTGCCCACGTCCACGGCCAGTTCAACGGGGTACGCGGCGTCATCCGTTTCGACCCCGCCGGGCCGGCTGGCCTGTCGGTCGAGGCGGAGATAGACGCGGCGGGGATCTACACGGGGATCGGCAAGCGTGACGAGCATCTGCGCAGCCCCGATTTTTTCGATGCGGCGCACTATCCGACGATCACCTTCACGGGGAAAACGGCAGAGGCGGGTGCCGGCGGCCTTTGCAGGGTAACCGGAGACCTGACCATACGCGGCATCACCCGGACGGTCACCATCGAGGGGACGTACTGCGGCCCGGTGGACGACCCGTTCGAGGAAGGGGCGCGGAGCATCGGCTTTACCGGCTCCACCGTGGTCGATCGCGAAGATTATGGCATGACGTGGAATGTGCCCATGGGGGGCGGGTTCATGGTCGGGCGGGAGGTGCGGATTACCCTGAATGTGGAGGCGGACCTGGCTGGGGGGTGAGTTCCCCTCACCTTCACAGTAGCCGGCGATAGTCGCAGTGCAGCGCTTCGGCCAGTCTTTTCGCCCGCTCCTTGCCGATGGTCCGTTTGCCGTTCTCCATCTCACTGATGTGGTGCTGCGGAATGCCGGTCAACTCGGCGAGCCGTTTCTGGGTCAGCCCTTCCCGGTGGCGGTAAGCCCTCAAGGCCACTTGCTGTTCCTTGCCGACATACTCGGGAAACACCTCCGCCACGGTGTAGGACCGCTCTTCCCCGGTTTCGAGGCTCTCTGCGTACCGCTGCAGCAGAGGGACGTTGCTCCGGCGAACACGCAAGGTGACGGTCACCAGTTCGTTAGTAGGGTGCTTTTTCATGTGTGCCCGCATAAATGATCTCCACCGATACAATCGAGCGGTCTTCGACCCAAACCGCCACATAGGTCGGATGACCTTTTTTCAGATGGCAGTGGTGCCGGTTGTCGCTTAGCCTGGAGTAATTGGGCCAGTCTCCCCGTACCGGTCCTGACGCTTCGATGTCCATAGCCAGCTGAAAGAGCAGCTCTCGTATCTTCTCGGGGAGCTTTTTCTTCTGCTTCCATGCCTTGCCGGAAAAGGTGACGGTCCATGCCATGACGGGATATTATACCCTTGAAGGGGATATTACAACCCTTTATTGATGAGTTATTGAAGTGGTCAGGGGGAATTAAGGTCCTGCCGAGCCGCCGTGTCGGAGTTGCCATCTGCTCTCCCCCAGGCAATCGCCCGCCCCCGGGGCGTCCGTGAAAAGAATTCCGTCTTGTTTCGCGTCCCCAAAGCGGGTACTATTTGCATAGCCGAAGCAATTGAGCTGTACGAAGCGGACCGCAAGCCGTTACCTCCCGCCACTGCTAACAAGGAGTATTCGGGGCGGTTCGTCCTGCGGGTCGACAAGGAGCTTCATCGCGAGGTCGCAATTAGGGCGCTGCGGGCGGGCGAACGCCTGAACAGCTATTGTCAGAAAATTCTTAAAAAAGCCGTTGAGCAACGTTGAAGGAAGGTCGGGCGGCCCTGGGAAAGCCCGCTTTGTGCGGGCTTTTGTCCCCCGGAATTCACAGTTTCTCCATCGTCGAGGGAACTGCCATCGTTTGACAACACTCCCCAATGTCGTTACCATAAATGTGTGATAGAAGGAGACTTCCGCTTGGCTGAGCGCGGCCAGACTCTTTGTTGGTATGGACCAGCCGTATAAAGGAGCGCCAATGAAACTGCTAAAAATGTTATTGAGTGCAAAGAGGGAACCGGCCGACAATAAGGTTGGAATACAGGATGTCATCGAGAACCTGCGGCTTCTTTCCAAGGGAGAAAGTGACATTGCGGAGTTTTACCAGCTCTGTGGCGATGTCTTTGCGGACGAGAGGGATTTCTGGCACCAATTGGCAACCAGTGAACAGTCCCACGCCGATATGGTTCTTCGGATGGCAGACCTTGTTGAGAAGGAGCCGAGGAAATACAGACCCGGAAGATCCTTTAGCGTCGTATTGGCCAGGCTGTTCAGGGCGCATGTCCATGGCCTGGTCGAGAAGATGCGCAAGGGGGAAATTCAGAAGAAAGAATTAGTGGCAATAGCTGCCGATATCGAGAATTCCGTGGTCGAGTTAAACTACGGAGATCTCGTAAAGACCGATGTTCCGGAGTTCATCGCCATGGCTCGCACGTTGGATGAGGAGACCGGGGAGCACAGGGAGGCGTTCGAAAAGAGGATGAAGTGAAGCGACAAAAGGGTCTGGGACGAGCAAAGAAACCCGTATTATGTCCCCCGGTTTTCTTCATTACCAATAAGTCTGACTCAAATTTAGAAGGAGCGACTTTCAATTGCAAGTATGCTGTTATGGATTTATTAGATTTGCACAATATCAAACATGGATTTACATATCTATCTTCTGGTATATTTCGTACACTTTGTTCAGTTATTGCACTGATATTTTTGATTAATTTTTTACAGTCTTTAGACAGCATTGGTTCCAAGCCTACAATTGTGACAGTTTCTGCTGGAAGTGACTTGTCTATGTATTTGACAAAAGAATTAGCATATTTATGTGGTAAGGTTACCTCTGGAAATACTACGAAGCCAAACTCATGACTGCTCTTAGTAATATTTGTCAATATAGATTTTATTTTAATCCATTGTTGTTCTTTTTTTGTCGGATCTTTCAGCCATTCGTTCTTGAGTTGACATAAGAAAACGCCAACAGGGGCATCAGTAATATTTATTTCAGTTTTTTTGTTGATTAGTTGTAGTTTAGACACATTCAATCCTTCATTTATTTGGTGGGACATGAGGGTCTGGTCAACATTCTTTATAAAACTGACAATGCGAAACACGCCCGTTTTGTTGCCTCCGTTCCCTTACATTCTTGTTATCCTTGGGAGGCGGAGAGTAGACGCTCTTGCCTATCTATCTTTTGAGGACAAAAAAAGCCGCCCCATCAGCCCAAAGCTGACCCGAGCGGCCTTCGCCCAGCCCCAAAATGGTCCCACCTGCGGGAAACCATCACTCCCCCAGAACAGTGAACAGCAGATAAGTCGCATCAAATGAATGCGTTTTATTACACTTTTGCCGGCGTTGTGTCAATGCAAAAATCGGTGAGACGTTAGACGCTTGAAGGCAGGCGAGACTATGACAAAAAGGAGAGGGCTGAAGGAGGATCGGTAAGGATCAGGCCTTGTTCGGCGGCGCCAAGAATCCTGATCTTCACTCGCGTTCTTTCCCGAGGTTTTTTCAGCCACGTCCCGATCTCTGAATTCCCCGCGCCGCGATAGTTCCTTATCAACCATAGTGTCATTTTGTACCACAAAACAAAGGGTGGGATCAAAAAAGCCCGCACCGGAAAACCGGCGCAGGCTGGCATAGCACCCCCGCACGTGTGCCATCCCGGCTAACGTCTCCCGTCTCCCCGCGCCCCCATCCCACCCCACTTGTAGTCGAGATACCTGCCGGCCTGCTGGTGCCCCTGATCGAAGAGATGGCGTATCTCAGCCGGGGTGAGGGGATATTTGGTCGAGGCAATCGCGCCGCAATAGATGAGGATGGAATCCCTCCACCTCTCCCCCTTGATGAACTCCTTTTCCATGGCATGGATCAATATCTCCAGGAGGGCCCGGGCGTATCGGAACAAGGTGAATTTTTCCTCCGCCAGGGTGTGCCGCGACCTCTTGGAGATCGTCCTGAGGACCAGGGTCCTGCCTCTCTGCCTGAGATCGTCCTCGACGACATTCGCCGTGAGGCTTCCGTCCACCAGGATGTGCTGCCGTCCCTCATGGAAAAACCGCCGGTATCCGAACAGCAACGGCAGCCCGAGGGAAAACCTGACCGCCGTTGCCACCTTCACGTCGGGGGTGGTTTCCCGGGAAAAGATCACCGGGGTCCGGCTCCGGATATCGGTGGCTACCACCTGCAGCGGGATCGGGAAATCGTCTTTGAACGTCCGCCCCTGAAAGAGGTTGTCGAGCCATGTTTCCAGCGCGTCCCCCCGGTACAACCCTCCATCGAAGAGGAGGCTCCCGATGCTGAAATCCTTGAACCCATCAAAGCCGCACTCCAGCGTCTTCGCCAGCATCTCGCGGGGAGATACGCCTGCCGCAAACAGGGCGGCAACCACGCTTCCCGTCGAAGCACCGCACACCATGCCGATTTTCAGCCCCTTCTCTTCAATCGCGGCAATGGCGCCGACGAAGGCGGGGAACCTGCTGCCGCCGCCGTAGAGGAACAGGGTTATCGGCTGGTCGTCTGCGGGAAGTTCATTGTTCATGGTTTATATCCACTGCCCCGGTCAAGCATTTCAACACCCCGGCCAATATCGACCACGGCTTCATTTTGTACCACAAAACAACGTGTGGAGCAATGAAGCATACGAAAAAGGCCGCGCCGGAAAACCGGCGCGGCCTGGAAATGAACCAATTCGGCACTACTCCACGAAGCTCTTCAGCTTCTTGCTCCGGCTCGGATGCCGCAGCTTCCGCAGCGCCTTCGCCTCGATCTGGCGGATCCTCTCCCGGGTCACCTCGAAGTCCTGTCCCACCTCCTCCAGGGTGTGGTCGCTCTTCTCGCCGATGCCGAACCGCATCCGGAGGACTTTCTCCTCCCTCGGCGTCAGGGTGGCGAGCACGCGCGAGGTCTGCTCCGAGAGGTTCGCCTTGATCACCGCCTCCAGCGGCGAGACGATCCCCTTGTCCTCGATGAAGTCGCCCAGGTGGGAATCCTCCTCCTCGCCGATGGGTGTCTCCAGGGAGATCGGCTCCTTGGCGATCTTCAGGACCTTGCGCACCTTGTCCAGCGGCAGCGCCATCCGCTCGGCGATCTCCTCGGGGGAGGGCTCGCGGCCGATCTCCTGCACCAGTTGGCGGCTCGTCCGGATCAGCTTGTTGATGGTCTCGATCATGTGGACCGGAATGCGGATGGTCCGTGCCTGGTCGGCGATGGCGCGGGTGATCGCCTGCCTGATCCACCAGGTGGCGTAGGTGGAGAACTTGTAGCCGCGCTGGTACTCGAACTTGTCCACCGCCTTCATGAGGCCGATGTTTCCCTCCTGGATCAGGTCGAGGAACTGGAGACCGCGGTTGGTGTACTTCTTGGCGATGGAAACCACGAGCCGCAGGTTCGCCTCCACAAGCTCCGATTTCGCCAGCTTCGCCTTGCTCTCGCCGTCGTCGATGGCATGGATCGCCCGGGCGAGCTCGCTCGCCTGGAACCCGGACTCCTGCTCGATCTTCTTCAGCTTCCGCTCGGCGCCCCGCAGCCGCTTCTCCAGCTTCTGGGCCCCGTCGAAGTCGAGCCCGAGCTTCTTCAGGGCCTTCTTCTCCTCGGTCTTCCCCTTGTGTATCTCCTCGAAGAGGAGCGAGAGCGCGTCGGCGGGAAACCCTCCCTCCCGCTCCAGCTCGGCGATCTCTTCCATCACCCGGTCCACCTTCAGGGAGAGCTCCTTGAGGCGGTGGGCGATCTTCTCGATGTGGCGGTCCTTGAGGCGGAGCGACTTCAGGAGCTCGGCCATCTTCCCCTTCTGCTCCTGCTGCTCGGCAAGCAGGGCCTCCCGCTCCTTGGAAGTGGCGGCCTCCGCTTCGAGGCGGTCGTGGAACGCCTCCAGGCTGCCGTCCAGTTCCCGGATCTCGTCGATGACGGCGAGAAGGCGGGTCCGGTTGACATCCTCTTCCTCCTCCTCAAGCTCCTCCTCTTCGACTTCCTTGCTGATCTCCGCGGCGCTGATCTGGAACTTCCGGAGCCGGTCGCCGAGAGAGATCACCTCCTTGACCGTGATCGGGGTGTTGAGGATCACGCTCGCCATGTCCCGCTCCCCCTCCTCGATCCGCTTGGCGATCTCAACCTCCCCTTCCCGGGTCAGGAGCGACACGGAACCCATCTCGCGCAGGTACATCCGGACCGGATCGCTGGTCCGCCCCAGCGCCCCCGGCTCGAACTCCACCTCCTCCTGCTCCCCTTCCATCTCCTCTTCTTCTTCGAGGTCCAGCTTGACCTTGGGGATCTTCACCTTCTGGACGGAATCGACGATTTCTATGTCCATCTCGCCGAACATGCTCATCACGTCGTCGATCTGCTCGGAAGAGACGATATCGGGAGGAAGGATGTCGTTCACCTCGTCGTAGGTGAGAAACCCCTTCTCCTTCCCGAGGTCGATCAGTTGTTTCACTTCATCGATGTTTTTCTTGGCCATGCACTCCACCTCGTCGAGATGCAAAACTATTGCGGGGCCGGTCTGCGGTGTTGCCGCTCGTTCGGAAGCTCAACGTACATCCGTGTACGCCTCGCTCCCTCTCTCGCTTGCGCCGTGCATCCCGGCCTCCTCATGACGTTTTGCAAAAGCCTCTCTATCTATAGTAATTGCGATTTCTTGTTTCGCAAGGTATCCAGTGTCCGCAAAATTTCCCAGTACCGTTCCGAATCGGAGTCGAGCTGCGCCAGCTCCCGCTTCAGGGCCTTTGCGTCCTGCTCCTTCAGGAGCGCCCGCTCCCGGGCGAGCCGGCACTGCTCGAACGCCTTGTGGACGTCGATCTCCTCCAGGTGCCCGTCTGCGACGAACAGGGCCGCCAACCGGCTCCGCTCCTCGCCGGAGGCGACGCGGTCCAGGATCAGCCCCCAGTCCACCTCCCCGTCGTCCCTGCTCTGGGCGATGATCGCCTCCGCCACCGGCAGGAGCTCCGCGGGAAACAGGTTGGCGACGCCGTAGGCGGCCACCTTCCCCGCCACCTCGGGGTATTTCCCCATGAGCGCCAGGAGCATGTCCTCGGTGGTGGTCCCGCTTTTCTTCCGCTCCCGCGGCGGCGCGAACTCCGTCGCAGCCACGGCGCCGCCGCCGACCTTCCTGGCGAGCGCCCGCTCGTTAACCCCGAGGACCCGGCCGATCTCCCTGAGGTACAGGTCGCGCTCGACCGGGTTGCCGATCTTGCGCAAGTGGGGGGCGAGCTCATCAACGACCCGCACCTTCCCCTCCACCGTACCGGTGTCGGTCTCCTGCACCAGGTGGCGGAAGAACCAGTCGAAGATCGGGCGCGCCTTGGCCACCCGCTCGGCGAAGGCCCCGCTCCCCTCCTTCTTGAGAAAGCTGTCCGGGTCTTCCCCTGCCGTGAGCTCGATCACGAAGGCGGGGAGCCCCCCCTCCTGGAAGAGCTCCATGGCCCGGCAGGTCGCCTTCCGCCCGGCGGCGTCCGCGTCGAACAGGGTGAAAACCCGCCCCGCGTAACGCTGGAGAAGCTTCAGGTGCTCCCCGGTCAGTGCGGTGCCGCAGGTGGCCACGGCATGCCGGACGCCGGCCCGGTAGAGGGCCAGGTGGTCGAAGTACCCCTCGACGACGATTGCTCCACCCTGCTCCCGCATCGCCTGCCTGGCCAGGTTGACGCCGAACAGGACCTCGCTCTTCCGGTAGATGGGGGATTCCGGCGAGTTAATGTACTTCGGGAGCGCATCATCCAGCACCCTGCCGCCGAAACCGATCGGCCGCCCCTGGGCATCGGCGATCGTGAAGAGGAGCCGGTTGCGGAAGGTGTCGTAGTAACCGCCCCCCTCCTTGCGCCGGACCAGCCCGAGCGTCTCCGCCGCCTCCAGCGGCACTTTTTTCCGCTCCAGGTACCGGGTGAGGCTGTCCCACTTGTCGGGCGCGAAGCCGAGCCGGTACGCCTCGGCGGTCGTCCCGTCCACGCCGCGCCGCTCCAGGTAGCGCCGCCCCGGCTCGCCGGCCGGTTCCTCCGTGAGGAGCCGGCGGTAAAAGACCGCCGCCAGCTCGTTGATGCGGTAGAGGAGCTCCCGCTCGTCCTGCCGCCGCTTTTCCTGCGGGGTCGGCGCGCGCTCCTCGATGGTCACCCCCACCCGCTTGGCAAGAAATTTCACCGCATCGGGAAAGGAGAGCCCTTCGATCTTCATGATGAAGGTGACGGCATTGCCGCCGACACCGCAGCCGAAGCAGTGGAAGATCCCCCGCGCCGGATTGACGTTGAAGGAGGGGGTCTTCTCGCCGTGGAACGGGCAGAGCCCCTGGTAGTTGGCCCCCGACTTCCTGAGGCTCACGTAATCGCCGACGACCTCCACGATCGATGCCCGCTCGCGAACCTCGTTAACCTTTTCGTCCGGAATCATCGACATCGTGAACCTTTGACTGCCTGTCCCGCTCGCGGTTAAAACCTATTTCAACGATATAAAAGCTATCCCCTCCCCCTTGATGGGGGAGGGTCAGGGTGGGGGTGAAAGTACCGGAATTTCAGCTCGCCGCAGTTTCCCCCTCCCCCTCGCCCCCTCCCACCAGGGGAGGGGATGTTAATTACGCAGTTTGACACTAGTGTTCAGCAGGCCTGGCCGATTTCGCCGCGGTGTCCCACCCCGCGATGATCTCGCGCCCCGTCTGGATAAACGGGCGCGCCGTGGGGGAGCGGAGGAGGTACCCCCTGATTTTTTCCGGCACCGGCTTGCCGGTCCCGAAGTAAAGCGCCATGCAGAGAATGAAGGCCCCTTCCAGGAGGCCGAACAGAACGCCGCCGACCCGGTTTATCCCCCCCAGCAGCATGATTTTGAAGACAACGGTGAGCAGATGTCCGAACAAGAAAAAGAGAAGGCCAAGCACGAGGAAGATGAAAACGAATGACAGCGCCACCGCAACGTGGTGCGGCAGGTGGATCAGCGGCCTGACGGCCTCGGCAAGATAAGGGGAGTATTTAAAGGCCGCCCAGCCGCCCGCAACCAGGCCGAGGAGGGAACAGACCTCCCTCACCAGACCCCGCAGAAAACCTTTTGCCACGAAAACCAGCAAAACGGCCCAGATAAGGATGTCGACGAGGTTCATTCCTTGCATCCGGTCATGGCTGGAAAGTAAAGTAGGGGGCAATCACATGAATCGCCCCCACCTTGTTTTGAAAGAATGCTGCTTGTTAACCGGCACCAGGGATCAGCCCAGCTGCTCCCTGACCAGGTCGCTCACCAGCTTGCCATCGGCGCGTCCGGCCACATGGGGCATGAGGGCTTTCATCACCCGCCCCATGTCTTTTGCGCCCTGGGCGCCGCATTCGGCAATGATGCGCGCAACCAGCCCGGCCACTTCTTCGCGGCTGAGCTGCTGGGGAAGAAAGCCGAGCAGGATTGCAAGCTCCTTCTCTTCCTTCTCCACCAGGTCCTGCCTGCCGGCTTCGGAAAAAAGCCGGATCGACTCCCGGCGCTGCTTGACGAGGGTCGAGACGACGTCCACGATCTCCTGATCGTTCAGCTCCCGCTTGAGCTCGATGTCCCTGTTCTTCACCGCGGAGCGGATCATGCGGATGACGGAAAGCCTGAGATCGTCCCGCGCCTTCATGGCTTCCTTCATCTCTTCGGACAGTCGTTCCCGCAGCGCCATGGATACCTCTAAGTGTTACTCGACCATCTTGCGCTGTTTTTTCAGCGCCCGCTTGCGCGCGGCGATGGCTTTCTTCTTCCGCTTTATGCTCGGTTTTTCGTAGTGCTCTCTCTTGCGGACCTCGGACAGAATCCCCGCTTTTTCGCACTGCTTTTTGAACTTCTTCAGCACAACCTCAAAGGGTTCAGACTCTTTTACCTTTATTCCCGGCATCCATATTCACCCCCCTGCATCTAGAATGTGGTGCGCACAACGAATTCAGCCGGATTTTTATAAAGAAAAAACATAATACCATCAGGCCGGACAATGTCAAGAAAATTTTAAGCTTTTTCAACCATTTTCCCTGCCCCGGGACTCCTTCTCCGCGATCCCCGACGTGCCGAAGCGGCGGCGCAGCTCCGCGTAGACCTCTTCCGGCGGGATTCCCGCGAAGCCGAGGAGGACCAGGGTATGGAAAAAGAGGTCGGCGGCCTCGTAGACGATCTCCCCCCGGTCTCCCCCCTTGCCGGCGATAATCAGCTCGGCGGCCTCCTCCCCCACCTTCTTCAGGATCTTGTCGATCCCCTTCGTCAGCAGGGACGCGGTGTAGGAGCTGTCGGAAGGGTTCGCCTTCCGCTCCAGGATGACCTGGTAGACCGCTTGCAGAATGTCGTCATGTTGCATGATTGGGTCCTTTATCGGTGTTTCATCCTTCATCCTTTTTAGAGCCTGACCGGCACGCCTCGCTCCCTCAGATACTCCTTCGCCTCGGCGATGGTGTATTCCCGGTAGTGGAAGATGGAGGCGGCGAGGCAGGCGCTGGCCCCCGCCGTAGCAAATCCGTCGTAGAGGTGCGAAAGGTTCCCCACCCCCCCCGAGGCGATGACCGGGATGGAGACCGCGTCCACCACCGCCCGGGTGAGGGGGAGGTCGTAGCCGTCCTTGGTGCCGTCCCGGTCCATGCTGGTCAGGAGTATCTCCCCCGAACCGTACGCCTCCATCCGCCGGGCCCATTCCACCGCATCGATCCCGGTCGGCCGGCGGCCGCCGTGGGTATAGACCTCCCACCGCTCCTCGCCCGGCACCCGGCGGGCGTCGATCGCCACCACCGTGCACTGGGAGCCGAACCGCTCCGCAGCCTCGCGCACGAACTCGGGGCGCTGCACTGCGGCAGTGTTGATGGAGACCTTGTCGGCGCCGGCGTTCAGGAGCCGCCGGATGTCGTCCACCGACCGGACCCCGCCCCCCACGGTGAGGGGCATGAAGACCCGTTCGGCGGTGCGGCGCACCACATCGATGATGATGTCCCGCTCGTCCGAGGAAGCGGTAATGTCCAGGAAGGTGAGCTCGTCCGCCCCCTGCCGGTCGTAGATCTCGGCGATCTCCACCGGATCGCCGGCGTCCCGCAGCTCCAGGAACTGGACCCCCTTGACCACCCGCCCCCCCTTCACATCGAGACAGGGGATGATTCTCTTGGTCAGCATGTGATACCCTTTCAAAAAGCTGGAAATTAACAGGGATGAACAGGATATTCAGGATTAAAGGCGTTCGATCCGAAAACAGTACAAGTCGTTAGATTTTATCCTGTCTATCCTGAATATCCCTGTTAAATTCAGCCCTTCTCGCTTTTAGTCAACGACACCGCCTCAGCGAGCCGGATCGCTCCGGTGTAGATCGCCTTGCCGGTGATCACCGCGGTGACGCCGGAGGATTCGATGGCCATCAGGTTCGCTATGTCCGCGAGCGACGAGACGCCGCCGGAGGCGATGACCGGGATGTCGATCGCCTCGGCCAGATCCCTGGTGGCTGCGATGTTCGGCCCCTGCATCATGCCGTCCCGGCTGATGTCGGTGTAGATGATGGCAGCGACGCCGTACCCTTCGAACCTCTTCGCCAGGTCCACCGCCGTGACATCGGTCACCTCCGCCCATCCCTGGACCGCCACCATGCCGTTTTTCGCATCGATGCCGACCACGATCCGGCCGGGAAAAAGCCGGCAGGCCTCCTCCACCAGCTCCGGGCTCCGCTGGGCGGCCGTGCCCAAAATTACCCGGCCGATGCCGAGGGAGAGGTACGCCTCGATGGTGGGGATGTCGCGGATCCCTCCCCCCAACTGGGTCGGGATGGCAAGCGCGGCGACGATCCCCTCGATGGCGGCGCGGTTTTTCGGTGCGCCGGCAAAGGCGCCGTCCAGGTCGACGATGTGGAGGAGCTCCGCCCCCTGACGCTGCCATTCCCGTGCCTGGGCGGCCGGGTCGTCGCAGAACACCGTGTCCTTCTCCATCAGCCCCTGCTCCAGGCGGACGCACTTTCCTTCCTTCAGGTCGATTGCCGGTATGACGATCACTTCATCTCTCCGAAATTCTTCAGAATTTTAAGCCCCTTCTCCTGCGATTTCTCCGGATGGAACTGGGTGGCGACGATGTTGTCCTTCCAGATGGAAGAGCAGAACTCGATGCCGTAGGACGTGGTGGTGGCAACCACCCCCTGGTCCTCGGGAGCCACGTAATAGGAATGGACGAAGTAGACATTCGCCCCCTCCTCGATCCCCTCGAAGGCCGGCGGACGGCGCTTGACGGCGAGCTGGTTCCACCCCATGTGGGGGACCTTGAGCGCCTCTCCTTGCTCCGCCATCCCCTCCGGGAAGCGGACCACCCGGCCCGGGATGACGTCCAGCCCCTTATGGACGCCGAACTCCTCGCTCTCGGTGAAGAGGAGCTGGAGCCCGAGGCAGATCCCGAGAAACGGCCTCCCCTCCCGGATCACCCGGAGGAGCGGCTCGATGAACCCCCCTTCCTCCAGGTTGCGCATGCAGTCGGGAAACGCGCCCACTCCCGGCAGGACGACCTTGTCCGCCTCCAGCACCACCTTGGGATCGGCGGTCACCACCGCCTCGCACCCCACCCGCTCGAACCCCTTCTGGACGGAGCGGAGATTCCCCATGCCGTAATCGATTATTGCGATCATATATTGCCCTTGTAAATGTGACGCGAATCAATGCGAAAAAATCGGATAGAAAGTCTTTGCCAACCGGGTGCGAGATTTTGACTCGGCCTTTTGGCCTCGCCCTTCGGGCAGCCTTCGCTGTCCAATTTGCCTTGCAAATTGTGGCCAGTTCGTCGCCGGCCCGCAGAAGCTTCGCTGAGGCGTAGCACCCACGGGCATAAACAGCGCTACGTCGAAGCGGGGCTTCGAGGACACGGCGGCGAGATGGGCGGAAGACCGCGCACGCCCCTACAGTTTCCCCTTGGTAGACATCACCCCTTCGATGCGCGCGTCCACCTGGGTCGCCTGGTCGAGCGCCCGGGCCATCCCCTTGAAGCAGGCCTCCAGGATGTGGTGGACATTGTCGCCGTACATGACGTTGATGTGCAGGTTGGCGCCGGCGTTGTTGCTGAACGCCTGGAAGAACTCCCGGGCAAGCTCCACGTCGAACTCGCCGATCTTGATCTTGGGGAGCCTGACGTTGTAGACCATGTAGGGGCGGCCGGACAGGTCGACCGTCACGCTCGCCAGGGTCTCGTCCATCGGCACGGAGGCCTGGCCGTAGCGGCGGATACCCTTCTTGTCGCCGAGAGCCTCCCGGAACGCCGTCCCCAGGACGATGCCGATATCCTCCACGGTGTGGTGGAAATCGATGTCGATGTCCCCCTTCGCCTCCACCTGGAGGTCGAACAGGCCGTGCCGGGCGAAGAGGTCGAGCATGTGGTCGAGGAACGGGACCGAGGTGCAGACCTTCGCCTCCCCCTTGCCGTCGATGTTCAGCGTGAGCTTGATCTGGGTCTCTCTGGTGATCCGTTCGATCGAGGCCTTCCGGGACATGACAACCTCCTCCAATAAAATGTTCGACGTTCGACGTTCGAGGTTCGAAGTTTTCTGTTCAACGTCGAACCTCGAACGTCGAACCGATGTTAGCCGATTTCCTTCATCGCCGCCAGGGTCCGCTCCATCTCTCCCCGTGTGCCGATGGAGATGCGCAGCCCGTGCTTGAGGAGCGGATCGGTGAAGTGCCGCACCAGGATATGGCGGGCGAAGAGCCCCTGGTAGACCCTCTCCCCGTCCCGGTCGGGAGGGAAGGCGAACACGAAATTCCCCTTCGAGGGAATCACGCGATAGCCGAGCTTCTCGATCGCCGCCGTGAACCATGCGCGCGTTTCCCTGATCTTCCGGGTGCATTCCCGGAAGTACTCCCGGTCGGCGAGCGCCGCGCCACAAGCCGCCTGGGCGAGCCGGTCGAGGTTGTAGTGGTCGCGGATCTTGTCCAGGGCCGCGATCACCTCGGGGCGGGCCACGGCGAAGCCGAGCCGCATCCCGGCCAGGGAATAGCTCTTGGAGAGGGTCCGGGTTACCACCACGTTGTCGTATTTCTTCACCAGCGCCAGGGCATCGCCGTCGGCAAAGTCGGCGTACGCCTCGTCCACCACCAGCATCCCGGCGCAGCGCCCCGCCAGCTCCTCGACGTAGTCGAGCGGGAAGGCGAAGCCGAGGGGGGAGTTGGGGGTGGTGAGAAAGAAGAGTTTTCCCTCGTAGCGCTCCGGGAACCCGGCAATGCGGAAGTCGTCGGTGAGACCGAAGGTCCGGACCCGCGCCCCCTGGATCTCCGCCAGGGTCGCATAGTAGGAATAGGAAGGGTGGATGTAGCCGATCTCCTCTCCCTCGCCGGCAAAGGCCCGGATCAGGTTGTTCAGCACCTCGTCGGAGCCGTTGGCCATGATCACCCAGGAGGGGTCGAAGCCGTATAGCTCCCCCGCCACTTCACGGAGCCGTTGGCTGGACGCGCTCGGGTACTTGCGCAGCCGCTCGCCGTCTCCTCCCAGCTCGGCGAGGATCGCCTCCACCACCCGCGGCGACGGCGGGTAGGGGTTCTCGTTGGTGTTCAGCTTGATGAAAGCCTGCTCGTCTGGGGGCTGAAAGCCGGGGACGTAGCCTTTCATGTTTGCGATGTCGGGTCTGAGTGGGATCATGGCAAGACCTTTATTTAACAGGGATGAACAGGATATTCAGGATTAAAGGCATTAGATCCAAAAACACTACAAGATTTTAGATTTTATCCTGTTTATCCTGAATATCCCTGTTGATTACTGTCTATCTTGTTTGTTTCAGCCTGATGCTCACCGATCTGCCGTGCGCCTCCAGCCCCTCCAGCCCGGCGATCCGCACAATATCACCCCCCAGCCGGGAGAGACCCTGCTCGGAGAACCAGACGATGGACGATTTCTTGACGAAGTCGTCCACCGACAGGGGGGAGAAAAAGCGGGCCGTGCCGCCGGTCGGGAGGGTGTGGTTCGGGCCGGCCAAGTAGTCGCCCGCCGCCTCCGGCGTGAAGTGGCCGAGAAAAATCGCGCCCGCGTTCCTGATCCGGGGGAGCACCTCGAAGGGATTGGCGACGGCCAGTTCCAGGTGTTCCGGGGCGATCCGGTTGGAGAACTCGACCGCCTCGTCCAGGCTCCCGGCAACGATCACCGCGCCGTACTTCTCCCACGACGCGCGGGCGATGCTCTCCCGGGAAAGCTCCTTGAGCTGGCGCTCCACCTCGGCCGCCACCCGCTCGCCGAAGGAGCGGTCAGTGGTGATCAGGATCGACGAGGCGAGCTCGTCGTGCTCCGCCTGGGAAAGGAGGTCGGCCGCGATGTGGGCCGGGTTGCCGCTCCCGTCGCTCACCACCAGGATCTCGGAGGGGCCCGCGATCATGTCGATCCCCACCTGGCCGAACACCAGCTTCTTGGCGGTCGCCACGTAGATATTGCCCGGGCCGGTGATCTTGTCCACCCGCGGCACGGTCGCCGTGCCGTAGGCGAGCGCCGCCACCGCCTGGGCGCCGCCGATCCGGAATATCCTGTCCACCCCTGAAAGCCGGGCCGCCACCAGGACGTGGGGATTGATCTCCCCCCCCGGCGTGGGGGCCACCATGATCACCTCCCCCACCCCGGCGACCCGCGCCGGCACGGCGTTCATGATCACGCTGGACGGATAGCTCGCCTTCCCCCCCGGCACGTAGATCCCGACCCGTTCCAGCGGCGTGACCTTCTGCCCCAGGAGGACGTCCTCTTCCGTGGTGGAGAGCCAGGTTTCCTGCCGCTGCTTCTCGTGGAAGCGGGCGACCCGCTCCACCGCGAGCTTCAGGGCGGCGATCTCCTCGTCCTTCACCCGGGCGAAGGCCTCGTTGAACTCGTCCCCGGTCACCTCCAGCCCTGCGACAGAGTCGGCCTCCAGCCGGTCGAAGCGCCGCGTGTAATCGAGAAGCGCCTCGTCGCCCCGCGTGCGGAGGTCGGCGATGATCCCTTTCACCACCTCTTCCACGTCCCGGCCGGACTCTTCCCCCCGGGCGAGGATGGCAGCGAACTTGGCGTCGAAGTCGTTGTCGTGTATGTCGAGGAATTGCATGAATTCTCTCTCCGATCTTGCTTATACGTGCTTTTCGAGCCCCTCGATAATCTCCGTGATCCGCCGGTGCTTTGTCTTCAGGCTCGCCCGGTTGACGATCAGGCGCGTGGTGATGTGGGCGATGGTTTCCACCTCCACCAGGCCGTTCTGCTTCAGGGTCTCGCCGGTGGAAACGAGGTCCACGATCCGCTCCGAGAGCCCCACGAGGGGCGCCAGCTCGATGGAGCCGTACAGCTTGATCACCTCCACCTGCACACCCTTGCGGCTGAAATACTGCTCGGTAACGTTCGGGTACTTGGTGGCGATCCGGATGCTGGTCCAGCTCGCCGGGTCGTCCGTGCGGGAGAGCTCCGCCGGCTCCGCCACCATCATGCGGCAGTAGCCGAACTTCAGGTCGAGCGGCTCGTAGACGTCCTTCTCCTGCTCCATCAGGGTGTCCTTGCCGACGATCCCGAGGTCCGCGCAGCCGTACTCCACGTAGGTCGGGACATCGGTCGCCCGGACGATCATGTAGCGCATCTTCTGCGCCGGGTTCTCGAAGATCAGCTTGCGGGTGTCCGAGAGGAGTTCCTCGCAGTCGATGCCGATCTTGCCGAACAAGGCGACGGATTCCTGGAGGATACGGCCTTTCGGTATGGCGATGGTGATGTAATCGGTCATATATCCTCTGTAGGGGCGGGGTTTCCCCGCCCTGGGCGAGGCCTCGCCCCTACGAAATCGTTTATTCCTTTACCCGCTGTATATCCGCTCCCAGCCCCGCCAGTTTCTTCTCGATCGCCTCGTACCCCCGGTCCAGGTGATAAATGCGCGACACCTCGGTGGTGTTGTCGGCGGCGAGGCCGGCCAGGATCAGGGAGGCCGAGGCCCGGAGGTCCGTGGCCATGACCGGGGCGCCGGAGAGCCTTTTGACCCCCTTGACCGTGGCGGTGTTCCCCTCGATGACGATGTCCGCGCCGAACCGGAGAAGCTCGGAGACGTGCATGAAGCGGTTCTCGAAGATGTTCTCGCTCACCACGCTGGCGCCGTCGGCGATGCACATGAGGGCCATGAACTGGGCCTGCATGTCGGTAGGAAAGCCGGGATAGGGGCGGGTCTTGATGTTGACGCTCCGCACCTTCCGCGGTCCTTTGACCCGCACGACGTTGTCCTTGTTGGTGATCTCCACCCCGGCGTCCTGAAGCTTGAAAACCAGGGCGTCCAGGTGCTCCAGCTGCATGCCGTGAATCAGCACGTCGCCGCCTGTGATCGCCGCGGCAATCATGAAGGTTCCCGCCTCGATCCGGTCCGGCATCACCCGGTGGCTGACCGGCCCGAGCTCCTCCACCCCGGTGATCCGGATGGTGTCGGTCCCCGCCCCGTCGATCCGGGCCCCCATCTTGGTGAGGACGGCGGCCAGGTCGACGATCTCCGGCTCGCGGGCCGCGTTCTCCAGGATCGTTTCGCCCTTGGCCAGGGCCGCGGCCATCATCAGGTGCTCGGTCCCCCCCACCGTGGAGACGTCGAAGTTGATCCGCGCCCCCTTGAGGCGCTTCGCCTTCGCCTCCACGTAGCCGTGGGTCAGGTTGATGTCCGCCCCCATGGCCGCCAGCCCCTTCAGGTGGAGGTTGATGGGACGGGCGCCGATGGCGCAGCCGCCGGGTAGCGATACCCGCGCCTTGCCAAGCCTCGCCAGGAGGGGCCCGAGAACGAGCACCGAGGCGCGCATGGTCTTGACCAACTCGTAGGTGGCCTCATGGTTGTCGACCCCCGTGGCATCGATCCGGACCACGTTGCCGTTCCCCTCCACCCTTGCGCCCAGGGTTTCCAGCACCTTGATGGTGGTGTTGATGTCGCGCAGGAACGGCACGTTGCTGATCTCGTGCATCCCGGGAGCCAGAATGGTGGAAACGAAAATGGGGAGGGAGGCGTTCTTCGAACCGCTCACCGTCACGTCTCCGGCAAGCCTCTTCCCCCCTTTGATGATCAGTTTATCCAATGCAAGACCTCTGTTACGTCGTCATGTAGGGGCGCAGCATGCTGCGCCCGGTTTGCCCGTCTGCCATCAGAGGGCGCAGCATGCTGCGCCCCTACAATAATCGTCCCCCGACCACCCGCTCGATGCCGCCGGGGTCCTTGGCGGTAAAGAGATCGCCGAACCGGCCGGTTGTCCCGAACAGCCCCAGAACTTGTTCCGCCTGGCCGATCCCCACCTCGAACAAGAGCCAGCCGCCCGGGTTGAGATGGTCC
Source organism: Geobacteraceae bacterium (assembly GCA_036518435.1). Lineage (GTDB taxonomy): Bacteria > Desulfobacterota > Desulfuromonadia > Geobacterales > Geobacteraceae > JAMPXD01. Next base: position 26,285 of record DATDNF010000023.1, read on the forward strand.
GGGGCAGCCGGGATGATCAGGCGGTAGAAGTCGAGGCCGTCGGGACCGCCATCCAGGGCACCGGTCGGCTCGAAGTCCCGTACCTCCGGCTGGAGCCCCGCCAAGTCGGCGGTCGGGATGTAGGGGGGGTTGGAGACGATCAGGTCGAAGCGCTCCCCCGCGAGCGGCTCGAACAGGGACCCTTCCCGCAGGTCCACCGCCACGCCGTGCCTTTCCGCGTTCCGCCGGGCGATGTTCAGGGCCGCCGGCGACCGCTCCACGCCGGCAACCTCCGCATCGGGCAGGAGCCGTGCCAGGGCGACGGCGATGCAGCCGCTCCCGGCGCCGATATCGAGGACTTTCCGGGCGTTCCCGCCGCGCCGCACCGCCTCTTCCACCAGGGTTTCGGTGTCGTGCCGAGGAATCAGCACGCCGGGCGCGACCTCGAAGTCAAGCCCCATGAACTCCTGGGTGCCGAGGATGTACTGGAGCGGTTCCCGCCGCGCCCGCCGCGCCACCATCCCCCGGAAATGGGCCAGCTCGGCGGCGGTCAGCGGCTTGTCGAAGTTGACGTAGAGCCCCACCCGGTCGAGGCCGAGGATCTCGCAGAGCATCCATTCCGCCTCCAGCCGGGCGTTCCCGACCCCCTTCTCCGCCAGGTACCCCTTGGTCCATTCGAGGACCTTCAGGGTGGTCCATGTTTCAGTCTGCTTGGTCATTCCTTGCCTAGAACTCCCAAGGAACGCGATTAAGCAGCTTCGCTCTGCGCCTTGAGCGCCTCCATCTGATAATGCGCCCTTAGCGCGTCCACCACCTCGCCGATGTCCCCCTCCATCAGGGCATCGAGCCGGTAGAGGGTGAGGCCGATCCGGTGGTCGGTCATCCTCCCCTGGGGGAAGTTGTAGGTGCGGATTCGTTCGCTCCGGTCACCGCTCCCCACCTGTTGTTTCCGGTCGGCGGCCAGCTTCGCGTTCTGCTCGGTAAGCATGCTGTCCAGTATCCGGGACTTGAGGACCTTCATCGCCTTGGCGCGGTTCTTGATCTGGCTCCGCTCCTCCTGGCAGGCGACCACCACGCCGGTGGGAAGGTGGGTGATCCGGACCGCCGAGTCGGTGGTGTTGACGTGCTGCCCCCCCGCCCCTGACGAGCGGTAGACGTCGATCTTCAGGTCGGCCGGGTTGATGTCGATGTCGATGTCCTCCGCCTCCGGCATGATCGCCACCGTGCAGGCGCTGGTGTGGATGCGGCCCTGGGCCTCGGTTTCCGGCACCCGCTGGACCCGGTGGGTTCCCGACTCGTACTTGAGCTTGGCATAGACCCCTTCCCCCTCGACGGAGGCGACCACCTCCTTGTACCCCCCCCGCTCCGACTCGGAGGCGGAGATCACCTCGACCCGCCAGCGGTTGGTCTCGGCGAAGCGGGAGTACATCCGGAACAGGTCGCCGGCGAACAGCGCCGACTCGTCGCCGCCGGTGCCGGCCCTGACCTCCAGGATGACGCTCTTGCTGTCGTTCGGGTCCTTGGGGAGAAGCAGCAGCTTTATTTCCCCCTCCAGGCGATCCTGCTCCTCTTCCAGGCCGCTCAACTCCTCCTCGGCCATATCCTTCATGTCCGGATCGGCCAGGAGCTCGCGGTTCCCTTCGATCTCCGCCAGGACCTTCTTGTAGCGCCGGTACGCCGCCACCAGCTCGGAGAGGTCCGCGTGCTCGCGGGAAAACCTCCTGAACTCCGGCTGATTGGCGATCACGGCCGGGTCGGAAAGGAGCGACTCCAGCTCCTGAAACCGCCGTTCCAGTTCCTCTATTTTTTCGAACATCGATAAATCCATAGCCATAACTCATATCCGCCGGACCGGTCCGACTCGTCTGACAAGTCCGACCCATCCGATCGTTCAATAGTTTCTAAATCACCAACCGGTCGTCCTTGTACCCGTCATTCATCGCCAGCGCCTCCTCCATGGAGCGGATCGCCACCTCCAGCTGGCTGTCGTCCGGCTCCCGGGTGGTGAGCCGCTGGAGTGCCAGCCCCGGTGCGATCACCATCCGGACCAGGGAGGAGCGGTCGTTCTTGGCAGTCCATTTCAGGAGCTCGTAGGAAACCCCGGCAATCAGGGGGAGGAACACGACCCGCGCCCCCGCCTTCAGGTAGAACGGCCAGAGTTTCGGGATCAGAGAGAACATGACGATGCTCACCAGCATGACGATCAGCAGGAAGCTGGTCCCGCAGCGGGGGTGGAGGCAGCTGTATTTCCGGACGTTCTCCACGGTCAGCTCTTCCCCCGCCTCGAAGGCGAAGATCGACTTGTGCTCGGCGCCGTGGTACTGGAAGACCCGCTGGATGTCCTTCATGCGGGAGATGGACCAGATGTAGAGAAGAAACACCGCCACCCGGATCACGCCGTCCACCAGGTTGAACACGATATTGGAGGAACCGATGAGCGGCACCAGAAGCTTGGTGAGGTAGAGGGGGAGGATGAAAAAGAGGAGGATGCCGAATCCGAAGGCAACCGCCATCGTCCCCCCCATGGCGAGAGGCGAAAGCTCCTCCTTCTCGGCCCCCTCCTCTTCGACGAGCGCCTCGTTGGCGGAGAAGTTGAGCGCCTTGATGCCGACGATGAGCGACTGGAAGAGGGCAACCGCGCCCCGCACGATGGGGAACTTGACCACCGGATAGCGCTCCGACAGGGGGATCGCCTCCTCCTTCCTGACGACGATCTCGCCGGAGGGCCGCCGCACCGCGATGGCCACGGAGCGGGGGGCGCGCATCATGACCCCTTCGATGACGGCCTGGCCGCCGATGTTTATTTTTGCCATAATTATTACCTCTATGGGGCGGGCGCGGTCTTCCGACCATCTCGCACCCGGTTGGCAACCGATAGCCTTGATCCAGGTTTCACTGTCTTTGGCGAGGGAGCAGTTTCGGGTTCTGGCAAGGCTTCGCGACGATCCCGGCGGAGGCGTAGCAGCGCTACGCCGCACAACGGGTGAGGAAGCGAAACGCCGCCAGGTTCCGGAAATGCTCACTCGCTCCTACATGGTCCGGAACCGCTCCCGGATTTCCACGATCTTCCCGCAGGTCATGGTCCCTTCCGGGCAGGGGCCGGCGAGGCAGCCGGGTCCGGCATTCTCGAAGATGATCGGGGCCACACCCTTCACCAGGCGGAGCATCTCCACCGCCATTGCCCGGATCTCCCACTGGGCGCGCTCGCAGCAGCGGAGCTCAAAGAAGTTGAGGAGCGCCCGCGCGTTCATGGTGACCACGATCTTCGTCTCGGTGGCGTTCGGGAGGATGTAGCGGGCATCCTCGGCCGGGATGCCAGCCTCCACCATGTCGGCGTATGCCTGGTGCAGGCTGGCCAGCTGCGCCTCGAACCGGGCCATGACCTCGGGGCGTTCGGCGATGGTCGGCGGAACGACCGCGGCAAACCGCTCCTTGTGGGAGACGTAGCGCTGGGACTGCTGGGAAAAGGAGGCGATCCGGTGCCGCACCAGCTGATGGGTGGTCACCCGGGAGATCCCCTCTATGCCGAAGGTGAACGAGGCGTGCTCCAGCACCGACTGGTGCCCGAGCGACATGATCTTTTCGAGGAAATTCCTGATATCGGCCGTGGAAAATCTTTCCTTCAGCTCATCGATATCTGCGGGGGAATAGCAGAGGCGGGCAGCAAGGGCCACCGTCCGTTCGGGATCGGGGGTGTATTGGAGAAGGGCAACCTTCATACGATTTGTGTGCGTTCCTTCTTGATGCGGCATACACCGGATATTCTAGTGTAATCTCGCCGATAAATCCATTAAATTCATCGGCAAGGCCGCACCTGAAAACAGATAAGGGGATTTCGCCATGGACAAAATCCCCTCTCCGAATCCGAACAGCCCAGGGGGCTTGTTACATGCCGTATCTCTTCTTGAATCTTTCCACGCGGCCGGCGGTGTCGATCAGCTTCTGCTTGCCGGTGAAGAACGGATGGCAGGCGGAGCAGATCTCCGTGCTGATTTCCGGCTTGGTGGAGCGGGTCTGGAAGGTGTTGCCGCAGAGGCATTTCACCGTCACTTCGTTATACTTGGGATGGATTCCTTCTTTCATATCTTCCTCCTCGCCGTACATTCACCCGGCATGGCATTTATTGTTCACGCGAAAGATTAAACCTAGCACTTCCGATTTATTTTTTCAAGCTATTTTTCCCCGGAAAACGTCAATTTTTCTTCCCCCGCTACCTGCTCATGGAGTCGAGGAACGCCTGATTGCTCTTGGTTTCCGAGAGCTTGTCCAGGAGGAACTCCATGCTGTCCACCACGTTCATCGGGTGGAGCACCTTGCGCAGGATCCAGATCCGGTTGAGGGCGGCCTTATCGATCAGGAGCTCCTCTTTCCTGGTCCCCGACTTGTTCATGTCGATGGCCGGGAAGGTCCGTTTCTCCACCAGCTTGCGGTCCAGGTGGAGCTCCATGTTGCCGGTCCCCTTGAACTCCTCGAAGATCACCTCGTCCATCTTGCTCCCGGTGTCGACCAGGGCGGTGGCGATGATGGTGAGCGACCCCCCCTCCTCGATGTTGCGGGCCGCGCCGAAGAACCGCTTCGGCTTGTGGAGGGCGTTGGAATCGACCCCGCCGGAAAGAATCTTGCCGGACGGCGGGATGACGGTGTTGTAGGCGCGGGCGAGCCGGGTGATGGAGTCGAGGAGGATCACCACGTCCCGCTTGTGCTCCACCAGGCGCTTTGCCTTCTCGATCACCATCTCCGCCACCTGGATGTGCCGCGATGCGGGCTCGTCGAAGGTGGAGGAAATCACCTCCCCCTTCACGGAGCGCTGCATATCGGTCACCTCTTCCGGCCGCTCGTCGATCAGGAGCACGATCAGGAACACCTCGGGATGGTTAACCGCTATGGAGTTGGCGATGTTCTGGATCAGCATGGTCTTGCCGGTCCGGGGAGGGGCGACGATCAGGCCGCGCTGCCCCTTGCCGATCGGAGCGATCAGCTCCATCACCCGCATCGCCATATTGTCCGGCGCGGTCTCAAGCTTGATCTTCTCCATCGGGTAGAGGGGGGTGAGGTTGTCGAACAGGATCTTGTCCCGCGCCACCTCGGGGGGCTCGTAGTTGACCGTCTCCACCTTGAGCAGGGCGAAATAGCGCTCCCCCTCCTTGGGGGGCCGGATCTGGCCGGACACCGTGTCGCCGGTGTGGAGGTTGAAGCGGCGGATCTGGCTGGGGGAAACGTAGATGTCGTCCGGCCCCGGCAGGTAGTTGTAGTCGGGGGCACGGAGAAAACCGAACCCGTCGGGGAGGGTCTCCAGCACCCCTTCGCCGAAGATCATGCCGTTCTTCTCGGTCTGGGCGTTCAGGATGGCGAAGATCAGGTCCTGCTTGCGCAGGCTGGAGGCCCCCTCGATGTTGAGCCCCTTGGCGATGGCGGTAAGGTCGTTGATTTTCTTGACTTTCAGTTCCTGTAGGTTCATCGGTTCTCCTGAATGGCGCAACAACGCAATCGTGCCGGCGCTGCCGGTCGGGACTGCAAAGGAAATGTGCGGGTGAAATGAGCTACGACACGTTTGGGGAAAGGTGTCCCGGGATTGATGTACATGTATGGTTCAGGTGTATGTTCGTCGAGATTCCGTATCTATCGGGAATGAAGCTTCGAGGTAATTGGGTTTAGGTTTCAGCGAGGATATGGAGCTATTTAAACCTCAATTTTATATTTTGTCAACTACCATTTATTGGCAGAGATGAAACTCGGAAGATGGGGGAGGGAACGGCCGACCTGCCCCGCACCGGGGTATAACAACGCAAACGGCCGCCTGTAGCGCTTTTTATTATCCTGTTGACGAACAGGGCAGGTGGGTATATACATATGTTTTATTAATCAACGCTCGTTTTTGCGTAAATTTATTTTGCTATTTTGCGCTTCCGCCGCACATGGATCAGGGCATCGCGAGCGGGCTCTCATCCCGAACCGGATTGCCGTACCCAGGGGCCGACCATGCAGCTAACCGTAGCCGAAGCCGCAAGACTGCTCCAGGCCGACGAGAAGACCGTCAGGAACTGGATCAGAAAAAAGGGGCTTCCCGCCGTAAAGATAAACGAGCAGTACCGTCTGAACCGGGTCGACCTGCTGGAATGGGCGACCGACCAGGGGATCAAGCTGTCGCCGGAGATCTTCGCCGCGGCCAGAAACGACGAGGTCCCCCTCCCCTCCCTTTCCCAGGCCCTGGAAGCGGGAGGGATCAACTACGGGGTCCGGGGAGAGGACACCGGGACGGTCCTGGGAAACGTGGTTTCCCTGCTCCGGCTCCCTTCCCGGATCGACCCCGATTTTCTTCTCCAGGTCCTGCTCGCCCGGGAGGCGCTCGGCACGACCGCCATCGGCGACGGCATCGCCATCCCCCACGTGCGCAACCCGATCCTCCTCCACATCCCTTCCCCGGCGATCACCCTCTGTTTCCTGGAAAAACCGATCGACTTCGGCGCCCTGGACGGCGAGCCGGTGAACATCCTCTTCACCCTGATCAGCCCCACCGCGCGGACCCACCTCCACCTGCTCGCCAAACTGGCCTACGCCCTGCGCGACGAGCGCTTCAAGGCGGTTTTGCGGCATCAGGGGAGCAGGGAGGAGGTCCTCGCCACTGTCAAGACCATCGAAGCGGAACTCGGGAAAGAGCGATGACGGCGCCCGGAGAAACAGCCTCCCCGGTCGTCCTGCTCGGCATCGCCGCTGCGCTGGCGGCCCTGTCCGGGGTTCCGGGGCTGTTTCTCCGCGACCTCGCCCGCGGCCAGCGGGTCGCCACCGGCGTCATGCTGCTCGCCTCTCTGGCGGGGATGAGCGGCGCGGGCATCGCCATCGCGACGGGCCGCGCGGAAATCTTCGCCATCGACTGGAGCCTGCCGTTCGGCCCTGCTGAAATCGGCATCGACCGGCTTTCCGCCCTGTTCCTTCTTCCCATCTTCATCATCTCTTCCTGCAGCGCCCTGTACGCCACCGAATACTGGCCGGCCACGCGGAACCCCTGCTCGGCCCGCAAGCTTTCCTTCTTCTTCGGACTGCTGAGCGGCGCAATGGCCATGCTCGTCATGGCCCGCGAAAGCACCCTCTTCCTGATGGCCTGGGAGGTGATGGCGCTCTCCTGCTACTTCGTCCTGACCACAGACGACGGCAATCCCGAGGTGCGGGAGGCGGGAGCGCTCTACCTGATCACCACCCACATCGGCACCCTCGCCCTGTTCGCCATGTTTTCCCTGCTGCGGGGCGCCTGCGGCTTCTCGTGGTTCCCGGCGGCCGGTGCGCTGGACGGAGGCGGCGCTCTGGCTACGAGCATCTTCGTCGCCGCGTTTCTCGGTTTCGGCCTGAAGGCGGGGCTGATGCCGCTCCACGTCTGGCTCCCCTCCGCCCACGCCAATGCCCCCAGCCACATCTCGGCCCTCATGTCGGGGGTGCTCATCAAGATGGGGATCTACGGACTGGTCCGGACCTACTCCTTCTTCAGCCACGTGCCGCTCTGGTGGGGGGCCTCGGTGCTGGCCGCCGGAGCGGTCTCCGGCATCCTCGGGGTCGCCTTCGCCATCGCCCAGCACGACCTGAAGCGGCTCCTCGCCTACCACAGCATCGAGAACATCGGCATCATCACCATGGGTATCGGTGTGGCGCTGATCGGCCAAGCCGTCGGCAGCCCGCTCCTCACCCTGCTCGGCATGGCCGGGGCACTGCTCCACGTCCTGAACCACGCCACCTTCAAGGCGCTCCTTTTCCTCGGCGCCGGCTCGCTGATCCACGGCATCCGGACCCGGGAGATCGACCTGATGGGGGGGGTGGCCCGGCGCGCCCCCTGGACCGCTTTTTTCTTCCTGGTCGGGGCCGTGGCCATCTGCGGACTGCCGCCGCTCAACGGCTTCGTCAGCGAATTCCTCATCTACCTCGGCCTGTTCAACGGGGTGAGGCTGGCAAACGGCACGGCCGTCTCGTTCCTGGCCCTGGCAGCACCCGCCCTCGCCCTGATCGGCGGGTTGGCCGTGGCCTGCTTCGTCAAGGTGTACGGCGCCGTATTCCTCGGCGTGCCACGCACACCGGCGGCCGCCGGCGCGCACGAGGCTGGCTGGCGGATGCGGGCACCGATGGGACTCCTGGCGCTCATCTGCGCCCTAGTCGGGCTTTTCCCCCCGGCCGTGGCCGGGCTTCTGGAGGGAGCGGTTTCCGCCTGGCAGCCCGCCCTCTACCGCGGAGAAAACCGGCTGGGTGCCGTTGCGCCGCTCTGGTGGCTGACCATCCTCGGCGCCGTCCTCCTCTGCCTGGTCCTGCTCGCGTATGCCTGCTTTGCCCGGCGACTCAAAGCCGCGCCGCAGGCTGCCGGCCTTACCTGGGATTGCGGCTACCTCCGCCCCTCTCCCCGCATGCAGTACAGCGCCTCTTCCTTTGCCGAGACGCTGGTCAGGCTGTTCGGCGGCGTACTCCGGCCCCACTGGAAACTTCCCGCCGTAGCCGGGCCATTCCCCCGCGATGCCCGGTTCGCCAGCCATGTGCCGGAAGCGGTGCTCGAACTGGCGTTCCTGCCGCTGCTGGAGCGGGCCAATGCCCGGCTGGGGGTAGTGCGCCGCCTGCAGCACGGACAGCTCCAGCTCTACATCCTCTACACGTTCCTGACACTCCTGTTCCTCCTCATCTGGGCCCGGTACTCCTGAGCGGAGAAAAGCGGACGCTCGCAGGGGCAGGCGAAGCGGCAGCACTTCAACATTGGAATGTGCAGGGATTACAGGCCGAGTTGCAGGCGGAGCGCCTTCTCCACCTGCTGTAGCAGCCCCTTGGCGAGGAAACCGACCCGTTCGCCGACCACCCGGCTCTTGTCGATGGTGATGACGATGTGGGTGCTGATCTTTGTGTCCTGTCCAAGGCCGGTCCTGGCGGCAGGGAGGAGGGTCTCGAAGTCGTAGATCTTTTCCAGGTGGGTAAACGAAAGGGGGATGATGGTGACGACGGGAGAGTACTCGTTGCTGACGTTGTTGCTCACCACCAGGCAGGGGCAGGTCTGCCGGGCGGTTTCCCCCTCATGGGCAAGGTTGACCGGATAGATCCCCCCCCGCTTAAACATCGCGCTTCTCCGTCACCGCCGGGTCGAATTTCTTCAGCGTCGCCACGGTCTCCTCGGCGGTCGCCCGGTACCCCTCGATCAGCCCCTTGAACGCCTCCTTCTTCAGGGCCGCCAGCTTTTCCCGGACCGCCTCCTCGAGGAACTGGCTGACCCCGCGGGGACCGTAGAGGGCCTTGATGTCGTCCACCATATGGGAGGGAAGGGTAACATTGAGGCGGGTATTCGGCATGGGCTTTCTCCCTGTCGGTATTTACCATTGACGCGTAAAAAATAATAACATATAGTTTCACAACGTGTCAGTATTTTTTTCCACCGCATAGCGACTTCGATACGAAGCCGGGCGGAGTGGAAGGAGTTTTTTGTCATGGATGCATCCGGGGCGGGGCTTCACGACCCCGCCGTTCTGGTTTTCACCGCCATTCTGCTTTCCGCCGTATCGGGGCTCCCCGGCCTGCTGCTGGCCGGCCGACCCGGCCCCGGGCAGCGGATCGCCACCGGCTGTACGCTCCTCGCCAGCCTGCTGGGGCTCGGCGGCACCCTCGCCCTGCTCTTCACCGGCCGGACCGCCACCTACACCATCGCCTGGACCCTGCCGTTCGACGCCTGCGACGTTGCCATCGACCCCCTCTCAGCCCTGTTCCTCCTCCCGATATTCCTCATTTCCGGATGCGCCGCCCTCTATGCCGGCAGTTACTGGCCGGCCGCCGCCAACCGCCGCACCGAGCCGCTCCTCACCTTCTCCACAGGACTCCTCGCCGCGGCCATGGCGCTCGTGGTGACGGCCAGAAACGGCGCGCTGTTCCTGATGGCATGGGAGGTGATGGCCATGTCCGCCTATTTCGCGCTGACCGTCGAGCACGAGCGCCCCGAGGTCCGGGAAGGTGGTGCCGTCTACCTGGTGGCCACCCACGTCGGCACGCTGCTCCTGTTCGTGATGTTCATCCTGCTGCGGACGGCGACCGGCTCATTCCTGCTCCCCGCGGGCGGCTCCATGGCAGCGGCACCAGTCGGCGCAACGGTGATTTTTCTCTGCGCCCTGGCCGGCTTCGGCTTCAAGGCGGGGCTGATGCCCTTCCACATCTGGCTCCCGGCCGCCCATGCCAATGCGCCGAGCCACGTCTCCGCCCTCATGTCCGGCGTCATGCTGAAGATGGGGCTGTACGGCATCATCAGGACGGCCTCCCTGTTCCATGCCCCGCCCCTCTGGTGGGGGGTGATCCTTCTCTGCGCCGGTGCCGCCTCGGCGCTCCTCGGGATCGTGTTCGCCACGGCCCAGCGCGACCTGAAGCGGCTCCTCGCCTACAGCAGCATCGAGAACATCGGCATCATCACGATCGGCCTGGGGGTGGCCCTGATCGGGGCCGCGACCCACCGGCCGCTGCTGGGGCTGCTGGGACTTGCGGGAGCGCTGCTCCACATCCTCAACCACAGCCTGTTCAAGCCGCTCCTCTTCCTCGGCGCCGGCGCCCTGATCCATGCGACGGAGACCCGGCTGGCCGACCTGATGGGGGGGCTCGCCCGGCGCATGCCCTGGACCGCCACCTTTTTTCTGGCGGGGGCCGTGGCCATCTGCGGCCTTCCCCCCTTTAACGGCTTTGCCGGGGAATTCCTCCTGTATGCGGCGTTCTTCAACGATGCGACCGGCGCGCCGGTCCCCTATTTGGCGCTGGCCGCGCCGCTCCTGGCGCTGGTCGGGGGCCTTGCCGCCGTCTGCTTCGTGAAGCTGTACGGGGCGGTCTTTCTCGGCAGCCCCCGCACGCCCGCGGCCGAGCACGGCCACGAGGCCGGCTGGCCCATGCTGGCGCCGATGGGGGGGCTCGCCCTCCTCTGCGCCCTCTTCGGCATAGCGCCGCAACTCCTTCTCGCCCTGCTGATGCCGGCGGTCGCCGTGGTCGCCCCGGAGCTGGCTGCGGCAAACAGTGCGCTGGCCGCGGCAGCCCCCCTCCAGTGGCTGACGGCAGCAGGAATGGCGCTGCTCCTCATCATCGGTGCTCTGGCGCTCGCACTCCGTCGCCGGCTGGGACTGTCACCGTCCGCCGCTGACGCGACCTGGGGGTGCGGCTACCTCCGGCCGGCGGCCTCCATGCAGTACAGCGCCTCGTCCTTCGGCGAGATGATGGTGCGCCTGTTCGCCACGGTGATCCGGCCCCGCTTCGACGCCCCCGGCCCTGCGGGCCATTTTTCCCCGGCGAGGGCCGCGTTTCGCAGCCGCTGCCCGGAAACGCTCCTGGAGAACGTGATTACGCCGGCATTCCGGGGAGCGGACCGGGTCTTTTCCTACTGTCGGCGGCTGCAGCACGGCGAGCACCAGCTCTACATGCTCTACATCTTCATCACCCTGTTCCTGCTCATGGCGTGGGCAAGGTGAAAGGCGGTTCAGAGTTATTGAGTTGAGAGTTCCGCCTTTCAACTCGGAACTCCGAACTCATAACTGAGGTTCTTATGATCGACATCCTCATCCATCTGCTCCTGACCATATTCATGCCGCCGCTCCTTCTGGGGGTGATCGGCAAGACCAAGGCCGCCTTCGCCGGCAGGGTCGGCGCACCCTACCTGCAGCCCTACTACGATATCCTGCGCCTCCTGCGCAAGGGGTCGGTGTTCAGCGACACCACTACCTGGCTGTTCCGGGCGGGGCCGGTCGTCACGCTGGCCGCCGTAGCCGCCGCAACGCTGCTCATCCCGCTCGGCAACCACCCGGCCCCGGTCTCCTTTGCAGGCGACATGATCCTGTTCGCCTACCTGTTCGGCCTGGCCCGCTTCTTCACCATGACCGCGGCCCTCGACACCGGCTCCAGCTTCGAGGGGATGGGAGCGGCACGGGAGGCAACCTTCTCCTGCCTGGCGGAGCCGACCCTGTTCTTCGCCCTGATCGTGCTCGCCCGGCTCTCCGACTCCCTCACCCTTTCCACCATGCTCACCCACTCCTCGGCCGCCACCTGGCTCACCGACGGCGCCGCCATGCTGCTTCTCGTGGGCGCGCTGTTCACCGTGGTACTGGTGGAAAACTCCCGGATACCGTTCGACGACCCGAACACCCACCTGGAACTCACCATGGTCCACGAGGTGATGGTGCTCGACCACAGCGGCCCGGCCTTCGGCTACATCCTGTACGGCGCGGCCCTCAAGCTGTTCGTGCTGCTCACCTTCTTCATCCAGGTCGCCCTGCCGCTGCGGGCGGGCACCAGCCTGCTCGACTGGGTGGTGTTCGTGGCATCGCTTCTCCTGGCGGCGGTTGCCATCGGGGTAGTCGAGTCGGTGATGGCCCGGCTGCGGCTGCTGCGCATCCCCCAGCTCCTGGTGGCGGCCTGCATATTGTCCGCCTTCGCCATGCTGCTCATTTTGAGGTGATCCCGTGAACTCTCTGACCGACCAACTGCTGGTCCTCGTCATGCTCATCAATTTCGTGACCCTCGGCTCCTCCCGGATGGCCATCTCGATCCGCGCCGTCGCCCTGCAGGGGGTGGCGCTCGGGCTCCTGCCCGGGATCATCCACAGCTTCTCCTGGCACCTGCTCCTCATCTCGGCCGGGATCATCGTCGCCAAGGGGGTGCTGATCCCGTGGCTCCTCACCGGCGCCATCAAACGTGCCGAGATCAAACGGGAGATCGAGCCTTTCATCGGCTATGTCGCCACCCTGCTCCTCGGGGCGGTCGCCACGGCGCTCGCCTTCCTGTTCGCGGTTAAACTGCCGCTCCTCCCCGCTCACCAGGGGCTGTTGTTCGTGCCGGCCGCCATCGCCACCCTGCTGACCGGATTCCTGGTTCTCACCACCCGGCGCAAGGCGATCAGCCAGGTGATCGGCTACCTGATCCTGGAGAACGGCATCTTCATCTTCGGCCTGCTCCTGACCGAGGCGATGCCGGTCATGGTGGAGGCGGGGGCGCTCCTGGATCTCCTGGTCGGCATCTTCGTCATGGGAATCATCATCAACCACATAAGCCGCGAGTTTTCGTCCATCGACACCTCGCGGCTGACGGCGTTGAAAGAATAGTTCGAGGTTCGACGTTGAAAACCAAGCTTTAAAACCTCGAACATCGAACGGATTTAAGGAACCCTCATGCTCTACGGTCTCGTGCTCATCCCGCTCGCCGGCGCGCTGTTCGCCTGGCTGATCCCGGACAACCGGCAACGCCCCCTGCTGCTCCCGCTTTGCGGCGCCATCCACCTGGCCCTGACCGCCGCCGTGCTGGTGGATACCCCGCCCCCGTCCCACGCCGGCTGGATATTCCTCGACCCGATCGGCAAGCTGATCCTGCTGGTGGTCACCCTCCTGTTCATGGTCTGTGCCGTCTACTCGGTCGGCTACCTCGGCTACCGCCGGGAGCGCTCGAACCGGGTCCTCTGCATGGGGCTCCTCACCTGCCTCTCCGCCATGACCCTCGCCTCCATGGCCCACCACCTGGGACTCCTCTGGGTGGCGATCGAGACCACCACCCTTGCCATGGCCCCCCTCATCTACTTCAACCACAACGCCCGCTCCATCGAGGCGACCTGGAAATACATGATGATCTGCTCGGTGGGGATCGCCCTGGCGCTGCTCGGGCTCTACTTCCTCGCCTACTCCACCATCGTGGCGGGGCGGGAGCCGACGCTCCTCCTGGAGCCCCTGATCGGCCAGGCCCGCCAGCTATCTCCCGCGTGGCTGAACGCGGCCTTCGTTTTCCTGCTGGTCGGCTTCGGCACCAAGATGGGGCTCGCGCCGCTCCATACCTGGAAGCCCGATGCCTACGGCGAGGCACCCGGGCTGGTCGGCGCGATGCTGGCGGGGGGGCTCGTGAACTGCGCCTTCCTCGGCATCATGCGCATCTACCAGATTTGCATGGCCGCCGGACACCCCGACTTCTTCCAGCACGCCCTGGTGCTGATGGGGCTCGTCTCCATGGCCTTCGCCGCCGTGTTCGTGGTGCGCCAGGCGGACTTCAAGCGCATGCTCGCCTACTCCAGCGTCGAGCACGTGGGTATTCTCGCGGTCGCCCTCGGCCTGGGAAAGGGAGCGCTGTTCGGCGCGCTCCTTCACATGGTCAACAACGGCATCACCAAGGGGGTGCTGTTTCTCTCCTCCGGGAACATCCATCGCTCCTACGGGAGCAAGAGCTGCGACGTGGTAAAGGGGGCGCTGCGGCGCCTCCCCTGGTCGGGCGGGCTCTTTCTCGCCGGCTTCATCGCCATCACCGGCTCCCCCCCGTTCGCCCCGTTCATCAGCGAGTTCACCATCGTCAACAGCGCCTTCGGCGGGGGGCGCTACCTGATCGGCACGGCCTTCCTCCTGTTTCTGGCGGTGATCTTCATCGGCATGGCCTCCACGGTCCTCCCCGTGGTGATGGGGGACGAACCGCCGGATCTGGCGCCGACCGACTACCGGGACCGACTTCTGACCGTGGCCCCGCCGCTCATGCTGATGGGGCTCATGCTGATGCTCGGGCTCTGGCTTCCCGCGCCGTTCAGGGAGCTCCTGCGCGACGCGGCCCGGCTTCTGGAGGTGCAGCCATGAAACGGGGCCTGTACAGATTTTACAACGGCCAGGCAGTGCCGCTCGATCAGGTACCCTTAGCTCCCGGCGACGACTTCTTCCAGGGGATCATCGACGCCGTCGACCACGGCTGGCGCGTTTCCGCCTACTTCGGCGACCCGCGGGGAGACCGGGTTACCCTCTACTGCGTCCTGTCGTACAAGGCGGGCGGGGTGCTGGGGGTGATAGCGACCGAGGTCGTGGGTTCCTTCCCCTCCCTGGCCACCCTTGTTCCCCAGCTCCACCTGTTCGAGCGGGAGATCGCCGAACAGTGCGGCATCGTCCCGGAAGGGCACCCGTGGCTGAAGCCGGTCCGCTTTACCCGCTCTTTTGCACCGGGGCGCGACGCGTGGGGCAGGGGGCCGGCGGAGCCGATCCTGCCGGGGGTCATGGACTTCTACCGGGTCGAGGGGGACGAGGTGCACGAGGTGGCGGTCGGTCCGGTCCACGCAGGGATCATCGAACCGGGACATTTCCGCTTCCAGTGCCACGGCGAGGTGGTCTTCCACCTGGAGATATCGCTCGGCTACCAGCACCGGGGAATAGAGGCGGCCCTGATCGGCGGCCCGTTCCCGAAAACCCTCTGCCAGATGGAAACCGTTGCAGGGGACAGCACCGTCGCCCACTGCGAGGCGTACTGCATGCTCCTGGGCGCCCTGAGCGGCCGCCATGCGCCGGCGCGCGCCGAGGCGATCCGCGGCATCGCCCTTGAGCTGGAGCGGCTCGCCAACCATACCGGCGACCTGGGGGCGATCGCCGGCGACATCGGCTACCTCCCCACCTCTTCCTTCTGTGGCCGGATCCGCGGCGATTTCCTCAACATGAGCGCCGTTCTGTGCGGCAGTCGATTCAGCCGCGGTCTGGTCCGTCCCGGCGGGGTAGGGTTCGACTGCGGCAAACCGCAGGCGGACGAGCTCCTGGCCCGCCTGGCCGCGGCGCGCAGCGACCTGACCAACGCGGTCGACCTCCTCTGGTCCACGCCGTCGGTCATGGCGCGTCTGGAGAACACCGGCAAGATCGAAACCAACGCCGCGCAGGAGCTCGGCCTGGTGGGGCCTGCGGCCCGCGCCTGCGGCATCAGCCGGGACGTGCGCCGCGACCACCCGTTCGGCATCTTCCACATGAGCCACATCCCCTCGGTCATGGCCGATAGCGGAGACGTCTACGCGAGGACCCTGGTCAGGTGGCTGGAAGCGGAAAAATCGATGGACTTTCTGGAGGAGCAGCTCCGCCAGATCCCGGGCGGGGCGATCCGCACCGGGCTGAACGGGCCGGCTGCCGATTCTATCGCCGTGGCCATGACCGAGGGGTGGCGGGGCGAAGTCTGTCACGTGGCGATCACCGACGCCACCGGGCGGTTTGCCCGCTACAAGGTGGTCGATCCGTCGTTTCACAACTGGAGCGGGCTCGCCCTGGCGCTGCGCAACGAGCAGATCTCCGATTTTCCGCTCTGCAACAAGAGTTTCAACTTGTCGTACTGCGGGTTCGACCTGTAGGCGAGCGAGCATTTCCGGAACCTGGCGGCGTTTCGCATCCTTCCCCCGGCGGAGGCGTGGCGCTGC
>DATDNF010000024.1:0-42631 GCA_036518435.1 Geobacteraceae bacterium
AAGCCTTCGGTCGCTGTCGCTGAGTGTCGTCCGAAGGAAAGCCCTGGTTGAACCAGACCATGCCCGACTCAGTATTGCCCGGCAGTGCGAACTGCTCTCGATCCGGCGCTCCGCCTACTACTACCAGCCGGTGGGCGAAAGTCCGCAGAACCTGGAACTGATGCGGCTGATCGACGAACAGCATCTCGAGTCTTTTGGGGACGGTTCTCATTTCCACAAATAATATCGGTTAGTTATCAACTAATTTTGGTCGCCGCTCCAGACTACCCTATAATTATTCCACAACTCCACGAAATAGTTGAGTAATTTAAGAACCGTCCCCGTCTATTCCAGGATTGATAATCACATCAATAAACCCAGGTGAGGCGTATTGAATTGATGCTATTTGAGGGCGATGTTCTTCTGGTATTTGATTGTTTAACACTGTGTAAATATTGACGTAACTATAACCACCCTGCCAAGGATATTGTTCTAAAGCTGTATTAATTCGTTTTTCGTCCTTTGGGTTTAATCTGGAATCAAAGCAGTAAATCAGTGCGTATGCTTGACTATACGCATGTGGAAAGTCATAAAGATCTGCAAGAGCCCATCTTTCATCCATTAATATTCGATACGTGTCTCTTATTAGCACTATCAGTCCTTTCTATTTCAAATATGTATCAGGTTGCACCAAATTATTTGGAAGGATTATGCGACCGTATAGCCGCTGGCTTTCAGATCCTTAATTACGCCGTAAGCAACCTCTTCAATGCTATTTTCATAGCGCTTATAGATCATGCCGCTGACGTCACTTGGCAACGTAACATTGCCTGTGTAGAGACAGCACACTCTTGAGCGGCCAAGCTTTCCGACAAAGTAGCCAAATTCAAAGATAACATTTGGCCTAGAGCGTTTTTCCTTGTTCCGGAGCTCATCAGGCTGTGTTTCTTCAGATGCCAAATATGCAATCTCGTCAGGTGTTAAAAGAATGAAGGCATATCCGACGTCACTGTGCTTCTCGAATTTTTCAATAATTGTCATGCCTTCATCGGCCTGCCGATGAAGCACTATCGGTTCAAGGCCAATCTCATGCAGAAATACCTCGAGGCTTGTTTTTGCAATTTCATCGCGTCCATGTACAACAAATACTTTTTTAGAGCGCGATTGCACGCTTGATTGCTGGGTGGTCGTGGTTTCAGATTGCATGGCTTTGGTTAGGGGGATAAGCTCAAGACGCTCAATGATTGAATCAATTCGATGAATCTTGCCATCAATATCTTTATAAAGCTCTGCAATCTGCTCTCCGAGTGACGGATTCATTGAGAGAGACATTATCCCCCAGAAGTCATATTCTTTGGCTAACTCGTCTGTCGTAAATATCCTTTTCAGAAGCTCTGAGTTATATGCATTCCACTTACTGTATTCATTACTAAGCGCATCAAACGCAGCACGGGTACCGATCTGATCTTTTTTCAGTTCTAGACCCCTCTCGATTCTGTCCTGCAGACGAGTTTTAGCCTCATCCCTCGATATCGAAAGTTCAAGTGGTTGTTTTGGGAGAGTGACCGGTGTTGGTTTTCGCGCCATAAATAATTCCTCCTCTTGATCGACTAACGGGTGGCCAGTGACCGGCTTGGCCGGTCGAATGGCATGTTGGATTCAGTTGCCTAATTCGATTTTGCAATGCAGGTTGACCGGGTCCTTTACGATGCTGACCTCTATCAAATCGGCACCTTCAATTTGGTTCACGCACTCCTCACCTGCATACACCTGTCCTGCTATATGATTGCAACTGAAATAACTGTCTTTGCAGTACTGACAAGTCGATCTCCTTACTAAACAAGCAATGCTGAAACCGCCGAGGTCCCCCGAACGCACTCGCGCTGCGGCCGATCCGTCCGTAATTATCGCATCTTCAACGATTAGCCCACCATCACCCCTACCGACACGGCCCCATCCGGCGATTTTGTGAGTATGCTCAAGAAAAATGGGTACTGGTTTGTCAGGGTGAGGCGATGGAATTCTTCTAGCTGCTTCACTTAGACGAGCTCTTTCCTGCATTAGATTGAGCATTGCTTTAAACTTCTCATCAGATACTGGCTGTCCAAGGTGATCATATTTTAGCTTTTGCCCATCTTCTTGCACTTCAAGAACGATGTGTGTTTCCTGAGGTGCTGGGGGTGCCGCCCAGTGGTTCGTTATCATAGTTGCAACAATGCTTGCCACAACAGATAATGGCACATTGATAAGTGTGGCGTAGAGCGGGTCTTGGAGGAAATCTCTGATCCCTTTTTCCGCGAGGTAATTCAGTTCGCCACCTTCTGGAACTACTCTTACCGGAATGCCTTTTTCCCGTAACTTCTTAATGACATGCAATGTCTCTCTAGAGATTACTCGTCTGCCTGGAAAAGATAACGGGAATGGGTTGTAGGACTGAAATTTAACTTCGTAAACAAGTATGTTGCTCATCTTTTTCCTCTTAATCCAACTCGTCATTGAACGTTTAGAGCTTGGCATCTACAGGTAGATGCAAGCATATACCTGTAGATGAAAGCATCTATCTGTAGATAATTGCCGATTATATACCTGTAGATAACTTTATTGCCCTTGCGGCTTCTCAAAGCTAACTTTTGTTATCTATATGTATATGCTTTCCCATCTGCGTACCGGAGGTCCTGCCATACGTCACAAACCAGAGCTGCTTTCTCCGGGTTCCACAGTCTGCCTGCCTCCTTTGCCCTCAGCATGATGCGGAGAGGAACCAGGCTGTCCGAAGCATACCTCGGCGGAGGCGGGTTTGCGATGGCAGCATATCACGCTGAGTTAGCGGTTATCAATGTAAAAAATGGTGGGTTTTTTGCGGGACGATATGTCCATGCGACAAAAAAAGCGGAATGCCGCACGTCACGGCATTCCGCTTTTTCCATCAAAATCGGGATATGGGGGGGTAAGGTCAGGCCGCGGCCGACGGGCACCCGGCGCAGCTTCCACCAGACGGGCAGGACGGTGCGTCGCCGCTCTTCTTGCCCTTGCCGTACCCTTCCGCGTACCAGCCCCCCCCTTTGAGGGCGAAGGCCGAGGAGGATATCAGCTTGGCCACCTCCCCGCCGCATTGCGGGCATTCGGTGGCGGGGGGATCGGAAAACTTCTGGCGCAGCTCGAACGTGTTCTCGCAGGCTTTACACTGGTATTCGTAGAGTGGCATCTTTCGACAGACCTCCTGAAAATCTTTTGCTTACGTGTAACTATAATGATTCGGCACCCGGTTTGTCAATAGTCTGTCATGCCAACAGGCAATTTGTCATGGCGAACAGGAGGCGGGAGCGGTAGATGATCCCCACCACCTTCATGTTTTTCACCACCGGGATGCGCTGAAACCGGTTCTTGACGAACAGGTCCGCCACGTCCAGGAGGGCGGCGTCTTCGGTTACCGAGATCGGCTGCCAGTCCATGATGTCTCCCACCATCTTCCCCTTGATCCTGCCGCACAGCTCCTCGTAAAAGGGGGCGCCGGCCGCGGCGGGAGTGCCGGTTCCTCCTGCGGCGTCGAGCAGGGTCTTGATGATGGTGAGCGGCGAGAGAATGCCGGCCAGGTCCCCTTTGTCGTTCACCACGACCAGTCCCGGCGCGGCGTTCCAGTAACTTTCGTCGCCGAAGTTCTTCTTCAGCATCCGGACCGCTTCCTCGACGGGGGTCTTGATCGACACGACGGAAAAATCGGTAACCATGATGTCTCTGGCTTTCATTCCGTTTACTCCAGATGATTTATTGAAGGAGGGCGAGGACCCTGTCACGGGTGATGCCGGCGACCCGGATCGTCTTGTGTCGCGATTTTGCGCCGGCTATGATCGCCACGTTCGATTTCGCCACGCCGAGCTGCTTGGCGAGAAATTCGACGCAGAGCTTGTTGGCGGCATCCTCGACCGGGGGGGAGGTGAGGCGCAGCTTCAGCTCGTCTCCCTGCAGGCCGCACAGTTCGTTGCGGGACGCCCGGGGCTGGACGTGGACCGTGAAGGTGACCCCGTCCCCGGTTTCCGTGATGCGCAGGCTGTTTCCGGGATCACTCGTCATTCAGCGAGAGCATTTTGTAGTGGGTATCCAGAAGGGACTTCAGGGCGGTCTCGAACTGCACCTTTTCCCGGCGCAGATCCTGGATCTGGCTGTTCAGCTCGGCCAGTTTCCTGTTCGCGTCGGCCAGTATCCCCTCCGCCTTCAGTTCCGCCTCGGAGACGATGATGGTCGCCTCCTTCTGGGAGTTGGCCTTCATCTCCTCGGTTATCTTCTGGGCGGCGAGCATGGTTTCGCGGAGCGTGACCTCCTTCTCCTTCAGCGCCTCCATATCCGCCGTGGCCCGGCGCGCCTGTTCCCTGAACTCGTTGTTCTCGCGGATCAGGTCTTCCATCTCGGCCGCGACCATCTGGAGGAAGGCGTCCACGTCTTCGGAGTCGAGCCCGCCGAACATTTTCCCTTTGAACTGCTGCTGCTGGATGTCAAGCGGCGATATTTTCACGTTATCCCCCAAACCCGAATTTCAACCGGTGGACCAGATCAAACAGTGAGGCGACGAGAAAATTCTGCAGGAATACGATGGCCAGCAGAACGAGCAGCGGTGAGAGGTCCAGCCCCCCCATGTCGGGCAGGACGCGGCGGACCCGGTAGAGGACCGGTTCGGTGGCCCGGTAGAGAAACCTGACGATCGGGTTGTAGGGGTCGGGGTTCACCCAGGAGAGGACTGCCCTGGCTATGATGACCCACATGTAGATGTCGAGGACGACTTTGAGGATGTAGGCAACGGCATTCAGCAGATTGGCGACGACGAACATGTAGTGCCCTCCGTTATTGGGACAGCTTGAATTTTATACAGAAAATGGGATAGTATGTCAAGGGCGCTAAGTAATGGCGGGGATGGGGGCGCTTCGCCGGAGAATCCGATGATCGAGCCGCGTGGCTGCGAAAGAAACCTTGAGCTGCTGGAGCGCCGCAACGAGGAGTTGCGCGCCTTGGTCGAGATCGGCAAGGCGCTCACCTCGACCCTCGACCTCCAGGAAATCCTGAACGTGATCATGGAGAAGGTGAGCCTGCTCCTGAAGCCGCACAGCTGGTCGCTCCTGCTGGTGGACGAGGGGAGCGGCGACCTCGTTTATGAAATCGCCGTTTCCCCCGCGGCGAAGCGGTTCAAGGGGGTCCGCCTCGCCAGGGGGGATGGGGTCGCCGGCTGGGTCGCGTTGCAGGGAGAGGCGCGGCTGATCCCCGACATCCGGGCGGAAGGGCATTCCTTCCCGTCTCCCGCATACAAGGCAGTCCACCCGGTCCGTTCCGTGCTCTGCGTGCCGGTGAAAAGCAAGAACAGGACCCTCGGCGTCGTGGAGCTCGTCAATACCGACAAGGAGAGGTGTTTTGACGAGGCGGACCTGAAGATACTCTCCACCATCGCCGACTATGCCGCCATTGCCATCGAGAACGCCTCTTATTTCAGGAAGGTGAACGAGCTTGCCATCACCGACGATCTTACCGGGCTCTACAACTCCCGCCACCTCCACGCCATCCTCGACTACGAGGTGGAGAGGGCCAGCCGCTACGAGGCGGATCTTTCGCTGGTCTTCATCGACATCGACTTCTTCAAGAACATCAACGACACCTACGGCCATCTGGTGGGGAGCCGTCTTCTCACCGAGATGGGGCACCTCATCCGCCTGCATATCCGCAAGGTGGATATCGCGGCCCGCTACGGCGGCGACGAGTTCGTGATCGTCCTCCCCAATATCGCGAAAGCGGGCGCCTACAGCATGGCCGCCAAGCTGAGGCGGCTGATCAATGCCCACGATTTTCTCGCCGAAGATGGATACCGGATCCACATAACGGCGAGCTTCGGCATCGCCGCGTTCCCCGAAGACGCCCAGACCAAGATCGACCTGATCAGCCTGGCCGACAGGGCGATGTACGAGGTGAAGGCGGGGAGCCGGGACGGGATCAAGATGTACTGAGAGACAATCGGTGCGAGGTCCCTTTTACGCGACCGTCTTGTGGAAGCGCTGCACGGCGAAGGCGAGGATGATTGCGCCGAGGATGAGCAGTCCCAGCAGTTCGGGCCAGAGGATGTCGCTCCCCACCCCCTTGAGGAAGATCCCGCGGATGATGATCAGGTAGTAGCGCAGGGGGTTCGCGTAGGTGGCGTACTGGACCGATTGGGGCATGCTGGCGATCGGGAAGGCGAAGCCGGACAGGAGCATGGCGGGAAAGGTGAACATGAAGGAGCTCATCATCGCCTGCTGCTGGGTGCGGCTCACCGTGGAGATGAACAGGCCGAAGCCGAGGGTGCTCAGCAGGTAGAGGCCGGTGGCGGTGAAGAGGAGGAGCAGGTTCCCCCGGATCGGGATGTCGAACCAGAACACGGCGAGGAACGTGACGATCGCCACGTTGATGTAGCCGATCACCGCGAACGGCAGGGTCTTGCCGATGATGAACTCCCAGCGCCGGATCGGGGTGACGATCACTTGCTCCATGGTGCCGATCTCCTTCTCCCGCACCACCGACATGCCGGAGAGCATCATGGTGACGATCAGCACCATCTGCGCCATGACCCCCGGCACGTAGTAGTTGCGGCTCTCCAGGTTGTCGTTGAACCAGGCGCGGCTCTCCATCGCCACCAGGGGCTCCCGCCGGCTCGAGCCGCCGCTGCGCACCTGGCGTTCGGCCAGGATGGCATCGCTGAAGCGGCCGGCGATCTTCACCGCGTGGGAGAGGACGATCCGGGCGGTGTTCGGGTCGCTGCCGTCCACGATGATCTGGAGGGGGGCCGTCCTTCCCCTCCGGAGCGCATCCTCGAACCCGTGGTTCATCTGCACCGCCGCCTTTACCTCCCCCCGGTCGATCAGCCGGCGGATTTCCCCCGTTTCCCCAACGCGGCGGACGATGTCGAAGTAGCCGGACTGCGCCAGCCGGGCCGTCAGATCGCGGCTCATGACGCTGTTGTCCTGGTCGTAGACGGCGGTGGCGATGTGCTTCACGTCGGTGTTCACCGCATAGCCGAACACGAAGATCTGCACCACCGGCACGGCGAAGATGACGAAGCGCATCTTGGGGTCGCGCAGGATCTGGATGAACTCCTTGATCAGCATGGTCTTCAGGCGTTCGAACATTGAAAAACCTTATTTAACAGGGATATTCAGGATGATCAGGATTAAAATCGACAACAATTCGTAACGAAAAGCATGGCCTTGTGCTTTTACGTATGTTTCCACGGTTTTGCGCTTCATCGTGAATATCCTGATTATCCCTGTTAATTCATGTCTTACACGATTTTCTTTTTGAACTTCCGGATCGCCGTCACGAACACCACTCCTCCGAACACCGCCAGAAAGAGCGCTTCTCCCCAGAGCACCGACAGCCCCACCCCCTTGAGGTAGATCCCCCGCAGGATGGTGACGAAGTAGCGGGCCGGGATGATGTGGGTGAATATCCGCAGCGGGAGCGGCATGTTCTCAATGGGGAAGACGAAGCCGGACAGCAGAAACGCCGGCAGCAGCGTCACCATCATCGCGAACTGGCTGGCGACGAACTGGCTGCGGCCCATGATGCTGATCAGCATCCCCAGGGAGAGCGCCACTGCCAGGTAGAGGATCGACAGGGCGAGCAGGAGCGGCCGGTCGCCCCGGAACGGCACCTGGAAGACGTAGCGTCCCACCAGGAGCGACAGGACCAGGTCGAAGATGCCGATGCAGAAGTAGGGTACCAGCTTGCCGACGATCAGCTCCGGACCGGTGAGGGGGGTGGAGATCAGCTGCTCCATGGTGCCGGTCTCCCACTCCCTCGCCACCGTGAGGGAGGTGAGCAGCGCCGCGATGACCATCATGATGACCGCGATCAGCCCGGGGACGATGGCATTGCGCGACAGCATGTCGGCGTTGAACCAGACCCGGGGCTCCACGGCCAGCGGAGGGCTCATGGTGGCGCCGCTCGCCCGCTTGAGCCCCTCCAGCGCCACCTGCTCCCCGTAACCGGCGACGATGAATTCGGCGTAGCCGAGGGCGATGGTGGCGGTGTTGGAGTCGCTCCCGTCGATGAATGCCTGGACCCGGACCGGCCGGCCGGCGTCGCGGCGGCGGGCGAAGTCGGAGGGGATCACCAGGGCCATCAGGGCCCGGCGGTCATCGATCTCCCGCTCGATGTCACGGTAGTTGTCGGTCGAGCCTGCCAGGGCGAAGTAGCGGGAGGCGGTGAAGCGGCTGACGAAGTCGCGGCTTGCCGGTGTGTTCCCCTGGTCCCAGACCACGAGAGGCACCCGGTCCACGTCGAGGGTGAGGGCGTAGCCGAACATGAACAGGAGCAGCATCGGGATGGCGAGCCCCATGATCAGGCTCCGCGAGTCGCGAAAGACGTGGAGGAACTCTTTCCTGGCTACCGCCTCGATGCGTTGGAGTTTCATGGCCCCTCTTTCACCGCTGTTCATTATACCACCCCCGCCCTGCCGGGCACCCCCTCCTGATTCAGGAGGGGGACGGGGGGTGGTAGTGGCTATCGCTCGAACTCCCGCTGCGGCGCTTCCAGCCGGTCGCGCGCCTCGATCAGGGAGACGAACACGTCCTCCAGCGAGGGGACGATCCGCTCCGGCGGGGATGTCTGGAATCCTTCCGCGGCAAGCCGCGCCGCAACGGCCGGGACCGCCTCATCGGCATGCGCCACCACCACGTGCAGCCCCCGGCCGAACAGGGCCGCGTGGCGCACCCCCGGCACCCCCTCGACGATCTCCAGGGCGTCCTGGGGGCGGTTGCACAGGACCTCCACGATCTCCTCCGCCATCCGGCCCTTCAACTCCGCCGGGGTGCCGAGTGCGATCAGCTCTCCCCGGTAGATGAGGCCGAGCCGGTCGCAGTACTCCGCCTCGTCCATGTAGTGGGTGGTGACGAACACCGTGACCCCCTCCCCGGCGAGGCGGTAGATCAGGTCCCAGAAGTTGCGGCGGCTGATCGGATCGACCCCCGAGGTCGGCTCGTCGAGGAAGATGATGGGGGGCTCGTGGAGGATGGCGCACCCCAGCGCCAGCCGCTGCTTCCACCCCCCCGACAGGTCGGCGGTCCGGGACTTGCGGTGCTCCGCCAGCCCCGCCATACCGATCACCCACTCCTTGCGCTCCCGTTTCCGGGCCTGCGGGATCTTGTAGATGCCGCTGTAGAAGTCGATGTTCTCCTCCACGGTCAGGTCCTCGTAGAGGGAGAAGCGCTGGCTCATGTACCCGATGTTCTCCTTGATCCGCTCCGGTTCCCCGGTGATGTCGAACCCCGCCACCGTCCCGTTCCCGCCGGTGGGTGCCAGGATGCCGCAGAGCATCCGGATGGTGGTCGACTTCCCGGCGCCGTTGGGACCCAGGAAGCCGAAGATCTCTCCCTTTTTTACGTCGAGGCTCACCCGGTTGACCGCGACGAAGTCGCCGAAACGCTTGGAGAGGTCCGTGAGGGTAACGGCATATGTCTGGTCATTTTCGGTCATAGGAGTTGGAGGTTTGCCCCCGATCTACGAGATTCCTTTCAACACTTCCTCCAACGCCTCCCGCGGGCTCATAACCCGCACCCCTTCGGTGCTCTGCCCGAACAGGGGCCCGAAGTCACGCCGGTCGCCGGTGACCAGGATATCGGCGGCGCAGGCAACGGCGGCGGCCATGATGGGTGCGTCCTTCAGAGGAAGCGGCAGGGCTTGCGCCCTTGTTACTTTGTCCGGTGAGGGTTCGGGGACAATCGCAAGGGTGGGAAGGATATGCTCCAGGCCAGAAAGTTTTGCCGGCGCCTTCAGGGCGAGGTTACGCCTGGCTTCTTCCAGAGCGAAGGCGGAAGCACAAAGGGAGCAGTGACCGGCGTCCGCGAGGTCAAAGAGCGCCCGTGCTCTCCCGTCGGGTGAATAGGCGGCGGTGAACAGGACGTTGGCGTCGAGAAAAAGCTTCATGCCGCCTTCTTCTTTCTGAGGGCTGCCTTTATTCGACTGGTTTCGTCGGGAGTGAGGCGGTCTTCCTCCAGGAATTCCTTGATCCGTGTTTCGCTGTATATCTCAACCGGATAAACCGCCGCCTGACGCAGGACTATCGCGCCGTCCTCTGTCGTTTCCACCAGCAGAGGAACTTCCCCGGTGATGCCGACCCGCTTTAGAACGGACTTGGGGATGGAAACCTGTCCCTTTTTCCCTAATTTCACCATGTCCATATTTACTCTCCTTCCAAATTCCGGCCAGCCGGATTATGGAATTATGATACTCCTTGGAACCGGTCGCGTCAACGACATAACCAGGGACAAGTTGCATGGTACGGCGGCAGTTCAATCTGCTCAATCTACCGTCTATTCCCGCCCCAGCACCGACACGAACACATCCTCCAGGGACGGCTCCACCTGCCGGAGGCCGCGCAGCTCGACCCCTTCCTTCGCCAGGACCTCTTCTGCAACCCTTCTGCTTTTGTCCGGCTCTCCGGTAACCAGGTGCACCCGGTCGCCGAACAGCCCCACCGAAGCGCCGGGGATGGCGTCCCGCAGCAGGCGGGCGGCCTTTCTGGGGTCAACCGTGCGCAGTTCCAGGATGGCTCCCCGCATCAGCCCGCGCAGCCGGTCGGGCGCGTCGCAGGCGAGGAGCCGCCCCTTGTGGATCAGCCCCACCCGGTGGCAGCGGTCTGCCTCGTCCAGGTAGGCGGTGGCGACGAAGATGGTGACCCCCTCCTTGAGGAGCTGGTAGAGGATGCGCCAGAAATCGCGGCGGGAGACCGGGTCGACCCCGTTGGTCGGCTCGTCCAGGAAGAGGACCCGGGGAGTGTGGATAAGGGCGCAGGCAAGGCCCAGCTTCTGCTTCATCCCGCCCGAGAGGTTTCCCGCCAGGCGCCGCTTGAAGGGGGCGAGGTTGCTGAAGGAGAGGAGATTGTCTATTTTTTCGGCACGCCCCCGCTTCGGCAGGCCGTAGATGTCGGCGTAAAAGGTGATGTTTTCCATGACCGAGAGGTCGGGGTAGAGGCCGAAGCGCTGGCTCATGTAGCCTATATCCTCCTTGAGCGCCTCGCTCTCGCGCACCGTATGCCGGCCGCTCACCTGCGCATCCCCCGCGGAGGGCTCCATGATGCCGGTCAGCATCCGGATGGTGGTGGTCTTCCCCGCTCCGTCCGAGCCGACCAGGCCGAACAGCTCCCCTTGCGCCACGGAGAGGGAAAGGCGGTCCACGGCGGTGGTCTCGCCGAAGCGCTTGGTGAGGTTGTCGGTCTTGATGGCATCCATTGGAAGCAGAACCTTTTGACAGGGACATTCAGGGTAATCAGGATTATCAAGCTTGCGAAGTCAAGTGGTTATCCTGAATATCCCGTTCATCCCTGTTAATTTGTTTTTCCGGTAAGTATCTCCGCGTCCGCCGGCATCCCCGGCTTCAGTTCCCTGTTGGGGTTGGGGAGGGTGATCTTGATCCGGTAGACGAGCTTCACCCGCTCCTTCTGTGTCTGGACGTTCTTCGGGGTGAATTCCGCCTCGGGGGAGATGAAGGTGACGGTGCCGTCATAGCGCTTCCCGGGCCAGGTGTCGGTGGTGATCCGGGCCTTCTGGCCGAGCTTCACCCTTCCCAGCTCGGTCTCGGGGATGTAGGCGCGCACCCAGACGCTGTCCAGCTCGCCGATGGTGATGACCGGCGTGCCGACCGCCACCTGCTCCCCCGGTTCGATGTTCTTGGACATCACGGTGCCGGCGACCGGAGCGGTCAGGGTGGCGTAGCCGAGCCGTTCGGTCGCCAGTGCCAGGCCCGCGTCGGTTTCTCTGAGGCGGGCGCGGCCCTGGTCGATCCGTTCCCGGCGCGGTCCCTTGCGCACCAGTGCGAGCGCCTCGCGTGCCTGCCGGGCCTGGGCCTGGGAGGTGTCCCGGGCGGCCCGGGCCTGGTCGAATCGTTGTTTCGGGATTACTTCCCGGTGAAAGAGCTCCTCCTGCCGCCCGAAATCGTC
The DNA here is from genome assembly GCA_036518435.1 of Geobacteraceae bacterium. GTDB lineage: Bacteria > Desulfobacterota > Desulfuromonadia > Geobacterales > Geobacteraceae > JAMPXD01. Next base: position 11,927 of record DATDNF010000024.1, read on the forward strand.
CGCCAGCCGGTTTGCCTCGGCTTGCGCGGCCGCCAGCGCCGCCTCGGCCTGGGCGATCTCCTCTTTGCGCGATCCCGCCTCCAGTTCCCGGAGCGCAGCCCGGGCCGTTTCCGCTTCCGCCCGGCGTATCGCCACCTCGTGGGCGAGGTCGGCGCTGTCGAGACGGGCCACCACCTGGCCGGCCTTCACCGTCTCCCCCTCGTCGACCGGCCGGTCCTGCACCCGCCCGGCAACCTTGAAGCTCACCTCCACGGAGGTCACCTCGATGTTTCCCGATACCCTGACGACGGTGCGGCCATTTCCGTGGCGCTGGGTGGTGGTATAATACACAAGTGCAGCCGAGGTGAGAGCCAGTGCTGCGATTGCGGCGAGAGCCGTTTTTTTCATCAATGTTCCTCCGGGGTGCGGCTGTATGCCAGCGGGCATGATCTCTTCGAAAGTTTTCCGCAAATATGAATATCCGCCTGTTTATTAACGGGTTGCCCGCCCGCATCGGCGGGAGAAGGCCGTCCTGCGCCATGGCTGTTGGAACGCTTTATGCTGTTATATACTACAGGATAACCTTTTTGCATAGAAAATCCAGCCTAAGGTGGTGATTCCATTGAGAACTGCACTTATTTGCGACGATGAGCCGGTCATCAGGCTCAGCCTAAAAAATAGGCTGAAGGATCTCGGTTTTGATGAAATCATGGAATGCGGTGACGGTGAGGCCGTGGTGAGACTGGCTCTGGACAGGCTGCCCGACATCGTCATCCTCGACATCTCCATGCCGAAAATGGACGGTATCACGGCTGCCCGGGAGATCCGCAGGAAGCTGAAGGTTCCGATCATACTCGTCACGGCCCATTACGACCCGGAGACGGTGAAGAAGGCGAGCGATAGCGGGGTTGCCGCTTTCCTGACCAAGCCGCTGCGCGACCAGGACCTCTGGCCCGCCATCGAGCTTGCCTTTGCCCATGCCTCGGAGATCGAAAACCTCAAGGAACAGGTGGAGGACCTGAAGGAGACCATCGAGAGCCGCAAGGTGATCGAAAAAGCCAAGGGGGTCCTGATGCGGAGCCAGGGGCTTTCGGAACCGGAGGCGTTCCGCAAGATGCAGAAGCTGGCCATGGACAAGCGGAAATCGATGCGGCAGATCGCCGAGGCGATTCTGTTGATGGAGTCCTGATTAAAAAGTAGGCAGTTGCCGCCGAAAAAAGGGCTGCAAAGTGCCCGGGCATGACCGAAAACGCGGAAAATCAGAGGTTTTCAAATTGGCACGGACGATGCTTAACTGATAAACAAGAGAAAATTTAGAATACGCCGCTGTATTCAAATCATGAACGATCCCGGATACCCTTGACTGACAGCCAGCCGAAGGGAGCCGGAAACACGGCAAAGGCGCCCGCCATTTCAACAATGGGGCGCCTTTTTTTATTGCCCCGAAAATTCTACGTGCGGTCCACGGATGAGTGGCCGCGAAAGGAGACGGAACATGAGGCAGATCGCGATTTACGGCAAAGGCGGCATCGGCAAATCGACCACGACCCAGAACACGGTGGCGGGGCTCGCTTCCATCGGCAAGAAGGTGATGATCGTCGGCTGCGACCCGAAGGCGGATTCCACCCGGCTGATCCTCCACGCCAAGGCCCAGTCAACGGTCATGGACCTGGTGCGGGAGCGGGGGACGGTTGAGGACCTGGAGCTGGAAGACGTTCTGAAGGTCGGTTACGGCGACGTGAAGTGCGTCGAGTCGGGCGGCCCGGAGCCGGGTGTCGGCTGCGCCGGCCGCGGCGTCATCACTGCCATCAACTTCCTCGAGGAAAACGGCGCCTATACTCCGGACCTCGACTTCGTTTTCTATGACGTCCTCGGCGACGTTGTCTGCGGCGGGTTCGCCATGCCGATCCGGGAAGGGAAGGCGGAAGAGATCTACATCGTCTGCTCCGGCGAGATGATGGCCATGTACGCCGCCAACAACATCGCCAAGGGTATCCTCAAATATGCCTCCTCCGGCAAGGTCCGTCTCGGCGGCCTGATATGCAACGCCCGCAAGACCGACATGGAGTACGAACTGATCAGCGCCCTCGCCGCAAAGCTCGGCACCCAGATGATCCACTTCGTCCCCCGCGACAACCAGGTGCAGCGCGCCGAACTCCGCCGCATGACGGTCATCGAGTACTCCCCCGAGCACAAGCAGGCCGAAGAGTACCGTGAGCTGGCCCGGAAGATCTCGGAGAACAAGATGCTGGTGGTCCCCACTCCGCTGGAGATGGAAGAGCTGGAAGACCTCCTCATGGAGTTCGGCATCATGGAGGCCGAGGATGAGACGATCGTCGGCGTGGCGGAAGCAGCGGCGAAGTAATACAAAAAATTTTACCACTAAGGCACTAAGGACACTAAGCAGGATCCAAAAAGCTGAAATGACCTATGTTTTTATGGGTTCTCCTTAGTGCACTTAGTGTCTTAGTGGTGAGTTATAAAAGGAGCGTTTTATGTCCCATGCGATAAAGAAAATAGACGGCATCACCAAAGAGTCGACCCAGGAGATGATCGACAAGTCCCTGGAGGCCTATCCCGAGAAGGGGAAAAAGAAGCGGGCTCCCCACCTGGCGCCCAATGACCAGGCTTCCGGTTCCGCCTGCGTCAAATCCAACCGCAAGACCGTCCCCGGCGTGATGAGCGCCCGCGGCTGCGCCTATGCGGGCGCCAAAGGGGTCGTCTGGGGCCCGATCCGCGACATGGTCCACGTCTCCCACGGCCCGGTCGGTTGCGGCTGGTACTCCTGGGGGACCCGGCGTAACCTCATGAGCGGCATCACCGGCGTCACCAGCTTCGCCATGCAGTTCACCTCCGACTTCCAGGAAAAGGACATCGTCTACGGCGGCGACAAGAAGCTGAAGGTGCTCCTCCAGGAGGCGAAGGACCTGTTCCCGCTCGCCAAGGGGATCTCGGTCCTCTCCGAGTGCCCGGTGGGGCTCATCGGCGACGACATCAACTCGGTTGCCAAGCAGTCGTCCAAGGAGCTGGACATCCCGATCATCCCCTGCAACTGCGAGGGGTTCCGCGGCGTTTCCCAGTCGCTCGGCCACCACATCTCCAATGACACCATCCGCGACTACATCATCGAGACCCGGGAGTTCGCCGAGCCGATCGGGCCGTACGACATCGCCCTCATCGGCGAGTACAACATCGGCGGCGATGCCTGGTCGACCAAGCCGCTCCTGGAAGAGTGCGGCTTCAACGTCAAGGCGGTCTGGACCGGCGACGGCGAGATGGAAAAGATTGCCGCCACCCACCAGGTGAAGCTGAACGTCATCCACTGCTACCGTTCCATGAACTACATGTGCAAGGTGATGGAAGAGAAGTACGGTATCCCCTGGATCGAGTTGAACTTCTTCGGCCCGACCAAGATCAAGGAGAGCCTCAGGAAGCTCGCCGAGCTGTTCGACGACAGCATCAAGGAGAAGGTGGAGGCGGTCATCGCCAAGTACGACCCGCAGATGCAGGCGGTGATAGAGGAGTACAAGCCGCGCCTCGACGGGAAGAAGGTGATGCTCTATGTCGGAGGGCTGCGTCCCCGCCATACCATCAACGCCTACGAGGACCTGGGGATGTCCTGCGTCGGTTCCGGCTATGAGTTCGCCCATGGCGACGACTATGACCGGACCGCCTCGGAGATGCCCGAAGCCACCGTGGTTTACGACGACGTCTCCGAGTACGAATTCGAGCAGTTCGCCGATACCCTGAAGCCCGACCTGATCGGGAGCGGCATCAAGGAGAAGTACCTGTTCCAGAAGATGGGGATACCGTTCCGGCAGATGCACAGCTGGGATTACTCCGGCCCGTACCACGGCTACAAGGGGTTCCCGATCTTTGCCCGGGATGTGGATATGGCGATCAACAGCCCCACATGGTCGCTGGTGAAAGCACCTTTCTAGGTGAACGACGCCCGCTTTTCCGCCAGCTCGGCGTTGCCTTCGTCATCGCTTGTGTGACGTAGCTCTGCTACGCCTCCGCGCTCTTCCTCGGCGCCACCGACCTGACGAAAAATCGAACGACGGCAGGTTTTCAAAAAACAAAATCGGCACAGCCAGAGGCTCCAGATGCAAGGCGCAGGAGGAGCGGGGTGCGAGGCGTAGCAGCGCTACGTTGAGCGGCACGCGACGACTGCAACGCCGCAGATGGACCTCTGGCGAAGCCGATCAACCCCGGCCGTGGGACGGATGAGTCCCCGGAGAGGAGATATACAATGGCTAACAATCTTGGATTAGCAGTAAAGCCCGTGACCGAGACCCCCGTGGAGGAGGTCGAGCGGGTCGCGGCATGGATCAACAGCGACGAATACAAAGAAAAGAACTTCGCCCGCACCTCGCTGGTCATCAACCCGGCCCATGCCTGCCAGCCGCTGGGTGCGGAGCTTGCCGCCCACGGCTTCGAGGGGAGCCTCCCCTTCGTTCACGGCTCCCAGGGGTGCGCCTCCTACTACCGTTCCACCCTCAACCGTCACTTCCGCGAGCCGGCACCTGCGGTCTCCGACGCAATGACGGAGGACGGGGCGGTGTTCGGCGGGCAGAACAACCTGCATGAGGCGCTGGAGAATGCCTACGCCCTCTACAAGCCGAAGATGATGCCGATCTTCACCTCCTGCATGCCGGAGATCATCGGCGACGACCTGACGGCATTCATCAAAAACGCCAAGAACAAGGGTGTGGTCCCCGCCGATTTTCCGCTTCCGTACGCCAATACCCCGAGCTTCAACGGCTCCCACATCCACGGCTACGACGCCATGCTCCTCTCCATTCTGCAGAACCTCACGGAGGGGAAACAGGTGGAAGGGCGCTGCACCGGCAAGCTGAACCTGATCGCCGGCTTTGACGCCAACACCGGCAACTACCGCGAGTACAAGCGGTTCCTGAAGGAGTTCGGCATTCCCTACACCATCCTCGGCGATATCTCCGAGGTCTTCGACTCGCCGCTGGACGGCCACTACCGGATCTATCCCGGCGGCACCAAGCTGGACGACGCGGCCGACTCCATCAACGGCAAGGCGACCATCGCCCTCGGGAGCTACTCCACCGCCAAGACCTTCACCTGGTTGAAGGACACCTACTCCGGCAAGCACATTTCCATGCCGGTGCCGTTCGGGATCGCCAAGACCGACGCCTTCCTGATGAAAATCTCCGAGCTGTTCGGCAAGCCGATCCCCGAGTCGCTGAAGGCCGAGCGCGGCCGGGCCGTGGACCTCATGACCGACGCCCACCAGTACATCCACGGCAAGAAGTTCGCGGTGTACGGCGACCCCGACTATCTCCTCGGCTACGTCTCCTTCCTCCTGGAAATGGGGGCCAAGCCGGTCCACATCCTCTGCAGCAAGGGGACCAAGAAGCTGGAGAAGGAGCTTCAGGCGCTCCTCGATACCTCCATGTACGGCAAGGAAGGGAAGATCTACATCAACAAGGACCTCTGGCACATGCGGAGCCTCGTGATGACCGAGCCGGTGGACGCCATGATCGGCGACACCCACGGCAAGTTCGCGGCCCGGGACGCCAAGATCCCCCTGTTCCGGTTCGGCTTCCCGATCTTCGACCGGGTCAACCTGCACCGCGTACCGCTGATCGGCTACCAGGGCGTGATGAACATGCTCTCCACGATCTGCAACAAGTTCATCGATATTACGGATGAGACGTGCGATGAGCAGCATTTCGAGATGATGCGGTAGTGCGGGCGAGCCTTTTTCGCCAGCTCGGCGTTGCCTTCGTCATCGCTTGTGCGGCGTAGCGCTGCTACGCCTCCGCGCTCTTCCTCGGAAGCCACCGACCTGACGCAAAAATCTCGCTCGTATGGTTGTAAGACAGAAAAAAGGGACACCCCGAAATCGGGGGTGTCCCTTTTACTTTGTCTGGCGGAAATTCGGTGTCACTTCCCCCCGGCAAGCCCACCGATGGCCCGGTCGATGAAATAGACGCCGCTCCCCGTTTCGCCGATGTTCTTTATCTGGTCGAGGATTTTTTGCATGGTGTGCTCCTCCTCGTGCTGCTCGGCGACATACCACTGTAGAAACTGGACCGTCGAGTGGTCCTGCTCCCCGAGGGCCAGGGTCATCAGCTCGTTGATCTTGCTGGTGATGAACATCTCGTGCGCATGGACCTGCTGGAACATGTCGCTCACCGATTTGTACTTGGTCGGCGGCGCCTTGGTCGCGCCGATGACCGGGAGCGCCCCCGTTTCGTACACGTACTTGAAAAGGCGGTGCATGTGCGCCTGCTCGTCCTGCGCCTGCGCCCGGAGAAATGCGGCGCACCCCTCCAGCCCCTTGACTTCGGCCCAGGCGCTCATCTGGAGATAGAGATTGGACGAGTAATTCTCCAGTTGGATCTGATTGTTCAGGCTCTCCACCATGGCTTTGCTCAGCATGTCAGTCCCTCCTTTTTGGGTATACACCTCGGATCAAAAGTGCCGTCCTCATGAATATACCGCATTTCTCCGACATTGCCAGCGCCGGAGGGGAGGGGGTGTGTCACCCCATCATGCGCCGCCGACCTCCAGGCCGGCCAGGACCTCTTCCCGGAACTTCTCGATCCCGACCTCCTCGACCAGCCGGCCGAGGCGGACCTCCCGGCCGCTGTTGCGGTACCAGTCGACGACCCGGGCGACGACGGCGAGCACTTCCCCTTCGTCGGCCGCGGTTTCCACCAGAACGTCCCCCAGGCGCGGGCGCGCCCCGGCGTTCCCTCCGACCAGTATCCGCCACCCCTTCGGCGTGCCCATGATGCCGATATCCTTGACTGCCACCTCGGCACAGGAGAGCATGCAGCCGGAAACACCCATCTTCATCTTGTTCGGGAGGGTCATGGCGTGATAGAGGGTGTCCAGCTTCAGCCCCAGGGAGACGGAATCCTGAATGCCCCTCTTGCACCAGGTCGTTCCCGGGCAGATCTTGACGCTCCGGACGCAGAGGCCGATGGCCGCTCCCGGCTGCTGCGCCAGCTCGGCCCAGACCGTGTCGAGATCTTCCTCCTTTATTCCGAACAGGGCGATCCGCTGGGCCGAGGTGATCTTCATCTGCAAGCGGTACTTGTCCGCAACATCGCAGAGTTTGCGCAAGGTGGCGGTGTCGGTCACCCCGCCCGGAATGTGGGGGGCAATGGCGTAGGTCTCCCGGTCCCGCTGCAGGATCGCCCCCTTTTCGACGATATCCTTTTTCATGGTTCCCTCCCGAAAATCTGAATCGTTCGCAGCGACGAATCGTCGCGCATCGTTGAGGCTCTTATCGTGTCATTTTGACATAACGGCCCCCCTCATCACAAACAATAAATAGAGATTATGCCCGAAATCGAGGTATGCGCATGCACGGCGGAGAGAAAGCCGCAGGTGGTCATTATCGTGCACGAAGCTGCACAATTAATGGGCAATTCTGCTTCCGGACACCGCGTTGCTTACGGGTAACACAATAAAATCAGGTAGATATATGTAGATGGCGATATTGGCACGGCAAATGCTCAGTAAGTGGTAACGCGACATTTTTTCGAGTCACAACGGCAAAGGCGCCTTTCCATTTTACGTGGGGGCGCCTTTATTCTTTAGAGGATTTTTTATGGCAAAGCCCGACTATTACGAACCGACCGAATGCGAGACCCACGACAAGGGTGCCCCCAAGTTCTGCAAGAAGTCGGAACCGGGGGAAGGGACGGAACGCTCCTGCGCCTACGACGGCGCCCGGGTGGTGCTGATGCCGATCACCGACGTGATCCACCTGGTGCACGGCCCGATCGCCTGCGCCGGCAACTCCTGGGACAACCGGGGCGCACGCTCCAGCGGCTCCCAGCTCTACCGGCGCGGCTTTACAACGGAGATGCTGCAGAACGACGTGATCTTCGGTGGCGAGAAAAAGCTCTACAAGGCGATCCAGGAGCTGGCGGAGCGCTATCCCGAGGCAAAGGCGATCTTCGTCTATGCCACCTGCGTCACCGCCATGACCGGCGATGACATAGAGGCGGTCTGCAAGGCCGCCCAGGAGAAGGTGGCGATGCCGGTGATCCCGGTCAACACTCCCGGTTTCATCGGCGACAAGAACATCGGCAACCGGCTGGCGGGGGAGGTGCTGTTCAAGCACGTGATCGGCACTGCCGAGCCCCCCCCCTTCATTCCCCCCCCCCACTGGGGGGGGGACAAAGAGGGGGGCTACGACATCAACCTGATCGGCGAGTACAATATCGCCGGCGACCTCTGGGGGATGCTGCCGCTCTTCGACCGGCTCGGCATCCGGGTCCTCTCCTGCTTCAGCGGCGACGCCCGGTTCGAGGACCTCCGCTACGCCCACCGGGCGAAGCTGAACGTCATCATCTGCTCCAAATCGCTCACCAACCTCGCCAAGAAGATGCAGAAGACTTACGGCATGCCCTACGTGGAGGAATCGTTCTACGGGATGACCGACACCGCCAAGGCGCTCCGGGACATCGCCCGCGAACTGGACAATATCGTCAACGGCCTGGAAAAGCGGGTCATGCAGGACCGGGTGGAGCGGTTGATCGAGGAAGAAGAGGCGACGTGCCGGGCGCGGCTCGCCCCGTACCGGGAAAGGCTGGCCGGAAAGCGGGCGGTGCTCTTCACCGGGGGGGTAAAGACCTGGTCCATGGTCAACGCCCTGGCCGAGCTGGGGGTGGAGATCCTCGCCGCCGGCACCCAGAACTCGACCCTTGAGGATTTCTACCGGATGAAGGCCCTGATGCACAAGGACGCCCGGATTATCGACGATACCTCGACCGCGGGGCTGTTGTCGGTGATGTACGAGAAGCTCCCCGACCTGATCGTTGCCGGCGGCAAGACCAAGTTCCTGGCCTTGAAGACCAAGACCCCGTTTCTCGACATCAACCATGGCCGCTCCCACCCTTATGCGGGGTACGAGGGGATGGTCACCTTTGCCAAACAGCTCGACCTGACGGTCAACAACCCCATCTGGCCGGTTTTAAACGGCAGGGCGCCCTGGGAGAAGGAGAGCGCCGAGCTCGAAGCCGACCTTCTAAAGGCCGAAGGGCTGGCGGACCGGCTGGCGGCGGAAGAAATGAGAGAGTCGCGGGTCAAGGTGCCGACCAAGAACGCCACGGTCAACCCGCAGAAGAACTCCCCGGCGCTCGGCGCCACCCTGGCCTACCTGGGGATCGACCGGATGCTCGGCCTGCTCCACGGCGCCCAGGGGTGTTCCACCTTCATCCGGCTCCAGCTCTCCCGCCACTTCAAGGAGTCTATCGCCCTCAATTCCACCAGCATGAGCGAGGACACCGCCATCTTCGGCGGCTGGGAGAACCTGAAGAAGGGGCTGTTGCGGGTGATCGAGAAATTCCGTCCCGAGGTGGTCGGCGTGATGACTTCGGGGCTCACCGAAACCATGGGGGACGACGTCCGGAGCGCCATCGTCCAGTTCCGCCAGGAGCACCCCGAATACGCTGCCGTGCCGGTCGTCTGGGCCTCCACCCCCGACTACTGCGGCTCCCTGCAGGAAGGGTATGCGGCGGCTGTGGAGGCGATAGTCGCCACCCTGCCGGAAGGGGGGGAGACCGTCGCGAACCAGGTCAACCTGATTCCCGGCAGCCACCTCACCCCGGCGGAGGTGGAGGAACTCAAGGAGACCTGCGAGGCGTTCGGGCTCGACCCGCTGGTGGTCCCCGACATCTCCTGCGCCCTGGACGGCCACATCGACGAGACGGTCTCGGCCCTCTCGGTCGGTGGGGTGCCGGTCGCGCGGATCAGGGAAGCGGGACGCAGCAGAGCGACCCTCTACTTCGGCGATTCCCTAGCCGAGGCGGCCGGGGTTCTCACGGAGCGGTTCGGCATCCCGGCCTACGGGTTCACGTCCGTCACCGGGATCGCGGAAACCGATATGCTGATGACCACCCTCGCCGCGCTGTCGGGAAGACCGGTGCCGGAGCGGTTTCGCCGCTGGCGGAGCCGCCTGATGGACGCCATGGTGGACAGCCATTACCAGTTCGGCCTGAAAAAGGTCGCCATCGCCCTGGAGGCCGATCACCTGAAGGGGATGGCCGGTTTCCTCGCCGGCCTCGGCTGCGAGATCCGGGTCGCCATCGCCGCCACCAGGACCCGCGGAATGGATCGGCTCCCGGTGGCGAACCTGTTCGTCGGCGACCTGGAGGACCTGGAAGCGGAGGCGGCAGGGGCGGACCTGCTGGTGGCCAATTCGAACGGCCGCCAGGCCGCCGGCAAGCTCGGCATCAAGGCCCATCTGCGGACCGGCATGCCGGTCTTCGACCGCCTGGGTGCCCACCAGAAGATGTGGGTCGGCTACCGGGGGACCATGAACCTGGTGTTCGAGGTGGCCACTATCTTCCAGGCGAATGCGAAAGAGGCGCAGAAACTGGCTCATAACTGAGGGAAAAAACCAAAAGAGGTGTCTTTATGAAAGTAGCGTTTACCAGCACGACCGGCGAGATCATCGACGAGCACTTCGGCCAGAGCAAGGGCTTCCACGTCTGGGAAATCGGCCCGGAGGAGGCTCATTTCGTCACCACGATCGGCGTCATCGCCACGGGCGAGGACGAGGAGGACCGGATCGCGGCGCGCGCCAACGCCATCGCCGATTGCGCCATCGTCTATACCATGCAGATCGGCGGGCCGGCGGCGGCCAAGCTGGTGGCCAGGAAGATCCACCCGATGAAGACCGGCACCGAGGTCCCGGTGGCCGAGATCGTCGGCAAGCTCCAGGAAGTATTGCGGGGGAACCCGCCCCCCTGGCTCAGGAAGGCGATGAATAAGGATCAGGCAACATCGTTTCTGGAAGACTAAGACAACCAGTTTTGAGTTTTGAATTCTTAAATTGAACGTCAACTCAAAATTCATAACTCAAAACTAATAACTACGGAGATACGGAGGAAAGAACAATGGCTTACATCACAGGATTGACCAGAGACAAGAAAGAATGGACCCCCCAGTTCATCAAGTCCATCGACGAGGAGACCTGCATCGGCTGCGGCCGCTGCTACAAGGTATGCGCCATGGACGTGCTCGCCTTTGAAGAGGTGGACGAGGAAGATTCGGCCAAGATGTTCATGAAGGTGGCGAACCCGGGCAACTGCGTCGGCTGCCAGGCATGCGGCAGGACCTGTTCGAAGAAGTCGTTTTCCTTCGAGCCGGTAGTTCTCTAATGCGGAATGGCGAGTGCGGAGTGCGGAATAACAGGTTTTTTTCACTCCGCACTCCGCCTTCCGAAATCCGCATTTCATAAGGGAGGTCTTATGCTCATCGCCGTTGCATCCAAGGATGGCAGGCAAATCGACCAGCATTTCGGCCACGCCGAACGGTTCCTCATCTACGAGGTGGACGGGAGCGAGGCGCGGCTGGTGGATGAAAAGAAGGTGGAGCGGTACTGCTCGTACGATGCGGACCATCCGCTGCGCGCCCCCATCCTCAAGGCCATTGCCGACGCCCTTGCCGGCTGCCGTGCCGTGGTCTGCGCCCAGATTGGCCAGGCACCCCAGATGGAAATGGAGCGGCTCGGCATCGATGCGTTCGTTGCCGACGGGGCCATAAAGCCGACCCTGGTGGAACTGGCGAAGGTCCTTTGACTGAAACGGGCGAGATCTTCCGGAACCTGGCTGCGTTTTGCTGCGGATTCCGTTGTGCGGCGTAGCCATGCTACGCCTCCGCCGGAATCCTTGCAAAGCCTTGCCAGAACCCGAAATCTCTCGCCCGGTTGGTTTATGAAACCTGACGGCTGTGGATTTTTCGTCAGGTCAAGGCTTCCCGAAGGGCGAGGCCGTAAGGCCGAGTCAAAAGCCGCAGCCGTAAAGCTCACAACGAGGTGATGACCAATGTCCGGCGCATCCTACAACCAATGCAATCTTCCCCCCTGGGTCATCGCCTCGCGCCATTTCAACGACAACCCGCAGCCCCTGGAGATCCAGGGAGTGCGGGGCGCCAACCGTTTCCTGTTCAGCAAACTGGACGGCATTCCGGACGCCGGCGAGCGGGCGCTCGTTTTCAACGACTACATGTCGGTCAAGTTCCAGCTCCACCACTGGCAGGACCAGACGACCGACACGGCGCGCAAGAGCCTGAAGAACAGCTACCTCCGCTACCTGCGCGGCTGGATGATGGACTCCAACTCCGTGGAAGGGGCGGTGCTCAAGGGGTGGGTGGAGAGCCGCATCGGCATCTCGCCGACCTTCCACAAGGCGCGCATCCCCAGTATCCACACCGAGGAGTACATGGTCTACGCGGTCGACCGGACCAAGGGGAGCGCCCGGACCAATGCCATCAACTCCCAGCTGGATATCCTCTATGAGTACTGCCAGTACGAGCTGGCCAGGAAATTCCCCGACCGGCGGACCGTCACCCTTTTTCGCGGGACCTTCGATGCCAGCGAACACGACCTGCTGGAGCGGATCGACAAGCGGCAGCAGATCGTCCGCCTCAACAACCTGGTCTCCTGCACCTCCGAGGAGGAGCGTGCCTGGGAGTTCGGCTTCACGGTCTGGGAGATGGAGGTGCCGCTTGCCAAGGTCTTCTTCTACAACGACCTGCTCCCCAACAGCATCATGAAGGGGGAGGGGGAGTACATCGTGATCGGCGGTGAGTACCGGGTGCGGGTGGTGCCGTGCACCGTCTGACGGGAAGCCCTGTTTCGGCTGCGCGGAGATCGACGATCTCTCGCGTGACGTCACCCATCGCGTGTTGGCGCAGCATGTCTTCGGCAGGCGATGAACCTGCCACCGCCAGATCGTACTCGGTTCGCTGCATCTCCCGCAACAGCTCCGGCCCCACCAGTCCATGGCGCAGCCGAAACTCTCACCGCCGTGTCACCCATCACTTGAAATGATGTCCCGTCACTAAACTGTAAATCACAAGTCCCATGCAGACGAGCGGCAAAGGGACAAACGCCTGCAGAATGCGCAGAGCCACCATAACGTCCACGTCCCCTCTGACTTCGATTTCTCTCCAAGACCGTCTAGACAATCTCGATTCCAAGGTTAAACTTCATAATGGTAATCATTTTCTTCCTGATGTGCATATTTTTTTACCCGTTCATCTTAATTGAATAAGATCTTTTCCGGAGGAGAACGTGTCCGAGTTGCGCCAAAACCTGCTGAACGGCAACTGGTCTCTGATCGCGCCGGAGCGGCGGGAAAAGCCGAGAGTCTTCGGCGACCTGCTATGTGATAGCCCCGCCACCCCATTCCCCACTCCCGAGCACGATCCCGCATGCCCTTTCTGCCCCGATAACGAGGAGCAGTTTCCCCTGGAGATCATCAGCGAGATCAAGGATGGCCAGGGGGACTGGATCACCCGGATCATCAGCAACAAGTTCAAGCTGTTCGCCGATTCCCACACCTGTTCGACTTCCGGGCCGTTTAAACGGCTCGGCATCTACTCCTACTGCGTTGGTTGCGGCAACCATCTGGTGGTTGTCGAGGGAAGGTGCCACAACAAGCCGCTTGGGGAGATGGGACTCGCGGAGGTCGGCAATACCCTGCGCTGTTACCGGGATGCGTGCCTGCTCATGAAGGCAAACCCCGGTAACCGCATCACCATAATGTACAAGAACCAGGGGGTAAGGGCCGGCGCCTCCCAGTTCCACGCCCACTCGCAGATCGTGGGAAGCTGCGTTGTACCCAACTGGATCAGGAATGCCATGCATGTGCAGGATAAATACTTCGACGACCACGGCGTCTGCGCCCTCTGCACCGTGATAGACTACGAAACGTCGGTCCGCGAACGGATCGTCTTTGAAACAGGCAGCGTCGTCGTGATGTCACCCTACGCGGCGAGCGCCCCCTATGAGACCTGGATCGTGCCAAAGCGGCATTTCTGCTGCTACGAAGAGATCAGCGTGGTTGAGATCGCCGAAGTGGCCCTGGCCCTGAAAAAGGTCCTCGGTGCCTACATCATGAAGCTCGGCAATCCCGACTTCAATTTTTTTATCCATACCGCCCCCCATCTCCTGGCCACTGTGCCCTCGCTGCACCTTTACCTCCAGATTCAGCCGCGGTGGGCGGTCCCCGGCGGGTTCGAGACCGGCACCCGCATTCCGGTCAACACGGTTTGGCCGGAGGATGTCCCGCAGCACCTGGCGGTGGAGCAATGAAACGGCTCTGAGCCGGGCACGAACGAGCCGTATTACAAGGAGAAAGAATGTGGCATTTTAGGACGAAGTTGTTCCAGGGAACTACCGTCTACAAGGATCTTTGGCAGACGGAAAGCCTTGAGTAACTTATAAGTCGGCCGTGAGCGGGCTTGTCGGCCTTTCGTAGTGAACGATCGGGTCTTGTTGTGTCCTGACCTCTTTTCGATGCAAGTCAACTGCCCGCGGCCTCGGCAGTTTCCTTGGGACGGCGGAACAGACGGGTCATGAGAGAGCCGAAGCGGTGCGCGAGACGTCTCGATTCGGTCCGCATTACCAGCACGGGAAGCTCGGCGCGATCGACGATTTCGCGCGCGACATCACCCATCATGTACTGGCGCAGCGTGTCTTCGGCAGGCGGGGAACCCACCACCACCAGGTCGTACCCGGTTCGCTGCATCTCCCGCAAAAGCTCCGGCACCACCAGCCCATGGTGCAGCCGAAATTCGCCGAGCACGCCGTACTGTTCCAGCAATTCCTTTTGTTGGCGCAGTGTTCGGCCGAGTTTCGAGTTCGACGCCAGAATGCGTTCGGCATCCTCCTCCCGTTCGATCAAATCGGCGTACATTGCGGGAGGCTCTGCCGCGACATGAATAAGGTCCACGGCCGCATTGACGCTCCGGGCGACAGAGCCGGCGAACTCAACGGCCTTGTCGGCCGGCGGCGAGCCGCTGGTGCAGAGCAGGATGCGCTGCAAAGCGGGGCGCTCGCCGATGACCACGAGCACCGGCGGCGCAACGGACTCGATGATTTTATAGGCCCGCGCGGACATCCAGGCCGGGCTGCGCGCTCCTTTGCGCACGGCGCCGATCACCACCAGGTCGTAGTCGTTTTCCCGGGTGCGTTTGACGATTTCGCGCACGGGACGTCCCGCTTTGGTGATCACCTCGGCGCTGAGGTGGTGTTCCTTGAGAATGTCCTGCGCGCGCAGCAGGGCCTGAAACAGCGGCTCTTCCGCGCTCGCTTTTTCGGCGATTCCCAGGATCGAGGTTTCCGCCTCGCATGCGGCGGCGATCAGCGCGCCGAAGCGCACCGCGTTTTCCGCCTGTTCCGAACCATCGCTGCAAAACAGTATCTTCATCGCCGTGCCACCCCTCACTTGAAATGATGTCCCGTCACCAGGCTGTAGATCACCAGCCCCGCACCGATGAGCGGCAGAGGTACAAACGCCAGCCGAATGCGCGGGCCGTGGAAGTATTGGGTCAGGGTTGCGCCGATCTGGGCGCCGATGGCCGCGCCGGTATGCATGACCAGCGCCACCATGATGTCCACGTTCCCTTTGACCGCATGGGTGAGGGTCCCGTAACTGGCGGAGATGACAATTTCGAACAGATCCGTCCCGACCGCCACGTGCGTCGGCACCCCCAGCAGATAGACCATCGCCGGCATCCGGACGTACCCCGCGCCGCCGCCGAGAAAACCGCTGAACACTCCCCCTACATACGCCCCTCCC
Source organism: Geobacteraceae bacterium (assembly GCA_036518435.1). Lineage (GTDB taxonomy): Bacteria > Desulfobacterota > Desulfuromonadia > Geobacterales > Geobacteraceae > JAMPXD01. Next base: position 27,493 of record DATDNF010000024.1, read on the forward strand.
AGAATCGACCACAACGAGATCTGTTCGATCCCCGAGACGGGCAAGCTGATCATCGGCGGCAACTGGAAACGATGGATACGCTTCGTGACGTGTGTCAGGACCGACGCATCTTTCTTGACCTGGCCGGTTTCGTCCTGGGCAGATTTCACATAGCGGGGCATCCGCGCCGTGAGGGGCGCATCTTTCTTGAATCGCCTGGCCGCGTCGGCGGCAATGGACTTCCTGGAGTCAGGTTTAGCGAGCATCTTCAGCGTCTGCCAGCTCTCCCAGCCGATGAACAGGGAGATCGAGAGAAGGACTAAGATAAAGCCGTATGCCACCACGATGTCCACGTTGGCATTGTGTTTCAGGTGCTGAATGACTTGCGCACCGGTTTCCACGCCGGCGATGGTGCCGGTGACCATGATCATTCCCAGCTTGATGTCCACATTGCCGAGCGCCCGATGTTTCTTGGCCGCAACGATGGATTTGCCGACAATGTGCGCCAGGTCGGTGCCGACCACGAAGTTCATCGGCATCCCCGCCGCGAACAGCGCCGGCCCGGCCAGGAAACTTCCCCCGACGCCGAAGAAGCCGCCCAGGATCCCGACGATAAAACCTATCCCCATCAGGTAGACGGGATCGATGTGCGTTCCGGAGATCAGGAAGTCCATGGTGCTCTCTCACCTCGCTTTGCGGCGGATCACGCGCAACAGCGCGCTGGTCAGCATTTCCAGGGAAACCCCCTGGACGACGATCAATACCAGTGCCAGGATCGCATAGTGGATTTTGTTCGCATCAAAAACCTGCTTCACCCGAGCTCCCAGGAAGTGCAAGACCAGAAAATAGTACAACAGCACGAAGACGGCGTACACCGCCAGTTCCGCCAGGAATAACCCCGTCGATGCGATCTTTATTTTTTTCAGAAACCCGTGCACTTGCATTCTCCGATCCGCGCTTTATCTGCGCGGCGGCCCGGAAGCCTCTTTTTCAAAGCCGGGAAGGATCGCCTTGAAGAAGGCGTTCCTGATGAGCCTGCCGATGATCTGCCAGGCGCTGACGTGTGGTTGCTCTATCGTTCCCGAGATGTCGGCCTTTGTGGCGACCTCCCCCACGGGCCTCCTTTCCAGGAGCTTGGCGACCCCGCCGACCAGCATCTCGTACATCTTGTGAGAAACTGCTTTCTCCTTATCCTTTCGTCGGTCGTAGACCCGCATGTCCTTGAAGAATGGCTTGATGTAGCCGGAAATCGCATCATCCTTGACGTGCAGTTCCGAATAGAGGGAAAACATTCCCGCCGTCACGTCGAAATCCCCGTAGGCGCGCAGCAGGTCGTTCATGTCGGTCAGCCGGGTATCCTCTATCTTGAGGTTGAGATCGAGGTCCGGCCCCTTCTTGTTCGGGCGGAAACGGGCGGTCACCCTGGTGGCGCCGCTTCCCATGAATTTTCCCCGCAGATCGGCTTTGGCAGTGCCCTGCGAAGATCGGTTGGAAAGATTGGTGAGGAGGAGGTCCGCATCGGTGAGGAAGACGCGATACGGATGGCGGGCGCTCTCGTTCACCATGCCGACCGTGCATCGGGTCAGCCTCACCTCGTCGATGCGGAGTTGCATCTCGGATTTGCTCACTTGCTTTGCCGCCTTGCCGACCTGCTCGGCGCGTCTTTGTTCGGCGGCTGCGGTGCGGGGGGAATGGATATAATCGATTGCCATCCCCTCGATCGCCAGCTCCTTGAGATGGGCCCTTTTTACGTGCGGGGCGTATTCGGCTTCGCCGGCCGCGGAGAACAGCCCGTTGCGGATGGAGAGGTTCGCGCGGGCGATGATCTGCTTGAAATGATCAAGGGGGACCTTTTCCAGCGTCATGCGGGCGTTGACGCCGGGGTAGGGCTCGGCAAGGAAATTGGCCTTGCCGTCGATGACCCCGCGCCCGGTCCCGAAGATGGCGGTTTCGAGATGGAATGAGGAGGGGTAGACCTTGTCCGGCAGGCGGACGTTGCGGATGTTGCCCGCTTTCAGGTTGAGGTGGCTCAACCGGAGAGGCCGTTTCGGGTCCTGGTCTATGTAGGTGACGGTGCCGTCATGGATCGTCAGGACGTTGATCTTCAGGGGATAGACGGCCTCAATCGCCTGCTGCCACCCCTGCTCTTTGAGCGGCACCGTGCTGGCAGCCTCGCTCTTCAGTTGCCGCAGGTCGATCCGCACCTCCGGCCGGTCGAGCTCGAATTCCGCGACGAACCGGCCGGCGAGAGTCTCATGCCAGTTGACGCTCGCACGGAGTTCCGGGAAAAGGGCAATAGGGGGTTGCGGATTTGCCTGCTGAAATACGGTCAGCCCTTTCAGGGTGAGCGAAAAACCGATCAGTTGGAAATGGAGCTTCGGCAGGCGGACGGAGTACCCTTTCAGCTTGCTGTTCATCTTGACTTCCATCGACCTGCGAAGCGGTTCATCCAGGAAGTAGGATGCGATGAACAGCACGAGAAGGAGGGTGACGACAACACCGGCACCCCAGCGCACCACCTTCGGGAGAGAGCGGGAGACGGCCCTTAACTGTCGGAGAGGTTTCCTGCCATTTTCCCCCGGTTGTTGCCCGCCCATGGTCTGTCCCTTTGTACCGGTCAACACGTCCTAGAAGAGCGCGCGCTCCTGAACGGCCTTGCGAAACTCGAGCGGTTTGGCAAGGCCTGCGAACAGTTCCTTCGTTCCCCCCGTGCCGGTGACGACGATGGTCCCGTAGTTGAAAGCCCGCCCGAAAATTCCCTGCTCGACCTCCTCCCTAGTTAAAACATAAATACTTTTGAAGGGTTGTCAACGGGTTGACAGAGATTATAATTTATCGGTACCCATACCTTGCACAATGGATACAGGCTCACATGCGCCCCAAACAGGGAGGGGCAATTCCATTCGATTGCCGCAGGCAGAAAGGAGAGAGCATTATGCCAAGAGTGCAGCGCATCCTGAAGTTTCTGGCCTGCATCGGGCTGCTAACCGCATTCCTGGGGTGCGCAGCCACCCAAAAACGCGAGAGCACCGGCCAGTATGTCGATGACGCGGTGATCACAACCAAGGTGAAAGCCGCAATCCATCGCGAAGAATCGTTGAATGTGCTCCAGATCAAAGTCGAGACGTTCAAAGGAGTAGTGCAGTTGAGCGGTTTTGTCGATTCGGAACAGAGTGTCAAAAAGGCAGAGGAGGTTGCCGGCAGTGTTGATGGTGTAATGTCGGTGAAAAACGACCTGGTTGTAAAATAGCTGCGCATCCCAAAGGTTAGACAATTACGGAGGATACCAACTTCATTGCGTTTCAGGCGGCCTTTACGGCCGCCTTTTGTTATCTCCTGATTTGGCTATACCTTCATTCTCCCCGTTCGCGGTGTTCTTCCGAATCTCGCGGCCGCCGGTCTTCGTCGTGGTCGTGGCGGTGCTCTCCCCGGTACCCCCGCCGACCCTCGTCATCCCTGTCAACCCACCAGATGCAGCCGGACAGAACCGTTGTTGCCGCAAAAAGAATCATCAACGAAGCGAGCAATGATTTCCTCATACTATTTCTCCTTTCCGCCCGAGGTGGGGGGCACTCATTGGGTTTGCCGCAGGACTTCAGTTTTCCGTCTTCAAACAGGGAAATTGCCTTTAAAACCGGTAGCCTATTCCCCCCAGGAATACGTCGGAGTCCCGGTCGTAATTCGTGATGATCCGGTCCCAGGAGGCCCGTACGGCCCAGTGCGGCGTGATGAGGACGGCGCCCGTCAGCGTCACTATTTCCGATGCGAACACGCCGGAGCTCCGTTGCAGCTGCGGATCGCTGCGTTGATCGACGGCGAAATAACCGCCGCCGCCGAAGCCGAGAGAGAGATGGTCATGGAGAAAGAGCTTCGACAGCCAGAGCTGGGTAGTCAGGCCGTACCGGTTGATCAGGGTGCTTTTCCCCTCGTACAGTCCTCCCACGGTCCACTCCAGGTATCGCCATATCCCGCGCCGGTATTCGATGGCGGCGGCGGTCGAATGCCCGTCACCCGGGATATTCACGGTCGTTTCGCCGCCAAACACCGTCACTTCGTTATCGGTCGTCGTCTCGGGCTGATGGGTCCCCTTGACATCGGGTCCCGGTGTCGGTGGCGGATCGAGCTGATAGCCGATGCCGGCCAGTACCGACAGGGTATCGAAACTTTGCCCCCCCCTGACCCAGTAGCCTTGCAGCTGGAAAAGCAAGCGGCTGTCCGTGTACCAGGTCGCCGCCACGCTGGCCATGGTTCCCCAACCGTGAATATCCGCAGAAGGGATCCCGGGGGGCGGGTGGGTGGTGTCGTAGTAGAACACGCCGCCGCCTCCGACGCCCAGGGAGAGGTGCCGGTCGAAGAAGTTTTGGCGGACCCAGAGGTTGGCGGCATGGGCGTCGCGATGGTGCACGGGAAAGTGCCCCTGGTTCAGGTACGAAAGGCTGTAGGCGAAATGCTCGCCAAGCCCCTCCATGTATTGGGCCTGCCAGGCGTAGGTTTTCTGCAGGGGGTTGTTTGTCCACCCGTAACCGCCGAGCATGCTGACTTCCCCGGCAAAGGCCGGGCAAGCCAGCATGACGAGAATGATCGAAAGAGCGACATGGCGCATACCGGTTACCTCCGCGCGGAAATGGAAAACGGCTTTGCGTACATGATACCCCCGTTTTGGCCGGCGTCAAAGGGATGCTGGATTTTTTTGCGCTGATTCGCTGCGGTTGCTGCTGTCTATGGCAGGCGGGCGCCGGCATTTCCGGTGACGCCCGTGACGAGGGGGGAGAGGTCGATCAGTTTCCGGGAGAGGCGGTCGATTTCGTCCATGACCTGCCTGTCCATCCGCTTCAGCCACCGCTTCGGGATTGCTTCCAGGTCGTAGTAGGCCCCGGCCAGGGCGCCGACGATGGCGCCGGTGGTGTCGGCGTCGCCACCCCGGTTGACCGTATCCACCAGGCACTCCTCGAAATCCCGGCCGCGGAAGAAGTGGTAGAGGACCGTCTGCATGGTGTCCACCACGTAGCCGGTGGAGAGCCCCTTGTAAGCGTGGAAACGGAACTGTTCGTACTCGGCGAAGAGAAGCTCCAGCTCGCTGCGGAGCCGGGTCTTGGAGGCGCCGAGGAGGGCGAGGTGGAGGAGCTTCCCCATGACGACGCAGGCGCCGTCGGAGAGCGGATGGTTGTGGGTGATCCGCGCCTGGGCCACTACGCATTCCGCCATCATCCGTTCGTTACCCAGGGTGAAGAGCGCTACCGGGAGCATCCGCATGAGCGCACCGTTGCCTGCGTCCCATTGGTTCGGCGGGGTTTCCAGGGTCCCCTTCAACATGTAGTTCCTGATCCCCCGCCGGCAGGTGTCACCCACGTCGACCGGCCTGGATTTGAGCCAGCCGGCGAAGTTGTCGGCGATGCCGGTGAGGGACCATTCACCGTTTGCTGCCACTGCGCGGGCGATGCAGAGGGCCATCTCGGTGTCGTCGGTCACCTTTCCCGGCTTGAGCCGCAGCCACCCGCCACCCACGATCTCCTTCAGCACGCCGTACTCCGCCTCGATCTCCGTGGCGGTCAGGAACTCCACCGGGGCGCCGAGGGCATCCCCCACGGCGAGGCCGATAAAAGCGGCCCGGGCGCGCGACCTGATCTCCTCCAGGTTGTACGGCGCGGCGGCGCTCATCGATCCCCGAGGATGTCCCGCATGGTGCCGACCAGGAAGTCGAACACCTCTTCCCGGCTGACGATGAAGCGGGGCATGTTCGTGTTCAATATTTCCTCGATGGCATGCAGGGTGCGGGCATCGTCGCGCCCCAACTCGGCCATCACCCGTTCCAGCATCGGGATTATATCGTACAGGTCGTCCCGATTGAACGGCGCGGGGTCCGGTTTTCCCGAGAATTTCGGCTCATCCCGCTTTGCCGTGTCCCGCGGATATTTGTACTGCAGGTCGGAAGGCTTTATCGTCACGGTCATCGTCGTTTCTCCTCTGGCATGCATGCTGCAAAAGTACGTTGGCGGCCCTTCTTTATCTCGCCGCGCTCATCGTTCATCCACACGGGGAATTGCCATGCATGAGAAAACCGGCAACATCTGGGAGTACCTCGGCAGCGCCGTCATCGCCATCACCACGAACGGCATGGTTGCCGGAAACGGCGCCGCCGTCTTCGGCAGGGGGTGCGCCCGCCAGGCGGCGGCCCGTTTTCCCGACCTGCCGCAACGCCTCGGCCGGCTCCTCCGGGAAGGCGGGAACCACGTCCATTACCTAGGGGACGGCATCGTCAGTTTTCCCGTGGAGGAAACTCCCTGGGAGAACCCCGATCCGCGCCTCATCGGCAGGTCCGCCCGGGAATTGCGGGACCTGGCGGACCGGTTCGGCTGGCGAACGGTCGTCGTGCCGCGGCCGGGGTGTGGCGGCGGGGGGCTCGACTGGCGGGAGGTTCGGCCGCTTCTGGACCGGCTGTTCGACGACCGGTTCATCGTCATCACCGAGTGCGCGACGCCCTGAACCCCGCTTACGGCACCCTCAGCTCCCCTTGCAGCCGCAGGAGGAGGCGGTACAGGATGTCTTGCAGGCGGGTGGGGCCGCATCGGGGATGCCGCGCTCCTTCAGGGCGTCGAGGGAGCTCCGCTCGACATACCATCCACCATCCGCCTGGCACCCTGTCAGCACCTTTTGTTTGAGCAGCATCAGCACCCGCAAATGGGTCGTCTGCAGTTCCTGTGCGGCATCCTCGATCGGGACGTGGGGGGTCCCTTCCATCACTGTTTCCATGTTCCACCTCGCTGTTGCCGGGAAATAGATATGCAGCTTCGGCATGAGTCTGTCTGATACTCTTCACGGAGCATGCCAGAGTGGCGCTTCTCCCTTTCCCTTAAGAATGGCGGGTTGCCGGGGAGAAAAGGGGATATCCCCGGGCGCCGGCTTCGTCTCAAGTGCCTAACTATTAGCCATCTCTGCATCCAATCGGGCAGGCGCGGGGGACGCGGCCGCCGAGCGGACCTCCTAACCGGGGGGATTCATGCGGGTTTGCCGATTCATTAGGAATTGGCATGCTTCATGCCAAGGAGAGGGAAAGAGTTCAAACTCCGTCGGGTACGAAGACGTACCCTCCAGTGAGCAACGAGGCCCGGTGCGGATTTTTCCCGGCGGGTCTTTTTTTCAGGCAAAGGCGCTGACCGTCACGGTTCAGCGCCTTTGTTGCTTCCGGCAGATCGATGCCGGAGGAAGGGAGGCAGTTATGGGTACCGGATGCAACGAACGGAAAAACATCCAGGGGCATCCCTGTTTCGGCGGCAACCACCACAAGAACGGCCGGATGCACCTGGCGGTGGCGCCGCGCTGCAACATCAAGTGCGGTTACTGCTCGCGCCGGCATGACTGCGCCAACGAGTCGCGCCCCGGCGTAACCAGCAGGCTCCTGACGCCGCAGGAGGCGCTTGTGAAGGTGCGGGAGGTGGTGGCGAGCGATCTCCTCGGGCCGATCATCAAGGTGATCGGCATCGCCGGGCCGGGCGACCCGCTCGCCAACGAGGAAACGTTCGAAACCTTTCGGCTGGTGAAGGAGGAGTTTCCCCACCTGATCCTCTGCATGAGCACCAACGGACTTCTCCTGCCGGACAAGATCGATCTCCTGAACGAAATCGGCCTCCACAGCCTGACAGTGACGGTCAACGCCCTCGACCCCGCGGTCGGGGCGAAAATATACTCCAACATCCTCTATCACGGCAAGCGGTACAGCGGTGAAGAGGGGGCGGCCATCCTTCTCGGGAACCAGCTGGCGGGGATCGAGCGGGCGGCTGCGTACGGCATGACGATCAAGGTCAACACGGTCTTCATCCCCGGGGTGAACGAAGGAGAGGTCGAGAAGATCGGGCTGAAGGTGAAGGCGCTTGGCGCGTTCGTCATGAACGTCATGCCGATCATCCCCCAGGCGGAGTTCGCGGGGGTCGTCCCCCCGTCGCCGGAGAAACTGGAAGAGGTGCGCCAGGCCAATGAAAAGATCATCGGCCAGTTCAAGCACTGCCGGCAGTGCCGGGCGGACGCGGTCGGTCTGATCGGCCAGGACCTGACGCGTACCGACGCGGGGTGCGCGTTGCCGTAGCTCCGGGCAGAATCTGTTTTACATGGGGTTGCCTATGCAGATCGACCAATTCCGGCACGAGGATTTGGACGCTTTTCTGACGCTCGCCGGCGAGGAGGGGTGGATCTGCGACCGGTGGGAGTTCGAGTTTCTGCTCAACACCTTTCCCGGGGGGTGTCTGGTGGCGAGGGAAGGGGATATCCCCGTCGGGTTCGCTACCTCGATAAAATACGGGAAAAGCGGTTGGATCGGCAATCTCATCGTGCGGGGAGATTGCCGCGGCCGGGGTATCGGGACCGCGCTCATGAAGCAGACGCTGGCTGCTCTTGCCGATGCGGGGACCGAGACCGTCTGGCTGACTGCCTCGCGGGCGGGCAAGCCGATCTACGAAGCGCTCGGCTTCGCGGCGATGGATGTGATCCACCGCTGGGTGGGGGAAGGGACGGGGGGAATGGCCCCTTGCCGGGAGCCGATTCCCCGCAGCGAAATCCTTGCCCTGGACCGGGACGGCTGGGGGGACCGGCGGGATGCCATCATCGACGCGGTAGCGGACCGGGGACGGCTGTTCACCACCCGCGGGGCGTTTCTGTTCAGCCAGCCATGCGCCGGCGGCGTTCAGCTGGGGCCGTGGGGCGGAACCGACGATGGCGCGTTGCTTCTCCTGGACGATGCCCTTGCGGAAACCGAGGCGGGCGGGAGGGTTTTCCTCGATGTCCCGATCCGCAATACCGGCCAGACCTCGCTTCTTCTCGGGAAGGGGTTTTCCATCCGCGGCAGCACGCTCCTCATGTGTCGCGGCGCTGCGCCGGCATATGCCCCCGAGCGGGTCTTTGCCCTTGCCAGCATGGGGAGCCTGGGGTAAACTCCTTTGACATTCGCTGAAAATGCTTGATAATTAATCAGCAAGGGCGGCCCGACCGATGCCGGCAGGGAAATCTTGATCCGGGTCAAGGACGGAACCGCAGTAATTGAGTAATAATTAGCCAGCAGCATCGACCATATTCTTCTCAGAGAGGTGCCTCATGCTCGTAGTCGCCTGCATCAAGCAGGTACCGGATACCACCCAGGTGCAGATCGACCCGGTGACCAACACCCTGGTGCGGGAGGGGATCCCGATCATCGTCAACCCGTACGACACCCATGCCATCGAGGAGGGGCTGCGGCTGAAGGATCAGTTCGGCGTGCGGGTGGCCGCCATTTCCATGGGCCCACCCAATGCCGAGGCGACCTTGCGAAAGGCCCTCGCACTCGGGGTGGACGAGGCGGTCCTGCTCAGTGACCGGGCGTTCGGCGGCGCCGACACGCTTGCCACCTCCAACGTCCTGTCCGCTGCGATCAGCCGGCTGGCTGAAGAGGAAGAGGTGGGGGTCGTCATCTGCGGCAAACAGACCATCGACGGCGACACCGCCCAGGTCGGCCCGGGCATCGCCACCCGGCTCGGCATGTGCCAGCTCACGCTGGTGGACCGGATCGAAGAGCTCGACCTGGTGAAGAGGCGGATCAGGGTGCGGCGCAAGCTGGAGGGACGGCACGAGATCGTCGAGGCGCCGCTTCCCGTGCTTCTTACCGTGGTGCGGGAGTTGAATCGCCCCCGTTATCCCACCGTCCCCATGCGGCTTGATTCCGTTGACGCCGAGGTGAAGGTCTGGAACAACGAGGTGCTGAAGCTCGACGTGAACAGCATCGGCCTGAAGGGCTCCCCCACCTGGGTGAGCCGGATCTTCTCGCCGGAGCGGGAAAAGGGGGAGATCGTCGGCGACGGGGTGAACGACCCGGTGGGGACGGCCAATCTGCTGATCGACCGGCTCCTTGCCAAGGACCTGCTGGCGCTTTGACGGCGTGAGATGTAACACGTAAAGGCTGCTACGTCTAACGTCTTACGTCACATCGCATCGGTGGCTGTAAAGTGTATGCGGTATTTTAAAACAATGTTATGTATAATTTTCCCCTGAGTCCTTTGCGTGCTCGGCGGTAAAGAAATGATATAAAGGATATATCCATGACCGAACCGAAAAAACCGATCAAGAAGCCCCGCGGCAAGGCGCGACTCATCGACAACAGCTGCATCGCCTGCGGGGCGCGCTGCCAGAGTTCCTGCCCGGTGGACGCCATCGAGATGAACGAGGCGGGCGAGCCGATCATCGATTTTTCCAAGTGCATCGGCTGCGCCAAGTGCGTCAAGGTCTGCCCCGCCAGCGCCCTCGAGATGTTCTTCACCGTCGAGGAGGAAGAGATCCTCGCCGCCCTCAAGAAGCAGCAGGAAGAGCAGGGGGCGGCAGCCGCCGCCGTGGAAGAGGTGGACGAAGAAGAGTCGCGGCTGAAAGCGAAGCTCGCCGCCTACAAAGGCGTCTGGGTCTTCGTCGAGCAGACCGAGGGGGAGGCCGCCAAGGTCTCCTGGGAGCTTCTCTGGGCCGGGGGAAACCTCGCCCGCGATTTGGGCGTCGAGCTTGCCGCCGTGGTGGTGGGGGACAAGGTCGAGCACCTCTGCGCCGAGGCGTTCGAGTACGGCGCCGACAAGGCGTATCTCATCGACGCCCCGGTCTTTCGCCACTACCGGACCGAGAGCTACCTCAAGGCCATCTGCCATCTGGTGGACAAGTACAAGCCGGAGATCATCCTCATGGGGGCCACCGGTCTCGGCCGGGACCTGGCGGGGGCCGTAGCCACCGTCCTCAAGACCGGGCTCACCGCCGACTGCACCGGTCTCGGCATCGACGACAAGCGAAACCTCATGCAGACCCGCCCGGCGTTTGGCGGCAACATCATGGCCACCATCATGTGCGACCATTTCCGCCCCCAGATGTCCACCGTCCGCCCCCACGTCATGGCCATGCCCGAGCGTCAGGAAGGGCGAAGCGGCGAGATCGTCCGGGAGAGCTGCCCGGTAGCCGAAGAGAACATCCTCGTCAAGGTCCTGGAAGTCGTGAGCGACAAGAAGGGACACCAGATCGACATCGCCGGGGCGGAGTTCATCGTCAGCGGCGGCCGGGGGATGATGGGGAAGGAGAACTTCGCCATGCTCCAGGATCTGGCGGACGAACTGGGAGGGGTCGTGGGAGGCTCCAGAAGCGCCATCGACGCCGGCTGGCTCCCCCCCGAGCGGCAGGTGGGGCAGACGGGCAAGACCGTGCGCCCCAAGGTCTACGTCGCCTGCGGCATCTCGGGCGCCATCCAGCACCTCGTCGGGATGCAGGACTCCGACGTCATCATCGCCATCAACCGGGACAAGGATGCCCCCATCTTCGAGGTCGCCCACTACGGCATCGTCGGGGATATTTTCCAGATCATCCCGGCTTTGACGAACCGGCTGCGGGAGCTGAAGAAAGCCAAAGGCCTATAACCCTTCTCACCACGAAGGCACGAAGAACACGAAGGTAAAACAAAAAATCAATTAGCTTCGTGATTACCTCAAAATAAGTTAAAGATTTTAAAATCCGGGTAATCTATGAAGTAATCTTGAGGCAATAACGATTTTCTTCGTGTCCTTCGTGCCTTCGTGGTGGATTCCCGATTTTGTTGTTTTATCGAAATTCAAAACAAGACTTCCGAGGTTTCTATATGACTCCAAATCCAGCCATCTTCGCCCCGATCCTGATCGCCGCCCTTGCCCTGTTCGCCGTGAGCTGCTACCGGCGCTTCTCCCTCGTCACCATGGGGAGCGCCGAGGACCGCTTCCACAGCCTGGACAAGCGGATCGGCGACATGCTCCTCTACGCCTTCGGCCAGAAAAAGGTGGTGGCAAAGCCGTTCGGCCTGAACCACTTCGTCATCTTCTGGGCCTTCATGGTCCTTTTGCTCGCCAACGGCGAGTTCCTGGTCAAGGGGGTCTTCCCCGGCTTCAGCCTTGCCGTTCTGCCGGCGCCCCTCTACCACGGGCTGCTTTTCGCCTTCGACCTGGTGTCGGTGCTTGCCCTGGGAGCGGTCGCGCTCGCCGTCAGCCGCCGCCTTTTCTTCGCCCCCCCCTACCTGGAGACGAAGTACGTGAAGGCGCGCAGCTTCGAGGGGTTCCTGATCCTCGCCTTCATCGCGATCCTCATGCTCGCTTATTTCGGTCTGCACGGCGCCGAGATTGCCCTGGGGGAGGGTGATGCGGCCGCATTCATGCCGGTCTCCTCGTTCGTGGCCGGTCTCGTCGGATCGGCGGCCCCTGCCGCCATCTCCGCGTTCGGCGCCGCCTGCTGGTGGGTGCATGCCATCGTGCTGCTCCTGTTCATGAACTTTCTCCCCCACAGCAAGCACATGCACATCCTGACCGCCATCCCGAACTGCTTCTTCCAGAGCCTGGAGAAGCCGAACACCCAGCCGCGGGAAGAGTTCGCCAAGGGGAACGTCTACGGCGCCGGTCAGGTGACCCGGCTCACCTGGAAGGACCTGTTCGACTCCCACTCCTGCACCGAGTGCGGCCGGTGCCAGAACGCCTGCCCCGCCACCAACACCGGCAAGGAGCTCAACCCCCGCCAGGTGGTGCACGACGTGAAGATCAACCTGCTCGGGAACGCAGCGCTCCTCAAGCGCGGGGAAAAGCCGCTGGTGCCGCTGATCGGCGACCAGGGGGAGGGGAGCGTTTCCGAGGAGAGCATCTGGGCCTGCACCACCTGCGGCGCCTGCATGGAGGCGTGCCCGGTCCAGATCGAGCATATGCCGAAGATCGTCAAGATGAGACGGCACCTGGTCCAGACGGAGGCGAAGTTCCCCGAGGAGCTTCTGAATCTGTTCGAGAACATGGAAGGTCGCTCCAACCCGTGGGGGATCGCCCCGTCCGAGCGGACCAAGTGGTGCTCCACCATGAACGTGAAACAGTTCGACAAGGACACCTGCGAGTACCTCTTCTTCGTCGGCTGCTCCGGCTCGTTCGACTCCCGGCAGAAGCACGTCACCGTGGCGCTCGCCACCATTCTCGACGCCGCCGGGGTTTCCTGGGGGATACTCGGGAAGGACGAGAAGTGCTGCGGCGACTCCCTGCGCCGGCTCGGCAACGAGTTCGTCTTCGACAAGATGGCGAAAGAAAACGTCAAGACGTTCCAGGAGCGGGGGGTGAAGAAGGTGATCGTCCAGTGCCCCCACTGTTTCTCGACGCTCAAGAACGACTACCGGCAGTACGGCCTGGAACTGGAGGTGGTCCACCACAGCCAGCTGATCGAAGCGCTCCTGGCGGAAGGGCGTCTCAAGCTGAATCGCCAGGTGACCGACCTGGGGCGGACCGTGTTCCACGACTCCTGCTACCTGGGGCGGCACAACGACGTCTACGACGCCCCCCGCGCGTCGATCCGGCTCGCCACCGGGACGGCGCCGGCCGAGATGGAGCGCAACCGCGAGAACGCCTTCTGCTGCGGCGCGGGGGGAGGGCGGATGTGGATGGAGGAGTTTTCCGGCACGCGGATCAACCACGCCCGGGTCGAGGAGGCGCTCGCCACCCGGCCGGACACGGTCTGCGTTTCCTGCCCCTACTGCATGACCATGTTCGAGGACGGGCTGAAGGACAAGCAGGCGGGGTCGGTAAAGGTGCGGGACATCGCCGAGGTGGTGGCGGAGGGGCTGCGGCCGTAACGCGAAGAATCTTGCCGCAACGCGGGATAAAAGCCGCTCTCGTCAGGTTGACGGGGGCGGCTTTTCCGTTTTCGGCCCGGAGTCGGCCGGGGATTGCGCCCCGATTTTTTTCGAGCTGGCCCATCGACGGGCGCGCGGCGACTTGCTGGCATCAACGTCAATCTCTCCCCGGCGGCCCTTGTTATTTGAAGAAATCGCTTGCCCCCTTCTTTTGCGCCGGGGGTTCTTGCATCTTCAGGAACAATCTGAACAACTCGCCCTGCGAGGAAGGTTGCGTTGCTGTCGCATCAGGCACCGGAGGAGAATGTTGTGGTTTTTCGAGGGCGACATGCACTTCCGGCTTGACATCGTTCGCGCTGTCGGAGAACTCCTGGGCCAGAAATAATATGAGACTGCCACTTGTCATGCCGGTGGCAGCGGCGATCCAGAAAATAGTTTCATCGCGCGAGGAATGCTGGCCGGTCTGGATTGCGTCGGTTTGATACGATTCCGCCAGTCCTAACGCGAGGAGACCTGTGAGGAACAATGACAATCCAAGAGGCGCAAGGGCGAATTCTCCGGTCTTTCCTGCCCCATACTGGGCTGTCGCCCCGCGAGTGGTCAGATGGTCGATGCTCACTTCCTCCTTCGCCCCAGAATAGAGGGCAAAAACAGCCTTCTCTGTGTGGATCGGCACGTCGAGGTAGCAAGGGGTGGTACATGTCTTCCCACCGGCGGTGACCAAAGCCCCTGGCGGATTTGACGTGAAACGGATACGGCGTGTCGAGCCGCAGCCGCCTGCCAGGCTGGCGATCAGAAGCCAGGAGATTGCCTTTAGTCCGCGATAGTTCATGTTCGTTGCTTCGCCACCTCCCGTATTATCCGCGGCCGGACGAACTCCGGCGCGCGTTTGCCCCCATCCGTCAGTTTTGCAGTTGGCCGTTTATGTCACAGCTTTTTGAGAGGTCCACTGGCCTGTTGGGACATCTCGCTTTCTCTCGACTCTCTATTGTCTGATATCGGAGGCTTCACGCTTATTTCGCCCCCTCCTGTCCCACATACAAGATTTCTTGTTGCCAAAAACCAGCTTGTGCTGTACTGTATTCCTGTACCACTTAAACGGGAGAACATAAATGCTAAAGACAACCTATACAAACGCTCGTGCGAACTTTGCTGGTTTGTGCGATGAAGTGACCAAAAACAGGGAAATCGTCATTATTGGTCGCCGTAGTGGTGAAAGCGTAGCCATGATTTCCGCAGATGAGCTTGAAAGCTTAGTCGAAACTGCTCATCTCATGCGCTCCCCGAAGAACGCACAACGGCTCCTTGCCTCTCTGGAACGAGCCTTAAAACGTCAGGGAGAGCCCTCTACTTCGGAAAAGCTCCAGAAAGAACTCGGTCTTGAAAAGTAAGTGCAGAGAAGCTGTATTCCAGCCAGAGTTCCGTGAAGACCTCCGTTATTGGGTCGAAGTCGACCGTAAGACCGCCTTGCGTGCCTTTGATCTGATCGAAGCCATTATGCGAGATCCCTTTACAGGCATCGGCAAGCCTGAACCGCTCAAATATCTTTCCCCC
>DATDNF010000025.1:0-24379 GCA_036518435.1 Geobacteraceae bacterium
GAGTGCATCTATCTGCACGCCTTCGAGACCGGCAGCGAGGTTCGCCAAGGCTTGCGACGCTGGATCGAGTTCTACAACATGCGTCGCCCGCACTCTAAGCTGGACGACCGGACACCACATGAGGCATACTGGCAAAAATCCCGGCCTGGCTACGCCGGCCGGACTCTCTCACTGGCGGCATGACTACAACCGGCAATCCACCTTATTTTCGCCGCCAACCTGTCCTACTAATGGGGGCCACCTCTGACGGGGCCTTTTCTGTTCAAGCGGTACCAACTCCTACCCTTCCAACTGCTCCGCCAGAATCTCCACGGTATGCCGCACCCTGATGCCTGAGCCGTCCTGATCCATCCCCCCCCTGATCTGCATCACGCAGCCGGGGCAGTCCATGGCAACGATCGGTGCGCCGGTATCCTTGATGTTCCTGAGCTTGTTCTTCAGGATCGGGGCCGAGATCTCGGGAAGCTTCATGGAATAGGAGCCCCCCATGCCGCAGCACATGTCGCACTCGAACATCTCGGTGACCTCGTATCCCGCCTTCTGCAACAGCTCCCGTGGTTCCTCGAACACGTTCAGGGTCCGCTTCAGGTGGCAGGAATCGTGGTAGGTGACCTTGCCGAGGAGCTCCCCTTCCTTGAAGCTGAGACGCCCCCCGTCCACGAGCCGCTTCACCAGCGTCGAGAAGTCCACGGTCTTTTCCGCGAGCCTTTTCGCCCGGAGGAGCCACTCGGTCTCCCCGAGGGTCTCCAGCGTCTTGCCGAACTCGTGGGTGAGCGCGACCGTGCAGGTGGGGCAGGCCGAGACCACATAGGCCACGTCCTCGTCCAGGAGGACCCGGATGTTCTCCCTGGCGTTGTGGCCCGCCACCTCGTACGCGCCGCTGTAGAGGGCGGGCGCGCCGCAGCAGGTCTGCTCCTCCGGGAAGGTTACCTCGAACCCCGCCTTGTTCAGGAGCTTCACCAGGGCGACCCCCATTTCGGGATAGGCGAAGTCGATCAGGCACCCGGCATAGAAGGCCACCTTTTCCCGCAGCCGCGGCTGCTCTATCTTTTTGAAGGTGTCCCGGAACGGCTCGGCCGCGATGGCGGGGAGGCTCCGGCCGTCAGTCAGGTCCGACAGGAAGAACGGCAGGTGGCGGATGAATTTGCCCGACGCGAACGGTTTTCCCGCAACCGATGCGGCGCGCAGCATGGTGTGGAAGAGCTTGCGGTTGTTCACCACGGCGAAGATCGCCTTCTGGGCCAGGGGCTGCCCCTTCTCCAGCACCAGGCGCCGCCTGATCTCCATGATCATCTCCGGGATGTCGAGCTTGCCGGGGCAGACCTGGGTGCAGTTGCCGCACTGAATGCAGAGCCCCTGGATCTCCTCCGACTTCTTCAATTCATCAAACCAGGCAGTGAGGATGGTGCCGATCCCGCCGGTGTAGACCGCCCCGAAGACGTGTCCCCCCACCAGCCGGAAGACCGGGCAGACGTTCAGGCAGGAGCCGCACCTGATGCACTGGAGCGCCTGCTTGAACTTGGGATCACGCGCCATCTCGCTCCTCTTGTTGTCCATCAGTATGATGTGGAGCTCCTTCATGGTCCCGTCGTCGTTCGGGGTGGGGCCGGAGATGATGGAGACGTAGCTCGTGAGCAACTGCGCCGTGGCGCTCCGGGGGAGGGCCTCCAGGATCGGTATTACGCTCGCGAACTCCTCCACCAGCTTCTCCACGCCGACCAGCGCCACGTGGATTCTCGGGAGCGTCGAGACCAGCCGGGCGTTCCCCTCGTTGGTGACCAGCACGATGCTCCCGGTCTCGGCCACCGCGATGTTCCCCCCCGAAATCCCCATGTCGGCCGCCAGGAACCTGGGGCGGAGCTCGCCCCGCGCCACCTTGACGAGCCGCGGGATGTCGGAGCTGAGGCGTTCGTCCACCTCCTTGCTGAAGAGCTCGGCCACCTCCTCCCTGGTCATGTGGATCGCGGGCATGACCATGTGCGAGGGGGTCTGGCCGGCGAGCTGGATGATCCACTCCCCCAGGTCCGTCTCCGCGACCGAGATGCCGTTTTCCAGCAGGGTGGCGTTCAGGTGGATCTCCTCGGTCGCCATGGACTTCGACTTGACGACGCTCTTCACGCCGTTGTCCCGGGCCACCTTGAGAATATATTCCTTCACCGCCTTCGGATCGCTCGTCCGGAAGACCCTGGCGCCCAGCGCCTCGGCATTCCGCCTGAAGGTTTCGGCGACCGCGTCCAGGTCGCAGGCGGCTCGCGACTTGATGCGCGCGATTTCCGCACGCAGCGCCTCGAAGTCGATCCCCTCGTATGCCTTGGCCCGGTTCACCTTGTACGCCTCGGAAAACTTCCCGAGCGCGCCGGTCAGGTTGGCGTCGTTGACCGCCCGGGTGATGGATGCCTTGAATGCCTTTTTCATCGTATTTCCCCTCCCGACTCGTCGACAAACAGGATGATCAGCCGCTCCGGGCCGTGCACGCCGATGGTGAGCACGCGCTCGATGTCCGCGGTGCGGCTCGGTCCCGTGATGAAGGCGATGTACCGCGAGGTGCGCGGATTGATCCTCTCGAACAGTGACTTCTTGCCGTCCAGGATGTTCCCGGTGGGGACAAGGGCTATGTGGATGGAGGGAAGCGACGAGACCAGTCTCTGCTCGACGGCGCTCTGGTCCTGCACCAGCGACCCGGTGTCCGTGAGTGCCCATGCCATCTGGCTGATGCCGACCTTTGCCTGCGCCGCCCGCTCCCGGCTCACGTCGAACGTGAGCCCGGGGAACTTCCGGAGCGCCTCTTTGTCCACGCAGGCGAGAAGCGGCGACTCGACCCAAACGGCGTAGGAGCCGGGAGCATCGGCAACCCCCTCCCGTTGCAGGAACGGCAGGATGAAATCGATGGCATCCCTCCCCGTCTCGAAGCGGTACACCTCCGCGCCGACCCCGACTGCTCTGGCTTTGAATTGTTCGTACATGCTTTCTGTCTCCTTCAGAGTTTGTCGGACAGGGAAAAACCGTTTCCGGCCGGTAGCGGCGACCGCAGCCGACAACCTCAGCCACCGCATGCCCGGACCTGGATTGTAAATTAATTTTACCAATTTATAACTGTATGCTACCAGATAAAACTCCATTAGTAAAGCAACTTATAACCGTATACAAAATTACTTGACACCATTGCAATTTAATGGATAATTGGTCTGACCCATACGCTGAAAACTTGTTTGATCTACCTTCTGCCCCCATGTGTCTGCCGGTGGAATCGCAGGTCTCAGCCACGCCAGAACGTCCGGGAGCTCTGACAGCACGGCATCCGCGCCTATTTGAGGCCGCTTCGGAAAAACATTTCACCCAGGAGTCGACATGAACATTCACGAGTACCAGGCAAAAGCAATCCTGAGGCAATTCGGGGTGCCCGTCCCCGACGGGCACGTCTGCTACAACGGCGCCAGCGCCCGCGAATGGGCCAAGCGCCTCGGGGAAGGGCCATGGGTGGTCAAGGCGCAGATCCACGCCGGCGGCCGCGGCAAGGGGGGAGGGGTCAAGCTGGCCCGCACGCCCGACGAGGTTCGTCTGACCGCCCGGGACATGCTCGGCATGACCCTGCGTACGCACCAGACCGGGCCGGAAGGGAAGGTGGTGACGCGGGTGCTGGTGGAGAACGGCTGCAACATCGCCAATGAGCTGTATGTAAGCCTGGTTGTGGACCGCAGCAGCTCCAGGGTCGCCGTCATGGCCTCCACCGAAGGGGGGATGGATATCGAGGAGGTTGCCGCCGCCACTCCCGAGAAGATCTTCACGGAGACGGTCGATCCCCTCGTGGGCCTCACCCCCTTCCAGTGCCGCAAGATCGCCTTCAGCCTCGGGCTGGGGGGAAAGCTGGCGGGGAAGGCGGTCGCGCTGCTGCAGGGGCTATACAAGACGTTCATCGCCTGCGACTGCTCCATGCTGGAGATCAACCCCCTGGTGGTCACGGCCGAGGACAACCTTCTCGCCCTGGACGCCAAATTCGGCTTCGACGACAACGCCGTGTTCCGCCACCCGAAGCTGGGGGACATGCGCGACTACGACGAAGAGGACCCGAACGAGGTCGAGGCGTCGCAGCACGACCTCTCCTACATCTCGCTTTCGGGCAACATCGGCTGCTTGGTGAACGGCGCGGGCCTCGCCATGGCTACCATGGACATCATCAAGCACTACGGCGGCGACCCGGCCAACTTCCTCGACGTCGGGGGGGGAGCCACCATAGAGCGGGTCACCGAGGCGTTCAAGATCATCCTCTCCGACAGGAACGTGAAGGGGATACTGGTCAACATCTTCGGCGGCATCATGAAATGCGACATCATCGCCATCGGCGTCGTGGAAGCCGCCCGGCAGGTTTCCCTCGATGTGCCGCTGGTGGTGCGACTGGAAGGAACCAACGTCGCCAGGGGTAAGGAAATTCTGGCGGAAAGCGGGCTGAACGTCGTTGCCGCCGACGGCATGGCCGATGCGGCCCGGAAGATCGTTGAAGCCGTGAAAGGATACAACCAATGAGCATTCTCATCGATAGGAACACCAGGGTCATCACCCAGGGGATCACCGGCGCCACCGGCCTGTTCCATGCGCAGGGGGCCCGCGAGTACGGCACGCAGATGGTCGGCGGGGTGACTCCCGGCAAGGGGGGGACCACCATCGACGGCTTTCCCGTGTTCGACACGGTGGGCGAAGCCGTGCAGCGGACAGGGGCGACCGCGTCGGTCATCTACGTCCCGCCCCCCTTTGCCGCCGACTCGATCATGGAAGCGGTCGAGGCCGGGATCGACCTGGTCTGCTGCATCACTGAGGGGATTCCGGTCCTGGACATGGTCAAGGTCAAGCAGTACATGCAGGGGAAAAAGACCCGGCTGGTCGGGCCCAACTGCCCCGGCGTGATCACCCCCGGCCAGTGCAAGATCGGCATCATGCCGGGCTACATCCACAAGCCGGGCAAGGTCGGCGTGGTCTCCCGCTCCGGTACCCTCACCTACGAGGCGGTCTGGCAGCTCACCTGCCTGGGGCTCGGCCAGTCCACCTGCGTCGGCATCGGCGGCGATCCGGTCAACGGCACCAGCCATCTCGACGTCCTGCGCCTCTTCGAGGCGGACCCGGATACCGAGGCGGTCATCATGATCGGCGAGATCGGCGGCAGCGCCGAGGAAGAGGCGGCCCGGTTCGTGAGGGAAAACATGCGAAAGCCGGTGGCCGCGTACATCGCCGGGCGCACGGCTCCGCCGGGGAAGAGGATGGGGCATGCCGGGGCGATCATCTCCGGCGGCAAGGGGACGGCGGCGGAAAAGGTGGCGGTGCTGGAAGAGTGCGGCATAGCCGTAGCCGCCAGCCCGGCCGATATGGCACAGGCGCTGCTGAAGATTTATAAGCCGTGAGGAGGGGAACATGCCGAACCGGAAGGAACATCCACGATACCATGTCGTATCCATGAGGATAAGCGATGAGGAACAAGCGGCCCTGGAGGAGCTGACGCGGAGCAACTGCCAGTCCATGTCCAATCTCATGCGTCAGGCGATGCATCTCTACGCGGAGGCGAACGGCGCTTCAAATCGGCGGCAGAGCGCCGGCTGACGGTTGTTGGGCGAGCACATACTGCCATGTGTGCTCCTTTCATGCCGGGGGAGACGTCCCCCGGCTTCTTGTCGCCGGCAGCCGCGATGGGCTGCTGGTGGCGCTACACACCTTTCGGGGGAATTCATGCCCGCGGAAACATTTCTTTTGCGAGAAGGTGAAATTTGAGGTAGTATGGGTGCCGCTGAGCCGTTACCTTCAGGGGACGTGTCGCGAACTTTTTTGCAATTTTCACCATAAGGAGCAGCTGCTATGGCCAGCCTGAACAAGGTTATGCTGATCGGAAACCTCGGGAAAGACCCCGAAGTGCGCTACACCGCCTCCGGCACCGCGGTGGCGAGTTTCTCGGTAGCCACCAGCGAGAGGTTCAAGAACAAGAACGGCGAATGGGAAGAGAAGACGGAGTGGCACAATGTCACCCTCTGGGCCCGGCTTGCGGAGATCGCCGGTGAGTACCTGTCCAAGGGGAAGACCGTTTACATCGAGGGGCGCCTCCAGACCAGGAAATGGCAGGACCGGGACGGCAAGGACCGCTACACGACCGAGATCGTCGGCGAGAAGATGCAGATGCTCTCCGGCAAGGGTGAAGGGGGCGGGGGCGCCCGTCAGGGTGGCGGCCGCCAGGCAGGCCAGGAACCGGTCTACGAGGAGCCGGCCTTCAACCCCGACGACGACATCCCGTTCTAGCCGAGGCACATCTGGCTGTCGTACGCTATTGGCCGGAAGTCCCTGGATTTCCGGCCTTTCTCGTCTTTGCAACAAAGGCCTCTTCCGCGGCTTCGGCTGGAGGGAGAAAATTTGTCCGCTTGATATTAGCGGGAAAGGGTTATATAGTTACGTGAAGGAGGTGAACATCGTGATGAAAAAAATTCTTTTGAGAACCGGCTCGTTGTGCATGCTGCTGAACTTCTCCGCCGTGGCGGGTGCCAGTAACGCCCACCTGCCCAGGATATGGCGGACTTTGGGCACGACAGTCGTCAACGAAGATCCGCCGCCGCCGGCCCCCGAGCCTCCCAGCCATGCAGCTGCCGGAAGGGCCGGAAGCATGAATCCTCCCGGTGCCGTGGAAGATCCGCCGCCGCCGGACAAGTGAAAGTTCCCGTCCAGCCGGCGGGGGGCCCGGTTTCATGCAGGGTCCCCCGTCATTCTCCATACAGGACGAAGGGCGCCCAGAAGAACGGGTGACTGAACTCCGTTCCCTCGCGTATCAGGTTCATCTTCGCGTTGCGCAAGGCATTGCCCGGCGTTTCCCCTCCCTGCAGCATGCTCCGGTAAAGCCGCACCATCAATTCCTTCGTCCCCCGGTCGTCCACGCTCCAGAGGCTTACCAGCGCGGCAGGGCTGCCGGCATACATGACTGCCCGCGCCAATCCGGAGACCCCTTCGCCCCTCTCCAGTCTGCCGAGGCCTGTCTCGCAGGCGGAGAGGACAACCAGGCCGGCTCGGTCATAATGGCTGTTCATGATATCGCCGAGCGTCAGAAAACCGTTGTCGGCGCTCCCCGGCACCTGGCTCAGGGCAATGGCCTGCAGTCTGTCCTCGACGATGCCGTGCGCGGAGAAATGGATGAAGCGGAAGTGCGCCATGTCGGGAGATGTGGCCCGGTCCACTGTTGCGTCCAGCCGCAGTCTCGTCTCGGCGGGGAATCCCTTGCCGGCCGCGAGGCGCGCGATCTCCCGGACCTCGTCCCCGCTCCCCGCAAGCCTGCTGAGCCCGCCCCCCCCCCTGAGGTAGGCGCTCCGCGTCAACGACGGGGTCCGGGCCCCTGTGTCTTCGCCGTCCGCTGCCCCTTTTTCCGGCTTCCCGGCCCGGAAGTTTCCGTAGTCGTACACCGGGTCGCCGAAGCCGATGAACGAACCGGTACCCGCGCCTTTTTTTCTGTGCGTCCTGAGAAACCGGAGCACGGAAGCCGACGGGAAGTACGAGATGTCGTGCTGTTCCACCGCGTACGCGTCACCCGTGCGGAGCATCTCGAACGGGAGCAGCGTCAGAATGCCGTCCGGGATGAGGATGAGCGACCGGTCTTTGAGGACGGGGCCGAAGGTGCCGAGCAGGACATCGTACAGTTCCCGGGCGACCCGTTCCTTGCTGACCGGCAGCCCGTCGCCGAGGTTCTGCGGGTCGCGGATGAAGCCGACCAGCGTGCGCACCTTTGCATCGAGGGCAGTCCGGGAAACCGGGAGTTTCCTGACGGAGAAGCTCTCGCGAGTCACCGCAAAGCAGTACACGCCGCTTTCGGTCGAAAAGTATTCGAGGAGCACTTCGGCCGGCTTCAGCGTCTGCCGGACATCCGCTGCCTCGACGGGCTCCGGGTACTCCACCTGGGCATAACGGGGGTTCCCGAGACGGATTCTCCTGACCAGCGCGTCCCGCGCCGTATCGTTTCTTTCGAGGGCCGCCCGGAGCTCCGTTATGCGCCCTTCGCCGGGGGGCACTTTTTTCAATTCGTCCTGCAGTTGTACGGTCAGGAGGGATCTTTCCCGGTCAAGGGCATCGAGTTCCGCCGCATGCTCCGGGTCAACCCCCTGCCGCAGATCGACCGCCGCTTCCGCGAGTTGATCGAGGAACACCCGTGCCTTCAGGCTTTCGGCGAAACGGAATGCCTTTTCCGGGAAATCGTGCCCGATCATGAACAGGGTTGCCGCCTCGTACAGGCCGTACGTAAGGGAAACGAAGGACTTTTTCAGCTCGTCCACGCCCGACTGCCGGCGCACCCGTTCGAGCAGCCTGATTGCCTCATCGTAGTGCCGGGCGGCCGCGGGAATCGCCCCCGTCGCTTCCAGGGCGGATGCTTGGCGAAACAGTGAAAAAGCCTGGGAACGTGCGTCGGCCAGCCGGACGAACATGCCGTGGGCCTTCCGGTAATACGCCAGGGCCTGGTCCGGCTTGCCGGCCGTGCGCAGCATGTCGCCCATACCCTGGGCGACGTTCGCCTGACCGGTGAGGTCGTTGGCCTGTACGAAAAAGCCGAGGGCCTTGCGGTACCGCTCTTCGGCGTTGCCCCTGTCGCCCCCCTGTCGGAACAAGTCCGCCATGGCCAGGTAAACTTCTCCCAGGCCGACCGGTGAGGCGGCCGCGTCGTAGTAGGGTATGGCCCGGGCGAAGAGTTCCAGTGCCGCCGCGTCCCGCCCCGATTCACGGTAGACGTTCCCCTGGCTCTTGTACACGTTCGCCTGGCCGATGGCCGACCTGGCGGCGGCATACTGCCGGAGGGCACGCTCATAGCTCTCCAGGGCCTTCCGGCTGTTGCCGGTATAGCGGTAAATGTCCCCTTCGGTCTTGGACACATTGGCCTGGCCGATGGGGTAGCCGGCGCCGGTAAAGAGCGCGAGGGCCTCCTCGTCGAGTTCCAGTGCCCGCTGGAATTCCCCGGTGCGCAGGCTGATGGTGCTCAGGCTCCAGGCGGCCTGCCCCTCTCCGATGGGGTCTGCGGCGGCGGAGAAGGACGCCCGGGAAGCGGCGTAGCATTCCCGGGCTTTGTCGTTGTCCCCGAGACGGAAATAAACATCACCCCTGATCCGCTGCGCATTGCCGGTTCCCCGGCGGTCTCCGGCCCGGGCGAACAGGTCGAGGGCCCTGTCGAGCATTTCCAGTGCCCCGCCGCTGTCCCCGCGGTAAAACGCGAGATGACCCCGCAGACGGTAGACGTTTCCCTGCCCCGCAAGATCCTCTGCGGCAGTGAAGCGTTCCTCTGCCTTGCGCGCCAGCTCCAGCGTCTTTTCGTTGCTGCTTTCGCGCAGCGCCAGGTCTGCCAGGCCGAGGTATGCCCGGCCGGTGCCCCTCACGTCCTTCACCTGCTCGTAGCGGGAGAGGGCTTGTTCGTACATCCGCCGCGCCCGGTCGTTTTCACCGCGCTGAAAATGAAAGAGCCCCGCATCGACGTACACCGCCGCCGCAAGGCGCCGGTCCCCGAGTTTTTCCGCCCGGTCGAGCGCCGCCTCGAGCAGGGCGCGGTTGTGCCGGGAAACGGCTGCCGACGCCATGGCGGCAATAGTGTCGGCGGTCAGCGGTCCGGTGCCTGCCAGAAACAGGGCAAGCGGCTTTTCCCCCTTGCCGGCCGCCGTGATGATGTCCGACAGTATCCGGCACTCTTCCGCGGACAGTGGGGGCGTCCCGGCGGCGTGGGTCGCACGGCCGGCGGCGATGAGGAAGAGGAGCAGCGCGAGCGAGGTTGCGATCATTCTCATGGGGTTTTTACCTGGCCGAACCGGGCGCGCGCCGGGTTTTACCGCGTTTATCGGGAAGAAAGGCCGGCGAGCGGGCATCAATAGAGGAGGGCTTTCACCATGGCCCCCGTATTCCCCGTCAGCGCCAAGGCGATGACTGCCTCCCCTTCGGGCAGCGAACCCGCAAAGATGACCGTCCCCGAAAGCGCGCCGGTCCGTATGGCCATGGCCAGTTCCGCCAGGTTTGCCGTCTTCCAGAGTCGCGAATCGCCGGCATGCGCACTCAGCATGAATCCGCCCGACCGGACGGTAAACGCCGCGGGGAATTCCGCCAGATCGGCTGTTGTGTCGGTTGCCGGATAGTATATTCCGATCAGGGCATGTCTGCCGCAGGGAGGGACCTCCCGCTCCCCGTCGAGGCATCCGGCGGCCTGGCGCAGGAGCAGATCCCCGCCGGCGGCAACGGGATCGAGCGAGGCAAAGCTCTTCAGGAAGAACGAAGCCAACGCCCCGTTCAGCTTTGCCGTCAAAGCCCCCGCACTGAAGGAGACGGGTACGCTCTCTCCGCCATTTTCCAGGGTCAGTCGAACGTTGCCGCCGGGCCTGATTCTCTCCAGTTCGCCGAGCAATTCCTCGATGTTGCGGACCTTCACGCCGTTGACCGCCGTTATGGCGCTTCCTTCTCTGCCGCCGAGAGCAGGGGCAGCCGGGGAATCCGGCAGAACGGCCGCGATCCGGGGAGACATCCCCTGCATCAGCCCTGTTTCCGGGTCGAATTCCTGGGTCGCGATGAGGCCGGTGAAAGCCCGCACCAGATGGCCGTGGGTGAGGATTTCGGCGACCGCGCGTTCCGCGATGCCTGCTTCGAGGGCGAAGTTGAGCTGCGGCTGGATAAAGGTGCCGAGGGGGCGTGAAACTATTTCGATCTGGCTGTTTATCCCGACCACCTGGCCGCCGGCATCGATGAGGGGGCCGCCGCTGTTGCCCCAGATGGTGGTCGCCGAACTCTGCAGGTAGCCGAACTTGCCGGTCGGCCCGCCCCGTACCCGGTTCTTCCCGCCGATGATCCCCTGGGTGACCGTATAGGGGAAGGCCCCCAGGGGATTGCCGATGGCGAAAACCTGCTCGCCGATCCGCGGCTCCCTCGGGCTGAAAGTGAGGCTGGCGACCTCTTCTCCCGGCCCCTGGCCGGCAAATTCCAGGACGGCGACGTCGTAAAAGGTGTCCGCCCCGATAACACGGGCGGGATAACGGCGGCCGGTGATGGTGAAAACTGCCAGCGCCCCCTTTTCATCGGTGGCCTGATCGATGACGTGGGCGTTGGTGACAACGTATTTTTTCCCCTGCTTCTCGACGATAAAACCGGAACCCGACGATTGCGCATCGCTGATGTTCAAGGGGTGCGAATAGGCGGCATCCGCTTTTCGCGCATAGCCGTATATCTTGCCGATGGCGTCGGTTTTATAGACGGCAACCGTAACGACGGCCGGCAGGGCCTTTTCCAGCATGTCCGGGGGGGCGAGGTCCGGTGCGGCGCCGGCTCCCGGCCGAAGTCCGCCGGATTGGCAGCCGGTCAATAGTGGCGAAAGCGCCACGAAAAGGAGCAGCACGCACAGCGACAGATATCTCATCTCTCCTCCATGGGTAAGCAGCAGTTGCCGGGGCCGACTGGCACGAGTCACGGTACCAAATTCGGCCGGCAATGCCATTACCCCGGTAAACGTGTGCCAAATATATCATAGAAGAGCGCGGCCCTGGAATAGAAAACCGGCAGATCCAGTCGCTGCACGAGGCATGTCTCCCTGTGGCGGCGTCATGCCGGCCGCTGCCGCACGATTAAAGTTTACACATCCATAAGTGCCGGAATTTACTGGACATACGCCGGGGGCGGCGCCCGGTTAATACGCTTGATAAAGAGGAAATATCCACTATAATGAAAACGGAAAATCGGCGTATGCCCCGGCTGGTTCATCTCGCGCGGGTTCGCGCCGCAATTTCACCGCACTTCTTCCGAGTAAGGATCGAGCGCCATGCGCGAGCCCTCGCCGCCACAGCACAAAACATTCCGTCCCGACTATGGAAGTATTCCGGTGGTCGGGGGGCGGCCGGCCGATGCCCGGAAGGAGGGGAAGCGCGCCGGCGCTACAGACGTCCATGCCCGCCCTTTCCGGGGATGTGCCGACATCACCCTGATCAACATGAACCTGCTCTACATCAATAACCGGGGGGAGATCGACTTCGAGGCCCATACCCCTCTCGGCGTGTTGTATCTCGCCGCGGTCCTCGAGGGTGCCGGTTATGCGGTCGACCTGATCGATTACCAGCTGTTCCCGATCGAAAGACAGGGGAAGGACCTCTTCGATCTGGACGAGGTGTGCGCGTATTTCGGCGAGCCGGCGGACATCATCGGCCTGAGCTGCATGGTGAATCTGCTGCCGTTCACCATACTGGTCGCCGAGCGCCTGAAGAGCCTCTACCCCGCCAAGACCATCATCCTGGGAGGGGTCGGTCCTTTTGGCGTGGAAGAGCGTATCCTGGAGGAGTTTGCGTGGATAGACATCGTGGCCCGGGGGGAAGGGGAGACGACCATCCTCCAGCTGATGCAGAGCCTGACTTCCGGGAAAGCACCGGCGGAGGTGCGGGGCATTTCCTGGCGCTCCCCTGCCGGCACGGTCGTGCGGAACCCCGAGCAGCCGCGCATCGAAGATCTGGACAGCATACCCTTTCCCGCCTATCATCTGGTGAACATGGCGTATTACCAAGCGTTCAACGTCGTCACCACGCGCGGATGCCCATACGGCTGCAGGTTCTGCAGCGTTGCCCCCATCTGGGGGCACCACGCCTCTTTCCGCAGCCATAAAAATATCCTCGCGGAAATACGGCTCCTCCATGAGAAGTACGGGGTGCGCCAGATCCTGTTCCAGGATGAGTTCTTCTATTCCAGCGAAGAGAAGATCCTCGATTTCTGCCGGAAACTCGCCGAGGCGGCCATGCCGGTCACGTGGAAATGCTACGGCCGGGCCAATCTGGTAACGGAGAAGGCGATGGCGCGCATGGCCGAAACCGGCTGCGTGCAGCTCAGATTCGGCATAGAATCCGGGTCGGCAAGGGTCCTCGACAGAGTCGTGAAGGGCTTCCACTTCAAGGATGCCCTCCGGGCGGTGACTGCGGCGGTGCGGATTTTCGACTCGGTGGAAACGTTTTTCATCTGGGGGTTCCCCTTCGAAGACATGGAAGACTTTTATCAAACCGTGCTCCAGATGACCAGGTTCCGCCAGATCGGCGCCCGGATACTGCCGTCGCTCCTCTCCATGATGCCGCAGACCGCCATCTACAAGGATTACCTGGCCGGCCGGCATGACGGCACACTCACGTTCGTCCCGGAACACATTCCCGTTTTCGTGGTCACCGGCCATGAAGTTCTCGGCCACGGCAACACTATTCCCGACAAATACCGGTTTTATTACGATTTCATCGCATCCCATCCGGACATTTTCCCCGGGTTTTTCCTGTACGACTACGAGCTGAATGTGCTGCCGAAACACCGGGCACTGCGCGAGCTCGGCTTTATCTGAGGAATTGCGATGGCACTCGGAATGCTCCTCCCTCGCTCTGTTCCCCGTCTGGCCGTTAGGCTGGCGGCAAGCCTCGTTTTCGCCATGACCCTGACGGCACCCGCCCGTGCCGTTGAATCCCTTCCCCCCGGCAACGCGAAATACAGAGCGATAAAGACCATCTTCGACAACATCGCCCGGGCCTTCGGTGACGGCAGTATCCCCCCGAAGCTGATCGTGCGCCCCGTGACGGCGCGGGGAGGGATGCAGGTAGCCTACTATTATCCCGGCACCGAGGGGACGCTGACTGCCGACGATCAGCTCGAAGAAAGCTACATCGCCATCGACGAGAAAGTCTACGACCTCCTCGCCACGCTCGGCTCGGACCGGGAAAACGGGCTGGCCGTCCTCCTTGCCCACGAAATGGCCCACTATTACCGGCAGCACGGGTGGGTCGGCGAATTCGGCAATGCCTTCGCCGATACGGAGATGGGAAAGAAAATGCAGAAAACGGCGTCGGCCGAAGAGGTCATCAAGATAGAAACCGAAGCCGATTACTACGGCGGATTTTACGGCTACCTGGCGGGGTACAATACCCTCGGGCTCGCCCCGCGCGTCATCGACATCATCTATCGGGCGTACGACCTCCCGGACAAACTGGACCGATACCCGTCCCGCGCCGAACGCAAGGCGATCGCCGCGCGGACCGAGGCGAATCTGCGCAGGATGTGCGTCATCTTCGACGCCGGCAACCGCCTTCTCCTGCTGAAAAAGTACGAGGAGGCCGCCCGACTCTTCGACTACATCGGCCGCTCGTTTCCCAGCCGGGAAATTTTCAACAATGCCGGCGTTGCCCGCGCCATGGCGGCGCTCCGGTTGTTTGACCCGCACGAGGTCCCCTTTGCGTATCCGTTCGAATTCGACGCCGAGACGCGGCTGCGGGGGGCGACCGTTCTGACCAAGGGGAACTCGGAAAACACGGCGGAGCATCGTAACGCGCTGTTGCGCAAGGCTGTCGAAGATTTTACCCGCGCCATCGACCGCGACGGGAACTACGCCGCGGCCTGCGTCAACCTTGCCGCGGCCTATGATCTTCTCGGCGAACGCGCGCTGGCGGTGCAACATGCCAACCGGGGGCTGGAACTGGCCGAACGGCATGGCGAACAGGTGACGGCTGCCGATGCCCTCATTGTCCGGGGGATCGCCGCCGCCCGCAACAACGAGAAGGGCAGCGCCCTGGCGGATTTTACGGCTGCCCGGAAAGCAGCCGAGGTGCCGGCGGACTTCAACGCGGCTGTCGTGCAGGACAAGGCCCGCGCCTTCGCGAAAGCAACGGGAAAAGAGATCGTGTCGGCGCACGAGGAAACCATCGGCACGGTTTCCCCGGATGATGCGCGGGCAATGGAGCCCCCGGACGTGAATTTTTCGCTGAGAGACGCCGCCGGGAACCAGCCGCCGGTCAAGGTGTCCGCGCGGCAGCAGCCCGACTGGGAGGGGATGCTCATCGAGATCGGGAACAGCCGGCTCCGTCTCCTGGCCACCCCCCGCCATTACCGGGGAGAGAGCGGCCGCGGCATCAGGATCGGCAGCAGCCTGGCCGACGTCATCGCACGCTACGGCGAGCCGACCCGGGTGGTCAGCGCCCGCCAGGGGGCGTACCATGTCTACGGGAAGAACGAGATCATCTTCGCCATTGCGCCGGACAAGACGGTGAGCGGCTGGCTGATCTACATCGAGACCTACTGATATGACCATGCCACGCAAGACCTTCACGCTGCAGCTGACGGAGCGATGCAATCTGGCCTGCACCTATTGCTACGTGCGGGCGCGGGAAACCGTCGAACCGGACTGCACGCCGGAACTGTGCCGGACGTTCGTCGACTTTGCCCTGCGCGAAGCGGCCGAAGAGGTGGAAATCGCCTTTTTCGGCGGGGAGCCGCTGCTGCGCCCCGATCTCATCCGCGCGACGGTGAACTACGGGAAACAGGCGGCGGCTGATTCGGGCGCAACCGTGCGGTTCCACATCGTCACCAACGGGACGTTGCTCGATGACGAGATCGGCGACTTCATCGCGCGCGAACGGATCGTCCTTGAGGTGAGCATCGACGGACCGCGGGAAATTCACGACGCGCACCGCCCCCGCCAGGACGGTTCGGGGAGCTTCGCGGCGGTTTACGGCAATCTGCGCCGCTTTCGCGACCGGCACCCGGACCACGCCATCCGGATATTCTCGGTCATTACCGGCACCGACTCGCTTCCCTGGCTGCACGAGCTTCTCGCGGAGCTGGATACGACCGCATTCACCTTCAACGAGGTGACTCTCCCCGCTGCGCAGGAGGAGTGCGGCAGCATCCGGGCGGCAGCCGGGCCCGCCCTCGCCGGCAGGATCGCCCGGCACCGGGAGCGGTTCCTGCAAGGCGACGCGCACGCCGATGCAGGGGTGAACAGGCAGCTTGCGTTCTACCTGAAGGGAACGGCAACGCGGGGGTGCGGCGCCGGCGTCACGGCGACCGTGGTCACGCAGGCGGGGGCCATCTACCCGTGCCCGTTCTTCATTGGCCACGAAGACCAGATCATCGGCGACATCTTCACCGGCATGTACCCGGAAAAGGTGCAGCCGTACCGGGAGCGGACGGCGGACGCGCTGGAACCGTGCCGGGAGTGCCCGCTGCACTCTTTCTGCGGGGGCGGCTGCGCGTTCCGCGCCTACCGGCAGAGCGGTTCCATCCGTACGGCATGCACGGACTCCTGCCGCACAATCGGTGAAGTCGCCGGGGAGCTGGAAAAATCGGTCATCGCGCTCGCCGCCGGGCAACCCGAGCTCTTCTGCCGCACCCTCGACCTCGCCACCGACGACCCGTGTCTCCATATCCCGGAGCGCCTTGATGCCGGCGCTCGGAACTTCATCGTCAGGCTTACCGGGGAGTGCAACCTCGCCTGCGATTACTGCTACGACAGGCAGGGGGACGGGCATGGCCCCATGGACCTGGCAACGGCCCGCTCCGTCGCCGGCCATATCGTGCGCAGTCCGGGCCGGGAGCCGCTCATCTCGCTTTTCGGCGGCGAACCGCTGCTCAACTGGGAGACCGGCCGCTTCCTCATCGAGGCCGTCGCGGCCGGGGCGGCAACAACCGGGAAAAGGCCCTTTTTCCACATCACCACGAACGGCACCCTCATCACCGAAGAGATCGCCCGGACGTTCGCCCGCCACGACGTTACGGTGCAGATCAGCATCGACGGCCCCCGGACAGGGCATGATGCCCACCGCAGGTTTCCCGACGGCTCGGGTTCCCATGCCTCAGTGGTGGAAAAACTGGCCCTGCTCCGCTCGGTCCACCCCCGGGCGAAGATCGATGCCCAGGTCGTCCTGACGCCGGGGAATACGGATATGGTCCGGATCGTCGGCGAGCTCACGAAACAGGGGTTCCGGCGGATCAACTTCCTCAGGTGCGCCTGGGGAGAGCGCGTTGCGGTCTCTTGGACGGCCGGCGCGATAGCGGAACTCGCCCGGGCGCGCGCGGCATTCTTCCCCTTTTATCTCGATGCGGTGCGCCACGGCCGGCCGGAAATCGACCTCAATTTCGCTGCCCTCGTCGCGGCGGAACCGGGCGGGAGCGCCGGACTCTGCGAATGCGGCTCGACAGAGCTCTACATCGACACCAGCGGGGACATCTATCCCTGCCCGCAGGTCTACACTCCCGGCGAGCACCGGCTGGGGAGCTGCACGGCATCCGAACCGGCGCCGGTGGCCATGCCCCCCGTCACCCTCGACAGGATCGACGCCGATTGCTTCAAGTGCTGGGCATTCAGCCGCTGCCGGGGGGGGTGTGCGGTCCTCTGCCAAAGGTGCCCGCTGGTGCCGACCACGCTGCCGCCGGAACAGAGGAAACCCTGGTGCGACCTGATGCGGGCCGAATTCGCCCGCGCCATCATCGCCCACAGGTTTCTGGAACGCTACCACCCGGAGAGCCTGGCGGTTCTTAAATCGATCTTTACCGGACTTGCCCATGCGTGACACCCTCTTTCCCGACCCGGTCCGGACCGACCTGCTGCTGGTCTTCCCCCCCTTTCAGAGGCCCATCGTGTCGATGGAAAACATCGGCATCGAGTATATCGCCGCGTATGCCCGATCCCGCGGCTTTGCCGCAGTCATCGTCAACGCAGGGCTGCATGGGCTCACCGTCGACGATGTCGTGCGGCTGATACGCCAATCGAGTTTCAGGGTGCTCGGCATCTCCACCCTTCACTGGAACAGCCAGGCGGCGCTGGAAATAGCCATGGCGGCCAGGTTTTATCACCCCGGCTGCCATATCGTCCTCGGAGGCATCGAGGCCGCCCTCAACGCGGAGCATTTCCTTGCCGGTTACCCGTTCCTCGATTCCGTCTGCCTCGGGGAAGGGGAGGCCATCGTTGCCGAGCTCCTCGCGGCGCTCGCCGGCGGACGCGACTGGCGGCAGATCCGCGGCCTGGCGTACCGGGAGCGCGGCGCAGTCGTCGTCAACGAGGCCGCCGACCTGGTTGCCTCCCTCGACACGCTCCCGTTCCCCGCCCGGGACGACGTCGCGGCGGTCATCGACAGTGGCGGCCCCGTCAGCATCGGCACCAGCAGGGGGTGTTTCGGCAGTTGCCCGTTTTGCTCGGTGCGCGCCTTCTACAATCTCTCCCGGGGGACATGCTGGCGGGGGAGGTCTCCCGCCTCCGTGGTGGCCGAGATCCGTGCCCTGCACGACACGTTCGGCGTCACCCTCTTTTCCTTCGTCGACGAGACCGTCGCCGGCCCGGGGGCGGACGGGGTGAAGCGGCTCAGGGAAATCGCCCGCCGTATCCGGTCGGCGCAGCTCGAAATCAGCTTCTTCATGACCATAAGGGCCGACCAGGTCGAGGCGGAGCTGTTCCGGGAACTGCAATTGGCGGGCCTGAAAAAGGTGGAGATCGGCATCGAGTCGATGGCGGAATCCCAGCTCAGGCGTTACGGTAAGACGTGCGGCGTCGAGGACAACCGGCGGGCTCTGGGGATTCTCGATGAGCTGGGAATCCTGTCGGAAGCGTTCATGATCCCGTTCGACTCCGAGACCACCTACCCGGAAGTCGCCTGCAACCTCTCCTTCTACGGCGAACGCTTCGGCAGCCGGAGCCGGGGGTACGACGTCGCTCCCCTGACCATGGGAGATTATCTCTATCCCTATCCGGGGACGGCGATACGCGCCAGGTACGAACGCAACGGGTGGCTGGGCCAGGGCTGGCACACGCCGTTCCGGGCGCACGATCCGGTCGTCCAGGGGGTGCAGCAAACGGTGCAGTGGTTCATTGCCGCCGCGGAACCCGCCTTCCCCCTTTCGTATGCAGGCCTTGGCAACCTGTGGGTGAACAGCAGGGGATTGCCCGAGGCCGTTCACCGGAAGACCTGCCGGATCGCCGCCATGGTCGGCACCCTCCTGGTCGATGTTGCCGCATGGGCGTACGAGACCCTGGCGGGCTCCGCCCCGCTGTCCCCTGGGGAGATCGAGGCTGTGGCGATGCGGCTCGGGGCATTCATCGAGCGGGCGACCCGTCTCAAGGGAGAACTGCAAGGGGTGGTGGCCGAGTTCGGCATGCGTGCCGACGATCACGACAACCCCTTGGCGGCGGGGAATACCTTTGCCGGCCAGCTCTACCGGTTCGGCAAGGCAAAGAGACGGGAACTGGTCGCTGCCATGTACCGGGATTGCGGCAGCGACAACGCCATAATTCCTCTCTTTACCGAGCTTCTATCGGTAACACGAAAGCAGGCATGCCATGACTGAACAGTTCCCCCTCCGGGGATATGGCCATCTGAAACCGCTCAGGGTCCAGGGGCGGTATTTCGTCTATAACACGGTCACGGCGGCCAGTGCCGAGGTGGATGCGCGGGTCTGGGTTCGGCTCCGTGGCGCGGGGAAGTACGATACGCCGCGCCGCGGCGCCATCGATCTCCCTCCGGGAATAGAGGCGCTCCCGGCCGCTCCACCCACCTGCGCCGGCAGCGTATCCGGGCCAGGCCCGCGCAACCTGATCCTCCAGGTGAGCAACTCCTGCAACCTGCGCTGCGTCTATTGCTGTGCCGACTTCGGCCGCTACGGGGGGACGTTCCGGGAGATGTCGCCGGAAACGGCGAAGCGGGGGATCGATTTCCTCTTCGCCGCCACCGTCTCGGGTCAGCTGGCCGTAACCTATTTCGGAGGCGAGCCGCTCCTCAACCTCGATACGGTCCTCGAGTCGGCACGGTACGGCCTTGCCAGGGCGGCCCGGACCGGCCGGAAGCTCGCCCTCCACCTGGTGACCAATGGGGTCCTGCTGGATTTTGCCACGCTGGAGCTCCTGGACGGCCTCGGCTTCAGCCTGACCGTGAGCCTGGACGGCCCGGCCCGGACTCACAACGAGAACCGCCCCTTTGCCGGCGGCGCCGCTTCGTATACGCCCACCATGCTCGCGCTCAAGGCCGCCCGATCCCTCCCCATCTGGTACCGGACGACGGTCCGGGGGACGTTTACGAGGAATACGGCGGATTTTTACCCGGTCGTCAAATTCCTCATCGACGGCGATTTCTCCCGGAATATTGCGTACGAGCCGGTCTTTCTCGACCGGGCGCATCCGCTTGCCCTGCGCTGGCGGGACCTTCCCGCCATCAAGCGGGCCTACACCGCGCTGGCCCGGCATTACGCGGCTCGTCTGCGGGAGGGGGACCCTTTCTGCCTGTGGGATTTAGACGATGCGATCATCCGCCTGGTTCTGCAGGAACCCCGGCAGGCGCGGTGCGGATCGGGCGTTACCACGGTGACGGTGACGGCGGAAGGGGACATCTACGGCTGCCACCTCTCCACCGGCAAGGAAGGCGCATGGATCGGCACCCTGGAACAGGGGATCGCCCCCGCCCGAAAAAGTGCCTGGGAAGAGGTATACTTGCAGACGAGGCCGGGCTGTTCGGGGTGCTGGCTGCAAGCCCTGTGCGGGGGAGGGTGCACGACCCATGCGCTCTCCTACCGCGGCGGCTTTGGCCAGCCGTATCGCCTGGAGTGCGCGTTGATCGAGCACCGGTATCGCCTGGCGCTCTGGATACTCGCCGAAGTCCCGGAACTGGCGGACATCGTCAGGGGGGGGCTCACCGGTCCGGGCAACGAACGAAAGGGCACCGGCCACGCGCTGGCCCCGATCTGGCATTATGTCACCCGCGCGGCCGCCGTGGAAACGGGGCCGGCGGGCGGCTCTCCCTGTTGAACGGCGTTGCACCTTACCAATGAAAGGAGGAAGGAAAAGATGAAGCTTACCGATGATGCGACGAAGAAGAGGATATTTACCGTACTCCTCGCCACCATGTTTACCGTCCCCTACCGGGCCGAGGCTGCGGAAGAGCGGAAAACGGCGCCCGGGGAGGCGCCGGGTACCGCCAAGGTGAGGGAGGCGGTCCAGCAGGAGGTCATCCAGCTTCTGACGGACGAGAAGGACCCCGAATCGGTCATCTTCAACATCGCCGGCAATGCACGGGTGCACTTCAAGGTCTACTACAGCCCGACCGGCGCGGAGGGGAGCTATCGCCAGCTGCCCGGTGCGGCGGGGGTCATCGACGAAAACGGGATGGCCAGGCTTTCGATCAATGTCAAGAAACTGGAGCTGCCGCTCGTCTACCTGAAGGTATATACGTCCGATACCGCCGACTTCTCCAAGACCCGCGTCACGCCGAAACCGCTGGTGATCGAATGGAGCGACACGAATATCAAGGCCCGCGGCTTTATCGATAAAGGGAAAAAGCCCGGCGTGCACTTCTATGAAGACACGCCGGCCGTTGCCGGCGTGAGGGGGTAGTGGCCGGTGCGGCGGAACAACTGGCCGGTACGCCGGCTGCCGGGGGTGCCGTGAAGAGAAATACCGGTCCTCCCCGGGTGGTCGTGCTTGGCGGGAGCCGGTTTATCGGCCGTGCCATCGTCGAGGCGTTGCTGCGCCGCGGGTTCGCGGTCACCACCGTGAACCGCGGGGTCTTGCCGGTCAGCTATACGGGGTTCGTGGACCGGGTGCGGGCCGACAGGAGTGATCCGGAACGGTACCGGGAGGTCCTGGGCGCCATACGGGCTTCGTACCTGGTGGATGTGACCGCCTACAGCGCCCGGGACACCGCCGCCGTGGTCGCGGCCTTTCGCGGGAGGCTCAGCGGGGCGCTCCATGTCAGCACCCTCAGCGCCTACCGGGCGCCCTATCCCTGCCCGATAACGGAACAGTGGCCCCTGGAGACCAATCCCGCCCATGACTACGGCTTCCGCAAGGCCGCCTGCGAGCGGCTCCTCGCCGCCGAACCGGTCGACCGGTTCCCCTGGCGCATCCTCAGGTTGCCGGCGGTATACGGTCCGGGCGATCCGGTCGGACGGGAGGAGTATTTCTTCAGGCGCATCATGGAGGAGATGCCGGTTCCCCTCGCCAACGGCGGGAGCTTCCTCGCGCAGAATATCTTCGTCGATGATGCGGCTGAGGCGTGCTGCCGGCTGCTGGAGAGTCCGCAGGCAGCGGGCCGCGCATACAATGCGGGCGCTTTTCCATTCACGCTGAATACCTACCTGGGGCTGGCGGGAGAAGTGCTGGATCGGCCGGTCCGGGTCGTGGAAGGGGGAGACGTCCGGACGGCAGCCCCCTACGTCTACAACGGCCACCTCATCCTCGATACCAGCCGGATCGCGAACGAGGTCGGCTTCATGCCCGCGGTAACCCTTAGAGAAGGGCTTGGCAAGACCTTTGCGTCGTTGCGCGGCGCCAGGTGACGGTATTTTCACCCAGGAGGTGACATCATGAAGATCAGGAAAAAGATCCTCGACTACGAATACGAGGAGGTCCTCGACCCCCGCACCCGGGAGCTGATCAGAGTCGGTTGCGCCGTGGCGGTCGGCTGCCCCGACTGACTGCGGAAGCACTTCGCGGCCGCGAAGGAAGCGGGAGCCACTGCGGCGGAGTTGCGCGAAGCCCTTGCCTACGGCATCATCGCGCCGTCCGGGAGGGCGAAGAATTTCGTGCTGGGACTGCTGGACGAACTCTGAGTCGCTGCGGGAAGGGATCGCGCAGGTACCGCTGCGGCGGGACCGGCATGCCGTGATCCTCTGAAAAAGAAAAGGCGGGGAACGAAACCCCCGCCTCTACGGTCCATGTCTTCCGCAGACGCCCCTACTTCTGCACCCACTTGCCGTTGGCGAGCTCGATCCACCACCCCGGCTGCGCATTCTCGTGCCTGATATCGGCGTAGGTCGCCGCGGCCTTGCCGAGCACCTGCTTGATCCCCTTATCGGTAGCCGGCTGCTTGTTGATCTTCAGGATCGCCTTCGCCATGCCGGTGATCACGATCTTGCGGTTGTCGTTCACGGCTTTCACCAGGGGCTCGTTCCCCCCCAGCTTGCCCTTGTCCAGGATCGTGAGGAGCCCCTGCTTGTTTTCGCCGACCGCGCCGCTGTCGCGCAGGGTATTGAGCTGGGGGAGGCGCGCCTTGAGCTCGCCATACGCCTTGAGCACCTCGGGCATGCTGGCGAGCTCCACCGCCAGCTGGTCCGCCACCGGTTCCTGGGCGGAGGCCTCGGCGATCAGGGAAAGGTTGAAGCCCCCGTCGAACAGCCGGCTCTGGGGTTTTACCTCTTCTTCCTTCTTCTTTTCGTCGGTGCCGGCCGGCTGTCCTTCGGCAGGAGGGGTAGTCCCCTCGTTGCCCTGCTTCAGGAGCATCTCGTCGAGGGACTTGTAGGCCTGCTTCACGTCCTTCTCGGGGAAATAGACGTTGACGGTGATGATGGCGCAGGATGCCAGAAGCCCGCACAGCCCCGCGCACAGCCATTTTACCCATTGTTTCCTCATCGGACGGTGCCTCCCAGAGTTTATTGTCGTTAATTCCCCGCAGCGTGGCAGGGTTATTTAGTTTCCATCCGGAAACTTTTAAACTATTTGAGCCGCAGGACCACCGAACGGAGCGTGCCGGTCTCGTTCTCCCGGTACTGCAGGCGGAGCTCCCTGGCGGAAGGGGCCTCCCCCGGGAAAAAGATGAACCCGTTGGCAAGGGATTCGGGGGGGATCACCTTTCCCTCCAGTCCCTTCGCCCTGATATCGTCGATGATGGTATGCTCCCGTTCGCCCGAGGTCCCTTCCTGCACCCCGCCGATGATGGCCCCTCCCGCGGCGCCGAGGGCCGCCCCCTTGCCGAGGGCCGAGCCGACGTTTCTGCCGGAGACGATGCCGATCGCCGCACCGAGGATCGCACCGCCGGTGGCGCCGAGGATCGCACCCTTTCCCGCCCCCTTGCCGAAGAAGGATGCGAGCTGGGTGGATTTGTCCAGCCGGTCGATGGCGATGTTGGTGGGAACCACGGGCCAGTAGCGGTTTTCGTCATCCACCAGGAAGGTCTGCCCCGGCACCAGTTCCAGGTTCTTGCCGCTCTTGTTGTCCATCACCAACTGGACCGGCAGCAGTCCCGCCCCCTTGATGTCGAAGCCGAAGGCGTTTTCCGCGTCGTCCTTGGTGGCGTACGCCTCCGCTCCCATGGATACCCCGTCCACCACCTGGTAGTTCAGGTACCCTTGCGGCGGCCGGAACGGCACGAACTGGCTCTTGTATGCGGTGCAGCCGGAAAGGGTGAATACCGCCAGGATAAGGCTTGCCACAAATTTCCGCTTCATCGACGTCCTCCTCGCTGGATTAAGCTTACCACGTTGCCACTGTCATGCAACGGCGAAGAATTGCCGGCAGATGCCAATCCTTTACCACAGAGGATTTCCCGAGTCAAAGGATTTGACGGTTGTATCCGTGCAGGCGCTCTTCAGCGATGAACAAAGGGAAAGCTCGCTTCGCCCGGGCCTCGACAGTGCCGATGAGTAACATCCGGAAGGGCTGGCAACGAAAAAAGGGGGCCGGCGGCGGTCCCCTTTCAGTTTCGGGAGAAAGACAGTATTGGTTGCCCCTAGAACTCCTGGGGCATGGCCTTGACCTGTCTGGCGGTGAAGACGGGGCCGTCCTTGCAGACGTAGACATTGCCCACGTTGCAGCGGCCGCACTTGCCCAGGCCGCACTTCATCCGGTTCTCCAGCGTCGTGTAGATGGCGT
>DATDNF010000026.1:0-22930 GCA_036518435.1 Geobacteraceae bacterium
GGGCGCCGCATGCTGCGCCCTTGTTGTCAATCCGCTATCTGAGAATTGGGCCCAGCATGCTGCGCCCCTACTACATTGGATTCGATGAAAGAAGAAATGTTATGCTCGATACACATATCATCCAGAAATTGAAAGCCATCGTCGGCCCCGACAACGTCGCCACGGACCCCCAGGATCTCCTCTGTTACTCCTATGACGCGACCCAGATGGAGTTCCGTCCCGACGCGGTGGTTCATCCCGCCGATGCTCAAGAGGTATCGGCCATCCTGAAGCTCGCCAACGCGGAGCGCTTCGCAGTCTTTCCCCGCGGTGCCGGGAGCGGCTTCACCGGGGGCGCGCTCCCCAAGGGGGGCGGGATCGTGCTGGTCACCACGAGGATGAACCGGATCATCCGGATCGACACCGAGAACCTGATCGCCGAGGTGGAGCCGGGGGTGGTGACCGAGGAGTTCCAGCAGGCCGTGGAGAAGCTCGGCCTCTTCTACCCCCCCGAC
The DNA here is from genome assembly GCA_036518435.1 of Geobacteraceae bacterium. Classification (GTDB taxonomy): domain Bacteria; phylum Desulfobacterota; class Desulfuromonadia; order Geobacterales; family Geobacteraceae; genus JAMPXD01. The sequence continues at coordinate 495 of DATDNF010000026.1, forward strand.
CCGGCCTCCCTCAAGTTCTCCACCCTCGGCGGCAACGTGGCGGAGAACGCCGGCGGGCCCCGGGCGGTGAAGTACGGGGTCACCCGCGACTTCGTCATGGGGCTGGAGGTGGTGCTCCCCACCGGGGAGATCATCCGGACCGGCGGCGAGACCTACAAGGGGGTGGTGGGGTACGACCTCACCCGCCTTATCGTCGGCTCCGAGGGGACCCTGGGGGTGATCACCCGGATCATCTTCAAGCTCCTGCCGCTCCCCGAGGCGAAGAAGACCATGCTCACCATCTTCGACTCCATCGACGGTGCGGCCCGGGCGGTTTCCGCCATCATCGGCAACAAGATCATACCCACCACCCTGGAGTTCATGGACCACGCCACCCTCCAGTGCGTGGATCGGCGCTTCAACCTCGGCCTCCCCGGGGCGGCCCGGGCGGTGCTCCTCATCGAGGTGGACGGCGACCGGGACCTGATCGAGCGGCAGGCGGCGAAGATCCACGAGGTGGTTAAACCTTTGGGCCTGGTGGAGTTCAAGGTGGCGCGGGATGCCGCCGAGTCGGAGGCCCTCTGGAAAGTGCGGCGGCTGGTGTCGCCGTCGCTGCGGGACGTGAACCCGACCAAGTACAACGAGGACATCGTCGTGCCGCGGAGCAAAGTGCCGGACGTGATCCGCAGGATCAACGCCATTGCGCAAAAGCACGACATTCCGATCGTCAACTTCGGCCACGCGGGGGACGGCAACATCCACGTAAACGTGATGATCGACAAGGAGATCCCGGGCCAGGAGGAGAAGGCCCATACGGCGATCGAGGAGGTCTTCCGGGCGGCCCTGGAGCTCGGGGGGACCATGTCCGGGGAGCACGGCGTCGGGCTCGCCAAGCAGCCGTACATCGGGCTTGAGCTCAAACCGGAACAGGTGGCGGCCATGCAGGCGGTGAAAAAGGCGCTCGACCCGAACAACATTCTCAACCCGGGGAAGATGTTTCCGGTGGAGATGTAGGGGCACCCCTCGTGGGTGCCCACCCAGCAGGCTGACGCAAGTAGGGGCGACGCATGCGTCGCCCTGATTCGGTATCAGGCGTTTCAACAAGAGCGAGGCATGCCTCGCCCCTACAAAGGCACAATTAAAGTGGATCCTCTGAAGAGAGTCGAAAAGGAAATAAAGAAGTGCGTGAAGTGCGGCGCCTGCCGCGCCCACTGCCCGGTGTTCTCCGAGCTCAAGCGCGAGCCTGCGGTGGCACGGGGAAAGGTGGCGCTCGCCAAGGCGGTCCTGGAAGGGGGAATGGAGCTGGACGACCGGACCTACCTGGACATGTCCAAGTGCCTCCTCTGCGGGAGCTGCGTGGAGAAGTGCGCGAACGACGTCCCGACCGACGAGATCGTGGTGGCGGCCCGGGAGGCGCTGGCGCAGCGGCGCGGCCTCACCACCTTCCACAGCGCGGTCGGCCGGGTGATCAGGAGCCGGAAGCTGATGCGGTTCGGCGCCGCGGCCGCCGCCATCCTGGGCCCCCTCTTCTTCCGCAAGGTGCCTCAGACCTCGGGGCTGCGGCTTCGCTTTCCCCTGCCGTTCATCGGCACCAGGCGCCACATCCCCCAGCTCGCCAGGAAGCCGTTCATGGAGCGCCACCCGGAGGTGATCCCGGGCGAGCCGGGCAAGCCGCGGATCGTCTATTTCGTCGGCTGCATGACCAACTTCGTCTACACCGAGGTGGGGGAGGCGGCGCTCGCGCTGTTTCGCCACCTCGGGTGCACGGTAATCATCCCGAAAGACCAGCAGTGCTGCGGCCTGCCGGGAATGTCGGGGGGGGACCTGGCCACCGTCCGGGAGCTGGCGGAGAAGAACCTGGCGGCCCTGGAGAAATACGAGGCCGACTACGTGATGACCGCCTGCGCCACCTGCGGCGGGGCGCTCCACAAGTTCTACCCGGCCATCGTCGGCAAGAAGCACCCGGAGCTGCGGGCGCGGCTCCAGGCGCTCGCCGACAAGACCGTGGACGCGGCGGTGCTTCTCCAGAAGCTCGGCCTCCATCCGGAGGAAACCGGGGCTGGCGGAGCGCTCGCCATCACCTACCACGACCCGTGCCACCTCCGGACCCGCAACATCACCCGCCAGCCCCGGGAGCTCTTGAAGAGCGCGCCCGGCGTTGAACTGCGGGAGATGGAAGGTGCGGACAAGTGCTGCGGCCTGGGGGGGACCTTCAACGTCTACCATTACGACACCTCCATGCGGATCAACGCGGGCAAGAGCGCGGCAATCGAGGAGAGCGGCGCCGAGGTGGTGGCGACCGGCTGTCCCGGCTGCATGATGCAGCTCTCCGACGGGCTGAAGCAGCGCGGGGCAAAGACCCGGGTGATGCACACCCTGGAGATACTGGCCCGGCGCATCCGCTGAAACTCCCGGCCGCGCGCCCGCCCGTTCCGGGAACTGATAAGCTGTTTTAAAAATCAACATCCGGCCCGTTGTCTCCCCCCTCCGGCCAGCCGAAACGCCACCGGGAACCGTCCCGTGACGGAACTGTTTAACCCGGTATATTTTAAGATCAGTAAAATTTTTTTTATTGACATTAGAAACCAAATTAGGGTATGTAAGCATTAAAATAAAAACTGGTTCTATTTTTATTTTTGCGGAGTCTTAGACAATGTCCGACTACAATATCGGGGCCAAGATAAAGAAGCTCCGCCTGGCGAAGAAGATGACGCTCCAGGCGGTGGCGAAGGAGACCGGGTTCTCGCCGGCCCTGATCTCCCAGATCGAGAACAATAACGTCTCCCCACCCATTGCCACGCTCTCCAAGATTGCCAAGTTTTTCGACGTGAAGATCGGGATGTTCTTTACCGAGGAGGAGGAGGAGCACCGCTACGAGGTAGTGCGCAGGGGGGAGCGCAAGCTGATTCCCCGGGTCATTTCACGTTCTGGCACGAGCCAGGGGTATTCCTACGAGTCCCTCTCCTTCCGGAAGCAGAACAAGAAGATGGAGCCCTTCCTTCTGACCGTCACGGAAAAGGCCGCGGAAGAGAACACCTACAGCCACGATGGGGAGGAGTTTCTCTTCATCATGAACGGCACGGCGGAACTCCTGCTGGACGACGAGCGGATCACGCTGGAAGAAGGGGACTGTGTCTATTTCGATTCCTCCCTGAAACACCGGCTGCTCTCCCGGGACGGCTCTGAGGTGAGGGTGCTGGCGGTCGTGACGCGCTAACAGGCGGCACGGCAGGGGCGTTCCGCGGGTATGCCCCTCTTTTTTTATCTATTTGTGTATACAAAAGCGGTTCGAGGTTCGATGTTCGATGTTTTTGGTTTTTAACGTCGAACGTGAAACGTGGAACGTATTTCAACTACTGGAAGGATGGCGGAAATGTCCAAGAAAGCGATCAAACCCTCGTTGAAAAACCCGTTTGCCCCCCCCGAGAAGGTCGAATTCATCATCCCCGGCGAGATCCCCGGCAAGACGGGGGGCTACGAAGAGGCGATGAAGGAAGGGCACGACCTGATCCAGCGCCCTGTGCGATCGGTCAGCATCGACCAGATCGAGAAGCAGCACTTCAAGAAGCGGATGACCGTCTGGGAGCGGATCCGCGTCCTCACCGACAAGGAGCCGAACGTCCTCTTCCAGAACTGGGGGAAGAACCTGGACGGCGCGTCGCTGGTCACCGGCATCCTCAATGTGAACGGCCGGGACGTGGCCCTGTACGGGCACGACTTCACGGTGCGCGCCGGCTCCATCGATGCCACCAACGGCAGGAAGCTTGCCCTGCTCTTCCAGATGGCCGGGGAGAAGGGTATCCCCCTGATCGGGATGAACGACAGCGCCGGCGCCTACGTCCCCGCCGGGGTCGGCGGCCTGGACGGCTATGCCGAGGCGTTCACCGCGCTCAGGAAGATCAGCGGCGTGGTCCCCTCCATCATGTGCATGTTCGGCTTCAACGCCGGCGGCGGCTCCTACCTCCCCCGACAGGGGAGCTTCGTGATCCAGCCGAGCGATACCTTCTTCGGCCTTACCGGCCCCGGCGTCGTCAAGTCGGTCCTGGGGGAGGACATCACCCCCGAAGAGCTGGGTGGACCCAAGGTCCACGGCCAGTCGGGCGTTGCCGACCTCACCGTTGCCGATGAAGTGGCGGCGCTGCGGACCGCCCTCCAGCTCCTCTCCTACATCCCGGACAACAACAGCGTCATGGCTCCCTTCCAGGAGACCAGCGATCCGCTGGACCGGAAGACCTGGGAGATCAACACCCTGCTGAAGAAGGCGTTCAATTCCCCCACCGGCTTCAACACCCCGTTCGACGTCTCCATCATGATCCAGCAGATCTGCGACCATGGGGACTACTTCGAGCTGCAGCCGGACCGGGCCCGTGAAGTGGTCACCGCCTTCGGCCGGCTGGGGGGGAACGTGGTCGGCTTCGTGGCCAACAACTCCGCGGTGGCCTCCGGCCAGATCGACGTCAATTCGGCCTACAAGATCGCCCGCTTCAACCGCTTCTGCAATATCTACAACATCCCGATCATCTTCATGGAGGACACCACCGGCTTCCTGCCGGGACAGGAGCAGGAATCCCGCGGCATCGTCCAGGCGGGCCGCTCCATGCTCGACTCCATCGTCGACATCAGGACCCCCCGCATCCTGCTGATCATCCGCAATGCCTACGGCGGCGCCTACGCCTCCTACAACAACTACCCGACCGGCGCCGACCTGGTCCTGGCACTGCCGACCACCCGTCTGGCGGTTATGGGGCCGGCAGGGAAGGAGTTCGTCTACAAGGACGAGCTCCGCAAGATGCGCAGCGCAATCCCCGAGCGGGTCAAGCAGGGGGTCCATGAGCGCCTTGCGGCGGGGATGGATGGCGAGGAGGCGAAGCGGGACGCCGAGAAAGAGGCGGCCGACTGGCTGAAGGCCCAGGAGGGCGCCCTCAATCTGCGCTACGAAAAAGAGCTGATGAACCCGAAGGAGGGGCTCTCCCTCGGCTCCATCTCCTCGCTCGTGATGCCCACGGATCTGCGCAAGGTGCTCGGCGAGAACATGAACTTCCTCCTCAGGCACTACAAGCCGGGGCCGATGCAGGGCGTGCAGCGCGAGTTCCACTAAAGGTTTTAAGTCCCCCTTTCGCAAAGGACCCAAAAGGGCCTAAAGGGGATTTAGGGGGATTTGGCGCGCTTCGGCAAGCTAAATCCCCCCCGCCCCCTTTACTAAAGGGGGGTGATGTATGACAATCAATATCCGACGAGATTGGAGATAAAAGCCCATGGCACAGAAAGTCGACCGCAGCAAAGAGTTCGGCCGCCCTCAGCTGAAGGCGATTGAAGGGTATAAGGACAGGCCCCGCCACCAGGCACAGCCTGCCGACTACTACATGCACAACCCCCTGATCCACCGCGACCGCCGTCTGAGCAACTCTTCCTCCCCATGGGTCCGTTCCTTTTCCTGCGAGGAGTTGAAGCCGCTCATCGTCTGCCGCGGCCCGATCAGGAAAGAGGCGATGGATGTCTACCAGGAGATGGGAATCACCCACTACGGGATTCTCCTCTCGGAAAAGGATTCCATCGTTTACCCCAATGCCCTGGCCCCGGAACTGCGCACGCTCACCGACTCGAAGCGGGTCCACCGGGTACCCGACTACACCGGGGCGAGCAAGGAAGAGCGGGTGGAGCGGATCCACCAGATCATCAGGATCGCCCGGGACAACGGCTACGACTCCATCTTCGCCGGCTACGGCTTCATGGCCGAAGACGAGGAATTCGTCGCTGCCATCGAGGCCGCGGGGCTCAAGTTCATCGGCCCCTGTGCGGCGACCCAGGCGAGGGCGGGGAAAAAGGACGAGGCGAAGCGGACCGCCCTCAATGTGGACGTCAGCGTCACCCCCGGCGTGAACAACGTGACCGCCCGCACGCTGCTCAAGAAGCATCCCACCCGGGAGAAGCTGCTGGCGCTGGTGAAGGCCGACGGGATGGAGTGCGACCCGAAGGTCCTCAATGACCCGAAGGTCTCCCTGGAAGCGCTGGCCGACCATATCCTGATGGCGTCCTATGCCAAGGGGGTGGACCTCTTCTCCATAGAGGAGCTCTGCGCCCAGGTCCAGGCCGAGGTGGCCGAGCTGTTCAAGAAGTACCCGAGAAGCCGGTTCCGCCTCAAGGCCATCGGCGGCGGGGGGGGGAAGGGGCAGCGCATCCTTGGGACCGCGCTCCTCACCGCCAAGAACCCGGATGCCAAGATGATCGCCAAGGCGTCGGCCGAGGCACCCGCCCTGGTCCGGGAGATCCTGAACGAGGTGAAGGCCAACGGCATCGGGGACAACAAGAACGTCCTGATCGAGCTGAACATCGAGCAGACCCGGCACAATGAGATCCAGCTTCTCGGCAACGGCGAGTGGTGCATTGCCCTCGGGGGGCGCGACTGCTCCCTGCAGATGCACGAGCAGAAGCTCCTGGAGGTCTCCGTCACCCAGGAGGGGCTGGCCGCAGCCATCGCCCGGGCCAAGGCCGCCGGCAACAAGGCCGAAGCCAAGGCCCTGGAGAGCGACCTGAAGGTCCTGAAGAGGATGGAAGAGCAATCGGCGCGGTTCGGCCAGGCGGTGGGCCTCGATTCGGCCTCCACCTTCGAGTGCATCGTCGACCGCGACCGCCACTTCTTCATGGAGGTGAACACCAGGATACAAGTGGAGCACCGGGTGACGGAGCTCTGCTACAGCCTCAAGTTCACCAACCCGAAGGACAAGAACGACTCGTTCGTCGTCGAATCCCTGGTGGAGGCGATGGCGCTCCTGGCGGAGCACAAGGAGCGCCTCCCGAAGCCGGAGCGGATCGTGCGCTTCAATGCCGCCGTCGAGGCGCGCCTGAACGCCACCGACGCCTCCCTCTCCCCCCATGCCGGCGGCATGATCCGCTACTGGTCGAAACCGGTCGAGGGGGAGATCCGCGACGACCAGGGGATCAGCATGGTGAACCCCGACACCGGCATCTTCATGAAGTACAAGGTGGCCGGGGCCTACGATTCCAACATCGCGCTGCTGCTCACCAAGGGGGATGACCGGCTGGCGAGCTACGAGCACCTCTCCACGGTGCTGCGCAGCACCACCCTGCGCGGCACCTCGCTCGCCACCAACCTGGAATTCCACTACGGCCTGGTCAACTGGTTCCTCGGCAACAACGTCATGGCCAAACCGACTACCCGCTTCGTGGTCCCGTACCTCACCCTGGTTGGCCTCCTCAAGGAAGAGGCCAACAAACTTGACCCGGTCTATGCCTTCCTGCAGATGAAGAAGCACTATGCGAAGCGGATGGCCGAACAGTTCCCCGACGATCCGGGGGTTGCGAAGACCATGTCCGCCCTCCTCGACCGGAAGGGGACCCTGATCACCCGCCCCATGGAACGCCTCCTGGACGACCCGCACCTCCTCTCCGGCTGGCTGAGCATGAACCGGAAAAACTTTCGGATCGACAACGGCAAGGTGGTCTGGCTGAGAAATCCTCTCGGGGTCCTGAACGACACCTACGAATACCTGCACATGTCCTACCGTCCCTCCAAGCCAGCGGCGGAGGTGATCTGGAGCCACGACAACGAGCTGCTCCAGAACGCACTGCAGTTCTCCCGCACCCTGCGCGAGAAGCTGGGGCTTCAGCGGGACGAGTTCTTCAAGCTCAACGAGCTGGTGCAGATGGAAAAGCCCCAGGGGGGCTTCGACGCCGAGAGCTGGGAGCAGGTCCGTTCCGCCCTGTTCGGCTACGAGGCGGGGCTGGAGCTGCTCGGCATGCTGTTCCTGATCGGGGAAAACACCCGGTTCTGGGACATGCACGTGCAGGACGACCTGGAGGTCGTCATCCCCGACTACCTGACCGATCCCGACCTGCAGGCGCGGCTGAAAAAGGTCCTGGTGCCGCCGCCGGCCACCAAGGCGGACGAGATCGTGGCGGCCTGCGGCGGGATGTACTATGCCCAGGAAGCGCCGGGGATGCCCCACTTCGTGACCGAAGGGATGCATTTCGACAAGGGACAGCCGCTCTACATCATCGAGGTCATGAAGATGTTCAACAAGATCAACGCGCCGTTCTCCGGCACCATCGACAGGATCCTGGTCGAGGGTGGCGACGGCACGATCGTCCAGAAGGGGCAGCCGCTCTTCAAGATCACCCCGGACGAGAAATTCGTCGAGGTGGACCCGAAGGAGATCGAGCGGGAGAAGCGGGAGCGGACCGGCGAGTACCTGAAGGCGGTCCTCTAAGGACGGGTGCGGTCTTCCGGCCATCTCGCCGCCGTGTCCTCGAAGCCCCGCTTCGACGTAGCGCTGCTACGCCTCAGCGAAGCTTCTGCGGGCCGGCGACGATCTGGTCGAAATCTCGCACCCGGTTTGAATATCCAGACCCCGCCTCTAAAGACGGGGTCTGTTTTTATGACGCTTGGTTGTAGTCGTCCCCTTCCACGGATTCGGATTGGGCTTCCAGAAATGACTTCTCCTGGGGGTCTCTGACAATCTCTACGGTGCCGTGGTTGACGGACCAGACGGTGCCGCAGACGCGGCACTCCATGATGTCCTCATTGAAACCGTTGGAGTGGAGATCGATGTCACTGTGGTCCAGGCTCTTGCAGGTGGGGCATTTCATGGCAGGTCTCCTTTCGCGCCGGGGGACGTACATTGGCTGTTTAAAGTGTAGAGCAATGCATCCTGCTTGCAAGCGGCAAACTTGATCGATTGAGAACAAATTCAGCGCACCAGGAGAGGAATATGGGCATTTCCGAGAAGAAACAGCAGTGGAATGACACTACCGTCGCGAAAAACATCGCCAAGGCGCCGGAGCGCAAGAGCGAGTTCCGCACCACCTCCAACATCGAGATGGAGCGGCTCTTCACCCCCGGCTTCGACTATCCCGGGTATGAAGAGAGTCTCGGCTTCCCCGGCCAGTACCCGTTTGCCCGCGGCGTGCAGCCGACCATGTACCGCGGTCGGTTCTGGACCATGCGCCAGTACGCGGGGTTCGGCACCGCCCGGGAGTCTAACGAGCGCTACAAGTACCTCCTGAATGCGGGGCAGACCGGCCTTTCGGTCGCCTTCGACCTCCCCACCCAGATGGGGTACGACTCGGACCACGGCATGAGCCAGGGTGAAGTGGGGAAGGTGGGGGTTGCCATCGATTCCCTCGCCGACATGGAGGTGCTGTTCGACGGCATCCCGCTCGACCAGGTCTCCACCTCCATGACCATCAACTCCACGGCGGCGATCCTGCTCGCCATGTACATCGCCGTGGCGGAGAAGCAGGGGGTCTCCGCCGACAAGATCTCCGGCACCATCCAGAACGACATCCTCAAGGAGTACATGGCCCGCGGCACCTACATCTATCCTCCGCAGGAGTCGATGCGGATCATCACCGACATCTTCGCCTACTGCAAGGACCACGTCCCCAAGTGGAACACCATCTCCATCTCCGGCTACCATATCCGCGAGGCGGGCTCCTCTGCCGTGCAGGAGGTGGCGTTCACCCTGGCCGACGGCATCGCCTACGTGGATGCGGCCATCAAAGCGGGACTCGACGTGGACGAGTTCGCCCCCCGTCTCGCCTTCTTCTTCAACGCCCACAACAACCTCCTGGAGGAGGTGGCCAAGTTCCGCGCCGCCCGCCGGATGTGGGCGCGGATCATGAAGGAGCGCTTCAAGGCGAAGGACCCCCGCTCCCAGATGCTCCGCTTCCATACCCAGACCGCCGGCTGCACCCTCACCGCCCAGCAGCCGGACAACAACATCATGCGGGTCACTATCCAGGCCCTGGCCGCGGTGCTCGGCGGCACCCAGTCGCTCCACACCAACTCCCGCGACGAGGCGCTGGCGCTCCCCACCGAGGATTCGGTCCGGATCGCGCTCCGCACCCAGCAGGTGATCGCCTTCGAGTCCGGGGTGGCCGACTCCGTCGATCCCCTGGCCGGGAGCTTCCTGGTGGAATCCCTCACCGACCGGATAGAAAAGGACGCTTTTGCCTACATCGACAAGATCGACCAGCTGGGGGGGGCGGTGGAGGCCATTTCCCGCGGCTTCCAGCAGAAAGAGATCCAGGACTCCGCCTACGCCTACCAGCGGGCCATCGAGACCAGCGACACGGTGATCGTCGGGGTGAACCGGTTCACCATCGAGAACGAGCCGCAACCCGAGCTCCTGAAGATCAAGGAGGAGGTGGAGATCGCCCAGAAGAAGGGGCTTGCCGGCATGAAGGCGAAAAGGGACGGGGCAAAAGTCCGGGAGGCCCTGGCAGCGCTGGAAACCGCGGCCAAGGGGAGCGACAACCTGATGCCCCATATCCTGGCCGCAGTGAAGAGCTACGCCACCCTCGGCGAGATCGCCGACGTGTTCCGGGAGGTGTTCGGGAAGCATAGGGAGACGGTGGTGTTGTGATGGATTTTGAAACACAGAGCAACGGAGCAACGGAGAAACACTACTATCAAACATAATAATAGGTCATGCCATAGAAGTTCATAGCACTTTGGGACCTGGACTATTGGAGTCGGTCTATGAGGCGTGCCTTATACTGGTTTTTTGATTGTTTCGGTAAATTAACCTTCTCGAAACCCGACTGTAACAAATTTCATCTATAAATGGAGCCTCCATGATGAAAAAAATAAACCACATCGGCATCGCCGTTCACTCCCTCGCCGATGCGCTCCCGTTCTACCGCGACATGCTCGGCATGGTCTTTCTGGGGATCGAGGAGGTGGCCGAGCAGGGGGTAAAGGTCGCCATGCTCCAGGTCGGCGAGTCGAAGATCGAGCTTCTGGAGCCGACCTCGCCGGAGAGCCCGGTGGCGAAATTCCTGGAGAAGAATGGCCCCGGCATCCACCACCTGGCCTACGAGGTGGAGGACATCGAGGCGGCCATCGCCGGTCTGGAAGCGGAAGGGGCGCGGATGATCGACCGGACCCCGCGCAATGGCGCGCACGGCGCTCGCATCGCCTTCGTCCACCCGAAGAGCAGCGGCGGCGTGCTGACCGAGCTCTGCCAAACGGGGCACTGACAGCGCATGACGCATCATTGGCCGGCCGGTTCGTCGCAAGGAGGGGTTTGCGCCATAAATTGTTGCATCTTCGGGCAATTAGTGATATTTAATTGCGCAGGCTGGAAATTTCTCCTTGACTTATGTTTGGAAAATTATGTATTCTGTCGAAAATTTTAAAACAGCATTTTGCCGCTGCTCGCTGCGGCAATCGGAGGCGGGCCTGACTGCTGAGGGGAAGGCCTTCGCAAGCGTGTCGGCGGCAGGGATAGCCGACGGAACTACAGCCAAATGCGCAGGTGACGATGTCAACAGTACGTCCCCAACAAAAGTCGTACCAGCTTGACCGGCAGGCTTTTGCCGGTGGCGGCATGTTGCCGGGTGAATCAAAAAAGCCCTTGTGTGTCCACGGCAGGTAAGCGTGGCGTCGCAAGGGCTTTTCGCTTTTTTGACCGACGAAACTTGAAGGAGTACCGATTGCAATTTATCAAGGTGATAATGGTCTGTTCCCTGGTGATGCTCGCCGCCTGTGCCGCAAACAAGGCGGGGAACGCAGCGCCGGGCGATTATGTGGAGGTGCCGAACCCGGTCCTCACCATGGACCCCGGCGCCAGTCCTACCATCTGGGTGCCGCGCCGTTATGTGGAATCGGGCGCCCCCCGCGGTGGCGAACTTGTGAAAAAAGGGTATGAAAAGGTCATGGGATCTCCGCAGACCGCTGCTGCCGGGGCTCCGCAAGTTGCTCCCCAAGCGCCGGCACCCGTCATGGTTGGCCAGCAGACGGTCAACCCCGCGCCCCAGCCCGTACTCGCTCCCATTCCCCTCAAAAGCCGTATAGCCGTGCTGGAATCCGGTGAAAACGGTCTGCTCCTGCCGCTCATGGACAGGATGAGGAGCTGTGCTGCCGGGGTACTCCTCGATCCCGGCCAGCCGGCTTTCCTGGCCAAGTATTCCACCGTCACCAATCAGGCCGAACGCGCCGCTTTCGCCGTGCGCCTCCAGCAGGAGTACGGCGCCACGGTGGCGGTCTTCGTTGCGGCGCCCGACCAGGTCGCTCCCGGCAAGACCGTTCAGGGGGAGATCTATGACGGTATGGGGAGCGGGCTGGTGCGGACGGTCACGGCCGTTATCCCCTCCTATGCGCCTGCCGATGGCGCGGCACGGGAAGCAGCCCAGGGCAAGGCCCTGGCTGAACTGACGGAAAGGGTGCGGGAAGTGGTGGCACTTCTCCCCTGGTACGGGAAAGTGGTTGCCGTGGAGGGTGACCGGGTCTACATCAATGCCGGCCGGGAGGCGGGGCTCAGGGTGGGGCAGATTCTGAGGATCGAGCGTCCCGGCAAGGTGGTGGCCGGCCTCGGCTTCGCCCCCGGCGAACGGGTCGCCACCCTGGAGGTTGGCGGCTTTGTCGGCACCAACGGCGCCTACGGCGTTATCAAAGAAGGGAAGGGTGTCCAGGCGAACGATATTATTGCCGTGGAATAGGAAAATGCATGGGTGTTTTGAGTGGAGGGCATTTTCAGGAACCTGGTTCCGCATAATTCTGCACGAGAGGAGGTGAGACGTACCTTTCGGAAATGTAGCGATTGTTTGTGTGTGATTTGCTGTTTTTAATCTCAGTCGATTTTTTCAATGAAGGAGGTAAGGAATGAAGAAAACATTAGGTTTCATCGCAGCAGCACTGCTGGTGTCCGCCCCCGCCATGGCGGCCGACGCCCCGACGTACAACTGTGACTACCAGCCGTCCTGCGAAGTGGCGCCCGGCATCTACGGCGCCATGGCCAGCCCGGCCACCAGCAAGTTCAACCTCTCCGTCGGCGGCTACGTCAAGCTCGACTACGCCTACAACTCGACCAACCTGGGTGGTGCCGGTGCAAACTTCCTGCTCCCCAACGGCCCGATCCCCAAGACGACATCAATTGCCGGCAGGGAAGACCAGTCCATTCTCACCGCCCGCCAGTCCCGCTTCTGGTTGAAGGTGGCCGGCCCGACCTTCCTCGGCGCCAAGACCAACGCCCTCATCGAGGCCGACTTTTTTGGCCCCGGCAGCACCAGCAATGAAAACGGCCTCCTGCGGATGCGTCACGCCTACGGTTCTCTCGACTGGGCGAACACCCAGGTGCTGTTCGGCCAGACCCAGGACATCTTCGGTCCGATGCTTGCCAACACTATCGACTTCCGCCAGGGTGCGGCCACCGGCAACCCGAACAACCCGCGGGTCGCGCAGCTCAGGCTGACCCAGAAGGTCAACTTCAATGCCAACAACTCCCTGAAACTGGTCGTCGGTGTCCAGAATCCCACCCAGGATAACGATAACTTGGTCGGTGACACCACCGATACCTACGGCTCGGTGGTGAACGCGGCTGCCCAGGTGATGTTCGTCAGCAAGGCCCTTGGCACCGCCCCCGGCTTCTATGGTATGGCGATGAACAACCTGACGGCCGGCGTTTTCGGTCTGGTCGGGAGTGAGAAGGTCGGTGTTGCCCCCACCACAAACAGGGCGGTCGACTCCTATGGCTATGGTGTCTACGCCTTCGTGCCGGTCCTCAAGTCCAGTGACGGCAAGAGCCGCGCCATGACCATGTCCTTCGAGACCCAGGCCTACATGGCGGCCAACATGCTCTTCAACAGCGCCACCGGAAGCGCCACTGTCGGCGCGACACCCGACAAGACCGGCGCGAAAGGGTACGGTATCGCGGGCCAGGTCATCTTCTACCCGACCCAGGACCTGGGGATCACAGCCGGCTGGCAGAGAAGGAACGCCTACGACTATGCCAACTATACGGCAGCCAACTTCGAGAAGTTCAACGAGCTGATCTACGGCAATGTGGCCTATGACCTGAACGCCGCGGTCAGGGTTGCGACCGAGTTCGAGCACCAGAAAACCGTCTATGGCAATAATACTCCCGGTCAATCCGACCTGGGCCAGGACAACACCATTCGTCTTGCCGCCTACTACTTCTTCTAGCACAAGCTTGCGATATTCTGTCGATGAGGGGCCCGCATGGGCCCCTTTTTTTTGGAAATTGCGGGAAAGATTAACAAACAACAATGGCAAGCACTGCGTTAACTTGATGGTTCCCCAACCAATAAAGATCGTAGGAGGCTGCCGTTGTCGTATTCCGATGTTATCTCAATTGCAGGAGGACGGGACGGGAAGGATTTGGTGTTGCCAGCACTCGAATAATTAGTTCAGTCGACCAGACGCGTTATCAGAAACAGCTTTGTCCACCTGGACGTGTCGTTCCGGGTTCTGGTCAAAACTGCTGAACTGGACATAACAAAGACACCTCCTTTCCGGACACTTTTGGTGATATAAACTTGTAAACAAAGTTGACGAATGTCAACTTTGTTTACATTCCCGAATTACCTTGTAATATTCGATGGTTGCGCAATATTTAGAACGCAAGTTGTAAACTTTGTTTACCTTACACTTGTCAGTTCGATGTTGCGTAAATTGTAAATGCCTGTTTTTACACCAGCAAATTACTTGGCATGACCTTTGCTGTAGTTGTTTGAAGCGGATTTGCAAATTTAGCGTTATACCTCACTAAGGCAGCTCCAGCGGGGTAGGACGGCTTTGCTCGTTGTAAAATCGGCGATCGAACTCAACCTCTTGGGGAAAACTAAACCTAAAAATCATCATTTCAAAATGAGATGGGGAACTGCAATGATCAAAAGCCGAGTCATCGATGTTGTACATTTAGTGCTATTCCTTTTGTTGTCGCAGTTTAGCAGCGCTTATGCTGCTGCCACATCTCCCAGCCCGGTTGTTCGAGCAAGCGTATCCGATGTAAATTTAGGCGCAGATGCTGGCAGCGACACTATGCTGCCGGACCTGTTTACTGGAACTTTTAGTTACAGGATTCCGATTGAGGTGCCTGCTGGTCGGAACAATGTCCAACCCGGTCTGGCCCTTATCTACCGAAGTAACAACGGAAATGGCTGGGTAGGCATGGGGTGGGAACTAGAGGTTGGGGCGATACAACGCTCTACCAAGGGAGGAGTCAACTATAGCGGGAGCAACTTTCAGATGAAAGTGAGCGGGGCCACGCTTGACCTCGTGAGCTTCAACGGCGAATATCGCGCGAAAATTGAGAAGGATTTTAACAGAATTAGGCAGTTGACTGCATCTGATGGGTACACCTATTGGGAAGTGACCAATAAGGTGGGCGTCCGTTTCTTGTTCGGCCAGGCTTCCGCGTCGCGCCAGGATGACCCGTCCGCTGGCAGCCGAATTTTCAAGTGGTGCCTCGATGAGGTTATCGAACCCAACGGAAACTACATGACCTTTTCCTACGTAAAAGACCAGGGACAAATATATCTGGACCAGATCAATTACACCGCCTACTCGGGCACCGGGGCTAGCCTGCCGCCGACCAATTATGTCAAATTCTACAGAGCGGGCAATCGCACTGATGCGCCTACCATGTACAACCTGGGTTTTCCGGCTAAGACCGCGCTCAACCTGACAACAATAGATGTTTTTGGCAACGGCAATAGGGTGAGGACATATGGACTGTTCTACGGAAACAGTGCCTATACCGGCAGACTGCTTTTAAGGACTGTAACGCAATACGGAAATGACGCAAATGTTGATTCAAATACTGGTACTATTACAAATGGGCAGAATATAAATCAAATTAATGTCTTCAATAATGCGCTTTATCAGGAAAAAAAGTATATCCAGAATACGTCTGGCCCTCTTGGAAACGTAAGTTGGCTTGATACTGGCAGCGCTTGGAATACCGTGGCTGACTTTGACGGCGACGGTAAAATGGACATTTTACATGTAGAAACTGATAATAATAACAGCATTCTTAAATCAAACGGAAATGGAACTTTCACAAATTATCCTGCCTCCGAACTGTCTCCGCTGTCTAATTGCTATAATCAGTACTGGAGCATTGGGCCTATATTGTCAAATTATATCTATTTTGTTGGGCATTTTTCAGCTGGTTATGCAAATGCCAATGAGATCATGGTCGAGCAGCCACAATGTGATGGAACCTATGGTTATAATGGATATTATTGGTCTTCCACTCCTATTTCAACAACAGTTTTTTATAACGGTTACAAGGATTATCAAAGCCCATCGGGAAGCACGACTGTTTATCTTGTCGGAGATTTCGATGGTGATGGTTTGGATGACTTCTTGAAATTGGATTCAACTGGTCATTCTTTGCTTCAGCTTATGGAAACAGGCTTAAGCTTTAACCCGTTTTTGAATACCTGGAATGACGCATTGTTTTTTGTCGCTGATTTCGATGGTGATGGAAAAGCAGATATTCTAATGCTTCAATCCGACGGTAATAACTATCTGCTGATTTCAAACGGAGACGGCACTTTTACCCAGAAATCATCGAACTCCGGCACTTTGATCGGCCTTGGCAATTTGTCCGGGTTTGGGGGATGGGCGGCATCAAACACCAAGGTAGTTGTCGGGGACTTCAATGGCGACGGGCTTCCGGATATTTTGAGAACCGACGTCAATTCCAATAGCAGCGATCTCTATGTAAATCAAGGGGGGGGATCATTTAAAAAAATCACCGTTTCAGGAGTGGGCGGCTACGGTAACGGGAATAGCAGCTTTGATCTGTTCGCACGAGATTTCAATGGCGACGGCAGAACTGATCTAATGATGGCAAACTATCAAGGCAGTTTGAATTCTGATGGCACTTCTGCTTGGGTTTATCTGGGAAGTACATTATATTTTTCTTCAGGGGACGGGATCTTTTCTGCTCAAAATCTTCCCGAGGATAGTAATTTTGTTGGCCAAAGTG
The DNA here is from genome assembly GCA_036518435.1 of Geobacteraceae bacterium. Lineage (GTDB taxonomy): Bacteria > Desulfobacterota > Desulfuromonadia > Geobacterales > Geobacteraceae > JAMPXD01. The sequence continues at coordinate 17,234 of DATDNF010000026.1, forward strand.
ATATTCCTGCAATATTGATCGGCGACTATGCCGGACATGGAAAAAGCAGCGTCATTACTTACCTGGATCAGACGGGGCTTTCTAAATTGTATGACATAGTGAGTTATGCCCCGGCTTCTTCTCTATCTCCCTCTCTCAACCTAGCAGCAGAAAACGCGCCTGTGGATGCCCTCAGATCTTTTTACAATGCAATTGGCGGAAACGTGACAATAGACTATTCTCTTGCGCCATTAAGTGGTGTAACGTTTCCATATTGGACAATCAGTACGCTTTCGCTCAACGACGGCACCGGCAGCACCGGCAATATATCAAAAACCACCTATACCTACCAGGGAGGATACTTTTACTCCCCAGAAAAGGATTTCCGTGGGTTCAACCATGTGACCGTTACCGGGCCTGCCGGTCCGCAAAATCAGCAGACTGTCACGGAGACATGGTTCCATCAGGGAAACGACACCGCTATTAATGCGAATAACGCCAATGTTTCCACCGGCTACGTGAAAGGGAAGCCATACCGGACCCGCGTCTCAGGGACAACCGACGGTGGTAAGACGCTCACCACATTCTCGGAAGTAGAGACAACTTACTCCGATCTGTCAACAGGCGGCTATTTCTATGATCCCCCGTCTCAAGTTGACGTATATAGCTGCGCGGGCGGTGTCTCAGGAGCGTGTAAAGGAAGTACCGATGCCCGGCATATCCAGACGGTCTACTCGCAGTATGACGCATACGGCAATGTGCTGCGTGAAGACCAGTATGGCAATGTCAACACTCCTTCCGATAGCCAGGTCAATCGCACAATTGTGAGAAGCTATGCTCAAAATTCCACTCCTTGGATAATGGGACTTCTTTCCTCTGAGACGACCTACCAGGGCATCGGGACCACGACCCCCATTTCTACCACGAACTATGAATATGATGGCGTTACCGACTGCTCAACGCATTCACCGCCTACGGCACTTGTGGCTGGCAACGTCACCCGCGTATCTCGGTGGAATAATGGGGCTGCCAGCCCCGAATCCTGGACAGGATATGACTACTATGGGAACCCCGTCTGTAGCAGGGATGCAAATGGCAACATCACCAGGGTGAGCTACGATACCTCATTTACATTCCCCAAGGTAAGCATCAACGCGTTGCAGCAGCAGACAACCACCCAATACTACGGTGTGGACGGCATAGCCCCAATCAATGGGCGTTATGGGCAAATTGTGAGCGTCTCCGACCCTAACGGCGCTGTTACATCCCTTCAGTACGATTCCATCGGCCGGAAAACTTCCGAGACGCAGCCCGATGGCTCCTGGACCAACTGGGCCTATCCTGCCTGGAACACCGCGAGCAATCCCCTTGGGGTTGTCTATAACTCAATGTATGCCTATTCCCAGCATGTTAAAAGCAGCAACTCTCTTGGGCTCTGGTCGGAGACCTATTTTGACGGCATGGGCCGAACAATTAAATCACGCGATAGCGGAGCAAATAACAGCGTCATAGTGAGCCAGATCACCTATGATCAACGGGGAGCCGTGGAAAATGTTTCCTACCCGTATTTTGAAAATAATATTAACGACTTGCCCAGGTATAAGACCTTTACCTATGATCCCATAGGCCGTTTGGTCCAGTCGGTTGATCCTGACAATTCACATATTTCCGAATGTTATGACGAAGGAATAAAGGTCACCATCGATCCCAATAGCCACCGCAAGCGGGAGAGCAGGGATGTTTATGGCCGTCTGGTCAAAGTTGAAGAGTATACAGGAACTTATTCCTCCTGTACTGCCGACCCTCAAGCTCCCTATGCCGCGACGACCTACCAGTACGACGTGCTCGGCAACCTTCTCAATGTGACCGATACCGAGGGTAACCAGACTGTGATGCATTACGACGATCTGGGTCGCAAGACTGACATGACGGATCCTGATATGGGTTTCTGGCGATATTTCTATGACCTTAACGGGAACCTTACAACCCAAACCGATGCGAACGGACATTCAACCACATATACGTATGATGCCCTGAACCGGCTCAAACAGAAGCAAGGCGATGTGTTGAGTACCTATACGTATGACGAACCGACATCGGCCTATCCGCTGGGGCGCCTCACCACAATGGCCGATTCATCGGGAACGACAAAATACTTCTACGACCAATCGGGAAGGACGACCAAGACGCTTAAGACCGTGGACGGGGTAACCTACACCGTCCAAGCGATTTACGATGGTCTTGACAGGATTGCGACCCTTACATATCCGGATAACGAGATTGTCGCGTACGCCTACGACGGTGGAGGGAATGTTTCAACGGCCACCGGCAAGACTTATGACGCCAACGGGAATCTTCTCCAATCGACTGTTTATGCCACCCTTAATGGGTACAACGCCCTTGGTCAACCGGGGAGTGTCACCTTCGGCAACGGCGTCACAACAACCTACACCTACAAGCCGCTGAACAATTGGCTTGCCGGCATAACCACCATCAGCCCGAGCCAGACTCCCGTGGTGGGACTTGCCTATTATTATGACAACAAGGGCAACATCACGAGCATCACAGATTCGATAAACAACTTTATTCCCAATACCATGGCTAGCCAGAGCTACACCCTCTATTCCGGCAAGCCCCATGCCGTGGGCACTACCTCTACAGGCAATAGCTATCAGTACGACGCCAACGGCAATACGACGTCGGACGGCCAACGGACCGTCGCCTACAACTACGACAACATGCCCGTGAGCGTCAACGGTACAATTAACTTCGTGTATGATGGCGCCGGGAGCAGGGTGAAGAAGGTTGCCCAAGGTTATACAACCGTTTATCTCGATAACCTCTACGAGTGTGTCAATGGTGCCTGTGCAAAATTCATTTTCGCTGGCGACCAAAGGATAGCCCTCAAAACGACTACAAAAACCCTTTACTACCATGCAGACCATCAGGGCAGCATTGTTGCGGTTACCGACGCGACCGGGGCACAGGCCGAAAACATCATTTACTACCCCTATGGCGAAAACGGTTCCCAGGCCGGGACACAGCCGGTGAACCACATGTACACCTCACAAGAGCTGGACTCCGAAACGGGGTTCTACAACTATAACGCCCGGCTGTATGACACAGTGACAGGAAGATTCATCACCCCCGACAGCATCATACCGGACCCCACAAACCCGCAAAGCTTGAACCGGTATAGCTATGTCCAAAATAACCCTCTTAATCGTACTGATCCGACGGGGCATTGTGGTGACGATGATGGCGATTGTGGAGGGATTGTTATACCGATTTATCCTGATCCAGGTTATGGCAGCGGTGGCGGTGTGCCTGAGCCAAATATTTGTTATGGTTGTGGCGGGCCGCCTCCAGGCGGCGGTGGCAGTTACGGCGGCGGTGGTTATGCCGGCGGCGGTGGCTACAGCGGGGGTGGCGGTTATACCGGTGGTGGTGGCTACAGCGGGGGTGGCTACAATGGAGGTAGCGGTGGCTTTACTGGCAGTGGCGCTGGCTCTAGTGGCGGGTTTATCAGTTCGGTAGTGAATGGGTTTAATTCTGATCTTTCAACAGCCAATTATTACTTTGGCAGTTATTTGACTTTGGACAATCTGCATACATCACTTGACGCTTTCGGCTTGGCGCCATTGATTGGTGCACCAGCTGATTTATTAAATGCAGGGATTTACGCACTTCAGGGCCATTATGGTTATGCGGGACTTTCTGCGGCGGGAGCGGTCCCATTCATTGGGTGGGGTGCTACGGTTGGGAAGTATGGGGGGAAGGCTGAAGAGACATTTAAGAGTTTAACTTATCTATATCAAAAAGTTGGAGCTACAGGAGAACATCTTAAATTTGGCATAACAAATAATCCGTTAACAAGATATACACAACAGGAATTGGCAGGAGGGCGATTAAGAATTCTGGCTCAAGGTGCAAGAGATGAAATGCTAAAGCTAGAAAGATCATTACATATGAATCTTCCAATTGGACCTGAAGAAGGACAAAAAATTTATTTAGAGATACAAAAGGCAAAAGGCTTGAAAATACCGCCTTACTGAGGGATATAACATATGAAATATCAATTGATTATACAATTCCCAGAAACAGTTTTGAGTTATGATGATTTGATTGAGTTAGAGGATTTAATTATTGCAGCATTAAACGAAAATCTGGCTGATGTTGACGGTCATGACATGGGAGCAGGTGAAGCAAATATTTTTATTTTAACTAACGAACCTGTGAAGGTGTTTGAAGAAGTCAAAAAGTTGTTAAGCATGCAGCTTGTAAGAGAAGTGAAAGCAGCATATCGTGAAATTGCCGGTGAAGAGTATTTTATCATTTGGCCAGACAGCTTGAAATATTTTCGTGTTGTATGAAAAATACATATATTAAGAATCCAATGGAGTGATGAGTTGATATTTTTATTGTTAATTATTACTTGATAGGAGGACAATTTATTTTGCAGGCTATTTAGTTGATAAATTCCTTTCAGTAAACGGAATTATCCCTAATACAAAGGTAGCGCTCATCCAACGGCACGGATGCTGTTTTCAGGAGTCCACCGAATCTGACATTGAGCGCCACCCGTAGAAGGTTCTTGATTTTTTCGATCACGGGTAGGGCCTTCATCACGACCTTTTTCTTGCCCGTTCTGGTGCGGCAGACCTCCGCAACCCGCTGGTTCCACCGGAATGCTGCCTCAGCGACATAGCGCTGCATGTGCTCTTTGCTCATATAGTGGAAGACTCCGACCAGAGCCTGTTCCAGTATGGCGTTGTACGACTCGGCAGTGTTGTTGTGGACCTGGCCTCTGACGTATTCGCGGTCTCCGTGGCAAACGGAGGAATGTCCGGCGAAACCCTCGGCAATTTTCGCATATGCCGGGTTGTTATCGCTCATCAGGTATGCGGCCGGATCAACGGCCGCTTCAACAAAAGGGCGAAGAGCACCCTCCGTGTCATGAGGCACAAGGCAGGCCTTTACCGTTCCTTCGCGCTCGACGACAACGGCGTTACACTGTTTCGAGGTCCCTTTGCCGCACTTGTGTTTGACCCCCCTCCTGGAACCGGGGTCGGCCACCGAGGTATTTCTCGTCAAGCTCAACTACACCCATGAGCTGCGGCAATTCAGCCGGAACCAAGGCCATCATGGCGCGGATAGCATGACCGAGTTTCCAAGCGGTCTTTTGGGTCGTCCCAATGAGCCGGCCGAGGACAAAGGAGGATATCCCTTTGCTGGAACTGCTGATCAGGTACATCGCCAGAACTATCCGTAGTAAATTTTATGAAATGGAAAGAAAGTAGTTAGAAGATTTGAATTATCCAGTGAGGAGACCATAATGGTTACATTTGAACAATTTAATCGATATTGCAATATTACGTTTAATTATCTAGAAAAAGAGTATTATTTTAGAGAAGCAAAGACGGAACAAAATGCCTTTGGTTATTTCATAACGTACCAAAATGCTACCACAGCAGTAAGGATAAGCTATGAGCCAAGAGAGGCTGGAGTTTTTATTCTTTTGTCACGATTGATTGATAAAAAAATACCTAAATATCCTATTTTTATTAAACCAGAAACCAGTAGTGTCCCAACGTTGAATCGTTGATGAGCCGTAATGACCCGTAAAATCAAAGAGAAAGCGATATTATGCCGTTTAACGACTTGAAATTTTTCCGGCAGTCCAGCCATCATTGCACAGCAATGTGCGGAGGGCTGAAT
>DATDNF010000027.1:0-39438 GCA_036518435.1 Geobacteraceae bacterium
TTCTGCCTTCTGCCTTCTGCCTTCTGCCTTCTGCCTTCTGCCTTCTGCCTTCTGCCTTCTGCCTTCTGCCTTCTGCCTTCTGCCTTCTGCCTTCTGCCTTCTGCCTTCTGCCGCTCGATCTCTTCCGGCGAGAGTTCGACCCGCTCGATCTCCACACCCTTCTTGTGCCGCAGGCGGGAAACATCCTTCTCGTTCAGCGGGCCGAACCTGCGGCCATCTACCACCGCAAATGTCTGCATCTTTTCCATGCGTCACGCCCCCTCGTTCAGCTTTCGTCCGATCAGGAAAAGGGCCTGTTGGATGCCCCGCGCCTGGTTTTTATTCTCGATCGCAAAACCATATTCCTCCGCCTCGCCATTTACCCGCGCCGCGCCGTAATGTTTGTCCCGTTCGTCCATCAGCAGTGCAAGGATGTCGAGCAGCTCCGCCTCCGAAACGTCCCGCGTCTGCACGTTCGCCCGCGTCATTTTCTCCTTGGTTGCCCGCTGTTGTGCGTTCATGGATCTCCCCCCCCCTCCGTCATTCCTATTGCCTATGGTGGACTATTGCCACTGTGGTAAAAGAACTACTCAAAAAAAGAGTGCACGTCTACGCCAAAGACTTCAGCAATTTTGCCTAAAGTCGAGGCACGGGGAGCACAGACCCCATGTTCGTAAGCATAGATATTTTGTCGTTTGAACGTCGGGCCTAGCTTTTCAGCAAGAGCCGACATTGTAAAACCACGCTCCTCACGGAGCGTTTTAATCTTCTGTCCGTTAAATTCCATGATAACTCCTTGGGTTTGGATTTTTACCACTGTAAAAAAAGATTGTCAATATATTTTTTACTGCAATAATTTCGCTAGTCAAGAGGGAGGGGTTGTGGACCCGAAGGAATTTATCAGGAAAGAAATCCAGGCAGGGAAGTCTCAGACGGAGGTCGCCAAGAAGGTAGGCGTAAGTAACGCCACGATCTATAAGATACTCTACATGGATACGCAATTGACCATGGAGACGATTAAGAAAATTGCCCGTGCATATCACAAACCGTTTTCTTTTTTTGTTGAAGAAGACGGAGCCGAATGGATTGAGCGAGGACTATCTGAAAAGGAAAAGAGGTTCCTTGCCGCTTTCCGGAGCCTTGACGAACGGCGTCAGGAGCGTATCCTGGAGACAATTGAGGACATGGTGCTGGCCCTTCGCGAATCGCACGAAAGAGGGCATCCAGGGAACGACTCCAAGGGATCGAACTACGGCTAGAACTCAAGAGGTTAGACTGGCATGGACTTTAATCTTTACGATTCACCATCATTCCCTTTATCAAAAGCTTATTCAGGTCCACTCCCTGCTCCATGGTATTACTATGTGCCGTGGGGTAAGGTATTGATTTATTACATTATCGTTGTCCTTATCCTGGAAGTGATTTTTAGTCTCAAATATCCAAAGAGCAAGGTTTGTGGACTTGTATTTAGTTTTTTAGCGCCTGGATTTGGCCAATGCTATTTTAAAGCTAAGCATAACTATTGGTTTTTACTTTTAATGCTTTGTTTGTCTAAGGTGTTCAGTATCTTAATACCGGACAAATACTTGATACCACAGCTATTAGTGTGTATTTCATCTGCATTCATCATGTACTTAAGGATAATCTTTAAGAACATACCGGCATATGACTAATGGCCGTCCGCAAGTGCCCCCAACATGATAAATGCTGGATAGTGGACTGGCGGCCAAAGGGGCGCAATGGCCCCCACCCGCAGCGCCACTTTCCCGGCACCGAGGCCGAGGCCCTCGCCTTCCACATGGAGATGGTGAGGATCTCCCGACAGCAGCCGGTCTCGAAAACGAACCCCCGCGTGCGGGAGGTCCTTCCCGACTGGATGGATGAATACAAGAACGAGCACGAGGCGTCCACCTGCAAGGATGTGGCCGTGGCCCTCACCCACCTGATTCCGTTTTTCGGCCCGCTCTACCTGGCGGAGCTCGCACCGTCCCTGATCGAGCAGTACAAGGGCCAGCGCCTGACGCAACTGATCGCGCCCGCCCGGCGCAAGAGCGAGACGGATGAAGAGTACGCGGAGCGCCGCGCTGCCGGGGAGCACCCCCCCACCAAGCGCACCATCAACAAGGAGCTTTGCTATCTCTCCGGGTTCCTGCGCTGGTGCAACGACAACGGCTACTGCGACCTGAACCTCAAGGTGCGCCTTTTCCCAGCCAAGCAGACGAAGGCGCCGAAACCCCGCCCCCTCCATCCCCTGGAAGTCGACCGGTTCTATTCACACATAGAGGAGCAGTACCAGCACATCTTCCTGCTGTACAACGACGCCGGCCTGCGCCGTTCCGAAGTCCTTGGGGGCGGCAAATACCTGGGGCTGCACGTCCACGACATCGACCTGCAGTTCAACATCATATACGTCCGGGGAAAGGGTGACAAAGAGAGGATCGTGCCGATCACCACGGCCCGACTGCGGCAATCGCTCGAGAAAAGGATAAAGGAAGTCAAGCGGGGGCACCTGAGCATCAACCCCAAGTCCAAGAAGCCGTACTACTCCATATTCAAGGCGCTACGGCGCGCCGCGGAAAAGGCGGGGATAGAAAAGCGCGTCTACCACCACCTTCTGCGCCACAACTTCGGGACGCACGCCACCGCCGCCGGAGTCAACCGCCGCAGCCTCCAGCTCATGATGGGGCACTCCACCAGTCAGGTGACAGATATGTACAGCCACGCCGAGGAGTTTCTCCAACAAGAAGCCGCCAAACTGGCCGCCTTCACGGAGCCAAACACGCGGTCTGCCAAGAAAAACAGCAAACCCAAGCCCCGCAAGGCGGCACCAAAGCAAAAAGCAAACTGAAAATCCTCGTGTCGGCGGTTCGATTCCGTCCCTGGGCACCATTGAAAGCAAGGCCTTGCGAAACCGACCGCAAGGCCTTTTTTTCTGTTTTTTCGCTTAACTGCGCGACCATCATCCCCATCCTCCGGCTGTTGCCGCATGTTCACAGATCAAACTTCTGCCGATAATCTACTCTTTATGCTATAATGATTTAACGTCCTGCCCAGCACTTCACCCTTGCGTGGTATTTTGCCGAAACCAGAGGAAAGCATTGCATGAAAACAAGCCTGCTCCTTTTGTCGGGAATCTCAATTCTGTTCATGTTGTATGGGTGTTCGACCTTACTCCCCAGCTCAAAAGACGTGGTCCGCACCCCCTGGAATAACTATCAGGATGTATCGGTGGCGTACAACAAGGTCGTCCCCAACGAAACCACCATGACACAGCTCAGGAAACTCGGTTTCGACCGTTATTCCACACCCAATGTCAAGATATTGAATTATCTCGATATCGCCGTCGCCACGCAGAACATCAAGAACGAAGACCTGGGGGGCGGCTTGGCGCGGTGCCTCAAAGCCAGGAGCGGTTGCGTCGGCTATCAATTTGCTCCCAGCGTCATGAAGAACGAGCGCGTCGGGAATTTCTTTCTCGACATACTCAATTTCAGGAGGAAAACCAAGGGCACGGGGTGGCAGTTCACCGCCACGTTCCTCGTCATCGACGATATCGTTGTCGATAAGTTCTGGACCGGCAACCCGGTGATTTTGGTGGACCACGATGCGAAGAACCCGCTGGGTCCCTTCCAGGATGCGAGCGGATTAGTGCCAAGGCTCTGGTGATCATCTCCGAACGGGGAACCCCCATGGAGGCAATCTAGCATGTACTCTTCGACCATCTCCTTTCCGCCGCCGGCCGGTTTTACCGGTCGGCTGTTGCTGTTAGTCCTCTCCCTGTTTCTCGCCATGGCAACAGAGGCGTTCTCCCTTACTATCCCCGAAAAGCTGGTCTACGACCTGACCTGGACGGGGATCAAGGCGGGAAGTGCGACACAGGAAATCAGCGACGACAATGACACGACCAGGATTGTCTCGACCGCCCGCTCCGCCGACTGGATCTCGGCTTTTTTCCCGGTCGAGGACAGGGTTGAGAGTATCCTCACCCGGGTGCCGTCTCCAGGGCTCGGCCTGCCGCTGAATTTCCGGATGAAGGTCAAGGAGGGGCACCACCGCCGGGACAGGGAGATCATTTTCGACCATGCCAGGGGAAAGGCTCGCTATATTAACCATCTGGGGGGCGACAAAGCGGAGGTGGAGATAGGCAAAAACACCTACGATCCCTATTCGAGCTTTTACTATGTCAGGACATTGCCCCTCGAGGTCGGCAAGTCGGTGTACGTTTCCATCCTGGACAACAAGGAGTTGTGGAAGGTAGAGGTGCAGGTGCTCAAAAAAGAACGGCTCAAGACCATCCTCGGTGAGGTCGATACTATTCTGATCAAGCCCCTGATGAAGTCGGAGGGAATTTTCCAAAGGAAGGGAGAAATTTACATCTGGCTGACCGATGATGCGCGTCGTATTCCGGTAAAGATGAAAACAAAAGTGACCATCGGCAGCGTCACCGCCACCCTGGTGGGAGGCAAATTCTAAAGCTTTCCCCCGGGTTCTCAGCTGGTGCCGTGCGCTTCACCCCAAGCGTACCATAAACAGGACACACCGCATGGAACGCCTCAAACAGCATTATGCCATTCTCGGCATTCAACCCGGCGCGTCCCTCGAACAGGTCAGACAGGCGTACGCTGCGGCAGAAACCCACCTCCATGCACAACGGCATTCGGAAAGCGCCTTGGTGCGCGGCAAAGCTCAGGCACGTTTGAAAGTCATCAACGAGGCGTATCTGGCAATTGTCGATGCCTATGAAGAGGTGCAGGCTTCCCTTGAAGATCAAAAGGACCACCTTCCTCAGTCCCGTGATGAAAGAACGGGCCCTCTTCCAGGCGCCCCTCCCCCTGTCGGACACAATAACGATGTCCGGCCGCCTGTCGGTTCGGCGGCGAACCCAACCGGCGCTGACAGGCAGAGCGCCATGGGAGGTGCCCCGCCTTTCCTCCCGCCCGAAAGCGCTACAGAAATTTCACCTGATCCGGCCGATCTCCTGCGGAAGGAGATTTTTTTCTTCGTAGCCGTCCTTGCAGTTCTTTTCATGGTGCTGATTGTCCGCTGCGCAAACGATCGCAGGCATCCTCCGCCAGCCACCAGGGCGGATGCTGACACTCCTGCGGAAAGGGCCGAACAAGGCGGTACCCCTAAGGGGAAACCGGACGTGGCCACTGTCAGTCGGGACGCCAAACAGGGAAACGCCAGGGCGCAAGCCCTTCTCGGCTATTTCTACGCAAACGGCATCGGGGTACCCGAAAACCTTGCCGAGGCGGCACTCTGGTTTGGCATGGCCGCCTCGCAGGGAGACGCGGAGGCCCAGGATTGGCTCGGTTACCTGTACGAAACGGGGCAGGGAGTTACAAGAAATTACGGTGAAGCAGCCAGGTGGTACCGACTGGCTGCTGCGCAGGGTAATGCAGATGCGGAGAAAAATCTCGGCCTGATGTATGCCAAAGGAGTTGGCGTCGCCCGCAACCGGCAAGAGGCGGTAAAGTGGCTGCAAAAAGCCGCAGCCCAAGGGAACAGGGACGCGCAACTGGCATTGAAAAAGTGGCAGGGAGAGTAGTTCTATTTTCCCTTTTTCAGGTCGATGAGGATCAACTTGGCAACCGCTTTCAATGTTTCGAACACCCCTTCACCGGTGGGAGCGCAGGCCTCGAACTCGGGTACATTGGTAGGATTCAGCTCGGCCCGCAACTCTTCGACGGGGAGAATGTAGGGAAGATCACGCTTGTTGTACTGGATCACATAGGGGAGCTTGTCCAGATCATACCCCTGCTCCTGCAGGTTGATGCGCAGGTTCTCCAGCGATTCGATGTTGGCATCCATCCGCTCCTCTTGGGAGTCGGCAACGAAGACCACGCCATCCACCCCCTTCAGGATCAGCTTCCGGGAGGCATCATAGAAGACCTGCCCCGGGACGGTGTAGAGGTGAAAACGGGTCTTGAACCCCCTGATCTCTCCCAGGGCAAGGGGAAGGAAGTCGAAAAACAGGGTCCGTTCGGTCTCCGTTGCCAGGCTGATCATCTTCCCCTTGGCCTCGGGCGCGGTCTTTTGATAGACGAACTGCAGGTTGGTCGTCTTGCCGCACAGGCCGGGGCCGTAGTAGACGATCTTGCAGTTTATTTCGCGTGATGCATAGTTGATGAAGGACATGCGGTATTCCCTCGAAAGTTAGCTGAACAGGTTGTCGATGTCGTCGTCGGTGATCTCGGCAAAGGGAGATTCGGCATCGCCGCTCTTTTCCTTCTCCTCGGCCTTATGCAGGAGCCTGTCGAAGATGGCGGTCAGTTCGTCCGATGCCTTCTTGACCCGCAGGCGGACCAGCCCCAGTGAAGAGCGGCTGTCGAACAGGACCACCAGGATCACCCTCCCCCCGACTATGGAGATGTGGAGATTGTCCTTTTCACCTTCATGGAACAGGATCGAGAACTCTTTTTCGCCGATCAGTTTTGCCATGCCGCCGGTAGCGGCGATGTTTCCCGCCGTGAGGGACGCGAGTGAGGTGGTGTCGAACCGTTCGGTTTCCCCTACACCGGCGATCAACTGGCCGTTCTTGTCCACAAGAAAAATGACCTTGGCGTTAGCTTCCCGCAGAAGCTTTTCGATAACCACGTTTATCTGTTTGAATTCCTCATCATACATCACCATCTGAGGATTCGCCATAGAACACCCCTTGTGCTGCGCCACCAGGATAATTAACAGCGGGTTGTTTATACCAAAATTGTAACGTTTATTCAACTATTTTAAAGAAATCCCGCCAGTAATGAAAAAACTCCGGCAGAAATCTGCCGGAGTTTTTCAGCTAACGACTGGGAACTGCTTCCTATTTCTCCCCGGGCCCTTCGTACGACAGAGCCGCCATCTTCTCGTACAGCTCGAACCGGCGGGCGGTCCAGCTGTTGGCCTGCGTCATGAGGCGTGCCGCCTCCTCCGGGTTGTTCTTTTTCAGCACCCGGTAGCGATTTTCACCGTAGGCGTACTCTTCAAAGGTTATGGACGGTGATTTGCTGTCCAGTTGCAGCGGATTTTTCCCTTGCGCAGCAAGGGCAGGATTGTAGCGGAACAGCGGGACATGACCGCAGGCAACCGCCTTCTTGCACTCGTCGACGGCCCGGGTCATGTCGACGCCATGGGCGATACAGTGGGAGTAGGCGATGATTAGGGAGGGGCCTTCAAACGCCTCCGCCTCGATAAAGGCCTTGATGCACTGGGCCGGGTTGGCCAGCGAGACCTTTGCCACATAGACGTTGCCGTACGCCATGGCGATCATCCCCAGGTCTTTTTTCGGCATACCCTTGCCGCCTGCAGCGAACTGGGCGACCGCGCCGAGCGGTGTGGACTTGGAGGCCTGGCCGCCGGTATTTGAGTACACCTCGGTATCGAGGACCAGGAGGTTCACGTTCTTGCCGGAGGCGATGACGTGATCGAGGCCGCCATAGCCGATGTCGTACGCCCAGCCGTCGCCGCCGACGCACCAGACCGACTTCTTGACCAGGTAGTCGGCCAGCGAGATGAGGCGTTTGGCCGCAGGTTCGGGACAGCCGGCAAGCCCCTTCTTCAGCTGCGCAACACGGCCCCGCTGTGCCTCTATACCTTCTTGGGTGGACTGGTCGGCATTCTTGATCTCAGCCATCAACCCCTGCATCGACTCGCACGCCTTACAGCCGCACTCCGTGAGTTCAACCAGCAGCTCGCCCGCCGCCTCGGTGAATTTGTCCACCGTGAGGCGCATCCCGAAACCGAACTCGGCGTTGTCCTCGAACAGCGAGTTGGACCAGGCAGGTCCCCGGCCGTCCTTGCGCTGCGACCATGGGGTGGTGGGGAGGTTGCCGCCGTAGATGGAGGTGCAGCCGGTGGCATTCGCAATCAGCGCCCGGTCGCCGAACAGCTGGGAGAGAAGCTGGAGAAAGGGGGTCTCGCCGCAGCCGGCGCAGGCACCGGAGAACTCGAACATGGAGGGAATGAGCTGGCTCCCCTTCAGGGTGTCCCGCTTTATCAGCGCGGGATCGGTGTCGGGGAGAGCGAGGAAGTACTTCCAGTTCTCCGCCTCCGCCTCACGCAGCGGCGGCTGGAACGCCATGTTGATCGCCTTGTGGTTCGGATCTTCCTTCGCCTTCGCCGGGCAGTTGTGGACGCAGGCGCCGCAGCCGGTGCAGTCCTCGGGGGCCGTCTGCAGGGTGAATTTCTTCCCGGCAAACTCCTTGCCGGTGGCGTCGACCGACTTGAAGGTCTTCGGCGCGTTCGTCAGGTGAGACGGTTCGTAGATCTTCATCCGGATGGTGGAGTGGGGGCAGACGAACGAGCAGATGCCGCACTGGATGCAGATCTTCTCGTCCCACACCGGGATCTCCACGGCGATGTTCCGCTTCTCGTACTGCGAGGAGGCGGTGGGGAAGGTGCCGTCGGCCGGCATCTTGGAGACCGGCACGTCGTCGCCGTAGCCGGCGATAATGGTGGCGGTGACGTCCTGGATGAACGCGGGGGCATCGGGGGAAACCACCGGCGGCTTTTTCAGCTTGCTGCTCGCTTTGGCCGGCACCTGCACCTCGAAGATCCCTTCCAGGGCCACGTCGACTGACTTGTTGTTCATCTCGACGACTTTTTCGCCCGCCTTGCCGTAGCTCTTCTTGATGGCGTCCTTGATCGCCGCGAGCGCAGACTCCAGTGGGATGATGCCGGAGATCTTGAAGAAGGCGGTCTGCATGATGACGTTGATGCGGGCGCCCAGGCCGAGCTCCTCGGCCAGTTTGATGGCGTTGATCACGTAGAACTTCAGCTTCTTGTCGATGATCTGCTGCTGCACCTCGACCGGCATCCGGTCCCAGACCTCGTCCTTGTCGAACGCGGAGCAGAGGAGGAAGGTCGCCCCTTCCTTCGCCTTGGCGAGCATATCGTACTTCTCAAGGAAGGAGAAGTTGTGGCAGGCGACGAAGTCCGCCTGGTCGATCAGGTACGGGGAGAGGATCGGCCGCTTGCCGAAGCGGAGATGGGAGGTGGTGATGCTCCCTGCCTTCTTCGAGTCGTAGACGAAGTACGCCTGGGCGTTGTTGTCGGTCTTCTCGCCGATGATCTTGATGGAGTTCTTGTTCGCCCCGACCGTGCCGTCCGAGCCGAGCCCGTAGAACATGGCGGAGTAGATCCCGGCGGCGGGGTTGCTGAACTTCGGATCGTAGTCGAGGCTGCAGTCGGTGACGTCTTCTTTGATGCCGACCACGAAGTGGTTCTTCGGCCTGTCGTCCTTCAGGTTGTCGAACACCGCCTTGGCCATGGCCGGGGTGAACTCCTTGGAGCCGAGGCCGTAACGGCCGCCGACGATGGCGGGATAGGATGTGAAGCCGGTCTTCCGGTCGGCCATCGCCTCGCCGACTGCGGTACGCACATCCAGGTAGAGCGGCTCGCCGAGAGAGCCGGGCTCCTTGGTCCGGTCGAGGACCGCAATCTTCTTCACGGTGGCGGGAAGGGCAGCGGCAAAGGCGTCGACCGGGAACGGCCGGTAGAGGTGAATCTTGACCACGCCAACCTTCTCCCCTTTGGCAGTCAGGTTGTCAACGGTTTCCTGGATTGTGTCGGCAGCGGACCCCATGACGACGATGACCCGCTCCGCATCGGGAGCGCCGACGTACTCAACCAGCTTGTACTGGCGGCCGGCCACCTTGGCGAACTTGTCCATCTCCTCCTGAACGATCTTCAGGGCTGCAGGGTAGTATTTATTGACCGTTTCCCGTCCCTGGAAGTAGACGTCCGGGTTCTGGGCGGTGCCGCGCATGACCGGCCGGTCCGGGGTAAGGGCCCGCTCCCGGTGGGCGTTCACAAGATCGTCGTTGATCATCGCCCGCATGTCGTCAAAGGTGAGCTCCTCGACCTTCTGCACTTCGTGGGAGGTACGGAAGCCGTCGAAAAAGTGGAGGAACGGCACCCGGGCGCGCAGGGTGGCCGCCTGGGCGATCAGGGCGAAGTCCATCACCTCTTGCACGTTGTTGGAACAGAGCATGGCCCAGCCGGTGGAACGGCAGGCCATCACGTCGGAGTGGTCGCCGAAGATGGAGAGCGCCTGGGCCGCAATGGCGCGGGCGGAAACATGAAACACCGTGGAGGTGAGCTCACCGGCGATCTTGAACATGTTCGGGATCATCAGCAGGAGTCCCTGGCTGGCGGTGAAGGTCGTGGTGAGCGCGCCCGCCTGGAGTGCGCCATGCACCGCACCGGAAGCCCCCCCCTCGGACTGCATCTCCACGACGAGCGGGACGGTAGACCAGATGTTCTTCTCGCCCTTGGCGCTCTTCTCGTCTGAGATCTCCCCCATGACGGAAGACGGCGTGATCGGGTAGATGGCTATCACCTCGTTGGTGGCGTGGGCCACATGGGCGGCGGCGGTATTGCCGTCTATGGTTACCATTCTGCGACTCATAAAGTTCCTCCTGTTGGCTCTTTTTTAACTCAAAGACGTGATAAGGTCTCTACAGTTCGCAACGGCCTTCCACCGCCCGCTGCATCGTTGTCGCGTCAACGTACTCAAGATCGTGCCCCGTCGGGATACCGTGGGCAAGCCTCGTCACCAGTATTCCCAGCGGTTTTACCAGCCGGGTAAGATAGAGCGCGGTGGCTTCCCCCTCCACTGAAAAATTCGTGGCGAGCACCACCTCCCTGACGCCCCCCTGTTCCAACCGCCGCAGCAGCTCGGCGATCTTCAGCTGCGCCGGGGTCACCCCGCTCAGGGGGGAAAGTGCCCCCTGCAGAACGTGGTAACGCCCCTTGAACGCCCGGCTTCTCTCGATAGCCAGCATATCCTGGGGCTCCTCCACCACGCAGATGATCGACCCGTCCCGGTCACCGGCACAGATCGGACAGGGATCGTCCTCGGTAATACCGCAGCAGACGGAGCAGAATCGCACCCTGGCATGCACTTCCGTAAGACTTTCAGCCAGCGCAGCTACATTGGCAGGTGATTTCAAGAGGTGAAAGGCGAGCCGTAACGCAGTCTTTTCCCCGACGCCGGGCAGTTTTTTCAATTCCCCGAGGAGCCTTGTCAGCGATTTTGAAGTATGTAACATATTTTCCGGAAAAGATAAAACATTTTTTGATTGTTACACTATGGGTAAAAGAAATCCATTCCGGCTAAAAGGCCGCGAATCGGTCCGATTCCCCCAAATGCGGACATACGGCGTCTAAAAAAAAGCCCGCCAGTCCGTTTTAAAAAAGCCCCGGGATGTTGAGCCCGCCGGTAATCTTACCCATCTGCTCGGACATTTCGGCATGCACCTTGGCAAGGGCCTCGTTAACCGCGGCCATGATCAGGTCCTGGAGCATTTCCACATCGTCCGGATCGACCGCCTCTTTTTTTATGGTGAGGGAAAGGATCTGGTTCTTCCCGTTCACCACCGCCATAACCGCGCCACCGCCGGCCGTCGCCTCGGCGGTCTGCTGACTGGCCTCTTCCTGCAGTTTCGCCATTTTTTGCTGCATCATCTGGGCCTGCTTCATGATCTGCGCCAAACCTTTCGACATTCCGTTCCTCCTGTTTCCTTCCGACTGTTTATTGTAGCAAACAAAATTTCGTTACTGCTAAAACATGGTTACGCTTCCACCTTTTTTTCCGTCTCGCGGACTTCGCCGATCTCGCCGCCGAAGATTTCCAGGGCCGCAGCGACCATCGGATGGCCCGTTGCCAGTTCCTTCACCCGTTGCTTCCTGCCGGCATCCTCAAGGCTTTTTTTTTCCAGAAGCGACGGCGGTGCCGCGGCCTCCCCGGTCAGGGAGGCGAGCCTGACGCCGGTATCCGCCCGGAAGAACGCCTTTGCCAGGGCCTGCAGTTCGCCGGAGACCTCAGGGTCCCGCAGCCTGCTGAGCTGAAAGGAACCGGCGGTGAAGCCGATCTCCAGAAGGGTCGGGGAGACCTTGAGGGGATGGCCGTGCTCCAGGAAAGAGGCGAGCATCGGCTTTTTCCCCTTTACGAAGGCGACAAAACCGCCCCACGAATCGCCCTCCTCCGGCACACCGGCCGCCGCCTCTTGAAACGCTTCCTGCGGCGGCTCCGGCCGGAGCGCTGCTCCCGACGCTGGAGGCACGGCAGCCGGCTCCCTGGACTCGATGCGCTGGCCTGCGGCGCGGGCTCCGGCAGCACCATGACGTCCCGCTGGTTCCCAGGATGGCGGCGGCGAGGCGACCGATCCGCCTCCGGTCCGTCCTTCCAGGGCCTTGAGCCGCTCCAGTATCTCGTTGACCGGAACGACCGGAGGGAGGGTGGCCATTTTCAGCAACGCCATCTCCAGGATAAGGCGGGCAAAGGCGGAATGGGCCATGTCGGCTTCCGCCTTGAGGAGGATCGCCAGGTGGCGCTGGAGGTCGGCGAGGGTAACGGCAGCCGTCAAAGTTTCGATTTCGGACCGCTCCCCTGCGGAAAGCTCCGACAGGTCGGCAGCACCTCCCAGCGCCTTCAGAATGGCCATGTTCCTGAACTGTTCGATCAGCTCCTGGCTGAAGTGGCGCATGTTACAGCCAAAGGAGTCCACCCGCCCGACGATGTCCAGCGCAGCCGGGCAATCGCCGGCCAGGACCGCCCGCGCCGCGGCCAGCAGAAGCCGCCGGTCGACGACCCCGAGGAGCGACACCACCTCTTCGTCCTCCACCCGTTCCCCGCAGAAGGCAAGGACCTGGTCAAGCGTGGAGAGGGAGTCGCGCATGCTCCCGTCCCCCTTGCGGGCGATCATGGCCAGTGCCGCATCGGAGATGGCCACCTGTTCCTGGTCGAGGATATGGCGCAGGCGTGCCACGATGGTCGGCAGGGGGATGCGCTTGAAGTCGAAGCGCTGGCAGCGGGAGAGGATGGTGATCGGGACCTTGTGGGCCTCGGTGGTGGCGAAGATGAACTTTACGTGGGGAGGGGGCTCTTCCAGCGTTTTCAGCAGGGCGTTGAAGGCGCTGGTGGAGAGCATGTGCACTTCGTCGATGATGAAAATCTTGTAGCGGGAGCGGGACGGGAGGTATTTGACCGTCTCCCGAAGCTCCCGGATGTCGTCCACGCTGGTGTTGGATGCGCCGTCGATCTCGAAGACATCCACCGAGTTGCCGGCGGTGATCTCCTCGCAGACGCTGCACGCATTACACGGCTCGGCCGCCGGGCCATGCTCGCAGTTCAAGGCCTTTGCCAGTATCCTGGCCGCACTGGTCTTGCCGACCCCCCGCCCGCCGGTAAAAAGAAATGCATGGGCGACCCGGCCGGAATCAATGGCGTTTTTCAGGGTCTGGCTGACATGCTCCTGGCCGATCAGGTCCCGGAAGGTCTGGGGGCGCCATTTTCGAGCTAACACGAGGTATGACAAGGGTATATCACCTCAAAGCACTGGTTCGGCTAACGGGTTTACGGTTCGAGGAGGGAGTGTAAGACTGTTTTCAGCCGGGAGCGCCGGGTGAAAAAGGGGAGTTTTGCGGATACAACTGATAGCTGGGCTCCCCCGCGGCACACGGAGCCGGTCACTGCCGCTGCTTCCTTCCGGACCTGACGGGGTTCATAACCTTCCATTGCGCGGGACCCAGCTATCAGTTGACTCCGCAAAATTGCCAGCGGCACGATATCGGTACATCGGCGGGACCGAGATCCCGACGAAGTTTCATCATGGCGAGAGAGTCCTTTGAATTACTTAGATAACTCCTCTAAACCATTAAGCTTTATTTTAAATCATGATTCTTGTTACCCCTAAAGTTACCCCTTAGAGGCAAACCTTATCACCAAATCAGATTTTTTCAGTCCAATCTAAGAGCAAGAGCAAATATGTATAGCATATATTCTCGTTGTTGTCATCAGCGAAATTCACGAACGAAACGACAAGGGCATTTATCCCGACAGTTGCGCTCTCTCATGAAGGGATAAGTATAGGGAAGACCTCGAAAGAGGCTTAGAGGGCAAATATGGAAGCTCTATCCCACAAATGCGCATAGATTTGGTTTGACACCCTCCCGCAATCAAAGGGTTATGTGTCTTGTGATTGCAATTGCATTAAAAAAGTCGTATGGTTCCAAGGCGTCAGCACGGAAGCTAGCTCTCTTACGGGAGATAATCCAAATCGGGGTTGAATCTATGCCGACAAAAGCGACACCAGCCACTGCTAGAGAACGAGCACATGCCCTTATTTTGAAGGCGTTGAAGGTGCATTCAACGGCTTTCGCTCCTGAATCCCTGCCGTACTTCCAGAGCCGAATCCCTATCAAGGAGTGCCACAAAAGACTTTCCCGTTCTCAGGTGTCTGACGCGGTCGAGGCATTGGGGATTGCCTTGAACATTCCCGGAAGCGACATGAACGAAGGGTTTGACCTCTACAGATTAGTCCAAACATACGTCCTAGAGCCGGAGAAGCGCCAAGAAATTAACGCCATTGTCAGAAGGGTAACGGGGGAGTGAATGCCAATAAAATACAACGGCTTTTCGTTTCAGGAGCACCAGAAGCATGGGGATGAACTCTATGCTGCCTGTAGAACGCTCCATTCCCTTTTCCTCGACATCAGCAAAGCATACGGAAAAACCTCGTCGATTGCCAACCTCTCCAATAAGGCCGTGAAAGCGGCCGACGAGCTTAGGAATCAACTCGATAACCTTGTGTGTCGGGAAAATCCTGAGCGTCCGGATATGGAGGTCTCCGGCTGCTACTACGGGAAGGATAGGTAAGCAGAGCAGATGGGTAGATATCGGAGGCGAGGCAAATCGACTGGGGGAATCGCGGAAGGCGTCGTCGGTCTTGCCATGATGATAGGTGCCCTTGCCGTTCTTAACCCCGTGTTCAAGGAGCAGCTATTGGACACGGTGCGGTTGATTATTGCAGTACTCCTGGTCTTCGGAATCCTCGGCCTTGTGTGGTACCTTCTCCGACAGTTGAAGGTTTCCAAGGTGGAGCCTACCCTATCGGTCGCGACCAGAAATTACCCCTCCTCCGGTCTCAGCTCTCACGGCGACAATTTTCCCCCATCCTTTTCTTCTGAGACTTTTTATCCGTCAACACCCGAGAACCTGGCTATCCAGTCCTTGCAGCCGCCAACACCTGACCCCCACAAATTGAAGTGGAGCGTGGACGTACTTCAGGCAATCGAATGGAAGAGGTTTGAACTAGTCACAACCGAATTCCTCAAGATTACGGGATACAAGGCCCAGGAGACAAAGATTGGTGCCGACGGCGGAGTGGATATCCGCGTTACGAAGTCCGGTAATGACACTTTTCATGGCATCGTGCAGTGCAAGGCGTGGAACACCTATAAGGTAGGAGTGAAGCCTGTACGTGAGCTTTTCGGGGTCATGGCAGCCGAGAAAGTTGCGACCGGAATGTTAATTACCTCCGGCAGCTTCACCAGTGAGGCGGAGGAGTTTGCGAAAGGGAAAATGAAACTGGTATCGGGGGCCTCTTTCGTTGAGCTTATCGGGAAACTTCCCGAGGAAAAACAGCAGCGACTTCTGGACATAGCTCTGGAAGGGGATTATCGGACACCCACATGTCCCCAATGCGATGTAAAGATGACCCTCCGGGAGTCAAAGAAAGGCAGAAACACTGGAGGCCAGTTTTGGGGGTGTGTCAGGTATCCTCGGTGTAAGCAGACATTGGTTTACAAGCCTGAATAGGAGAACCGTCTTGCAATTGCAGCTTGATAAGCACGAACGCTCTGGGGGGAGATAACCATGGAGAAAAAAGATTGGTCTGAGCTTGTCGATGGAATATGCAAACAGCACATAATCCCGAAATTGAGGCGAATCCGCAGGAAGTTCCTCCATTTTGATTGCTGTGACCGGTTCCCTTTTGGAGAGAACGGATTGTATCGGGCATCAAGGACTATCAGGTACATTGATGAGAACTTTGATGACGATGCTGACCTCAGTAAGGTGTTCAAAGAAGAATTTCTTTACGAGACGTTAGACCGTTTGAGCAGTGGGGTCGAAGACTCCAACAGACTCATCCTAGATACCGGGATTGCTGATGTTGTCGAAGAATTTTATGACGAGATAGTTGATGGGATGGAGGTGTCAGATATCCCTGAAATCGACTTTAGGGCACTTCGAGAGGCGGGCAGCAACGACCCCAAGAGTGAAATCCTGGTTACTATGGTACGGATGAAGAAGCGCCGCAAGGCTTGGCTTTCCTACAATAACCGGGACATGGATATAAAATATACCCTGAAAGAAAGCAGTGAAATAATCATCAGGAGAAGAAAGGAGCGCGACTCTGTTGAAGCACCGACAAAAAGGAGAATATTCAAAGGGCTTGGTGGTATTTGCCGTGGAGCCATACTCACTGGGGTCGATGTCGGTTTGTTGGCTGGCGTATGGCCTGTACCCTTGTCTGCGGATACAACAACGGTCGGAGCTGTTACATCCATCGTCACAGGAATTGGAGACATCATGATTGCAGTCGGAGACCTCCGAGGGGAGTAAACCAACTACGACTTCCGGGCGCAGTAGGATTGAGGCGCTAGCGAGCAGGTTTCCAATTGACCCTTCATTACCACTATCAAGAGATGATGTATGGCCGGTTCTTGATTAAATCTGAAATCTCCGGTCCCTTGTAATATGGTTTTATCCAGACTGGCCTGCGTAAAGAATTGCCTGGGCCATAGGGCTGATTCCGCCAGTGCCCGCGAACGACGAACCTGACATGCATCTCTCTCTGCTCAGTGCCGGTTGATGTTCCTGTATTTTCCGGCATCAACCTCGGGATATTTCGCCCGACAAGGATGTAATCGAGCCGTGAGGTCCTCTTCATCTCGCTTTTAATGTCCTTGCGCTTCTCTCTTGATTTAGCCTTTGAAAGCCGTTCTTCGAGTTGTCTGTAGGGTGAAAGCTGCTGGACCAAGTCCGGGTCGTTCGACCCTAGATAGAGAATTGTGTTCACAATGCTCCGAAAGAAACCGAGACCGGCTGTATAGAAAAGTTCGTCGGAAACGGCGAAGGGTGCACCTTTTTCCGATTCTGGGTTTACCTTCAACCAGTCAGTCCGAAGCGCCTGTTCCAGTGTCCATGTTTCGCGGAGGAGCAACTGTCGTCTGACGGCATAGTGATATCTGTTCATATCTGCATGGAATACGTACAAAAGAATTTTCCGTTCGTTGTTTTCTTGAAGTTCCGATGCGAAGACACTAATTGCGCCGTCATACGTTACGGGAGTATCGTCTGCCGTCTGGTATAAGAGGTCAATAGCTTGCGGAGAGTCATAGACGAACATGCAACTAGGAAATGGAAGGCGAGCCAGTTCGCAATCCGTATCAATTGAGGTCTGGGCAAGGTGTTCATAGAGGTTCGGGGTGACGTAGAAGGTCTTCTTGCCGAAAAGCTCGAAGTTCAAGGCGGTAGTGTAGTTCATCTCGAAACTGTGAAACGCCTGCTCAACTTCCTTGCTCCGTAGGAGTTCAGGACCCATCTCTTGCGCTCGTCGCTCACCGTACCGCTCTACGAGTGTCCCGTAAGAATGGTTAATGAAGGCCTGAGTTTCAGATTTAAGGTATGCATCAGCATGGATAGCATATTCTTCTACGTGGTGAAATGGACCGGCCATACCTTTCTCTTTAAGATGCGCCAGCTCTTTTTCTACATAAGGAAAGAGGGTGTCGCATCTTTTCTTCAGGTAATCGTAATAATTGAGAGGGAAGGGAAAACTTTTATCCATAATTCCATCCTGCGGTCTGCACAATGGCCTCTGTTCTGCTTACATTGCACAGCTTCAATCAAGAAAACATATCTGAAGATTCATCCGAGTAGGCCAGGATACTAAGATATGGGCCAACAGAATCCCATGTCTTCTGAAGAAAATTTGCATAATCAATCAAAATCAGCTCACCTTTTGGCACTATACCTTTAATGTGTGCGTCATCTATAGTCTTTATCCAATCCCTTAGCCTACCGGCCTTAGAAGGTGATGTACACAAAGAAAATCGCTCCACCACAATGACATCGTTAGATTCATATAACAGTTCCTTCAATGCCTCATAAGCCGCATAGTTGGTAGAAAAACCCAAGCCCGTCAAATCGCCGATTATTTCGATATAGCTCTTTTCTGCTGCGTCCACTACACGGAAAGAGCGTTCCATCTTCGTTAAAGCACTACAAATAGATTCAGTCAAGCACTCTATATGGTCTTCCTTAAAGCCTATCAAAAAACCCGTATTCCTGTTTCCTGTACGGCTATTGTTGTTATGGAAAAGGGTTTTCAGAAACAGGGTGTATTTAGCAAAGGCGAATAGAGAAGAAATCCATGAAACAGAAGCATCATCGAGCCGACAAAATGCCTTCATATCATCCAAGGAGACAGTAAGCTTTTTCGTCCCTTCGTTTTTCTTCTTTAGATACTCCATGAAATCGAAAATGTCCGCTCCCATAATCGCCTCCTTCATCCTGTTTGGGATACAACGGCGTCAGGTCTGTTGCTTGGCAGAGCTACAAATCGCTTTACCGGCCAACTGGTTTAAATCCATATGTTCGACTTTTGTTGCCAATATGCAAGCTACAGACGAAGGCCATCCCCAAAGAATTCCGGTGACTTCTGCCATCTCTGGATGCCATTCTTTTTCAGCATGGAGGCATGCGACTCGTTTAGTGTCCCAAACTAGTGAGCCACTAAATCCGTGGGGGTTGGGTAAGTGCGAGCTGCCATCGACACTTATTGCTAGGTCAGGTGGATAGTGGAGGGAAAAATGAAAATTTGCATCGGCTTCTTTCACTTTGCTGGGGAAAGGGCTTTCCTGCGTTAGATATGGCGTTCCGCGCGATATGAGATTGCCGAATAGAAATTTTGACCTTTCTCCGCTGTACCCAGCGAAAAACAAAACTTCAGTCCCGACCGGAGCATGTTTTTTTGCAAAGCGGCTAATAGGGATAGCTAGCGAATCATGCTTAAACTTGCACCAAATATTTTCTTCAATTCGACTAATCGCAATATCTACAGGGGCAGGAATGCAATATGCTGGATTGGTAAGCCTAATGATATTCTCATTCCCAAGAAACTGGTGAGTCAACGCCTGTCTGGAAAGGTGTCTAGCAACATGCTCGTTAGTTATGACGAATTTTGTGCTGTCTATTTCAAAGTAAGAACCTGTACCGTGATGTTCTCCTTCCGTATCCGACAAAACCTTAGATATGGGTGTTACAAACGGCGCGACGTGGTCAATCATCCTGTTGACCGTATCAAAGCAAATTTTCTGCCATTCTTGCATAGTTAATGTACTCATGCCTTCCTCAAGCTCTCCCGGTCTACCGACGACCTATAATCGAACCCTGCCTATTGCCTAATCTATGACCTCTTGGCAGGCTTTAATGGCAAGCTGAAGCAACAACAGGGTCTCCCTTCAGCTACACGGAAGTCAAAATTCAGGATAGGCGCTTATCAGCTTCCCGACTGAGGAGTAAACCCGCGCTAATTTACCAGAAATATGAGGGCATTGCAATCGAATGACCTAATCATTGTCGCACCAAGAAATTTACATGATGCTGGTGGGGTGAGTGGGAAAGTGGCCTTCTTGGACTTTCAAATTTCGCTTGTGAGCGGTTTTGTCGGAATGGTGAAGGGGTAAATGTGGGGTCACTACCTGTGCTATTGTCCAACATCATGCACTCTGGCAAGCTGATTGTTCGTGTCGAAAAAGAATATAGTATTAGAAACATCATAAGCACCCAAAGAATTCTTAGCCCGATACCGACAAGTGATACTATGCCCGCCGCTGCCTGTAACCTCTAAGTCCTTTAAAGAGTCTGGGTCTTTAAGATTGTCTCTCAGGTATTTCCTTACCTGAACCATCATTAAATCCATCTTTTGTTGATTTTCCTTCTTCACTTCCGTTTCTGCCTTCCGCATTATTTCATCTGGATTTACTGACACCTTTTGTGTACCTGACTCAGATTGAACATGTCTATGTGGAACTATCGAATACAGTAGCCATCCAATAACTAGCAAAACAATAAAACCAACTATAGCATTTGATGTTGATGTCTCCTGAGAGGAAACCTTTGCTACCGTACGACTATGAGTTTTCTTAATCTTACTCATTATTTCTTTAGGAACTATAATCCCACTCTTCTTGAGGTCTTCAAGCAACTTAACCTTTTCGTAAGACAGCTTGAATATACTGAGAGTCTGTAGCTTATCAAAATTACCAGCCAAGAACGAATTACACGAGTTGCAGACCTTTATATCGTAACCCCTGATTTGCAATTCATGAATTTCCTGATTTCCTTTACAGCTCCGGCAAAAAAGACTTTCGGTGGTCGGAGGCATGACGGACCGCTCTGGAAGCTTGAGCAGGAATCGGCTCTTGCACTTTGGACAGGTGACATCAATGCCGTTGAGGGGTATCTTGTCATCGGGAATTTTCCCGGCCAGTTTGCAGTTAGGACACTCGAATTCCATAGTACCCCCCGGAAATTCATGTTTGCTGTCGCACAACGCATCTAAAGAGGATTTTTGGCCATAAACTCTATACCATCGGTGGCTATTTCTACATGAAGTAACGATAATGTCAATTATTTTCAATCGGAACTATGGTTATAAAACCTTCCTGGAAAGCTGATTATCAGCTCGACCAGGAGGGACCATGAAAAGTACCAAAGAATTGTTGGGGCTACGAATCCGGGAGTTGCGGAAAAATAAGGGGCTATCCCAAGACCAGCTGTCAGAGAAAATCGGCATCGACCCAAAGCACCTTTCCAGAATCGAACTCGGCAAGAGCTTCCCGTACATGGAGACCCTGGAAAATATCGCTGCGGCCTTAGATGTTGAGCTAGAAGCTCTGTTTAGGTTTCGCCACATGGCAGGAACGGTAGATGCACAGAGCATTCAAAAATTGCTGGAAGGGGTCAGCGAAGAGAAGCTACGTCTCATCTATAAAATCATCAACTCCATTGTTCACTGATTTATGAGCTGTAGAAAACTGACATGTGGCTTCAGAAGAGCTTTCAAATTTCAGTTGTGAGCTGTTTTCCCAGACATATGAAGGGATGAGAATGGGTAAGTCAGCTTGCCCTCCCACCCCCTCCCGTGTCTGTTTCAGAATTCCAAGGTATTACACCAACCCCCTTTCTGCAAACGAGCATGTCCCATCACTTCCGACTATCACATGGTCAAGCACTCGGATTCCGAGCAAGTCACCAGCTTCCTTCAACCTCCGGGTGAGGGTAATATCCTCGCTGCTTGGTGACGGGTCTCCAGTCGGGTGGTTGTGTACCAGGATGATTCCGGCGGCACTGGACAACAACGCGGTCTTGAAGACCTCACGCGGATGGACAATACTCTGATTCAGCGACCCGACAGAAACGCAGTCGATACAGGCAATACGGTTCTTCCCGTCCATGTGCATCGTGAAGAAATACTCTTTTGCCTCTGTGGTCAGGAATGAAAACAATTGGGATATTTGCTCAGGGGAGGTGTACCGTCTGTCCGGTGGCAAGTATGCCGCCAATTCTTCCCGAACCTCCAGAAATTCATATACGGCTCGTATCTGCCGGAACTTGATAGCCTTGGGATGCTTTGTAATTGCTTTATTGCCGAATAACGTTTCTATGGTAATCAGTGCCGACTCCATCTGATGTCCCCCTATCGATGGTTCCCCTCAACAACAACCTGCCGTGCCTGTCTAAGTACCGCGTGATTTTCCTGAATCAACCTTGCCAGTTCCCGCCCATCTTCCAGCGACAACCCCGCCTTGCGGTAATCGTGCCCTTCCGTCTTGTGGTAAATCTCGGCGGCCCCCTCGAAGTCGAGTTTTTTGCCGAGTTGCCCCCCCTCACAGATGAAGGTGGCGGCACCGACAGCGGCCTTTGCCTCTTCAATCCCAACGAGTCCCTTACCGCTTAACCACTCTCTCACCGGAGCACACGCCTTGAGGAAATATCCAAAACTGGCTTTCCCCTCCCTGGTGTACATATCATACGTAAAGTCTGGCAGTCCCCCGATGTAGTCATACTCAGGGAGAGAGGCCTTTACCACGCCACTGTATGCAGATTTTTCCCACATTTGCCAGATGGACGGGTAAACGATGGAATAGGGGTAACGGCTACAACCTATAAGCCCGCGAAGCACAATATACCGGATGATAGAGGACAGCTTCATTTTCTCTATCGTCTCGGTGAACATCTCCCGCGACCCTCTCCGTAGCGGAAGGTTCTTATTTTCGTGCTTATCGGACCCCCAAAGCAGCCAAAGGGCCGCAGTACGGATTATGGAGGTATTCCGTTCATAAAGAGCTATCTCTTGTAGTTCTTGGAGGGTAGCCTTCTTTAGAAGGCTATATTCTCTTGGCTTCAGGGGAGCACTCCAGAGGTGAATCATGAAATCGGTGGTTGTTCGGTCCTTGTTGCCTTCGCATAATGTCTTGATGAGGTAGGGGATTATCAGGGCATCCCCACCTATCCTCTGTCGGAGGGGTTTACTTCTGGCTGCGGCTAGTACCAGGGCGAGGCCCGCAGGATTGGCAATGCCGATGTCCTCAAAGCCGACTATCGGCAATCGTTGCCAGAATCCGGCACTATCAACGGCATTGTAGGCCAGGGCAAATCGAGTGGCATCCTCGGTAAGGCCACGGCGAAGACATTTTTGTGAAGCCGAAGAAAATCTCCACTTTGAGTTAGCATCGGAATCAATAATAGGCTTGATGTCCGGGAGGGTAAATCTTGCCACTTCTTCAGCGAGGTACTTTTCCAGGTGGGATTCAATTTCGTGGTAGGTGATGTCATCTTGCAGCAAATCGAGAGGGGTATTCGGTGAGGTTTCAGGCTGACTTGAGGAAGTCGGGGGTGGTTTATGTTTCCCCGGCGGGTAATCGGTTAGCAGGTCTAGTTGTCGCATGTTCACTCCATTTTGTCCACCACTGTGATTTAAAAATTTCTACCGCCGTCGAAAGCTTTGCATCAGGGTACGCTTTTGGGTAAGTTGCAGGTTTCCAAACGGGTCCGGGTTGTCGTTATCGGAAAGCCAAGACAAAACAATCTGACTTCTCCGCTACCGTAGGGCGTCTATCTTCCCTAAATGCCATAACCACGGGCATCTTCATCATTTGTCGCCCTTATGCTTTTGTGTCGGATTCTGTCGTTGGTTATGACAAACATATCCGCCACGACAAGACAGCCGGAATCAGATGTCCCTCATGTAAACGTTCATGACTTCTTCCTCTGTGATGCCAAGATAACGGAGGGTCATTGTCTGGGAACTGTGTCCGTAGATTCTCATCAGGGTTGCCACGTCTACCCCATGAACAAGGCGGTTAATCGTACCAAATCCTTTCCTCATGGAATGTGCCCCCAGGTTGCATTTCAGCCCAATCATCTTGCCCCAACTCTTGACCAAGGCATTGAGATACGGAGTTGTCAACTTGCTATGGCCTTTCCGGGACTGGAAAAGGTAGGCATCATCGCTCACATCATCCCCCATACTTTTCAATAGGCCTTGTACTGCATCATAGACAACCTTGTTGAGGACTATCTCCCGGACTTTCTTAGTTTTGGATTCGCGGACCCGCAGAATGTCACCGGTTTTCAGTCCTCTGACCTGACCAACGCGCAGGCTCAGCAAATCCCCGCCGCGAAGAGCGAAATTCAAACCCAACGTGAAGATACAAAGGTCACGGGGCCTATCATGAAGGAGCTTCCGAATGTTCTTCACATCTTTCAGGTCTCTAAATCCCTCGACCCTTATAATGTCGCCTTTTCGGGGATGGTTCGGGTTAGCCATAGGGGCCTCCATAAATGCTAACTATTTGCAATTGATTGCACGTAACTTAAGATAACTATTCTTTAGTTTTGTCGGATTGTCAATAATATATTCTAATAAATACGTGAGGTTGACGCAGGGCGGCCATACCTCCCAACCAGGATTGGATGCAGGTTCCCGAGAATCGGTCAGGTGCGGGAAAGTTGGAACTACCTTTACTCTAGTGCTGTCCCTGACAGGTATGCTGAATGTGAGGTAAATGACATGTGAAGGATAATTGTTAAGATTGAGAAAGCGGTAATTCGGGAGGTATTGAACAAAAGAGGCGTTAACCCTTGTGTTTATTGGGATAAACGCCTCTCGTTGAATAGTAAGTATATTGGTATAGTTAAGATTGGAGCAGAACGAGATGGGAGACAGTCAATAATTTTGAGGTTGGGTTATGTCATTTGCCCGGCAACTTGCTTACTCTGGTTAATAAGATTGAGTTTAGTCTCATGCTCCTGGAATATGTTATCGTATTGGATGGCCTCCCATTGTTTCCACTCCTCATAGGAGATATATTTTTGTTTGTACAAGTCGTCATAGTTGTCTAAGGTGACTTCGATGTTCATGGCCTTGAATTCCTGATAGCGTTTCTCCTGCTCCTCTGCATACGCAGCTTTTTTCTGTGTAAGACTTAACTTTTCTTCAGCCAGTGTGGCTTTATATGCTGCCTCCTCATGCCTTCGATTCTCTTCCCGCAGGTAGAAGTTGACAGCTTCACTACAATGTTTGAGCAGATACCCTATGGATGGGTCCGTAGGATATACGCTGCTGCCAGTACACTCTTTCACATACCGCCCGTACTCGCACCACTCTTCGAGGATGAATGGTACAATCTCGGCAGCAGTGAGGGGTTGAATCTTATTGATAATATGTTTCGCTTGGCCAAGTTGTTTGCTGGTGAAGTCTGAAACCTTCTTGATGTCAGGGCGAGTTTTCGCAACAGTCGATTTCCATATGTGTTGTAACATGTAGACAGTATTACCGTTGTGAGTCTCGTCTTGTTTCTCAGGGTTTGGTTTTTGTACTTTCCCTGAATTATCAGGAGAGATGCTGATTGAAGGTTTTGCAGGTTCACCTGCAAAGGCTTTTGATTTTAGGTTTTCTTTATTCTTGGTTCTATTATTTACTTTATGTAAATTGGTTATACATACCCCTGTCAAATCATTATACAGGGGTGTGTCAAGTGACTTTACAGGGGTTGTATGAATTTTACTTTCAAATGGGGGAAATTTATCCTTCGGAAGACTGTAGATATGAGTCGCGTGGTCATTTCTTCTCCTTTGTACTCTGAGCCATCCATGAGCTTCCAATCTGTTCACTAATTTCAAGACAGTAGCTCTGGTTAAACTTGTGTCCTTCGCGAGTCTTTTCTGGCTCACATAACTTTCAGACTTGGCCCCAATACGAAATCTGATTGCCAACAACAAGCATTTTTCTGAAGTTGATAGTTCTTCAGAAGCCCATAGAAATTGCTCTTGAGTATACATAACTTAACCGAACCTTGTAACGAAATTATACCTGTCAAATAAAGCCAAGTGATTTCACTCGCCAGTCATATCATTTTGCTTTATCTAGCCACTCAAGGATGTCCTCTTCCCTCCACACACAGCATCTTTTAGATAGTAACGTCTGTTTAGGAAATCGACCTTCTTTCATCCACTGATAGATTGTGCTTCTGGTTACAGGCACCCTCATAAGGACTTGTCTCATGCGTAGTAACTTCATATCTTCCTCCAGATACTAAAAAAGCCCTGATGCATGGAGAATGACATAGTGCACTCCGTTGCAGTCAGGGCTTGGTTCGCCGGTTACATTAAATTGTAATCTTACATTATCAGACTACTTTGCAATCGTCAAGACAAAAAGTGTAACTTTTTTAGCTAGTTTAATAGGATTGTCAATAAGACTAGACGGCTTTCGAGATAGGTATTACCTTAGCCATTGCCTTTATACTATCCAGGTAATCTGACCATCGCTGCATCATCTCTCTACGTGCCTGAAGATGGGTTGTTCGATTATATGCGCGGCCATTTGCATCCCTTACGGTGTGCGCCAACTGATGCTCAATCAGCTCATACCGTTCATTCAGGACTTCTTCCATCAAGGTTCTGGCTGTTGCCCGAAAGCCGTGGGTGGTCATTGTGTCCTTGTCATATCCCATGCTGCGAAGAGCTGCAAGCATGGCAACATCACTCATGGGACGGCTGGTGGTCCGATAATTCGGGAAAACATATTTCCCCTCTCCGGTTACTGCATGCAGTGCCTTCAAAACACCTAGAGCCTGCTTCGATAACGGGACAAGGTGCGCCTGTTTCATCTTCATCCTATTGGGAGGGATGTTCCATTCAGCAGTATCAAAATTGAATTCTGACCACTCTGCTTTCTGAAGTTCACCGGGACGCACAAACACCATAGGTGCGAGTTGAAGGGCGCACTTGACAATAAAGCTTCCTTCATATTCATCAATATCGCGTAATAGTCTTGCTAAGCCTCTGGGGTCTGTGATGGCGGCATGGTGCTTCTCCTGGCGTTTGGCAAGGGAACCTTTGAGCATTGGGGTAGGGTCTGACTCAGTGCGTCCGGTTTGGGCTGCATATCGGAATACTTGCCCGCAGATGACCTTGATTCTATAAGCGGTCTCGAAATTCCCCCGCGCCTCGATTTTGTGAAGCATGGCGAGCAGTTCCGGTGCTTTTATCTCAACAATGGAACGGGGGCCTATTGCAGGGAAAACGTCCCGCTCCAGCCTACCCTTGACTGTTTTGGCATGACCTGGACTCCAGAACCTTTCGTTCTTATGGAACCACTCGCGACCTATAACCTCGAAGGTTGCTACATCTTCGGTTTGTGATTCTTTTTGAGCCCTGCGTACTTCACCGGGGTCTATCCCTTTTGCAAGCAGCTTCCTGGCATCGTCCCGGCATTCCCGAGCATCAGCCAGGGATACTTCAGGGTACGTACCAAATGACAAGGTCTTGGCCTTACCCTCGAAAGCGTACTTGAATCGCCACCACTTCCCACCCTTGGTGGTGACGAGCAGAAACAACCCCTTGCCATCGTAGAGCCGTAAATCTTTATCGACGGCCTTTGCTCCCTCTACTGCTTTAGCTGACAGTTCCTTTGTAGTCCGAGACAAGATTCCCTCCTTTTTTAGGGGTAACTTTTTTCTGAGGGGGTAGTTACCCCTAAAGTTACCCTTAAAATAACCGGATTTATGGGAACATTATAGCACATTATCGGACTACCCATAAATAAAAAACCCACTATTTCTAGTGGGTTTCGGACAACATCGGACAACAATGTTGTTTTTTACTGGCGGAGAGAGAGGGATTCGAACCCTCGGTACGCTATTAACGTACACACGCTTTCCAGGCGTGCTCCTTCAACCTCTCGGACATCTCTCCGTAAAAGGGAAATATAGTATATCGGCCAGGCTTTGTAAAGGCTTTTATGGCGGAGAGATAGGGATTCGAACCCTAGATACCCGGAGGGTATACCTGATTTCGAGTCAGGCGCCTTCGACCACTCGGCCATCTCTCCGTACGTCAGACCGGCCTATCCTTTACATCCTTCTTTTTCCTGCGCAACGCGGCAAAGAACCCGCTGAGGATGGCGGAGCATTCCGCCCCCCGGATGCCCGCCACGAGCGCCACCCGGTGGTTGAGCCGCGGGTCGTCGGACAGGTCGTACAGCGAGCCGGCCGCCCCCCCCTTGGGGTCGTGGCAGCCGAACACCACCGTGTCGATCCTGGCCAGCAGGATCGCCCCCATACACATCAGGCACGGCTCCAGCGTGACATAGAGGGTGGCGCCGGATAGCCGCCAGTTACCCAGCCTTCGGGCCGCCTGGCGGATGGCGATGATCTCGGCATGGGCAACGGGATCGTGCCTTGCCTCCCGGACGTTAAACCCCCGGCCGATCACCACCCCGTCCCTCACCACAACAGCGCCAATGGGGATCTCGCCCCGGTCGCCGGCCTTCTTGGCCTCGCGAAGCGCTATCCCCATCCAGTAGGCGTCATCCTTCATCATTCTCTTGTAAATTTTGGCGCGGCTGGAGAGATTCGAACTCCCGGCCCCAAGATTCGTAGTCTTGTGCTCTATCCAGCTGAGCTACAGCCGCGCATGGTCATATTACGTGGCGGGAAGAAAATCCACCAAGGTAAAACCGTATTTGGGATGCTGAAAAGCATGGGTGGTCGGATAGAGTGAGTACAGCCACCCCTTGAAAATCTCCTTCCCCCCCTCCATGATCCTCACCTGGGCCGCCGGGTTTTTCGGCTCGTTGGACTGGGAGGTCAGCGTCGTCCCCTCCATCATGAAATGGGGGAGAAAATTTTCCACCTTAAGGGACAGGTCGGTGCCGGGAATGGTGAAAGCCGCGCCGATCGCCACCGTGTACACGGTCTCCTTGTTGGTTTCCTTGTTTGTGACCGCGATTTTTACCGCCTTCCATTTCCCCTTGACACTGTCGGGGACGACCACCTCCGCTTCGATTTTGGCCGCATGGCCCGACATGGGAGCGGTTCCGCCGGCTTTGGGTTCCTCTTTCTTCCCGCAGCCGGCAATCAGCGCCAGCAAGAGGACAGCTGGAATCAAAACCCTCATCGCTACTGTCACTTTTTCCCCTCAAGTCACGAAGATTGCGGTTCTTGCTATGTTACCGTCTCAAATGGCGGAGAGAGAGGGATTCGAACCCTCGATACCGGTTTCCCAGTATACTCGCTTAGCAGGCGAGCGCCTTCGGCCTACTCGGCCATCTCTCCCAAAATCGGTTCAATGTTCAATGTTCTAAGTTCTACGTTTGGTTTAACAACCCAGAATGTTGAACATGGAACGTTGAACGGTTTTTATGGCGGAGGGAGTAGGATTCGAACCCACGGAACTTTCGTTCAACGGTTTTCAAGACCGCCGCCTTCAACCACTCGGCCATCCCTCCGGAAAACTCAGCCGATCCTCTCCACCCCTCCCATATAGGGACGAAGCACCCCGGGAATCGCCACCGTCCCGTCGGGCTGCTGGAAATTCTCCAGAATGGCCACCACGGTCCTGCCAACCGCCAGCCCCGACCCGTTCAGGGTGTGGACGAACTCGGGCTTGGACTTCTCGTCTTCCCGGTAGCGAATGCCCGCCCGCCGGGCCTGGAAATCCTCGAAGTTGCTGCACGAGGAGATTTCCCGGTAGGTACTCTGCCCCGGCAGCCAGACCTCCAGGTCGTAGGTCCTGGCCGCTGAAAAACCGATGTCCGCGGTACAGAGGTCCACGACCCGGTACGGTATCTCGAGGAGCCGGAGCACCTGTTCCGCATCGGCCACCAGTGCATCCAGTTCCCGGTACGACTCGGCCGGGCGAACGAACTTGACCAACTCGACCTTGTTGAACTGGTGCTGGCGGATCAGCCCCCGGGTGTCCTTGCCGTACGATCCGGCTTCCTTCCTGAAACAGGGGGTGTATGCCGTGTAGCAGAGCGGCAGGTCCGCCCCCCGGAGGATCTCCCCCCGGTGGATGTTGGTCACCGGCACTTCTGCCGTGGGGATCAGGAAATAGTCGGTGCCTTCGAGGCGAAACAGGTCTTCCTCGAATTTCGGAAGCTGACCGGTGCCGGTCATGCTTTCCCTGTTTACCATAAAGGGAGGGAGCATTTCAACATATTTGTGCCGCCCGGTATGGAGGTCGAGCATGAAATTGATCAATGCCCGTTCGAGCCGGGCTCCGAGCCCCTTGTACAGGGTAAAACGGGCGCCGGTGAGCTTCGCCCCGCACTCGAAGTCCAGAATGCCGAGCGCCTCGCCGATCTCCCAGTGCGGTTTCGGGGCAAAGGAAAAGTCCTTCGGCTCCCCCCAGGTCCGCACCACGACATTGTCGGCTTCCGATCTCCCGACCGGCGCAGCGGCCGAGGGGAGGTTCGGCACGGTCATCAGAAAGGAGCCGAGCGCCTCCTCGACCTCCTTCAGCTCGTCGTCGAGGCCTTTGATCCGCTGGGAGACCTCGCGCATCTCGGCAATCCGGTCCTGGGCCTGGCTCTTGTCCTTGACCCGGCTGATCTCTTCGGAAACCCTGTTGCGCAGCGCCTTCAGCTCTTCGCCCGTCTGCAGGAGCGTGCGCCGCTTCGCGTCCAGCGCCCTGAAACCGCTCAGGTCCAGGGCCTCGCCCCTGGTCTTGAGACGCGCCTCGGCAGCTTCCAGATTTTCCCGCAGGTATTTGACGTCGAGCATGTAAAAAACCTTTACTTTTGGCAGAACAAAGCTATATTTTGTATCATTTGGCCTGCGGTAAGTCAACAGTTAATTCATCGCGACGGAGGGATCATGACGCTGCGGCGGGTCCTGTCCTTCACCATAATCCTGGCGCTCCTCTCCGTTCATCCGGCGGCGGCGCGCGCAATCGTCATCAACGCCGTGGGCGACATCATGCTGGCCGGCTCGGGAGCGCCGCTGTACAAGCGCCTCGGCTACGACTACCCCTTCGCGGCAACGGCAGCTGACCTGAAAAACGGCGACATCGCCGTGGCCAACCTGGAAGCCCCCGTTGCCACGGGGGGCGAGGAATTCAGCGGCAAGCGGTACCGCTTCCGCGCCGATCCGCTCAGCGCAAAGGCCCTGAAAAGGGCCGGCTTCTCCGTCGTCACTCTCGCCAACAACCATGTGATGGACTTCGGCGAACCCGCGCTCCGGGAAACCCTCCGTCATCTCGACGCGAACGGCATCTTCCACGCCGGCGCCGGGCCGTCCCTGGCTTCGGCCAGGCAACCGGCGCTCATCCGGACAGGGGGGGCGACCATCGCCTTTCTCGCCTATTCCCTGACCTTTCCCGCCGAATTCTACGCCACCCCCGACCGCGCCGGCACCGCCCCCGGCTATCCGGGCTATTTCAGGGCGGATATCGCCCGGGCCAAGGCGTCCGCCGATTACGTGGTGGTCTCCTTCCACTGGGGTTCGGAAGGGGCGACATCGCCGCGTCCCTATCAGATCGCGGCCGCCCATGCCGCCATCGACGCCGGCGCCGACGTGGTGCTGGGGCACCACCCCCATGTACTCCAGGGGATCGAGCGGTACGGGAAGGGGATCATCCTGTACAGTCTGGGAAACTTCGCCTTCGGCAGCGCGAGCCGCACCGCGGGTCGAAGCGTCATTGCCCGGATAACCCTGGACCACGGCGTCAAGGGGGTTGAGTTGGTGCCGCTCAACGTGCTGAACAGCGAGGTCCGCTTTCAACCCAGGCCACTCACTGGGAAAAGAGGCTCAGCTGTCATCGACCACCTCAACCTGCTCTCCCGGGACATGGGGACAGTCATCGCCGGCAACGGGGGACGTTTTTTCGTGCGGCTGGAACGGGGCCCGCATCTGGCCGCGCACCATGGGGAGGACGGACATGTACCGGCTATTCGTGGCGATTGATCTGCCGGAAGAGGTGAAAGAGCGGGTGGCCGGCCTGGACGACAGCCTGCCGGGGGGGCGCCGGGTGCCGAGGGAACAGCTCCACCTCACCCTCCGGTTCATCGGCGAGGTGGACGAGGAGACCTTCGCGGGGATCAGGGGGGCACTGGCAGGGGTTCGGGGGGCGCCGTTCTCCATGACGCTCGCCGGGGTCGGCCATTTCCCGCCGGGGCGGCACCCGCGGGTTCTCTGGGTGGGGCTGGAGGGGTTCGAGCCGCTCCTGGACCTGCAGCAGCAGGTGGAGTCGGCGCTCGAAACCTCCGGCATCGCGCCGGAGGAGCGGCGGTTTTCCCCGCACATCACCATCGCCCGGCTGAAGGAGACTCCGGCAGCGGCGGTCGCCGCCTTCGAAGAGCGGCACGCCGCCTTCCGGGCCGGCCCCTTCCCCGTTGCGGAGTTCCATCTCTATTCCAGCAGCCTCACCCGTGCCGGGGCCATCCACACGCGGGAAGCAAGCTATCCCCTCGCGGGCGACAGCGGGCGCTAATCCCCGATCACCGGCTGAGACTGGAGCCGCCGGTAATAGTAGTTCTGCCCGTAGAGGACCGCCACCGGGTTGTGGCCGGTGACCCGGTCCTTGACCACCAGGGTGGTGACAGGCGCCTGGGAGTGCTTGTTGAAAAGCATGTCATGGCCGACGCAGAGCCCGACGATGATGTTCATGTCGGTGCTGCGCCGGTTGAAGATCTCCGCCTGGGCAACCGGGTTGCAGGCCGGCTCGAATTGCCCCGGCCTGACCTTGTCCTTCTCCTCTATGCCGAGCCGCATCTTGTCGATGCTCCCCGCCTTGCAGCAGACCGTAACGACATCGAACCCCTGGGCTTCGAAAATCGCCGCCAGTTGCTTGGTTTCCATCAGCAGGCCGACGCAGGAAGCGATGCCGATCTTCCGGTATGCCATAAGCTTGGCGAAGGCCACGGTGTCCTCTACCCGGTTCCATCGGGCGTAGAGCGCCTCCCCCCCTTCTCCCCGGTGGTAGCAGAGCCCTTCCACCCTGGTGGCCACCTGGGCGATCCGCGCCTCCTCGGTGTCCTTTTCCATGTACCGGGAAAAAGCCTCATCGATCACCTCATTGTAGATCTTCGACGGGCAGTTCTCCGGCTGCGGCGGACGTTTGTCGGAGCTGCTCCAGCAGTTGGTCGCCCCGCTTGCCTTCCACATCGCGCCGCACAGGGCGCAGGTGAGAGGCACCTCTTCATTGAGCATGGTTTTTCTCCTTTGCAAGCGCGTTCTGCATCCCTGTCCCTGCCGGAATCGTTGCAGGTGGCGCGACAATCCGCGCCAAGGTGCCGACCATAAATTAGCAATTGTTTTTTAAAATATCATTATTTTTCTTTCCGGCAAAATTAAAAATGCAGCTTGACCTGAAAACTGAAAAAAAAAGGCGTCCCGAAGGCCGCCTCTGACGATCATTTCTGCATGTTCCTGCACTCCTTCGCCTGCTGCGGCACGACCGGTTTTTCCTGGATCAGCACATAGGGGCTGACGATCAGGCAGAGGAAGCGTTTCTCCCTGTCCCCATCCCAAGCGGCGATCTGCTCCGCGGAAGGCTTGGTCAGCCCTCCCCCCGCGATCCAGCCGCCGATGGCGGCCGCGTCGTCGGAGGCCAGCTTCACGCCGACCTCCACGATGTCCAGGCCACAGGCCACGACGATAAGCCCGCCCCGTTCCAGGTGCGCCCGCAGCCAGCCCCAGGCCGCCTCGTCAACGGCCAGGGACAGTTCCTCTCTGGTCGGTATCATCAGAACCCCCATTTCCTTCCGATGCATGATGTTTACCAGCGGCAGGAGGCCTTCCCCCGCTTGGCCAGGTACTGCTGGTGGTACTCCTCCGCCCGCCAGAAAGTGGAAGCGGGCGCGATCTCGGTGACGAGTGGGCGGTGGTGCCGCCCGGAGCGCTCCTCCTGTGCCAGCGATCTCCTGGCCGCCTCCTCCTGCTCCGGGGTATGACAGAAGATCACCGAACGGTAGTTGCTGCCGATGTCCGGCCCCTGCCGGTCCAGTTGGGTCGGATCGTGGCAGTCCCAGAAGACCCGGAGCAACTCGTCGAAGGAAACCTTGTCCGGGTCGAAAGTCACCTCCACCACCTCGGCATGGCCGGTGGCGTGGGAGCAGACCTCCTCGTAGCTGGGGTTCTCCAAGGTTCCACCCATGTACCCCACCCGGGTGGCGAGCACCCCCGCCACCTGCCGGAACTCCTCTTCCACATGCCAGAAGCAGCCGGCGCCGAACGTCGCCTTTTCCATGCCCCACCTCCCCATCCGCTACGAGCGGGACGCTTTCCGCTTTACCAGAGAAAGCCTCCCTTTGCCTTCTCCGCGCACATATCCCTGGTCGCCAGGGTCTGGTCCACGCTTTTTTTCTGCTCCGCCGTCATGCCGTCGTAGCCGATCCCTTCCTTCGGCGTGACCGCGACATGCACGTACTGTTCGAGTCCCACCTCGCGGGGAAGGTTTTCAGCAAGGCACTTGCAGAACTTCTCCCCGCCGAACGCCTTCATGCATTGCGACTCCTTCTCGCCGTTCGCCTTCTGCCGCTCCTTCAGCTCCTTCTGCTGCGCCTTCAGCTCCGTCAGCTGCTGTTCGAGCGCATCGATCTTCCTGAGAAGCTCGTCCTTGTTGTCCGCGGCCGTGGCCGGGCCGAGCGACGCAACCACAAAGGCACAGACTGCCGCCACCATCAACCATTGACGCATGTTCCACTCCTTGCCGTGAGATATGATGTTCCATGGTAGCAATTGACCGGAACCGGGAACCGGCCATTCAGTTGCCCGCGATTCGACTGCACGCCGGCGGGCCATACGAGTCACGCCCTCACCGCGACCACTGCGGCGGGACCGCCTCCCGCCAGCCGAGCCGGCCGAGGAGGGAGGCAAAGTCCCCGCCGGGCGGCGCGGTCAGCGTCACCATCCCGCCGGTGGAGGGGTGGGGAAAAGTGAGCCCGGCGGCGTGGAGGAGGAGCCGGCTGCAGCCGAGTTCCTCCCGGAAGAAGCGGTTGTGACGCCCCTCGCCGTAGTTCGTGTCGCCGATGATCGGGTGGAACAGGTGCTTGAAGTGGCGGCGGAGCTGATGGCGCCGCCCCGTCCGGGGGAAGGCGGCCACCAGCGAGTAACGGGAGGTGGGGTAGCGCCCGACGGCAACCGGTAACTCCGCCGTTGCCAGCCGCCGGTATGCGGTCACCGCGTCCCGTTCCCCGTCATCGCGGGGGAGGCAGGGGTAACGGTCCGGCAGGTCCGCCAGGGGATGGTCGATCACCCCCTCCTCCGCCGTGAAACCGCGCACCACGGCGAGATAGCCCTTCTCCACCCGCCGCTCCGCGAAGGCCGCCGCGAGCTGCCGTGCCCACCCGGGAGAGAGGGCGAACAGGAGAACGCCGGAGGTCGCCCGGTCGAGCCGGTGGACCGGATAGACCCGCCGGCCGAGGATATTCCTCGCCATCTGCAAAGCGAACCGCTCCTCGCGCGGGTCGAGGGGGCTGCGGTGGACCAGCAGCCCGGCCGGCTTGTTGACGGCCACGAACGCGTCGTCCTGCCGGATGATCTCCAAACCTTCCCCGGGGGCGGGCGCCGAAAATCCCTTTTTCATGTCGCGAGCTTCTTCTTTCCCTTCTTTTCCGCCCCGGCTGCGTTGTTTTCCTCTGCCAAGGCCGCTGCGACGCGTCGATAGAGATCGTCGCCATCCTTCGCCTTCACCTTCTTGCCGCCGACCAGGGCAACGGGCTGTTCGGCGCACGGCCCGCAGATCCCGAGACACTTCTTGACCTTGGCGTCCATGTCGGGGTGCTCTTCCCGCAGGCGCCGCAGGACCTTTCCCTTCCCCTTGTTCTGGTCGCAGAAACGGACTTTCACGGTCAGACCGCCGGCGGGGGGGTGAAGACCCGCGTCCCCAGCTCGTTGTCGAGCATGAGAAGGCCGTAGCCGTTGTCGCCGACGAGCTTCAGCTTGGCGATGATCTCCCGGTCGTTCTCCTCCTCCTCGATCTGTTCCGTGATGAACCACTGGAGGAAGATCTGGGTCGCATGGTCCTTCTCCCCGACGGCCAGCTCGGCGAGCTCATTGATCCACCGGGTGATGGACCGCTCGTGCTGCAGGGTCTTCTCGAACATGTCGAGCAGCGAGGCAAACGATGCGGGGGGCGCGGCCATCTCCCTCACCACCGCCTGCTCCCCCTGGCTGTTGACATACGCATAGAACTTCATGAAATGGACCATCTCTTCCTGGTACTGGACCATGAACCAGTTGGCGGCGCCCTTGAACCCCATGGCGGCAGCGGCGGAGGAGATGTTGAGGTAGAGGTTGGCGGAAAAGAGTTCCTTGTTGAGGTGGGCATTGAGTGCCGTGGCGATGGCGGCGTTCAGCATGGCGAGCAAATCCTCCCGTGATTGATACGTTGCAACGTTATAGCATGACCGGCCCCGAAGAGGCCAGCACGACTTTGCCGGCGCGCGTCATCCCCTTGATCTCCGCCTCTCTCCTCCCCGCGCTGCTGCGGGTGTGGCCGCTCTCCAGGTACACCAGCCGTTCCGGCTGCCGCCCGCGAAAGTACTTGGCGCCGCGCCCGCTCGCGTGCTGGCTGAACCGCCGTTCGATGGAGGTGGTGATGCCCGTGTAGAACGAATCGTCGGAACAGAGGATGATGTACACGTGCCAGTTCTTGAGCGGCTTCTCTTGTGCAGAGGTGGGTGGCGTGCTCATGCGCGTGCCCCTCGTGGAGTTTCTCATGGAGCCGGACCTTGATGAGCGATTGATACGGAAGTGTCCCTGTTTTCCATTCCCTGTGAACCAGGATCAGGCCACTTTTTTGAGCCGTTCAGACACCCAGACCTTGATTATGGACTGCCGAGGCACCCCAAGGCGCTTTGCTTCCTTATCCAATTGGTGAATCATCCACAAGGGGAAATCAACATTCACCCTCTTTTGCTCCTGCTCCGGTCGATGGGCCTTGGAGACATCGAGATAGCGCGAAATATCCTCGTTGTCATCGAATTTTTTATCGAACTCTTTAGCCTTCATATATATCGACCTCCTCTTTTCTGGATCTGCGTACCGAGATTATTCTGACGCTGTCGCCCCGATAGGTTATAACCCCTGACCAGTGCCTGCCGTCAATTTTGCCTATTACCAGAAACCTTGGTTCATCGGCCGTGATTGCCGGAATCTCCATGAAGTCGGGGTCATCCCACAACGCCTGCGCCTCACGGAAATCGATCCCGTGCTTCATTTTGTTGCGGTCGCTTTTTTCAGGATCATACTCAAATTCCATGGTATAGATATTATACCTTTACCCGTTCACATGGCAAATTATTTCTTCATGGTTGGATTCTCTGGTTGGGATAAGTGAGGGGCGGGCTGGGGTGAAATAAAATCGAGGACGTGTAGCTGAAAGGCACTCAGTCAGCCTCCTGACCCCACAGCCTCCGCTATTTATTTGCGGGAGAACCGTTGTTCGAAATGACCAGTCGTGAGACATTCGCCAACGGAAAGATCATAACTCCTTTGTTTCTGTCGTAAAGGGCGCAGTGCGTTGCGGAGGTTTTGATCAGGTGGCCAGAGTAGGTATCGAAGGCATTGTGTTCATTCTTTATGGAGAGAAGAGCTTTGGAGGTGAAAGGACCGTCGGATGGCTTGTTGGCAATAATTTGTGCGTACCACTTTTTCGAATCATTGTTTGCGCGCGTGATGATTTGCTGGCTACAAATGACTATATAAAGCAGAATAAGTAATACTACAAGGAGCCTAATATTGACATATTGCATGGCATTTACAGTCTTTTCATGATTATCAGTTATGACAACATGATGACGATAGCGGCAAACTCGTCGTCTTAATGCAATTATTAGTTTGCCGAAATAATCCCTCAACCTGCGAATAGATGAAATGATTACTCCCGTTAAAATCAAAATAAAAATAAATACAATTAAGAATATATTGTCAGCAATCATCTTCATTGTCACGGTAGTGAACTCAACAGCTCCAACAATGATGGTCTCCTCTCGTGTGAGAGAAAACATGTCGGTTGTGAGCCCCCAATAAGCTATTTTGTGCGAATAGTAGAGATAACCGAAATAGTAGAACAATGCCACCAAGATTGTAAGCAGGACAGCAGCATACTGAAGGATAGCTTTTACACTTTCCCTGGGCTTTTCAGCCAACGGTTTCGACGACCTCTGAAGGTAGGATCTCTGTCTCATAATTCCCTTCTCACTACGCGGGGTTTAGTTAAAGCCGCCATT
Organism: Geobacteraceae bacterium; assembly: GCA_036518435.1. Lineage (GTDB taxonomy): Bacteria > Desulfobacterota > Desulfuromonadia > Geobacterales > Geobacteraceae > JAMPXD01. The sequence goes on from DATDNF010000027.1 coordinate 37,341, forward strand.
CCCGCCGATGCTCGGCAAGGAACTGCTGGGCTGGCCAGAGATCGCGGTTGACTGGCCCGATAATGCCGCGGTTGGAGAGGGCCATGAGGAAGCCAGGCACGTTGGGGTTAACGGCGATCTGGCGGGAAGTGATCACTTCATAACTACTGGATACACCCATCATTCCATAGTCGAATGCCCAGTGGCAGGTCTTGCACAGCGCCATGCCATTGCGAATGTCATCATTCTGGCTCTTACGCCAGGGGATTATGTGGGCGGCATCCACGACAGAGTACTGTTCAGGCGTTATGATCCGCACCCCGCAGAGAGCGCAACGGTGGTCATAAGCCTTCACCACGATCCGGCGGAACCCCTGGTCACGAGCCGCAGAGCGATAGTTATCCGCCTCCACGATCTCCTTCACCAGCGGCAGGTGTGCCTTCTCCTCCAGCAACTGGCTGTAGTCGAACGCCTCGCGGTTGATCACCGATTGTTCCCGCAGCAGCGCCGCCGCCTCAGTCGAGAAGCAAGACTGGAGCAGCGCTTCCCGCAGTGCCTCCCTCCCCTCCCCGCTCTGCATGATCCGGAACAGCCCGTCGTCCAGCTTTGCGCCCAGGGCGTGCTTGCGCAGGTAGGTGACGGAGGAGGTGTTGTTGATGATTGCCGGGGTGATGGTTGTGCCCGGCAGCGGCACCAGTTCCCAGAACGGTTCCCGGTCGAGACGGGAAAAGGGAAAGGCGATACTGCTGGTCTGACCGAGGGGGATGATCCGCCGCCAATAGAGGTTGAACAGCTCGTTCAGTTCCACTAAATCACCGGTGGCAGCGATGAACGGCACGGTGATGACACCGCGATGCACCATGTCCAGCACCGCCAGCAGCAGGAGCGGCTTGTGCGGGGCCTTGCGTTTGGTGGCCTCGGTCCAGGTTGGGCCGGGGGCGCGGTTGAGGGAGGTGAAGTGTTTGATATAATTGATCATGATTTGTCCGGCAATCCGCATCCTCAAGAATATTCAGCGACCCCAACTGCTATTGCCCCAATTTGACCCGTTGCTAGCCTGGTTTAAGGCCCTTCCCGCCATCAATCACATTCGACTTTCGATGCTAGAAATCTTTCTGCATACCCCAAAAACTCTTCATGACGCCTTCTTCGAATATCCCATTTTTTAGTATAACCAGTCGGGGTTGGCCGCTCTGCAGCAGAGGTCAGCACAAGTCGGCGCTTGGCACGGGATATCCCCACAAAAAACGAGTTCCGTTCAGCCTTTTCCTTTCCCCAGAAAGTTTCTTTTTCAATGCCAAGCATGATCACGGAGTCGAATTCCAACCCTTTACTCTTGTGTATCGTCATGATTCGAACGGCCTGGTCATATGAAAAACGCGACAGGGCTTTCACCACGTTTGGCTCGATCATGAGAAGCTCAGTAATTCGCTCCTTAGTCTCCTTGACAAGGTCGCTCAATCGGCTCCCTTGCTCATAATCGGCAGAGAGCGAAATAAGCCTCGCCCGACCAATTCTTCTAATAAATTTGAGTACGCGTCCCCATAAATGATCGATGCCAGTTGTTGCCTCTGTTAGCGGAAATATATCTGTACGCTCTTGCTGCAAATATCGCTGCCAATCTGCGCGTAGAACTGACTGGTCATTCTCATCAAAGCCAACTTCAATCAACAAATTCATCAGACGGAGGTAAGCATCCGGTTCCCTGCTGCCATAAAGTACTGTCATAAAGTCAACGATGAGTCGTGAAACTGGTTCAACTGAAATGTCTTGCAACTTTTGTTCGTTTCGAAATGGGATGCCTAACTGTTCGAGTTCTTGCATCAGTAGCTCGGCATATAATTCAGGCTGTTTTGATACAAGCACGGCAATTTCTACTGGTGGTAGCTCTTCTGTAACAATCCAATCATGAATCATTTCAGCCAAAGATGTCGCCTCCTGCTGACTATTTTCATATTGCTCAATTGTTATTTCCCCACAGTAGTGTCCCAACGTTGAATCGTTGATGAGCCGTAATGACCCGTAAAATCAAAGAGAAAGCGATATTATGCCGTTTAACGACTTGAAATTTTTCCGGCAGTCCAGCCATCATTGCACAGCAATGTGCGGAGGGCTGAAT
>DATDNF010000028.1:0-20416 GCA_036518435.1 Geobacteraceae bacterium
ACGGTTCCCTGGAGCTGCTCTGCCTGGGAAGAGAGCTCCTCGGCGGTGGAGGCCATTTCCTCTGATGCGGAGGCGTTCTGCTGGATCACCTGGTCGAGCTGCTGGATCGCCTTGTTGATCTGCTCGGCGCCGATGTCCTGCTCCCGGCTGGCCGCGGGGGACCTGACCCTGAACATCGAGGTGCCCGGCAGGGACGAGGCCGGTCAGCTCCTGGCGGCCATGCGCAACATGGTGGAGAAGCTGCGGGAGATCGTGGGGGAGGTGAAGCGTGCGGCGGACAACGTGGCCTCCGGGAGCCAGCAACTCTCGTCGGGCTCCGAGGAGATGTCCCAGGGGGCGACCGAACAGGCGGCCGCGGCCGAGGAGGCCTCTTCCTCCATGGAACAGATGACCTCCAACATCCGCCAGAATGCCGACAACGCCATGCAGACCGAACGGATCGCCGTGAAGTCGGCCGAGGCGGCCCGGGAGGGGGGCCGGGCAGTGGAGGAGACCGTCCATGCCATGAAGGAGATCGCCAGCAAGATCTCCATCATCGAGGAGATCGCCCGCCAGACGAACCTCCTGGCGCTCAACGCGGCCATCGAGGCGGCCCGGGCCGGGGAGCACGGCAAGGGGTTCGCGGTGGTGGCGAGCGAGGTGCGCAAGCTCGCCGAGCGCTCCCAGAAGGCGGCGGCGGAGATCAGCGACCTGTCGGCATCCAGCGTCGAGGTGGCGGAAAAGGCGGGGGCACTCCTGGGGAAAATGGTCCCCGACATCCAGAAGACCGCGGAGCTCGTCCAGGAGATCAACGCGGCGAGCCGGGAGCAGGACCTGGGCGCCGAGCAGATCAACAAGGCGATCCAGCAGCTCGACCAGGTGATCCAGCAGAACGCCTCGGCATCCGAGGAGATGGCCTCCACGGCCGAGGAGCTCTCCTCCCAGGCGGAGCAGCTGCAGAGCACCATCGCCTATTTCCGGATCGACCTGAGGGACGCGGGGCGCCGCCCGGCAATCGGCGCGACGCGGCAGGCGTTCAAGGCGGAGGCGCGCAAGGGGGCCCGCAAGCTGCACCCCGCTTTCGGCGCGGGCGGCAAGGGGAGCGGCTACCCCGTGCCGGCGATGCCCCTGCAACCGTCCGGAGTCAGCCTGGATATGAGGGAGAGCGACCGGCTGGATGACTCGTTCGAGAAGTTTTGACGCTTTTTCGCGGTGAAGCGGGATGTGCCATGATGCGAGAAGAGGCAGGGATACGCAATCCCGACATGGGCGCATGCGAAAGCCCCGCCCGGCTTTCCGGCGGCGATTTTACCCGCCTGAGCCGGTTCATCCACGATGCGTGCGGCATCAAGATGCCCCCCGCCAAGAAGGTCATGCTCGAGGCGCGCCTGCAGAAGAGGCTGCGCAGCCTCGGCATGCGGTCTTTCGCGGAATACTGCGCGTATCTTTTCAGCGGCGAAGGGGAGAGGCGGGAAGTGGCCCGGATGATCGACCTGGTGACCACCAACAAGACCGACTTCTTCCGCGAGCCCGACCATTTTGCCTACCTGCTCAGGGAGGTGCTGCCGGCATGGGTGCGGCGGCGGGAAAGGGGGCGCGCCGGGAAATTCCGGGTCTGGAGCGCGGGGTGCGCCACCGGTGAGGAACCGTATACGTTGGCCATGGTTCTCCACGAGTTCGCCGCCACGGTCGCCGGCTTCGATTTCCACATCCTCGCCAGCGACATTTCCACGCGGGCGCTTGAAACGGCCCGCCTGGCCGTCTACCCGGAAGAACGGGCCGCACCCGTTCCCCCCCATCTGAAGAGCAAGTATTTTCTGAGAAGCCGCGACCGGTGTGCTTCCCTCGTCCGGGTCGTTCCGGGTTTGCGGGAAAAGGTCTGTTTTCGGCGCCTCAACCTGATGGCGGACGATTTCGGCCTCCGCGAGGAGATGGACATCATCTTCTGCCGCAATGTCATCATCTACTTCGACCGGCCGACCCAGCAGAGGCTTCTCCAGAGGTTCTGCCGGCACCTGACGGCGGGCGGGCACGTTTTCCTCGGCCATTCGGAAACCCTGGAAGGCCTGGATGTCCGGCTGAAGGGGGTCTACCCGACCATCTACAGGAAAGGGCAATGAGCAATCACAGCGCCGGCGTGCGGCATGTCAATCTCAAGCCGGGGGAAATTTTCATCGGCGACACCCCCTGCCTCGTCTCGACCCTGCTCGGGTCGTGTGTCGCCATTACCCTCTTTGCCGCCCGCCACCGGCTCGGCGCCATCTGCCACGCCCTGCTCCCCGCGTGCGGGGCGGGGGGAGGAGCCGGCTGCCCGGAGCGGTTCCGCCACGTGAGGTGTGCCGTGCTCTGCATGCTGACGGACTTCCGGGGGCGCGGCATACCCGTCGCCGGGATCGAGGCCAAGCTGTTCGGCGGCGCCGACATGTTCCCCGGCGAACCCGACCGGGACGGAAAGGGCGGGAGGGGGACCGTGGGGGGGCAGAACGTTGCCATGGCGGAGAATCTCCTGGGAGGGGCGGGGATACGGGTGGCGATCGCCGACGTGGGGGGCGTGCAGGGGCGTAAAATCCTGTTCCGCCCGGATACCGGCGAGGTGTTCCTGCGGCGCCTGGACAGGATGGCGCCGGGAGGGCGGGGTGAAACGGTGCCATGAAGAAAAAGATCAGGGTCCTCATTGTCGACGATTCAGCCCTGGTGCGCCAGGCGCTGGCGGAGATCGTCTCCGCCGACCCGGAGTTCGAGGTGCTGGCGACCGCCGCCGACCCGTTCATCGCCGCCGAGCGGATACGAGAGGCCGTGCCCGACGTCATCACCCTGGACGTGGAGATGCCCCGCATGGACGGCCTTGCGTTCCTGCGGCGGATCATGAGCCAGCACCCGATCCCCGTCGTGATCTGCTCGGCCCTCGCCGGAAGGGGCTCCGAAACCGCACTGAAGGCCCTGGAGTACGGTGCGGTGGAAATCATCGCGAAGCCGCGCCTCGGAACCCGGCAGTTTCTCGAAGAGTCCCGGCTGCGCATCTGCGACGGCATCAAGGCGGCGAGCAAGGCCAGGCTGAAACCGATCCCGGCCGAGGGAAGGCCGGTGCCTCCCAAGTTGACTGCCGATGCCGTGATGGCCAGGCCGAAGTCGTACGTGACGCTCAGGACCACGGAAAAGGTCGTGGTCGTGGGGGCCTCCACCGGCGGGACCGAGGCTTTGCGGACCTTTCTCGAAGCGATGCCCGCCGACGGGCCCGCCATCGTCATCGTCCAGCACATGCCGGAAACGTTCACGGCCGCCTTTGCCCGCCGTCTCGACGGGCTCTGCCGGATCACGGTAAAAGAGGCGCAGAACCACGACAGCGTCATCCGCGGCCGCGCCCTGATCGCTCCGGGGAACCGCCACCTCCTCTTGCAGCGGAGCGGTGCCCGCTACTACGTGGAGCTGAAGGACGGGCCGCTGGTCTGCCGCCATCGCCCCTCGGTGGACGTGCTGTTCCGCTCCGCGGCCCGCTATGCCGGGAAAAACGCCGTGGGGGTGATCATGACCGGCATGGGGGACGACGGGGCGCGGGGGATGCGGGAGTTGAAGGAATCGGGGGGGGCGACCATCGCCCAGGACGAGGCCACTTCGGTGGTTTTCGGCATGCCCCAGGAGGCGATCAGGCTCGGCGCGGTGGACCGGATACTGCCGCTGCCGGCAATCGCCGGCGAGGTGATCCGGCTCGGAGATTAGGCGGTTCGCCCGGGGCCCGGCGGCGCTTTTCCGTCATGCCGCCGGCAGCCGGACCGTGACCGTCGTCCCCCTGCCGGGGAGGGAGTCGAATTCCAGGGAGCCGTTGTGCTCCTTGACGATGGACGCCGATATGTAGAGCCCGAGCCCCGTCCCCCCTTCGTCGATCTTGGTGGTGAAGAACGGCTTCGTGAGGTGCTCCAGCACCGCCCGCTCCATCCCTTCCCCTTCGTCCCGTATCGTGACGGTGAGAAAGCCCGTTTCCCGGTCGAACGCGGTCTCCGCGGCAACCCCGCGCCGCTTGTCGGGGAGGGACTGGAGCGCGTTCATGATCAGGTTGATCACTACCTGCTCGATCTGCTGCCTGTTCCCCCTGGCGGGGGGGAGTCCGTCCGCCGCGTTGAGCGTGAAGTTGTCGGTGTACCGGTGGATGTGGTGCCAGAGGATCGAGGTGGCGTCCCGTACCGCCCCGTTGAGCTCGAACTCGGCGGAGGGGCCCCCTTTGTTCGTCTTGACGTAATCCTTCATGTTGGCGATGATGGCGTTTATCCTGCGGGAGCCCTCCATGATGCCGGTGAAGAGCCGGGGTGCCGCCTCCAGCATCTCCGAACAGGGGAGCCCGCCCAGGAGAAAATCGCCCTGTTCGGCCCTGCGGCGGTCGAGGATCGGGAGCGCGTCCCGCCATGCGTCCGCCAGCATGGCGGCATTGACCGAGATGTAGTTGTTCGGGTTGTTGATCTCGTGGGAGATGCTCGATGCGAGCATGCCGAGGGAGGTCATCTTGTTGGCGTGGATCAGTTTCGCCTGGGTGGTCCTGATTTCGTCTTCGAGGCGGACCTTGTCGGTGATGTCCCTGATGGAGCAGTGAACGACATGCTCGTCGCGCAGCCGCAGGACCTTCACCCGGATGGCGATGCACATGGCGCGGCCGTCTTTCCTGGTGCCGACCGCTATGTCCAGCTGGTAAGCCTTCGAGCTGTCCCCGGCCGGCATCGCGGTCATCAGCCCGGCGAAGTCGGCAGGGTCGATGAACGAGGCGGGGGTGAATTCCAGCAACTCTTCCCGGCTGTATCCGGTAAGCTCTTCCGCCGCCCGGTTGGCGTCGATGATGGCGTAGCCGTCAAGACGGAACAGGACGATGGCGTCGCCGTTCTGGGCGAAGACCTGGTGGAACCGCTCTTCGCTCTCCCGCAGCGCCGCTTCGGCCCGCTTGCGCTCGGTGACGTTGCGCACATATTCGATGACGCCCGTGACGCGGGACTTCTCCCGGTCGAACAGCGGGAACGTGCGCAGTTCCATCCAGACCGTGGTCCCGTTGTCATGACGGGTATAAATTTTGGAAGAAGGCTTGCCGCTCCGGATGGTTGCGAGGCTTGGGCACGATTCGCACGGCTGCGGGCGCTCGTGGTATACCTCATGGCATTTCCGCCCCGCAAACGGCTTTTTGTGGGAGAAATAGCTGTCCATGAATGAATTCACCCTGACGATCCGCAGCTCTGTGTCGAGGATGCTGATCCCGTCCTGGATGCTGTCGAGGATGTCGGAGAGGAATTCCTCCCTCTCGGCGAGAACGTTTTCGGCCTTCTTCCGCTCGGTGACGTCGAGGATCACCCCCACCAGCCCCGCCACCAGGCCGTCGCCGCCGGTGAAGGCGGCCTTGTTGAAGATGACGTCGTGGCGCATGCCGTCGGCATAGAGGGCGGACGATTCGTACACCTGCACGCCGGGGTTGACGAACAGCGCCTCGTCCATCGCGAAATATCCGTCCGCCAGGTCTTTCGGCGCGATGTCGTAGACGGTCTTGCCGACGAGCTGTTCCCGCGTCAGCCCCAGATAGCTCTCGAACGCCCGGTTGCAGCCGAGGTAGCGCCCACCCCGGTCCTTGTAGAAGATCGGGCTCGGGATGGTGTCGATCAGCGTCTGGAGAAAGCCGAGCTGCTCCTGGAGGGTGGTTTCCAGCCGCTTGATCGAGGTGACGTCGACCAGAATCGCCATGAAGCCGTTGATCCCTCTCCCCTTGCCGAACAGGGGGGCCACGGAGATCCGCAGCGCCACGAGGGTGCCGTCCTTCTTCTGTCTCAGTGTCTCCCGGTTGGCAATGGTCCGGCCCGTCATGACGGTTTCCCGCAGTTTCAGAAACTCTTCCCGCGAGTCCGGCGGGACGAGAGGGTAGGGCTGCCCGACGATTTCGGCGGCGGTCCAGCCGAACAGGCTCTCCGCGGCATGGTTCCACATCGTTACCGTCATGTCGCGATCCAGGGCGGTTATGGGGATGGGGGAGGCAAGCAGGATCGCCTCCAGGCGGAGGTTGGTCTCGCGCAGGGCCTCTTCCCGGCGGTTGCGCTCGCTGAGCACGACAAAGGCGAGGGCGACGAACAGGAGCTCGAAGGCCGCGGCGCCGACGATCATGTTCTGTTTCAGGCGCTCGTAGGGGGCGAGGAACTCTTCCTTCTTTACCCCCACGTAGAGGGCGCCGATGGTCCTGCCGTTTCCGTCTGTGATCGGGTCGTAGGCGGTGAAATAGGTGATGCCGAGGACCGGCGCCTCGCCGCGGTAGGGGCGGTTTTCCCTGAAGACGGCGTCGTAGGCCGGCCCGGTGAGCTTCGTGCCGACCGCGCGGCGGCCGTCCGCCGTGAGTACGTTGGTGGAGACCCTCGTGTCCCCCATGAAGACGGTCGCCGTCCCGCCGAAGATATCCCTGACCGTGTCGGGGAGTTCGTAATTGCCGTTGAGCACGTAGCTGCCCGCCATGAGCCGGCCGTCCACGATCCTGAAATCGCCCCCCTTGGCCCGCAGGAGCTGCCAGAACGTCCCGATTGCCTGCTCCTGCTCCGTTTTCGCCAGCTGGAGCGTCTCGTTCCTGATCTGGGCCAGGAACAGGGCGGTGCTGAAGCATATGGCGAGGGTGATGAGGAGTCCGTTGGCGAGGAATGGGTTGACCCTGAGTCTCATGGCGGTTTGTCTCTCCGGTTGAACGGACATTTCCTGCTCTTTTTTTATACTATTTCAGTAAGGTATTGAACAGTTAGATTTGCATAATTTGCTGCGCGTCGGTTCCCCGTATACTCTCTTGTGCCGTGTCGGCGGATCGGTTAGAATGGCGGCGAAGGAGTCCGCGATGGAAAAGGCCCGCCCGACGTCACCGGCCGTAGTCCTGGTTGACGATGAACCCGAGATCCTCTTCAGCTACACGGTCATGCTCCGCAGGGCCGGGGTGAGCACCCTCCGGACCGTCGGGGAGAGCAGGGACCTGCTGCCGCTTCTCGCCGGGCTGGAGGCGGGGGCTATTGTTCTCGACCTGCAGATGCCCCATCTCTCCGGCAAGGAGCTGCTCGACGAGATCGTCGCCGCCTATCCCCACGTGCCGGTCATCATCGTCACCGCGGCCAATGAGCTCGATACCGCCGTGGCCTGCATGAAGGCCGGGGCCTTCGACTACCTGGTGAAGCCGATCGAGCCGAACAGGTTCGTGACGAGCGTCAGGAAGGCGCTGGAGATGAACGCCCTGCGGCGGGAGGTGTCTTCCCTCAAGGAAAGCCTCCTGACCGGGGAGCTGCGCAACGAGGGCGCCTTTGCCGGGATCACGACGAGAAACGCCCGGATGAAGGCGCTGTTCGGCTACCTGGAGGCGATTGCGGGCACCGACCAGCCGGTCCTGATCACCGGTGAAACCGGGGCGGGGAAGGAGCTGGCGGCCCGGGCGCTCCATTGCCTGAGCCGCCGGCCGGGAGAGTTCGTCGCGGTCAACATCGCGGGGCTCGATGACCTGATGTTTTCCGACACCCTGTTCGGCCACACCCGGGGCGCGTTCACCGGCGCCGACCAGGCGCGGGAGGGGATGGTCGCCCGGGCCGCGGGGGGGACCCTGTTCCTCGACGAGATCGGCGACATGGGGACGGCGTGCCAGGTGAAGCTCCTGCGCCTGCTCCAGGACGGGGAGTACCATCCCCTCGGCTCCGATGCGCCGCGGGCGGGCGACGCCAGGATCGTCGCCGCCACCAACCGCGACATGGAGAGCCTCATGGCCGAGGGCAAGTTCCGGAAAGACCTCTACTACCGGCTCTATGCCCACCGGGCCCATATCCCCCCGCTGCGCGAACGGCCGGAGGATATCCCCCTCCTCCTGGAGCAGTTTCTCCAGGAGGCGGCCCGGTTTCTTCATAAGAAAAAGCCCGCCTATCCCCCCGACCTCCACCGCTACCTTGCCGCCTACCATTTCCCGGGGAACGTCCGGGAACTGCGGTCCATGGTTTTCGACGCCGTGGCCCGGCACAAGGGGGGGGTGCTGTCGACGGCCGCGTTCAGGGAGTCGATCGGGCACAATCCCCCGCCGGCCCCGTCCGCTTCCCGCGCCTGTCCGGAGATCAAGGAGTGGCTGCAGCTGTCGGGACGCATTCCCACCCTCAGGGAGATGGAGGAGTGTCTTGTGGCGGAAGCTCTGAACATCTCCGGCGGAAACCAGGGGGCGGCGGCGGGACTCCTCGGCATCAGCCGCCAGGCGCTGAACAAGCGGCTCTCCAGAAAAGGAGGGGGCGGTTGAACCGATAAACAAAAACCTGATTACTAATCTTCCGCCAGAAGTTACCCCCCTTTGAAAAAAGGGACCCGAATTGCGGGCCAAATCCCCCTGAATCCCCCTTTGCCAAAGGGGGACTTGGTTTTGTTGAACCGGTGCGACATTCGTTGCACCTGCAAGTTTTGTCGCTTTCCCCTGTTCCCCCCTGTTTCCCGGCGGCGCGCCGGCACCGCCCCTTTCGCGTAAACTTTCGTCGCACCCCTTTTCGTCCGGCATCCTGTCCCCCGTTGTCCCAACACGCCGATTTCATTCAATAATGCCGTGGCCGCCCGTTGTGGCATGGATACTGCTCTTCCCGGTCAGCAACATTAAGTGTGCGGACTGCCGGCGTCACGGCGCCGGCTTGCGTCGTCCGCTCTGAGCCGACAGCAGGGGAAGGGGAGGGTATGCCGAATACGACAACGGGCACCGTGTATCTGGTCGATGACGATCCCTGCATCCTGGACAGTCTCTCCGTCCTGCTCCATGTGCACGGTTTTACCGTCCGCGCTTTCGGCGACGGCGCGCAGGCCCTTGCCGGCTTCCTGGACGCCCCGCCGGACGTGGTGGTGACCGATGTCAACATGCCGAACATCAGCGGGATCAGGCTCCTGGAGAAAATCCGCACCATCGACAGCGAAACGCCGGTCATCTTCATGACCGGCAATGCCGAGCTCGACATGGCGGTGACCGCCATCAGGATGCAGGCCTTCGAATTCATCGTCAAGCCGTTCGCCCCGGCCTGCTTCATTGCCAGCGTTGCCAACGGGGTCAAGCAGAAGAGGCACACCCAGTCCGAGAAGAACTACCGGCTCGCGCTGGAGCGGACCGTGGAGCTGAGGACCGGCGAACTGGCCCGGGCACTGCGGGTGCAGGAGGACGTGAGCAAGGAGATCGTCGAACGGCTGACCACTGCCGCCGAACTGAGGGACGAGGAGACCGGCCTGCACATTTCCCGGATCGGCCTCTATGCGGAGGAGATCGCCCGGGCTCTCGCCATGCCGGCGGATTTCATCGATACCATCCGCGTGGCGAGCGCCATGCACGACATCGGCAAGATCGGCATTCCGGACACCATCCTGTTCAAGCCGGAGCCGCTGACCGGCGAGGAGCTCGCGATCATCAAGACCCACACCGTGGTCGGCGAGCAGATACTGGGAAGGTCCTCCCATCCGCTCCTGCAGATGGCGGCGTCCATAGCGCTTTCCCACCACGAGCGGTGGGACGGGACCGGCTATCCCCACGGCCTGCGCGGCGAGGCGATCCCGCTGGCGGGGCGGATCGTGATGCTTGCCGACCAGTACGACGCGTTGCGCAGCCGCCGGGTCTGCAAGCCCCCCTTCGACCATGAAACCGCCTGCGCGATCATCACGGAGGGGGATGGCCTGACCATGCCGGAGCATTTCGATCCCGACCTGCTCCGGGCGTTCCGGAAAACCGCCTCCGCCTTCGCGGAGATATTCGACCGCAACCGGGAACAGGGCGGCAACGGCGTGGAGGAGCTCGACGGCATCGGGAACATCCTGCGCCGCACCATCATGTCGGGAGGACGGGGTTGACCATGGTATCTTCCTCCCCCTTCCCCCCCGGCCGGCAGGCGGAGACGGCGCTCGATCTCCTTCGCCAGGCAGTCCGCGAGCTGGAGAGCGTGCCGGCCGAGACGGAACAGAGCTTTCTCCATGTCGGCGCGACGCTCCGGGAGCTCTCCGCGCGGCTCCGGGAAATAAAGGAAAAGTCCGCGGCTGCCGCGGCGTTCATGTCGGGGGGAGAGATCCCGTCGCTTGTCGAGGGGCTCGCGCACACCCTGGAGCGGATGGAGCGCCATGCGGCGGACGCCAATGCCGACGCGGCGCTGGCGATAGAACGGTTCGGCCTGATGCGCGACGGTCTCAGCCGGATCGGCAGGCTGATGGCCGCGTTCCAGGAGCGGGTCGCCGCCCTGCGGATGATGAAGACCCTCACCACCATCCAGAGCGCCATGCAGGGGCGGACTGCCCGCGGGTTCCGGGACGTGGCCGCGGACATCGGCAAGCTCTCCCGGAACATCCAGGTGAAGTCGGCCGGGGTGATCCTGACGTCCCGCCTGCTGAATGCCGACCTGGAGAAGGCCCTGGCCATGGTGCGCGGGCTGGGGGCAAAGCAGGACGACCTGGGACGGGTCGCGGCGGATACCATCCGCCGCGGCATCGGCTCGCTCGCCGCCATGCACGAGAAGTGCGCGGGCGCGGCGGCCGGCGTGTCGGACCGGTCGGGGGAGATGTCGCGGGAGATCGGCGAGGTGGTGGTGGCGATGCAGTTCCACGACATCACCCGGCAGCAGATGCAGCACGCCCGGGAGTCGCTGGCGGAGCTCTGCTCCTCCCCGGGGGGGGAGCGGGGGAGGGAATGCGACCGGACCGCGGATATCGGCTCCGTCTGTGAGCTCCAGGCGGCGCAATTGACCAACACGGTGGCCGAGCTCCACGAAGCGGTCGCCACGATCACCGCCAACCTGCGGAAGGTCTCCCGCGACGCCGCCGCCGCCTCGGCCGGGGCCCACGAGCTGGCCGGCTTTGCCGACCGGGTCGGCCGGTCGTCCATGGGGGAGATAGAAAACGGCCTGGCGACCGTGGCGGCGGTTTTTGCCGAAAATGTGGCGACCAACCGGGAGCTGACCCGGGTCATGGTCTCGGTGACCGAAGCGATGGAGGAGATCGCGGCCTTTCTGGAAGACATCGACGATATCGGTTCCGAAATCAAGCTGATCGCCCTGAACGCCATCATCAAGGCCGCCCAGGCAGGGAGCGGCGGAGCGGCGCTGAGCGTGATCGCGCAGACCGTCGAGCGCCAGTCGGAAGATATTTGCCGGCAGGCGGCGGTCATTACCGAGGCGATCCTGGGGATCACCGCTATCCTCGCCGACCTGCGGGAATATCTGGGGGGGGGGACGGCGGCGGATGCGCGCGAGGCGGAGCTGGAGGCGGTGCGCACGGACCTGGGCGCATTCCTGGGGTCGCTGCGGGTGTTGAGCGATACCGTCATGGCGCTGCTGGCGGATGCCGACAGGGCGGCGGGGAGCCTGACGGCGGAGGTGGAGTGGGCGATCACCGCGGTCCGGGAGCAGAACGGCGGGACGCTCGTGCGGGATAGCGTCATTCCCCGGCTGCAGATGCTGGCCCTCTCCGCCCGGGCGGAGAGGCGGGCCCGGGCGGAGACGGATGCCCAGGTCGGGGTGGCCGCCGCGGCGGCCCGCTACACCATGCAGAGCGAGCGGACCGTGCATGCGAACTTTTTCGCCGCGGCTGCCGGGCGCGGGGCGGCGGCGAACGACGTGCACGGGCTGGGGGAGAACGTGGAGCTCTTTTGAGGCTCTAACTCCCCCCAACCCCTTTAGGCCCTCTGGGTCCTCTTAGGCCAAGAGAGGGATAACCGAATGGTTTTCTCCTCCCCTTGGGCCAAGGGGAGGCCGGCAGGGGTTAGTGGGCGGTTAATGAAGGAGGCGCCATGAAGATAACGGTTGAACATGCGGCGGGGGGGACGACGGTCATCCGGGCCGCGGGGAGCGGGACCGTCCATTGCGCCGGGGAGCTGCACGCCGCCCTCGCCGCGGCGTTCGCCGCGCCGGCAGGGGTCGTGCTGGAGGTGAGCGGGGTGGAGGAGATCGACGCATCGTTTCTGCAGATACTCTGCGCGGCGGGGAAGAGTGCGGCGGGGGGGACGTTTCGCCTGGAGGGGTGTGCCGGGCCGCTGGCGCGGATGTTTGCCGCGGCGGGGTTCCCCCCTCCCCCCGGCGCGACGGAAGTGGGTACGGCAATGTCATGCGGACACGGAGGTGAGACGAGATGAGCAGGACTATTTTGGCAGTGGATGATTCCGCCAGCGTCCGGCTGATGGTTTCCTTCACGTTACAACAGAACGGCTACCGGGTCATCGAGGCGGCCGACGGCAGGGACGGCCTCGCCAAGCTGGAGGGGGAGCGGGTGGACATGGTGATCACCGACCTGAACATGCCGAACATGGACGGGATCGGCCTGATCCGCGGCATCCGGGAGAACCCGGCGTCCCGGTTCACCCCGGTCATCATGCTGACCACGGAATCGCACGAGGGGCGCAAGCACGAGGCCCGGGCCGCCGGGGCCACCGGCTGGATCGTCAAGCCGTTCAAGCCGGAGCAGCTCCTGGCTGTGGTGCGGAAGGTCATCGGATGATCGAGCATTACCGGCAGACATTCCGGGAGGAGGCCGCGGAGCTCCTCGCCGAGCTGGAAACCGCCCTGCTCGAACTGGAGCGGAGCCCCGCCGACGGGGAGCAGGTCGGGCGGGTTTTCCGGGCGCTCCACACCATCAAGGGATCGAGCGCCATGTTCGGCTTCGATGCGGCCGCCGCCTTCGCCCATGAAGTGGAGACGGTCTTCGAGCAGGTCCGCGCCGGCGCGGTTCCGGTCACGGCGGAACTGGTCGGCCTTACCCTGCTGGCCCGCGACCTGATCACGGCGATGCTCGCCTCTCCCGCCGGGGAGGACGGCGCCACGTCCGAGCGGGCCCGGCAACTCGCGGCCTCCTTCGAGAGGCTCGCCCCTTCATCCCCTGCGCCATCCCCCCTTTCCCCTGGCGGCCCCGCGCCGGAGGAGACGGGCAGCTGGCTGATACGCTACCGTCCCGGCCGGGAAACTTTCCGCAACGGGACGAACCCCCTCCTCCTCATCGGCGAGCTCCACCAGCTGGGGGAATGCCGGGTGACTGCCGGGACGGACCGGGTCCCCCCCCTGGCGGAGCTGGACCCGACGCTCTGCTTCCTTTCCTGGGAGATTCACCTCACCACCGGCCTGGGGATCGACGCCGTGCGGGACGTGTTCATCTTTGCCGGCGACGACGAGGTGGAGATCGTGCCGGTCTCCCGGGGGGGTGCGGCGCATGAAGCGACCGTGCTCCCCTGCCGCGGGCCGGAAGCTGACGGCGGGCCGCAGGGGCGGGAGTCGATCTCCAGCATCAGGGTCGCCGCCGGCAAGCTCGACAGCCTGGTCAACCTGGTGGGGGAGCTGGTCACCGTCCAGGCGCGGCTCAGCCAGACCGCCGCCGTCAGGGGGGATGCCGGACTGATCGCCCTGGCCGAGGAGGTGGAGCGGCTGACCGGGGAGCTGCGGGACAGCGCCCTGAACATCCGGATGCTCCCCATCGGCAGCACCTTCGGCCGGTTCCGGCGGCTGGTCCATGACCTGGCCCTGGAGCTCGGCAAGGAGGTGGAGCTGGTCACCGCCGGCGCCGAAACGGAGCTGGACAAGACGGTGATCGAGATGCTGAGCGATCCCCTGGTCCACCTGATCCGCAACTGCATCGACCACGGCATCGAGCCGCCGCAGGCCCGCGAGGCTGCGGGGAAGCCGCGACGGGGGACGATCGTGCTTGCCGCGGCCCATTCCGGGGACAGCGTCGTGATCACCGTGAGCGACGACGGCGCCGGCATCGACCGGGAGATGGTCCGCGCCCGGGCGGCGGAAATGGGGCTGGTGGCCGCCACGGCGGAGCTGGCCGACAGGGATCTCCTTGCCCTGATCTTCGCCCCCGGCTTTTCCACCGCCCGGGAGGTGACCAGCATCTCGGGGCGCGGCGTCGGGATGGACGTGGTGAAACGGGGGGTCGAGGCGCTGCGCGGCAGCATCTCCGTAGCCAGCCGGCCGGGTGAGGGGTCGGAGATCTCGATCCGCATCCCGCTCACCCTGGCGATCATCGAAAGCCTGCTGGTGCGGATCGGCCCCGACTGCTACGTCCTCCCCCTGGCGCTCGTGGAGGAGTGCCTGGAGCTCTCCCGGGCCGACGCGGCCCGGGCCCACGGCCGCCACCTGGTCAACGTGCGGGGCCGGATCGTCCCCTACATCCGCCTCCGCGACCGGTTCGGGGTTCCCGGCGCGGCGCCCGCGATCGAGCAGATCGTGGTCACCGAGGTGGAGGGGAAGCGGGTGGGGCTGGTGGTGGACCACGTGATCGGCGGCCACCAGACCGTGATCAAGTCCCTTGGCCCGGTGTTCCGGGAGGCGGCGGGGGTTTCCGGCGCCACCATCCTGGGCGACGGGACGGTCGCCCTGATCCTGGACGTTCCCCGGCTGGTGCAGGGGGAGGAGCTGGCGGAACGGGCGGCGTAAGCTTGAGATGCGTCTATCATGCCCCCTCCCTTGATGGGTGAGGGGGCGGGTGAGAGCGACGGTTCAACCTCTCCCCGGCCCTCCCCCATCAAGGGGGAGGGAGATTTCGATCACGGAAGATCTATTGAACAAAGGGAGAGATTTCATGCAGAACGGCGCAGCAACCGAGGCCATCCAGTACCTCACCTTTACCCTGGCGGAGGAGCTGTTCGCCCTGGACATCGCTAAGGTCCGGGAGGTGCTGGACTATACGGCGGTGACCCGGGTCCCCGGCACCCCGGAGTTCATGAGGGGGGTGATCAACCTGCGCGGCAGCGTGGTGCCGGTGGTGGACATGCGCCTGAAGTTCGGCATGCCGGCCACCGAGAGGGGGGTGAACACCTGCATCATCATCGTGGAGGTCGCCGTGGACGGCGAGACGACGGTGCTCGGCGCCATGGCCGATGCGGTGCAGGAGGTGCTGGAGCTGGAGCCGGACCTGATCGAGCCGCCGCCGCGGATCGGCACCAGGCTCAACATCGAGTTCATCCGGGGGATGGGGAAGCGGGACGAGGCGTTCCTGATCATCCTCGACATCGACAGGGTCTTTTCCCTCGACGAGCTGACGGCCGCCCGGGGGATGGAGGAGGAAGCGCATTAAACGGGCGCGGTCTTCCGCCCATCTCGCCGCCGTGTCCTCGAAACCCTGCCTCAACGTAGCAATCCCTCTCTCTATCTCTCCCCCAGAGGGGGAGAGTATCCTTTGCCCTCTCCCTTTGGGAGAGGGATAGGGTGAGGGTGGCTACGCCTCGGCACGGTTTCTGCGGGCCGGCGACGATCTGGACGAAATCTCGCGCCCGACTGACAAAACCCCGCAACTGGAACTGACTATTCTAAAATCTACTCTCAATAAAAGGAGAAACGGTAAAATGAGGCTTCAGAATCTGAAAATAGGCGTTCGGCTGGGGCTGGGGTTCGGCCTGGTGCTGCTGCTCCTCTCGTCGATCACCCTGTTGTCCGTCAACAGCCTGGGCAAGATGGACGACGGCCTGGAGCGGATCGTCCAGGTGAGCTACGCCAAGATCAAGCTGGCCAACGATGCCCAGAAGCAGATCCACCAGGTGATCGGCGGCGTCCAGCTGATGATGTTGAAGGACGTGTCCGCCCGCCGCGAGGTGAGCGGTGAGATCGAGAAACTGCGGGGGGACTACCGGGAGGTCATGTCGAAGCTGGAAAAGCTGGAGACCACGGAGAAGGGAAAGGAACTGATGGCGGCGGTCGGCGCCAGCCTCGCCAATGCCCGGCAGGCCAACCAGAAGGTGGAGGAGCTGAGCCTTGCCGGCAAGACCGGCGAGGCGATGGCCTCCTTCAACGGGGAGGCGGCCCCGCTCGACGATAAGATTTTCCAGACTTTCACGGAGTTGGTCAAGTACCAGGAAGACCAGATCGCCGCCAGTTACGCCGAGGCGGGGAAGGTATACCGGTTCACCCGGACCATGACCGTCGCGGCCGCAGTCATTGCCCTGCTGATCGGCATGCTGGTCAGTTTCCTGATCACCCGCAGTATTACCGGACCGCTGCGGCAGGCGGTGGATGTCTCCAACCGGCTCGCCGAGGGGGACCTGACGGTCGCCATTGCCGCGGCCGGCAGGGACGAGGCGGGGCAGATGCTCGCCGCCATGCGGGACATGGTGGCAAAGCTGCGGGAGATCGTCGGCGAGGTGAAGGGGGCGGCCGACAACGTAGCCGCCGGGAGCCAGCAGCTCTCCGCCGGCGCCGAGGAGATGTCCCAGGGGGCGTCCGAGCAGGCGGCCGCCGCCGAGGAGGCGTCCGCCTCCATGGAGCAGATGACCTCCAACATCCGGCAGAACGCCGACAACGCCGTGCAGACCGAGAAGATCGCCGTGCAGTCCGCCTTTGCCGCCCGGGAAGGAGGGAAGGCGGTGGAGGAGACGGTCCGCGCCATGAAGGAAATCGCCAACAAGATCTCCATCATCGAGGAGATCGCCCGCCAGACCAACCTCCTGGCGCTTAACGCGGCCATCGAGGCGGCCCGGGCCGGCGAGCACGGCAAGGGGTTCGCGGTGGTGGCGAGCGAGGTGCGCAAGCTGGCCGAGCGCTCCCAGAAGGCCGCGGCGGAGATCAGCGACCTGTCGGGAACGAGCGTCGAGGTGGCGGAAAAGGCGGGGGGCCTGCTGGGCAAGATGGTCCCCGACATCCAGCGGACCGCGGAGCTCGTCCAGGAGATCAACGCGGCGAGCCGGGAACAGGACCTGGGCGCCGAGCAGATCAACAAGGCGATCCAGCAGCTCGACCAGGTGATCCAGCAGAACGCCTCGGCGTCCGAGGAGATGGCCTCCACCGCCGAGGAGCTCTCCTCCCAGTCCGAGCAGCTCCAGGCGACCATCGCCTTCTTCCGCGTGGACGGCCGGGAGGTGGCGCGCAAGGCCCCGTCCCGGCAGGCACGGCCGGCGGAGGCGGCGAGGATGTTCACCATCGCTCCGTCCGGGAAGGCGAACGGCTACCCCGTCCCGGCGGCGGGCTTTGCCATGGCCGGGCTCGACCTGGACATGGGGGGCGGGGCGGACAAGCTCGACGCGTCGTTCGAGAAGTTTTGAATGTAGGGGCGGGTGCGGTCTTCCGACCATCTCGCCGCCGGGTGGCAAAACCTTCTATCCGATTTTTTTTCCGAGGGCCGTCCATGACCGACTGCTTCCGTCCCGCAGAGCGCATACCACGCCTCTCCGCGGGCGATTTCGACCGGTTGAGCCGGTTCATCCGCGACGCCTGCGGCATCACCATGCCCGTCACCAAGAAAACCATGCTGGAGGCGCGTCTCCATAAACGGCTCCGCGCCCTCGGCACGGGCTCCTTCGCCGACTATTGCGCCTACCTGTTCGGCGCCTCGGGGGGGGGCGAACGGGGCAGGATGATCGACCTGGCGACCACCAACAAGACCGATTTCTTCCGCGAGGCGGACCATTTCGCGTTCCTCGCGCAGCGGGTGCTCCCGGAATGGGTGCGGGGCAGGGGGGGCGCCGGCCGGCTCACGGTCTGGAGCGCCGGCTGTTCCAGCGGCGAAGAGCCCTACACCCTGGCCATGGTGCTGAACGAATTCGCGGCGGCGACCGCCGGTTTCGACTACCGGATCATCGCCACCGACATCTCCACCCGGGTCCTGGAAAAGGCGGCGCTCGCCGTCTATCCGGAGGAGCGGGCCGCCCCCATCCCGCTCCTCCTGAAGCGAAAATACCTGCTGCGCAGCAGGGAGCGGAGCGAGGGGCTGGTGCGGGTCGTGCCGGAGCTGCGGCAGAAGGTGCGCTTCCGCCATCTCAACCTGATGTCCGGCGACTTCGGCATCCGCGAGCGCATCGACGTCATCTTCTGCCGCAACGTGATGATCTATTTCGACCGTGCGACCCAGGAGCGCCTCCTGAACCGTTTCTGCGACCATCTCCCCGCCGGGGGCTATCTGTTCATGGGGCATTCGGAAACCCTGGGCGGCCTGGACGTCCCCCTGACCGCGGTCTATCCCACCGTTTGCCGGAAGCCGGCATGAACGCACCCCCGTCGTCTCTCCCCAGCTTTTTTCTCAAACCGGGCGAGCTGTTCGTCGCCGAACGGCCGTGCCTGGTCTCGACCCTGCTCGGGTCGTGCGTGGCGGTCACCATGTGCGGCTGCGGTGTCGGCGCCATCTGCCACGCCCTCCTCCCGGCGTGCCGCGGAGACGGGACGGACTGCCCGGAGCGGTTTCGCCACGTGGAGTGCGCGGTTGCCGGCATGATCGAGGCGTTTGGCCGGCGGGGAGTCCCGGCCGGGGAGATCGAGGCGAAGATCTTCGGCGGCGCGGAGATGTTCCGCGCGGGCCGGGGGGAGAGCGTGGGGAGGCAGAACATCGACCGGGCCGGCGAGATGCTGGCCGCCGCGGGTATCCGGGTGGCTGCCGCCGACGTGGGGGGGGCGCGGGGGAGAAAGATCCTGTTCTGCCCCCATACCGGGGAGGTGTACCTGCGCCGGCTGAACGGGATGACGCACCGGCAGGCGTGGAACGGAGCGGCGCCATGAAGAAGATCAGGGTCCTCATCGTCGACGATTCCGCCCTGGTCCGGCAGACGCTGGCGGAAATCATCGCCGCCGATCCGGAGCTGGAGGTGATGGCGACCGCGGCCGACCCGTTCATTGCCGCCGAGCGGATGAAAACGGCTGCCCCCGACGTCATCGTCCTGGACGTGGAGATGCCGCGCATGGACGGCCTTTCGTTCCTGCGCCGGATCATGAGCCAGCGCCCCGTGCCGGTGGTGATCTGTTCGAGCCTCGCCGGGAATGGTTCGGAAACCGCGCTGAAGGCCCTGGAGTACGGTGCCGTGGAGATCATCGCGAAGCCGAGGCTCGGCACCCGGGAGTTCCTGGCGGAGTCGCGGGTGCGGATCTGCGACGCTATCAAGGCGGCCGGCCGGGCCAGGCTGAAGCGGGCCCCGGCCGGCGGGAGGGCGATCCCGCCCAAGCTGACCGCCGATGCCGTCATGGCGCGGCCTGCGTCGCACGCCGCGTTCCGGACCACGGAACGGGTCGTGGTGGTGGGGGCGTCCACCGGCGGGACCGAGGCGCTGCGGGTCTTTCTGGAGGCGCTCCCCGCCGACAGCCCCGGGATCGTCATCGTCCAGCACATGCCGGAGCAGTTCACCGCCGCCTTCGCCCGGCGCCTGGACGGGCTCTGCCGGGTGACGGTGAAGGAGGCGCAGGAGAACGACAGCGTGGTTCCGGGCCGGGCGCTGATCGCGCCGGGGAACCGGCACACGCTCCTCCGGCGCAGCGGCGCCCGCTACTACGTGGAGGTGAAGGACGGCCCGCTGGTCTGCCGCCACCGCCCCTCGGTGGACGTGCTGTTTCGCTCGGCCGCGGGCGCCGCCGGGAGGAACGCCGTGGGGGTGATCATGACCGGCATGGGGGACGACGGCGCCCGGGGGATGCGGGAGCTGAAGGATGCCGGCGCGGCGACCATCGCCCAGGACGAGGCGACCTCCGTGATCTTCGGCATGCCCCGGGAGGCGATCCGGCGCGGCGCGGTGGACCGGGTCCTCCCGTTGCCGATGATAGCCGGCGAGGTGGTCCGGCTGGGGGGGATGGACGACCCCTGGTGATCCCGCCGCCCGGCACGGGCACCATTGTTGGCCCTCAGGGCGCCGCTGGAGACAGCGACGCCCTTTTTTTGCGCCTGTTGCGGCCGTCCGCGCCGCGCCCATTCCCTGTAACTTCTTACAGTTGTTGCTGCATGATCCGCCGTGTTTTACTAACATGCTAAACTTTTATTCCCGGAGCGTGAAGACAATCTAAAATGATCTCAAATTGAGCTTGCCGGGCCAGTGGATTCGGTTTCCAGGCGCCCGGCTGCTGCGCCGTGCAGCCGTCAACCTCATCGAAGCGAGCATCGGTATGCGGCGCAAGGGGGAGGGGGTGAGGTGAAAATGCCGAGTTCATAAGGGTCGATCCACGCAGCTCGTTCAAGAAGTCGATGTATTGCAGTAATCACTCTATTGAAGGAGGAATACATGAAAAGAGTACTCAGCTTGATCGGCATGGCGGCGCTTTTCTGCCTCATCGGCGCCAACCTTGCCGCAGCAGCCAACGGCACCATCACCGGTGTGGTGAAGAACATCGTCACCGGCGCCGCCATCATCGGGGCGACGGTCAGTGACGGGAACAGGGGGAGCGCCACCACCGACGTCAACGGCGTCTACACCCTGAGCGAGCCCGCCGGCAGCTACACCCTCACCACCTCTGCGACCGGCTACCAGACCACGACCCAGCTCTCCACCGTCGTTGCGGGGGTCGCCACCACCAACAACTGGAGCCTCACCGCCGCGTACGGCAACCAGCCCATCCCGGCCGCCAGCATGAACTATACCATCCTTGCCTGGAGCGACCTGGGGATGCACTGCGACCAGTGGGACTTCTCCTACTTCATGCTGCTCCCCCCCTCCAACAACCTGCGCGTCCAGGTTTTCCACCGCGGTACGACCACTAACCCGCTCACGACCGGGATCACGGTGAGCTACGCCTTCCCGAAGAAG
>DATDNF010000029.1:0-2472 GCA_036518435.1 Geobacteraceae bacterium
GAGGCATTGCCCCCGCAATCGTGATTGAGCGGGAAGCCTAACTCCTTCGCGGCATCGAGCAGGGTCGTGTTCCGGGGGACTGTCCCGCTCTTGCCCTTGGGATGGAGAAACGTCACACGCGGCATCATTTCTCCCCACTTAGTGCACAGCAACTTCAACCAGCGCAGCCGGATACGGACAGCGTTGCAATCGTATGTGCTCCTCGAACTCCTGACGGAACAGCTTCACGCTGCTTTGCACCAGCACCGACGCGCCAGTGACGAGCGTACAGTACCCCGTCCCTTTCACGAATCCGCAGAGCTGCAAGAGGCTGTCGAGATCTTTTTGAGTTCCCTCTCCCGCTTCGATTTTGGCCATCAGCGTCGCCAGATTAATCGTACCCATCCGGCAGGGCGGACATTGCCCGCAACTTTCCGCTTTGAAGAAGTTCGAGAATTTCAACGTCTGCCTGACCATGCAGGTGGCATCGTCGACCACAATCACCCCTGCCGAACCCAATCCTGTTCCCGCTTTTTTCAGCGAATCGAAATCCATCGGGAGATCGAGTTGATCGGCGGTTACCATCGAAAACGCCGGCCCGCCGGGGAACACCGCCTTGATTTTTCGACCGCCCGGCACACCGCCGCCGCACTGTTCAATCAATTCACGCACCGTAATTCCCATCGGCATCTCGTACACACCAGGGCGGTTCACGGCACCGCTCAGCGAGAACATCATAGTCCCAGGGCATTTCTCCGTTCCGACCTGCGTAAACCAGGCTGCGCCTTTATGAAGAATACGTGGGATATTGCACAACGTCTCGACGTTGTTCACCAAGGTCGGCTTGCCGTAAAGCCCGTAATCCGTCGGATAAAATGGCGGCTTTTGCCGCGGCATTGCAGGGCGCCCCTGCATGGATTCCAGCATGGCCGTCTCTTCGCCCGCGACGTAGCTGCCATGGCCCTCGAATACCTGCAGATCGATATCGATACCGCTGCCCAGAATATTCTTGCCGACGAAACCCCGCTCCTTCGCCTGTGCTAATGCCTTCTTCAAATTATCGCGCTCTTCCTGGTACTCGTGATTGACATAGATGAAGGACGCCTTGGCCTGAGCAGTCCACGAGGCGATGAGGCATCCTTCGATCAACTGATGCGGCATCGTTTTCAGCAGGTGGCGATCTTTAAAAGTGCCGGGTTCGTGCTCACCGGCGTTAC
Source organism: Geobacteraceae bacterium (assembly GCA_036518435.1). GTDB lineage: Bacteria > Desulfobacterota > Desulfuromonadia > Geobacterales > Geobacteraceae > JAMPXD01. The sequence continues at coordinate 1,197 of DATDNF010000029.1, forward strand.
AGACAAAATAGCGTTCCTTGACACGGTGGTTCAGGACCTTGTCCCACTTCACGCCCGTTGGAAATCCGGCGCCCCCACGCCCGCGAAGACCCGAGGTCTTGAGTTCCTGAACGACTTGATCGGGAGAAAGTTCCCTGACGCACCTTTTCCAGGCCTCGTAGCCTCCCACTTTCATGTAGGCATCGATATCCCAGGGGGCTCCATCGATTTTCTGAACGAGGCGTTCTTCGGCCAACGTCATCATAGAGTCCTGTCGCGCTAGGCAGCAGAAAGGTGAGTGGCTACTATACGGCCCCCCCGACCATCAGTCAAGGCAAAGTCCCAAGAATAGGCCTGAATCTCAACGAGTTAGGGCCACAGCCCTAGTCCAGACTAGGTACATTGGCCGAAACGATAACCGGTTGGAAAATGGGAGGGTATTGAAAGGCCGGTGGGAATAATGCCCCCCACCGGCCAGTGAAGACTTGCTTACTTGAAGTGACTGCCTGCCCCCATGAAAAACAACATGGGGATGGAGAGCATAAAATTGACCCGAGAAGCCAGTAAGGCCGTCCGCCCCCATTGAGCCATTTCGGCAGGTGCCGGCGTTCCCTGTGCCGCTGCCGTTACCGCGGCGATGATTTTCTTCTGATTCGGCCAAATAATCGCATGGACGTTCGCCATCATGATGATGCCGAGGAGACCGCCGATCGCAAGTGCATAGGCGCCGGTACCACCGTTCATATAGAGCTTCATGTAGAGGAGAATACCGGCCAGGACGGTCACGGTGGCCCCATGGCGGAACCAGTTGAGCGCGGAGGGCATCAATTTGGGAATGACGATATTTTTCGTCGGCCCATCCAGGCTCTTCATAAAGGCCGCATTGATCAGGTTGAAGAAATAGAGCAGCCCGATCCAGGTGATGCCGGCCAGGAAATGGATCCAGCGAACGATGATCCCAACCCAATCGGCCTCACCCGCTCCAATACCGGCAATGCCGAGATACACCACAATCAGCGCGAGCGCGAGCGCGAACCCTGCGCCCATGGTCTGCATCGGATCTTCAAGAAATTTCATAGAATCTCCTCATTCGGTGCACTGCTAAGCTGCTTTCTGTACTGTAGGCTCTCTCCATTGTCAAGCGAGTGACTCACACCATCAGACGATCAACCGTCGCACACAGCTCACGAACCGCATTCGCGGACGTTTCGAGCGCCTTCTGCTCATCCGCCGTCAGATCATAGACCATCACCTGCTCGGCACCGCCCTTGCCAAGCTTCACCGGTACACCCACGAC
>DATDNF010000030.1:0-65466 GCA_036518435.1 Geobacteraceae bacterium
AGAATGAAGACATGAGAATTCTCGTGGTGGAAGACGAAAAAAAGGTGGCGAGTTTCATCAAGCGGGGGCTGGAAGAGGAGAAATACGAGGTCGATACGGCACTCGACGGGGAAGAAGGGCTCAAGATGGCCATTGACAAGCCCTATGACCTGATCGTGCTCGACTGGATGCTCCCGAAAAAGGACGGCCTGACCGTGGTCAAGGAGCTGCGGGAGAGAAAGACGGTCACCCCGGTGTTGATGCTGACCGCCAAGGATTCGCTGGAAGACATCATTGCCGGCCTGGATTCCGGTTCGGACGATTATCTGACCAAGCCGTTTGCCTTTGCCGAACTGCTGGCGAGGGTACGTGCCCTGCTGCGCAGGAGCGAGATGGACAAGGGGGCGGAAATCCGTTTCGCCGACCTGCGCCTCGACCCGGTTACCCACAAGGTCTGGCGCAAAGACAAGGAAATCGATCTGACCGCAAAGGAATACGGGCTTCTTGAATATTTCATGCGCAATCCGAACCAGGTCCTGACCAGGACCATGATCGCCGATCATGTCTGGGATTATACCTTCGATACCTTTACCAACATCATCGACGTCTATGTTAACTACCTTCGCAAGAAGATAGATCGCGACGCGGATAAAAAACTGATTCATACCGTACGGGGGGTTGGCTACATCTTCAAAGAGGAGGATTGATTCGTTGTTTTTCAAATCAATCCGCTTTTCTCTGACGCTCTGGTACTCCTTTACCCTGGCGATAATACTGGTTCTGTTCAGCTCCTTTCTCTATCTGACCATCCGGAAGCAGTTCTATCAGGGGGTGGACAGGGAGCTGTTTACCATTGCCGAGGCCCTTGCCAGCCCGACCCTGGAACCATTCCGGGATTCGGCCCCGTCGGTCTTCGATCAGGTGCTGGAAGACTTCATCGGACCGAAGGTCGCGGGCAAGTTCGTGCGCCTTCTGGACAGTAATGGAGTGGTTACCGCAAGTTCCAAGAACCTCCAGGACGTCAAGTTTCCCCCGAGCAACGCCGCGCTGCGTGAAGCCCGCCAGGGGAAGGTCGGATACCGGACCGAGCGTCTGCCGGGGCTCTACCCGGTCAGGAGCATCACCTTTCCCGTTCTTGCGGACGGGAAATTATCCCGCATCGTCCAGGTCAGTTCGTCGCTGGGGGAGATTTCCGATACGCTCCATAACATCCTGGTCGTGCTCGGCGTCTCCATTCCTCTGGCGATTCTCCTCTTTGGATACGGGGGATGGTTCCTGGCCGGCCTTGCCCTGAAGCCGGTCGACCTGATCACCAGGAGCGCCCGGAAGATTACCGCGGAAAACCTGGGACACCGGCTGGAGGTAGTCAATCCGCGTGATGAGATTGGCCAGCTGGCGGCGACCTTCAACGATACCCTGGCCAGGCTGGAAAATTCCTTCAAGAGGACCAGGCAGTTTTCCGTGGACGTTTCCCATGAGCTCCGCACCCCGTTGACCATTCTGCGGGGAGAAACCGAAATGGGCCTCAGGCTGGCAAAGGAGGCCGACGAATTCCGCGAGATACTCCAGAGTAATCTGGATGAGATCAAGAAGATGTCGAAGATAATCGAGGACCTCCTCTTCCTTTCCAAGGCAGAGGAAGGGGGACTCTACCTGGATCTCCAGGAGATCGAGCTCCGCGAATTCCTCCAGGAGCTTATCCAGCAGACAACCCCCCTTGGCCGGGAAACGGGGGTCGCCCTTTCGTTCGAAGGGGCATCGCCCGTTCACGTCAGGGGTGACAGGGTGAGGCTCAGGCAGATTTTTCTCAATCTGTTGGAAAACGGGGTGAAGTACAACCGGCCGGGAGGGAAAGTCCGGATGGCGCTGTCCAGTGACGGCGGGCAGGCGCGAGTTTCCGTGACGGACACCGGAGTGGGGATTTCCGAAGAAGACCTGCCGTACATCTTTGATCGGTTCTATCGCGTCGACAAAGCCCGCAACAGCGCCAGCGGCGGGAGCGGGCTCGGCCTGTCTCTGGTCAAGTCATTTGTCGCCGCCCATGGCGGAAAGATCGAAGCGGTCAGTGAGGTCGGCAAGGGGAGCGAATTTATCGTCTGTCTCCCCCTGGATCAGCAGACCCTCGACACATAAACGGCGAACACCATTCACACTATCATGGTTACCACTGCCGGTTGACAAATTCCCTCCCCGTTGTTACCTTGTCAGGAATTCCCTTTTTGGAGGTAGGTATGGAAACAATTTCTTTACGACTTCTGAAACCGCTCGCTCTTGCCCTGTGTATCTTATTCCTGCTGGCAGGGGGGGCTTCCGCCAAGGCGATCATCCCCGATTTCGTCGACCTCGCAGCCAAGCTGAAGCCGGCCGTTGTCAACATAAGCACCGCCAAGACCATTGCCCCGCAGAAGGGGTTCCACCGTGCGCCGAGCCCGTTCGGCGCTGATCCGTTCGAGGATTTCTTCAACCGGTTCTTTGAGCAGATGCCCCAGCGCTCATACAAGCAGAAGAGCCTCGGCTCCGGGTTCATTATCAGCGACGACGGCTACATCCTCACCAACAACCACGTGGTGGCTGGCGCGGACGAGATCAAGGTAAAGCTTGCCGATGGGCGGGAATTCAAGGGTGAAATCAAGGGGACGGATGAAAAACTCGACCTGGCCCTGGTGAAGATTGCCGGGAAAGACCATTTTCCCGTGGCGCTCCTTGGCGACAGCGACGCGATCAAGGTGGGGGAATGGGTGATGGCGATCGGCAATCCGTTCGGTCTGGAACAGACGGTCACCGCCGGGATCATCAGCGCCACGGGGAGGGTGATCGGCAGTGGCCCTTACGACGATTATCTCCAGACCGACGCGTCGATCAATCCCGGCAACTCGGGTGGCCCGCTGTTCAACGCCCGCGGAGAAGTGGTCGGGATCAACACCGCCATAATTGCCGGCGGGCAGGGGATCGGTTTTGCCATACCGGTCAACATGGCCAAAAACACCATAGCCCAACTGAAGGAAACGGGGAAGGTGACCAGGGGGTGGATCGGGGTAGCCATCCAGACCGTGACCCCTGATCTCGCCCGGTCGTTCGGCCTGGCAAGCGAGAAGGGTGCCCTCGTCTCCGAAGTGGCCAAGGACGGCCCCGCCGACAAGGCAGGCATGAAGAGCGGCGACATCATCCTGGAGTTCGACGGTAAAACGGTCCATGAGATGAACGAGCTTCCCCGTATCGTCGCCGCCACGCCGGTCGGGAAGAAGGCCGACATGAAGATCCTCCGCGACGGCAAGGAGATGGTGCTGACGGTGGCCGTCGACCGGATGAAGGAGAAAGAGGGGGAGGCGGCGGCCCAGGTTCCCGACAAACTGGGTATGAGCGTTAGCGAGCTGAACGGCGAGTTGGCGGCCCACATGGGGATCGGAGAGGCCAAGGGGGTCGTTGTGGTCGACGTGAAGCCGGACAGCATTGCCGAAGAGGCGGGGATTGCCAAGGGTGATATCGTCAAGGAGATCAACGGCGCGAAGATCACTACTATGGGGGATTACGAAAAGGCCGTTGCCGCGCGCATGAAGGGAGGAGTTCTCCGGCTTCTCCTCCGGCGTGGCGACAGCTCGCTGTTTGTCGCCCTCAAGGTCGATTAGCTCGCCCAAGCAGTCGGGAAATAGAGAAGAGGTGGCGATTTAACGCCACCTCTTTTTTTGTGGGTGCATTATCAGAAACGAGAAATTTTGACCTGGCTCAAGGAAAGGATGGTTCGGGTCTGGTACCGTTTCCTCACTGGAGAAAACCGTAGACGCTGTTTCAGGAGAAACGTACCGTGGAATTTTTCATTATGGCTGTCGCGGGCATCTGGGGCGGGGTTGTGGCACTCTCGTTCTGCATGCCGGCAAACAGGGAGTAACGTCCGTCGCTTACCCCGCGTCGTTAATGTACTGGAGGGCATACCGCACGTAATTGCCGGCGGATTTCCGCAGCCAGGCGATCTCGTCCGGGGTAAGGTCCCGCTTGTATTTTGCCGGGGCGCCGACCCAGAGGGTATGGGGAGGGATGACGGTTCCTTCGGTCACCAGGGAGCGGGCGCCGACCAAAGCCCCTTCGCCCACCACCACCTTGTCCATGACGATCGCCTGCATGCCGATGAACGCCCCGTTTTCCACGGTGCAGCCGTGCAGGGTCACGCTGTGCCCGACGGTTACGTCGTTCCCGATGATGAGCGGCGCGCCGGGATCGTCGGGGCCCTTTTTGTGTGTGACATGAAGCATGGAGAGGTCTTGGATGTTGGTGCGGTCGCCGATTCGGATGAAATTGACGTCCCCCCGGGCGACCACGTTGTACCAGATGCTGCTCTCTGTGCCGATCTGCACGTCGCCGATAATCACGGCGGTCTCGGCGATGAAGGCGGTTTCGTCGATTTTCGGGGAAATCCCCTGGAATGGTCTTATCATAATCTGTCCTTTGAAAGTAAAAAAGCCTAAGAAGCGTGGATTTTTCGCAAGGTCAAGGCGCACGAGGGGCGACGCAGAGATTGCGGAAAAGCCGTGTTTCGGTTAATCGCGAGGGATGGCCAGCATCCTGTCCAAGGCCCGCTTCGCCCCCACCCTGATCTCTTCCGGGACCTTGACCACCGGTGCCATGGTGGTCAGCGCATCGCGAATGTCCTCCAGAGAGGTGAGCTTCATGTTGGGACAGATGAGGGCGGGAGAGGCGAGGATGAACTCCTTGCCGGGGTTCTCCTTTTTCAGCCGGTAGAGAATCCCCGCCTCGGTGCCGATGATGAAGCGCGTGGCGCTGCTCTCCCGGCAGAAGCCGTACATGCCGGTGGTCGAGCAGACGTGGTCTGCCAGGGCAACCACGGCCGGATTGCACTCGGGATGGCAGATGAACGGGGCGTCCGGGTGTTCCCGTTTCAGGCGTTCGACGTCATCCGCTTTCAAGCGCTCATGGGTCGGGCAGTAGCCGTTCCAGAAGTGGAAGGCCTTGTCGGAAAGGCGCGCCACGTACTGCCCCAGGTTCCGGTCGGGGACGAAGATCACCTCCTTGTCCGGGAGGGAGCCGACTACCTTCTGGGCATTGGCCGAGGTGCAGCAGATGTCGCTCTCTGCCTTGACCGCAGCCGAGGAGTTGACGTAGGTGACCACCGGCACCCCGGGATGCTGGGCTTTCAGCTCCCTGAGCCCCTCCACCGTGACCATGTCGGCCATGGGGCACCCCGCGTCGAGGCGGGGGAGGAGCACGGTCTTGTCCGGGGCCAGAATGGAGGCCGATTCCGCCATGAAATGCACGCCGCAGAAGACGATTACCTCTGCGGAGGTTTTGGCCGCCTCCATGGAGAGGGCCAGGGAGTCGCCGGTGATATCGGCGATCTCCTGCACCTCGTCGCGCATGTAATTGTGCGCCAGCAGGACGCCGTTTCGTTCCTTCAGAAGTGCCCGAATCTCCTGTTTGATCTCTTCGCTGTACATGGCATGATCACCCTTGTTGTGCTGTTTGTCATCCGCTCCGGTTCCGGCAACGTCAGGTGATATTAGACAATGTTCCGGTTGATGTCAAACGCTTTGCTCATCATCTCGTGCAACGCTGCTTGACATGGTCCGGCAAAACCTCTATTATTTTTTACAGCTGACGGATTTGCAAAGAATTAGCGGATTGCCGCCCACCTGCCGAAGGCGGCCGGGTCGCAACGGCGAGGTAATGCGTATGTTTGGCATCGGAATGCCGGAATTGATCATCATCCTGGTCATCGCGCTCATCGTGATCGGGCCGCAGAAACTCCCCGACCTCGCCCGCTCCCTCGGGAAGGGGCTTGCCGAATTCAAGCGGGCCACGGAAGATTTCAAGCAGAGCGTGGAAGATGAGGTGAAAGCGGCTGACGAACAGGAACGGATCGCCAGGGAGGTTGCGGCGAAAGAGGCACCGGAGCCCGACAAGGCAAAGGAAGCGGGCAAGGATAAAATCAATTCCTGATCGCCGCAGGGAGATGGCGGAGACGAAAAAGGCGGGGAGCACCCGCCTTTTTCTGTTGCAGCATAGCCGTTGACCCGTGGCGCGGGGAGGTTATTTGAGCCCTTTCAATTTCTCCTTGGCACTCTTTGCTTCATCGGCAGCGGGGAACTCCTCGATCAGTTTATTGTACAGGTAGCGGGCGCTTTTCGCGTCACCCAGCTCTGTGAAGGCCATGGCCTGCTTCAGCATAGCTGCCGGCACCTTATCCTTACCCGGGAAGTTTTTGATGACCTCCTGGAATTCCAGGACCGCCTGGTCGTAATTCTTTTCGCTGTAATAGGTTTCCCCCAGCCAGTAATGGGCATTGGCCGCCAGTTCGTGAGAGGGGTAAAGCTCGATGAACTTGGCCAGCAGTTCCCGCGCTTTTTGCGGGTCGCCGCCTTTGAAAGCCGCAAGCCCCTTCTGGTAGAGGAGATCGGGAGTTTTCTCCGTCCCCGCGACCGCCGCTTTTTTCTGCTCCTCAAGGCCCTTTTCCAGCGTCGTCATCCGCCCTTCAAGCGCGGCGAACCGCCGTTCCATGTCATCGCGCAGCAGGGCCACCTCATCGGCGGGCTTTTTTGCGGCAAGGGCCGCATCGTCGAGCTTGCCGGAAACAACCTGCATATCGACCTTCATCGACTCGATGTTGGCCTGGAGGTCGGCCGCTCCCTTGCGGAGCGTTTCCATATCGGCCTGGAGACCTTTGAGGTTCTTTTCCAGCCCTTCCCTGGTTTCGTTCCTGAGTGATCCCAACTCTTTCTCGTTCTTGGCAAAGCGGGTGTTCAACTGTTCCACGTCATAGCGCAGATAGTCCAGGTCGCTTTTGCTCGCGCAGCCTGTCAGGCAGAATGAAAACACGACGGCGGCAAGCCCCGTGGCAGCAAATTGCATCGACACACGTTCTCTCTGGCTCATATATCCTCTTCACGAAAGAAGGGGCGCATCGGCTACGCCCCCCATCAGTTCCACCCGGAGCGGCTCGCTATTTGATGATGATGAATTCGTCACGCCGGTTTTTCGTCCAGGCGGCTTCGTCGTGGCCCGGATCGGCCGGTTTTTCCTTGCCGTAGCTGATGAAGGAGACTCGTGAAGCAGGGACCCCCAGCGTGACCAGATAGTTCAATGCGGCCTTGGCCCGTTTCTCGCCCAGGGCAAGGTTGTATTCGTCGGAGCCGCGCTCGTCGCAGTGACCCTCGATCTGGACCTTGGCGGCAGGGTTCTTTTTCAGGAGATAGGCGGCATTCTTGTCGAGGATGTCACGGGCGGCAGCGCTCAGGACGTAGGAGTCGAAGTCGAAGTAGACCTTCTCCAGTGCAGTTTCCGCGACTGCCGGCGCCGCCGTTTCCTTCAGCGGTTCCTCCTTGACGATCTGGGTTGGCGGCGCTTCTTTCGGCAGCGCCTGAGTCGCTTCTTCCTTCACGGCGGGTTGAGCCGGCGCCGTTTCCGCAGGCTTGGTTGCCGAGGGCTGCGGCTCCTCTCCCTTGACCAGTTCCTTCTTGGCACAGCCGCCAGCTAACAACGCACCGCAACAGAGAACCATAAAGAAACCCAACATCCCCTTACGCATCTTTCCGCTCCTTTTCGCTGCTGAATTGTGGACTAAAGGCGAGTTTGCCGAAACTTCGCGAGAAACGCTGTCATTATACATGAGATGGGGCCGATTTCAATGCCTTCTTCAGGGGGAGCTGAAATTGTCCGTTACCAGCGGGTCCAGACGGGATGGGAGTCGTTCCCTTTCCCCCGGGAAACCTTGGTCTGCCCCGTTCCGTCGGCCCGCATCACGTAAATAGCTTCCCGCCCCCCCCGCTTCGAGCTGAAGGCGAGGAACCGCCCGTCGGGCGACCAGCGGGGATGCTCGTTGCTCCCTTCGCTGGTGAGCTGTGTGTCGCCGCTGCCGTCGGGATTGATGACGTAGATCTGAAAGCCGTTTCCCTGCTGGCGGCAGTAAACGATCCGGTCCCCTTTGGGCGACCAGCGGGGGCTGACATTGTAGTTCCCGCTGGTGGTAAGCCTCCGCACGTTTTTTCCGTCCGCATCCATGATGAAAATCTGCGGCTTGCCCAGCCGGTCGGAAACGAACGCGATGCGGGACCCGTCCGGAGACCAGGCGGGCGAGACATCGATGGCCGTGCTTTTGGTAAGCCTGGCGACCTGCTTGCCGTCCTTGTTCATGACGTAGATCTGAGAATGGCCGTCCCTGCTCATGGCCAGGGCGATCCTGCTGCCGTCCGGTGCCCAGGCGCCGCCGATATTGATTCCCCGGCTCGAAGAGATGCGTGCTTCGGCGCCGGTAAAGAGTTCCCGCCGGTAAAGGTCGGGATTTCCCGCTTTGTAGGAGGTGTAGATGATCTCCCGCCCGGACGGGGAAAAATCGGGGTTGAGATTGATGGAACGGTTGCCGGTCAGCCTCTGCACGTTGAAGCCGTCGTAATCCATCAGGTAGATTTCCTTGGTGCCGGTCGCGGTGGAGACGAAGGCAACTTTGCCGCTGAAAGGCCCCTTTTCCCCGGTGACCGCCCGCATGATCTCGTCGGAGAAGGTATGCGCCATGCGGCGTATCTCCTTGAGGCCGCCGGTATACCGCTTTGCCGTTACCTCCGTCTCCCTGGCCACGTCGTACAGTCTGCACTCGAGCACGATGGTGGTGCCGGAAACGGAGTAACCGCTCTTCAGGAGGAAGTCGGCGCCTGCCCCCTTCCAGGGGGCGAAATCGAAGCTCCCCGGTTTTATGCCGCTTTTTCCTTCGCCGGCCGGAGCGGCCTGGACGGCAAAAGGCCCGGCCAGGGTCATGTCGAACCGGAACAGCTCGGCGATCTCGCCGGCTGTAGCCTGGTTCGCGCCGTCGGCGAGGGGTACGGGCGAGGCGATCGCCAGTTGCAGCTGGCGGTTTCCCGGTGCGGTAACCTCGATGTACGCCTGTTGAGCGGAAGCCGTAGCCGCAAAGAGGCACAAGAGGGACAGTAATATAAAGTTCTTCATTTCTTTCCAATGCCTTGGGGACTGAATTTAACTTCAATTTCAAACTGACTGCCGCCGGGAGGAGGACGAAAATTTTTTTCAGCTTTTATAATCGCACGTGAAACCGAATCTTCAAACAAACTGTCCCTGGAACTCTTGGTGATTTGTTTCCTGATGACGCGGCCATTCTGACCGATGATCAGTTTCATCACTACTTCGGGATTCTTGCTTTGATAGGCAATAGTGGTTTTGAATTCATCCTCGAGGCGTGATTTGATGTAGCTGGCGTAATCGCTCCCCGCTTCGGTCCCGGTGGCACCGGGCATGCCGGCTGGCCCTCTGCCGCCCGCCCTTTTCCTCAAGGCATCCAGCGCTGCCGCTTCGTGCCTGGCCGCGGCTTCCCGCTCCAGTCGGGATAGCCGGTCCGCGAATTCCCGTTCACTTTCCGCTGTCTCTGTCTTTTTCGGGGATGGTGTCGTTTGCCTGGCGGGAAGTTTTGCCGCAGGTTTTGTCGGCAGGGTCATTTCCCGCGGCGCTGGCGGGGAAGGCTGAGGAGGAGCCGGGGTGGTTTTCGTTTCGCCCGGCGCCACAGCCGGCGTGCCGGCCTGCGGGTTCGCCACGGGAAGGTTCAGCACGTCCACGTAGTAAACCGGCGCTTCTTTGAAGTGAGCGGGAAACTGGAAGTTCAGGAGAAAAAAGAAAACAGCCAGGTGTGCGGCGGCGGACCAGCAGACCATCACCCCGAATGCCCCGTTTTTTCGTTGTGGTCTTGCCGCGCGGATCATTTCCTCTGGGCGGGCTCCGTGACCATCCCGAGCCGTTCGATCCCCGCGCCCTTTATTTCCGCCATGGCCTTGATGACTTCGCCGTACGGCACGTCCTTGTCAGCCTTCAGGAAGACCTCTTTCTTGCTCCTGGTGGCGAACATGCTCGTCAGCTTTGCCTTGAGCTCGCTGCCGGGGACCTCGGAGCTGTTGATGAACACCCGGCCGGTTTTTTCGATGGAAACCACCACAGTCGTTTCCTCGGGGGTGAGTGCCTTGGTATCCGCCTTCGGCAGGTTGACCTGGACCCCCTGCTGCATCATCGGGGCGGTTACCATGAAGATGATCAACAGGACGAGCATGACGTCAACCAGCGGGGTGACGTTGATCTGCGACATCGTTTGGCGGTCGCCGTTTCTGCTGCCGATTTCCATGCGCCGGCCCCCCTATTTCCCGAAGGTGCGGTGCACGATGTTCAGAAACTCGGTGGAGAAGCTGTCCATCTCCGCGCTCAGCACCCGGATCTTATTTTGGAAGTGGTTGTAGCCCATGACCGCCGGTATGGCGGCCACCAGGCCGATTGCGGTGGCGATCAGCGCCTCGGCGATCCCCGGGGCCACGACCGCCAGCGATGCGGAGCCGGTTTCCCCGATCCCCTTGAAGGCGGTCATGATCCCCCAGACCGTGCCGAACAGACCGATGAAGGGGGCGGTGGAGCCGGTGGTGGCGAGGAAGGTGAGGTATTTCTCCAGCCGGGTTATTTCCGAGGTGGTGGCGCGGCGCAGCGCCCGGGCGATGTTGTCGATCCCCCCCAGCTCCGTGCTGATGACGTTGGGCTCTTCCTTCTCCTCTTTCCTGTGCGCCAGCTTGATCATTTCGCCGTATGCCTCGTTGAACAGGACGGTCAGGGGGGAGTTGGCGAACCGGTCGAGCTGGGCATTGATAGCGTCGAAGCGCTTGGTCTTCCAGAAGAAGTCCATGAAACGCTCCGATTCGCGGTTGGCGCGGTGCACCTGTCTGAATTTTTGGAAGATGATGGCCCACGAGACCACCGAGAAGTAGAGAAGAATTGCTAGCACCAGTTTTACGACCAGGCCGGTCCCCGCTAAGAGTGTCAAGGCTGTTACCTCCGATGATAATTGTTGCCCAATGAATAACTATTCCTCACTCGGCGCAGTAAGTCAACATGATTTTTTGTCCCCGGCCGGCATCTCCCGGCTCAGTAGCATGCCGGCTTCCGGTCCCTGAAACAGGGGATCTGCTCCCGCCAGTTTGCCATGGCCGTGAAGTCGAGGGTGGCGGCCGGCTCGCTGCTCTCGTATCCCCCCTCGGCAAGGCATTCCCCCTTGGGGCCGATGATGTAGCTCTCGCCGAAGAACTCGAGCTTGCCGACCACGCCGCAGCAGTTTGCGGCTACCACGAACAGCTGGTTTTCGATGGCGCGCCCCTTGAGGAGCGCCCTCCAGTGCTCTTCCCGCGGTTTCGGCCATTCGCCCGGGACTGCCAGGATCTCCGCTCCCTCCAGGGCGAGCCGGCGGGCGAGTTCCGGGAAGCGCAGGTCGTAGCATATGAGCACCCCGATCCTGCCGACTGAGGTGTCGGCCACCAGCCAGGAGTCGCCGCCGGTGAAGGAGCGGTCCTCGTTCATGAGTGAAAAGAGGTGGATCTTCCGGTACTTACCGGCCAGCCTTCCCCGGTCGAGAACGTAGGCGGTGTTGCAGACCTTCTCCCCGTCCGGCTCCGGGAGGCTCCCCACGAGCACCATGCCGTGCTCGGCGGATAGCCGCCCCATCTCCTCCACCACCTCGGGGGTCCGCTTGGCCAGCTCCGGCAGCTGCTTGTAGGCAAAGCCGCAGCTCCACATTTCCGGGAGGACCGCCAGCTGGCACCCCTGCGCAGCCAGCCGCGCCACGGCGCTCCGGACATGCTCCACGTTGGCGTCGATGTCTCCCAGCTTGATGTTGAACTGGATGGCGGCGGCCTTGATCTCGCGTTTCATGGTGTTCCCTCCCTCGACGCATCAGAATCTGCATATTGCAAATTGCCAGTTTAATAAGAAGCGGTGCTCTTTTCAACCATTAGTATATTCGGCTTGGACTTTTTCCCGCCAGATGTACTACTATCAACTACTATGCGCATCTCCCTCTACATCCATTTCCCCTTCTGTCTGAAGAAATGCCTCTACTGCGATTTCAACTCCCTCGCGGGGTCGCGGATCGCGGCGCAGGAGTATGCCGCCGCCGTGGTGCGGGAGATGGAACTGCGCGCCGCGCGGCTCGATGGCCCTGCGACCGCCGCCACCCTCTACTTCGGCGGCGGCACCCCGTCCCTCATGGAGCCGGGGCTGGTGGCGCGTCTGATCGAGGCGGCGGCGAAATGGTTCGGCCTTACGGCCGAGGCCGAGATCACCATCGAGGCGAACCCCGGCACCTTGACGGCCGGCAAGCTCGCCGGCTACCGGGCCGCCGGGGTGAACCGCCTGTCGCTCGGGGTCCAGTCGTTCGATGACGCTATGCTCTCCCTTCTCGGGCGGGTGCACACGGCGCGGGAGGCGCTCGATTCCTTCGCAGCGGCCAGGGGCGCCGGGTTCAACAACATCGGCATCGACCTGATCCATTCCCTTCCGGGGGAGACGCCGGCCGGCTGGCGGGACGAGCTGGCCCGCGCGGCCGGTCTCCGTCCCGAGCATGTCTCCGCCTACGGCCTGACCGTCGAGGAGGGGACCCCTTTTCATATCCTGCGGAGCGAGGGGAGACTCTCCCTGCCCGGCGAGGAGGAGGGGGAGCTGATGTTTCGCGAAACCTCCGAAGTCCTGCGGGAAGCGGGGTACGAGCAGTACGAAATTTCCAACTTCGCCCGGCCTGGATTCCGTTCCCGTCACAACCAGGTCTACTGGCGGCGGGGTAACTACCTTGGCTTCGGCGCGGGCGCCCATTCCTTTCTCCGGACGCCCGCTTTCGGTGTTCGGTGGCGAAACACCATTTCCCCCGAGGCCTATCTGCGGGCCGTCTCGGGAGCCACACTCCCCGAGGAGGATCTGATTCAGCTCTCGGAACGGGACGCCATGGCGGAGTTCTTCTTTCTCGGCATGAGGATGCTGGACGGGGTGGAGCTGGCGCAGTTTCGCCGGGCATTCGGCCGCACCGTGGAGGAGGCTTACCCTGGAGAGCTGGCGCGGCTTGCCGCGGGAGGGCTCGTCGAGTGCCGGGAGGGGGTTCTCCGGCTCACCGGCAAGGGGGTGCTGATGGCCAACCAGGTGTTCGTGCGGTTCGTTTGAGGGTGGTCCCCCCTTCCGGAAGCGGCCATTTTTTTCGGGAATTCCCTTGACAAGACAGGCGATTATTATTAGATTGAGGGAAGGTTAGCACTCGGAAATGTTGAGTGCTAAAATTTTTTGGGGCGGCCATGCGGGATCATCTGACAGAGAGGGGCAAGCAGATCCTCGAGGCGATCATCGAGGATTATATCGCGACCGCCGAGCCGGTGGGGAGCCGGACGGTGACCCGCAGACACGGCCTCTCCCTTTCGCCGGCCACGGTCCGCAATGTCATGGCCGATCTGGAAGAGCTGGGCTTCCTCGCCTCCCCCCACACCTCGGCCGGCCGGGTTCCCACTGACAAGGCTTACCGCTTTTACGTCGATTCGCTCCTGGAAGTCCGCAATATCGCCCGTAACGAGCAGGAAGAGATCCGCAAGCGCTGCAGTCTGTCGGGCAGGGATGTGGGAGAGGTGCTCAAGGAAACCAGCCGGATGCTCTCGTCCCTTTCCCGCTACACGGGAATCGTGGTCGCGCCCCGTTTCACCGCCAATGTCTTCCGTCACATCGAATTCGTCAAGCTGGGGGGGCGGCGGCTCCTCGCCATACTGGTATCGCACAGCGGGACCGTCCAGAACAAGATCATCGAGACGGACGAGGAACTGCGGTCGGCGGACCTGTCCAAGATGGCCAACTACCTCAACCACTTCCTCCGGGGGCTCACCATTACGCAGGTGAAGGAAAAGATCCTGGCGGAAATGCAGAGCGACAAGATCAAGTACGATGCGCTGCTGGCGCGGGCACTGCGGCTCTCCCAACAGACCCTGGCCGACACCGATTCCGAGGTGTTCATCGAGGGGCGGGCGAACATCCTGGAACAACCCGAGTTCGCCGACGTATCGAGGATGAAGGATGTCTTCCGGGCCTTCGAGGAAAAGGGACAGCTCCTGGGGCTTCTCGACCGCTGTCTGGATGCGCCGGGGATCCATATCTATATCGGCTCGGAGGCGCATCTGAGCCAGATGGTGGGGATGAGCCTGATCACCGCCACCTACATGACGGGGAAAAATACCCTGGGGGTGCTGGGGGTGATCGGTCCCACCAGGATGGGGTACGCCAAGGTGATCCCGATCGTGGATTACACGGCGCAGCTGATGAGCCGGCTGCTGGAGATGGAATAATCCGGACAAGGAGAGCGACTACCGTGGACAAGAAAAAGAACAGTGCCCATCCGGGCGATGCGGAACATAAGCAACAGGAGGCCGCGGCAACTCTTGCCGTTGAAGGAGAAGGCCCGGCGGCGGAGAGGATCAGGCAGCTGGAAGAGGCATTGGCTGCCAGGGAGGCCGAAGCGCTGGCCAACTGGGACAAGTTCGTGCGCGAGCGGGCCGATCTGGAGAACTACCGGAAGCGGACCCAGAAGGAGAAGGAAGAGCTCGTCAAGTACGGCAACGAAAGCCTGATTACGGAGATCCTGCCGATTCTGGACAACATGGAGCGCGCCCTGAACCACGTCTCCGTGGAGAGCCAGGCGGCGGTGGTCGAGGGGGTCAAGCTTACCCACGGCATGCTTCTGGCGGCGCTGAAAAAGTTCGGCGTCGTTCCTGTCGAGGTGGGCAAGGGGACCGCGTTCGACCCGGCCCTGCACCATGCCGTGCACCAGGTGGAAAGCGATGAGCTCCCCCCCAACACGGTGGCCGAGGTGTTCCAGGGGGGGTATCTCCTCAATGACCGCCTGCTGCGGGCCGCCATGGTGGTGGTGGCGGTTGCCCCGAAAAAGGCCGAGTAGCTTCCGGAACGGGGAGCTTTGAACGCGGCGCGTTGAACTTTTTTCGTCCCCCCCTTGTTTTTCGCCGGGGGGATGATTAGCTTGAGATGGAGACACTACCCAAGGAGGAGCTGTTCATATGAGCAAAGTTATCGGAATCGATCTGGGCACCACCAACTCCTGCGTTGCCGTCATGGAGGGGGGGGAGCCGGTTGTCATAGCCAACGTGGAGGGGAGCCGCACCACCCCGTCGATGGTCGCTTTCGCCGAGAGCGGCGAGCGGCTGGTGGGGCAGCAGGCCAAGCGCCAGGCGGTCACCAACCCGGAGAACACTCTGTTCGCCATCAAGCGGCTGATCGGCCGCAAGTTCGACACCGACGTGGTGAAGCGGGACATTGCCATCTCCCCCTTCAAGATCGTTCGGGCCGACAACGGCGACGCCTGGGTGGAGGTGCGCGACAAGCGCTACTCGCCGCCGGAGATCTCCGCCATGGTGCTGCAGAAGATGAAGCAGACCGCCGAGAACTACCTGGGGGAGACCGTGACCGACGCGGTCATCACCGTCCCCGCCTACTTCGACGACTCCCAGCGTCAGGCGACCAAGGACGCGGGGAAGATTGCCGGTCTGAACGTGCTGCGCATCATCAACGAGCCGACCGCCGCGGCGCTCGCCTACGGCCTGGACAGGAAAAAAGAGGAGAAGGTGGCGGTCTTCGACCTGGGGGGGGGTACCTTCGACATCTCCGTCCTTGAGCTGGGGGATGGGGTGTTCGAGGTAAAGTCGACCAACGGCGACACCTTTCTCGGCGGCGAGGATTTCGACCAGAAGGTGATCGACTGGATCGCCGACGAGTTCCAGAAAGAGCAGGGGATCGACCTGAGAAAGGACAAGATGGCGCTGCAGCGCCTCAAGGAGGCGGCCGAGAAGGCGAAGTGCGAGCTCTCCACCTCCATGGAGACCGATATCAACCTTCCCTTCATCACCGCCGACGCCACCGGTCCCAAGCACCTCCAGATGAAGCTCTCCCGTGCCAAGCTGGAGTCGATCTGCGCCGAGCTGATCGCCAAGCTGGAAGGGCCGTGCAGGACCGCCATGAAGGACGCCGGCCTCTCCCCGGCCGACATCGACGAGGTGATCCTGGTGGGGGGTATGACCCGGATGCCGGTGGTGCAGAAAAAGGTCCAGGAGATCTTCGGCAAGGCGCCCAATAAGGGGGTCAACCCGGACGAGGTGGTGGCGATCGGTGCCGCCATCCAGGCGGGGGTCCTGAAGGGGGAGGTGAAGGATGTGCTCCTTCTCGACGTTACCCCCCTGTCGCTCGGGATCGAAACCCTGGGCGGGGTGCTGACCAAGCTGATCGAGAAGAACACTACCATCCCGTGCCGGAAGAGCCAGGTCTTCTCCACCGCCAGCGACAACCAGCCGGCAGTCACCATCCACGTCCTTCAGGGTGAGCGGGAGATGGCCGCCGACAACAAGACGCTGGGCAACTTCGAGTTGACCGGCATCCCGCCCGCACCTCGCGGCGTTCCCCAGGTCGAGGTAACCTTCGACATCGACGCCAACGGGATCGTCCATGTCTCGGCCAAGGATCTCGGTACCGGCAAGGAGCAGTCGATCCGGATCACCGCCTCCAGCGGCCTTTCCAAGGAGGAGATCGACAAGATGGTGCGGGATGCCGAGTCCCATGCCGGCGAGGACAAGAAGAAACGGGAACTGATCGAGGCGAGAAACCATGCCGACAGCCTGGTCTACCAGACCGAGAACTCCCTCAAAGAATTCGGCGACAAGATCGGCGACGACGAGAAGAAACGGATCGAGGACGGCGTGGCCACCCTGAAGAAGGCGATGGAGGGGAACGACCTCGATGCCATAAAGAAAGCTTCCGACGATCTGATGCAGGCATCCCACAAGCTCGCCGAGGCGGTCTACGCCAAGGCCCAGCCCCAAGGGGGGGAGGCGGGCGAAGCCCCCGCCGAGGAAGGCAAGGAAAAGGTGGTGGAGGCCGAGTTCGAGGAAGTGAAGGACGACAAGGAAAAGAAATAGGCTGGCGATATTTTGCCGGTGAAACCGTAGGGGCGCAGCATGCTGCGCCCCTACACGTATTTCAGATAAGGGCACAAGGGAAAGATTTTGGCAAACAACGAAAAACGCGATTACTACGAGATCCTCGGCGTCCACAGGAACGCCGCGGACACCGAGATAAAAAAGTCTTACCGTAAGCTGGCGATCCAGTTCCATCCCGACAAGAATCCGGGGGACAAGGAGTCGGAGGAAAAGTTCAAGGAGCTCAGCGAGGCGTACGAGGTTCTTTCCGACCCCCAGAAAAGGGCGCAGTACGACCAGTTCGGCCATGCCGGGGTCGGCGCCGGAGGCTTTTCCAGCGGCGGCTTCGGCGCGGGAAGCCCGTTCGGCGACATCTTCGGCGACATCTTCGGCGACATCTTCGGCGCCACGCGAAGCCGCGGTCGCGGCCGGCGGGGAGACGACCTCCGCTACGATATGGAGCTCGCCTTCGAAGAGGCAGCTTTCGGTGTTGAAACCAAGATCGAGGTCCCCTACGCAAAACGGTGCGGGAAGTGCGGCGGGAGCGGCGCCAAGCCGGGGACCGAGCCGAAGGTCTGCCCCCACTGCCATGGCGCGGGGCAGGTCCGGTTCCAGCAGGGTTTTTTCAGCGTCAGCAAGACCTGTAGTCCGTGCGGCGGCGAGGGGAAAGTGGTGGAACACCCCTGCCCCGACTGTCGCGGCACCGGCAACGTGCGGGACAGCAAAAGCCTTTCGGTGAAGATCCCCCCCGGCGTGGAGACCGGCAACAGGCTCAAGCTCGCCGGGGAAGGGGGGCAGGGTCTGAAAGGGGGCGCCAACGGCGACCTCTACGTCTACATAACGGTCCGCGAGCACCCCGTCTTCAAGCGGGAAGGGAACGACGTTATCTGCGAGATCCCGGTCAGCTTCAGCCAGGCGGCACTCGGCTGCGAGCTGCAGATCCCCACCCTGGACGGCAAGGTCGCCATGAAGATTCCCGAAGGGAGTCAATCCGGCAAGATCTTCCGGCTGCGCGGCAAGGGGGTCCCGGTCCTGCAGGGATACGGCAGGGGGGACCAACTGGTGATCGTCCGGGTGGAGACCCCCACCAATCTGAACAAGCGGCAGAAGGAACTCCTGGAGGAGTTCGCCCGGGAGAGCGGCGAGGACGTCCATCCCTTGCGGAAAAACTTCTTCGACAAGGTGAAGGATATCCTGAGTTGAGCCGGTGCGGACGGAGGGGCGGATGGGTTCACTGAAACGGCGGGGTGTGTCGATGGTCGTTGGCCGTGTGGCGCCGCTGGTCTTTGTTGCCATGCTGCTCCTGCCCCCCTGCGCCTTGGCGGGCGGCGGCGCCGGCTACCAGGCGCGAACGATTCTGCTGCCGGATCGGGAGTACGGCGAGGCCCTTCTCCAGGGGGTAAGGGATGCCCGGAAGAGTGTGATCTGCACCTTTTACCTGTTCAAGACGGCCGGGTACGGCGGCAACCAGCCGCGCAGAATTGCCGAGGAACTGATCCGGGCGCGGCGGCGCGGGGTGGACGTTACAGTCGTGCTGGAGCGGGACAACGGCAGAAAGGGTGGGGTGACCGAGGATAATCGCCAAACCGCCGCCTTCCTCTCCCGAGGCGGGGTGAAGGTCTTCTTCGACTCCCCGTCGGTCGTCACCCATGCGAAGGCCGTGGTCATCGACGGCCTCCATGTCTACCTGGGGAGCCATAACCTGACCCAGGGGGCGCTACGGCGCAATAACGAGATCTCGGTCCTGATCGACTCCCCCGAGCTGGCCGCGGAGGTCACCGCCTACCTGGAGCGGCTCTGACGTCGTCTCCGTTTCTTCCGCCGCTCCATCCAGCCGGCACATAAATCTTTTTTAGTATCTTCCCTTTGCCGGCTGACGTGATATAATTTTTCATCGTTTTCCCTTTCCCTGCCGTCTTCCCCGGACGCCCATTTTTGCTGATCGCGAAGGAATCGCATGGATACCAGAGAAATCAAGAGCCTTCTGCAGAACCTGAAAAACGGCGACATCGACATCGATGATGTCCTGGAACGGTTAAAGCACCTCCCCTTCGAAGAGCTCGGCTGCGCCACCGTGGACCATCACCGGAGTCTGCGCCAGGGGTTCCCGGAAGTGATCCTGGGGGAGGGGAAGAGCGCCGGCCAGATCGAGCAGATCGTTGCCGCCATGCTCGGCAAGGGGAGCAACGTCCTGGCGACCCGCCTCGACGAGGCGAAGGCCGCGAGGGTCAGGGAGGGTTTTCCCACCGCTCTGTACCATGGCGATGCCCGTTGCCTGACGATTGAGCAGAAACCGGTGGAGGTGACCGGCAAGGGAAAAATCCTGGTGGTCTCGGCCGGTACCTCCGACATCCCGGTGGCTGCCGAGGCGGTGGTGACCGCCCGGATGATGGGTAACGAGGTGGAGCACCTCTACGACGTGGGGGTGGCGGGAATCCACCGCCTGCTGGCCCGCAGGGAGCTGTTGGCGGCGGCGGCGGTGATCATCGTCGTAGCGGGAATGGAAGGTGCGCTTCCTTCCGTGGTGGCGGGGATGGTGGGGAGGCCGGTGATCGGAGTGCCGACCTCGGTGGGGTACGGCGCCTCCTTCGGCGGGATTGCGGCGCTTCTCGGGATGCTCAACTCCTGTGCCGCCGGCGTTACGGTGGTCAATATTGACAACGGCTTCGGGGCGGCCTTTGCCGCCAGCCTGATCAATCGCGCGGAGTAATCGCACGAGGTTTCCTTGAAGATTCTTTATTTCGACTGTTTTGCCGGGATTTCCGGCGACATGACCGTCGCCGCCCTCCTGGAGCTGGGGGTTCCCCTAGATATGCTTGAGGAGCGCCTTGCCGCGCTTCCCCTGCCGGCCACATCGTACCGCCTTGCCGTGGAGAAGGTCGTCCGCCGGGGGATCACCGCCACCCGCTTCGACGTTCATGCGGCGGAGCACCAGCATCACCGCCATTACCGCGGCATTGCCCAAATGATCGGGGAAAGCCCTCTTCCCGCAGGGGCGAAGGAGCGGGCGCAACGGATCTTCCGCAGGCTGGCCGAGGCGGAAGCGCGCGTGCACGGGGTGGAGATCGACCAGGTCCACTTCCATGAGGTGGGGGCGGTCGATTCCATTGTCGATATCGTCGCCGCGGCGATCTGCCTCGACCATCTGGGAGTGGGGGAGGTCTACGCGGCGCCCCTTCCGTTCGGGAGCGGTTTCGTGGAAACGGCCCACGGCCGGCTCCCGGTCCCGGCCCCGGCAACAGCGGAGCTTTTGCGGGGGATGCCGGTCCATTTCGACTGCGGCCCCGGCGAGCGGGTCACCCCCACCGGTGCGGCAATTCTGGCGGCCCTGGCCGCCGGCTTCGGCAAACCTCCCTCAATGCAGGTCGAGGCGGTCGGTTGCGGAGCGGGAGCAGGGGATTTCGCCGACATCCCCAATATCCTCCGGCTGGTCCTGGGGGAACGAACCGGCGCACTTCAGCGGGATGCTATCTACGTGATCGAAACCCACATCGACGACATGAACCCGGAGATCCTCGGCTTTCTCATGGAGCGGCTCCTCGCGGCCGGAGCCTTGGACGTTGCCTTTGCCCCCCTGCAGATGAAGAAAAACCGCTCCGGCGTGAAGGTGACGGTCCTCTCGCCCCTTGCCGGGCTGGAAGGGTTGGCCCGCCTGGTGCTGACCGAATCGACCGCGTCGGGGGTGCGCTACTACCCGGCGGAGCGGATGATGCTGGCCCGCCGCCAGGAAGAGCGGGAGACTACGCTCGGGCGGGTCCGGGTCAAGGTTTTCCACGACAACGGCACGCCGTTGCGGGTCGCCCCCGAGTTCGAGGAGTGCCGGCGGATCGCGGAGCAACGGCGAATGCCGCTCCTGGAGGTCTATCGGGTCATCGAACGGGAAACCTCGATCCCATGAGGCGTTTCGTGATCCTGTTCGCCACCTGGGGGGGGACCGGCTACAGCCCCCTTGCTTCCGGCACGGCGGGGACCCTGGCCGCCATTCCCTTCTACCTGTGTCTTGCCCGGCTGCCGCTTCCCCTCTATCTCCTGACGCTCGTCCCTTTCTTCTTCTTCGCCTCGTGGGTGTCCGGGCTGGCTGAGGAGATTTTCGCGGAAAAGGATTCGGGGAAGATCGTGATCGATGAGGTGGTCGGCTATCTGGTCACCATGGCCGGCGTGCCCCTCTCCTGGCGGGGGGTGGTGCTCGGCTTCTTCCTGTTCCGCCTGTTCGACATCGTCAAGATCGAACCGGCCCGCTATTTCGACCGGCACCTGAAAAACGGCTACGGCGTGGTGCTCGACGACGTGGCGGCGGGGGTGTATGCCTGCGGGGTGCTCCACCTCGTGCTGAGGTTCCTGTGAGAGATGAGACTGTTTCCACTGGTGCTGACCTTCTGATCGGGGGGGATGGCCTCGGTTCCGCTGTGGGAGAGCTGCTCCGGCGGAAGGGATTGACCCTCTCCCTGGCCGAGTCATGCACCGGCGGGCTGGTGGCGAAGCTCGTCACCGATCTGCCGGGGAGCTCGGACTATTTCCTCGAGGGGGCGGTCACCTATGCCGATGCCGCCAAGATCCGGGTGCTCGGGGTTTCCCCCGTGCTTCTCGCGGAACACGGCGCGGTCAGCCCCGAGACTGCGCTGGCCATGGCAACGGGGATGCGGAACAATGCCGGGAGCGACATTGCCCTGGCGGTTACCGGGATCGCCGGGCCGGGCGGCGGGAGTGCGGAAAAGCCGGTCGGCACGGTTTTCATCGCCCTGGCGACCGCCACCGGTTGCCGGGCGCATGGGTACCGGTTTTCCGGCAGCAGGGATGAAATACGGACAATTACCGCGTTCACGGCGTTGGATGTGCTGCGCAGGCACCTGAACTCTCTCTAGTTTTTTGTTCATGGCTGCGGAGGTGGACCATGACCGGCGACAGAAGCAGCAAGACCCTCAAGGTCATCAACTGGACCATCGGGATGAGTCTTGTCTGGCTTGCCCTGGAGGCGTTCTCTCCCTACATCCTGGGGACGAGCCGGGCAGTTGCCGACTCCCTCCACCTCATGCTTGTCGTCATTCTCGTCATTCTCTGTTTCGCCGGCAAGGTGGCGCGCAAGTCGGAGAAGGCTGCCCATGCCCGGATGATCGAGGAGATGGGGCGGGAGGTAGACAAAACCGCCCTCCGTTATAAATCCCTCTTGGAAGGGGCAGGGAACGCCATTTTCGTCTTCAATGCCGATACCGGCAGGCTGGCGGAGGTGAACAGGAAGGGTACCGAGCTGTTGGGCTACACCAAAGAAGAGATGGCGGCGCTCCAGGGAAGGGACCTGGTCCCGCCCGGCGAGAGGAAGAGGTTTACCTCGTTGGTGAGGCGGGTGAAAAGTCGTGGCAAGGGGAGTGTAGAGGGGCTCATCTTCAAGCGTAAGAATGGCGAAGACCTGCTGAGCGAGGTGGAAGCGCGCCTCATAGACCTGGGGGGCGAAAAGGTGGTACACGCCATCATTCGCGACATAACCCACAAAAAACAGGCCGAGCAGGAGATCCGCAAGCGCAACCGGAAACTTTCCATTCTCAACAGCATCATTGCCCGGGCCAATGCCAGTCTTGATCTCCACACGGTCCTCGACGTGACCCTCCGGGAAACCATGGAACTCTTCGGCGCCGAAGGGGGGGCGATCCACCTCCTGGAGGGGGAGGAGCAGCACCTCACCCTGGTCGCCGGGAACAATCTCCCTGAGCGCTTCATAACCCGGACCAGGCAGGGGAATCTCGCGGCGGCTCCTCCCTGCAGGATCACGGCGACCCGACAGTGCCACCTCCTGACGAATGAATTCCGGTCCGGCTGCACGATGTCGCGGCACGTCAGGGAAGAGGGGTGGCAGACCGTTGCCGGGATACCCCTGTTTGCCAAGAACAGTCTGATCGGCGTCATGCACATCATGAACAACGTGGAGCGGAGCTACGCGCCTGATGACGTCAATTTTTTCACTACAATGGGGAACCAGATCGGCATCGTGATCGAGCATGCCCGTCTGTTTGCCGAACTGAACTGGAAGACCGCGGAAGTGCTGCGTTCCCACCGGCTTTTGGAGAAAAACAGCCGGCAACTCGCCATTTCAGAGGGGCGGCTCAGGAAGAACCTTGCCCTCGTGGAGCAAGCCAACCAGGAGCTGGAACGGCTCGACCGGATGAAGAGCCATTTTCTCGGCATGGTTTCCCACGAGTTCAAGACCCCGTTGACCGGCATTCTCGGGAGCACCGAGTTCCTCCTTGCCAACCGCGGCAAGGTGAGGGACAGCGATGAGCGCCTCCTCCTCTCCATCATCCGGGAAGGGGGAGCCAGGCTCAACGAGATCGTCACCGACCTTCTGAAAGTGGCCAGGCTGGAGTCGAAGGGATCGCCGGTCAGCAAGAGCTCCCTGCACCTGAAAGAGATTCTCGCCTCCCTGCTGGAAGAGTTTGCCCCGCTGCTCCGGGAGCGCAACCAGCGGGTCGTTTTCCAGGGGATCGAATCCCTTCCCCATTTCAACGGGGACCGGCAGTGTCTCTATGAAGTTTTCACCGAGCTTCTGGAAAATGCCGTCAAGTTCACCCCGGACGGCGGGGAAACAGTCATCTCGGCCTGGGTGACGGACTGCGTTGCGCTGGAGGCGAAGCGGGAGATACTCGCCCTTTTCAACCCCCGGTTTTACGACCAGATGGGGAGCGCCGGCTACCTTCAAGTGGAGGTGCGGGACAGCGGCGTTGGCATTGCGAGCGAAGAACGGCTGCATATCTTCGAGAAGTTTTATGAGATCGGCGAGATCCGCCACCACTCGAGCGGCAAGGGGAAATTCCAGGGGAAAGGGGCGGGGCTCGGGCTTGCCATTGTGAAAGGGTTGATTGAGGCCCATGGCGGGATGGTCTGGGTGGAAAGCGCGGCGCCCGCATCGGCCGGGAGCACCTTTTTTCTGGTGATTCCCCTCGAAGAAAGTCTGTGCCAGCCGGCATTCCCGTTCATGCAGCAGGAGCCGGCCCAACCTTCGCTATTGCTCGCCGATTACGGAGCCGACGAGCTCAGATAATACTACAGCTTCAAACCCCACCCTCACCCTGGCCCTCTCCCTGAGGGAGAGGGGAATTTCGAGATTGCTCCCTCCCCTTCAAGGGGAGGGTTGGGGTGGGGATGGGGCCGCCTGCTCGACAAAGATAAGCTTGAAATAGCCACGATAAATGTGCTATGTGTTTGTGGATTCATCATCTTTTAGGCGCACACCGTCACAGGAGGCCAGCGGATGTCGGACAAAGAGAAGGCGATTGACTTGGCGTTGAGTCAGATTGAGAAGCAGTTCGGAAAAGGCGCGATCATGAGACTCGGCAACGAAGAGCCGCTGCCGGATGTCGCCGCGATACCCACCGGCTCCCTTTCTCTCGACCTGGCGCTTGGCGTGGGAGGCGTGCCGCGGGGTCGCGTCATCGAGGTGTTCGGCCCGGAATCGTCGGGGAAAACCACTTTGGCGCTCCATATTGTTGCGGAAGCCCAGAAACTGGGGGGGATTGCCGCCTTTGTCGACGCCGAGCACGCCCTGGACATCGGTTATGCGCGCAAGCTCGGGGTAAGGACCGACGACCTGCTGGTTTCCCAGCCGGACACCGGCGAGCAAGCCCTGGAAATAGCGGAGATGCTTGTCAGGAGCGGCGCCATAGACATCCTCGTGGTGGACTCGGTGGCTGCACTGGTGCCGAAGGCGGAGATCGAGGGGGACATGGGGGATTCCCACATGGGGCTCCAGGCGCGACTCATGTCCCAGGCGCTCCGGAAGCTGACCGGCATCATCTCCAAGTCCAACTGCTGCGTGATCTTCATCAACCAGATCAGGATGAAGATCGGGGTGATGTTCGGCAACCCGGAGACCACCACCGGCGGCAACGCCCTGAAGTTCTACGCCTCGGTGCGGATGGACATCAGGAAGATCGCCAGCCTCAAGCAGGGAAACGACGTGATCGGCTCGCGCACCAAGGTGAAGGTGGTGAAGAACAAGGTGGCCCCCCCCTTCAAAGAGGTGGAGTTCGACATCCTCTACGGCGAGGGGATCTCCAAGGAAGGAGATCTGCTCGACCTGGCGGTGGAAAAGGGGGTCGTCGACAAGAGCGGCGCCTGGTTCTCCTATGACAAGGAGCGGATCGGCCAGGGGCGGGAGAATTCCCGGATATACCTGAAGGAGAACCCTGCGGTTGCCGGAGAGATCCGGACCCGGCTGCTTGCGCAGCTCGGGCTGGGAAGTGTTCCGGCTGCAGAGGCTCAGGCATAGCGCCATGCAACTGAACGAGATACTGGCCATAGGGGTAAAGGCGCGCGGCTCCGACATCCACATCAAGGCGGGGCTCCCGCCGATCGTCCGGATAGACGGGCGCCTCCATCCCATTCCAAATGCGCCGCGGCTCACCCCCGACCTGGTGAGTGGGATGGCTGCGTCCATTATGAACGAGCGGCAGAAGAAGCAGTACGAAGAGCATTTCGAGGTGGACCTCGCCTACGGCGTGCCGGGGCTGGGGCGCTTCCGGGTCAGCGTCTATTCCCAGCGGGGGACCGTGACCATGGTCTTCCGGGCCATCTCCGTGGGGATTCCGTCGCTGGACAGTCTCAACCTCCCGCCGGTCCTGAAGAAGATCGCTCTGGAAGAGCGCGGCCTGGTTCTGGTCACCGGCACCACCGGGAGCGGCAAGTCGACCACCCTGGCGGCCATGATCGACTACATCAACGAACACCGCACCTGCAACATCATCACCATAGAAGACCCGGTCGAGTATCTGCACCGGGACAGGAAGAGCATCATCAGCCAGCGGGAAGTGGGCTTCGACACCCCGTCGTTCGCCAGCGCCCTGAAGGGGGCGCTGCGCCAGGACCCGGACGTCATCCTGGTGGGGGAGATGCGTGATTACGAAACCATCGAGACGGCACTCACCGCCTCCGAAACCGGCCACCTGGTCATGTCCACCCTCCATACCCTGGATGCCGCGGAGACCGTGAACCGGATCATCTCCGTCTTTCCCCCCTACCACCAGCGCCAGGTGCGGATGCAGCTCTCGGGCGTGATCAAGGGGGTCGTCTCACAGCGGCTGGTCCCCAGGGCCGACGGCAAGGGGAGGGTGCCGGCGGTGGAGATCATGATCGGCACCGGCCGGATCCGCGAATGCATCGACGACAGGGAAAAGACCAAGCAGATCCCCGAGGCGATCGCCCAGGGGGTCGTCTCCTACGGTATGCAGTCGTTCGACCAGTCGCTTATGCAACTCTACTCGCGAAAGCTGATCACCTACGAAGAGGCGCTGCGCCAGTGTTCCAACCCGGACGATTTCGCCCTGAAGATCTCCGGTGTTTCTTCCACCTCGGATCTCAACTGGGACCAGTTCGTCGGCGACGAGGAGCATGGCGAGGGAGGGAAGCTCGACATCGAGAAGTTCTGAGATGGATGGAGCGGAGAAGGCCCTGGACTTCGCCGTGCGGGCGCTCGCCCGCCGCGACCACAGCGTGGCAGAGCTTTCGGCCAAGCTCCGCGACAGGGGCATTTCCCCCGACGTGACGGCGGAGGTCGTCGCCAGGCTCTCCCGTTCCGGATATCTGGATGACCGGCGCTTCGCCGAGCGGTGGGCGGAGGCGGCGGTGCGCAACGGGCGGGGGTACGGCCCGCGCCTGCGTCTGGAGCTTGCCCGGCGGGGGATCTCCAGGGAGATCATCGGTGAAGTGCTTTCCGGCATTGCCGCGGCATACGGGGAAGATGATGCCCTGGCTGCGCTTGCGGCGCGGAAATTCGCCGGGTTCGACCCCCGGTTGGCCACTGACAGGGACAAGAGGCGGGTTTTTGCATATTTGCAGCGGCGGGGCTTTTCAACTGCCGCGATTTTCGCGTTTTTCAACAAGAATCAGTAGCAGGGAACGATTAACAGCAGGAGCCCTTGGCCGCGATAATTGTGCCGAGACGGCGTTCCTGCATGCAAAACGATATATATTTTGGAGTTTCCATGACCGGTAAAGAGATCCGCGCCCGCTTTCTGCAGTATTTCGCCGAGCGGGGCCACACCATAGTCGCCAGTTCCAGCCTCATCCCCCACAACGACCCGACGCTGCTGTTCACCAACGCCGGGATGAACCAGTTCAAGGACTGTTTCCTCGGTATGGAAAAAAGGGACTACGTCCGGGCCTGCTCGTCGCAGAAGTGCGTCCGGGCGGGGGGAAAGCACAACGACCTGGAGAACGTGGGGCGGACTGCCCGGCACCACACCTTCTTCGAGATGCTCGGCAACTTCTCCTTCGGCGACTACTTCAAGAAGGAAGCGATAGCCTTTGCCTGGGAGTTCCTGACCCGTGAGCTCAAGCTGGACAAGGAGAGGCTCTACGTCACGGTCTACCAGGACGACGACGAGGCTGCCGATATCTGGCACAAGCAGGAAGGGGTCCCTCGCGAGCGGATCTACCGGTTCGGCGAGAAGGACAATTTCTGGTCCATGGGAGACACCGGCCCGTGCGGGCCGTGCACCGAGATTTTCTGGGACAACGGCCCCGAGGTCGGCTGCGGCAGGCCGGAGTGCGCCGTGGGGTGCGACTGCGACCGCTACATGGAGATATGGAACAACGTCTTCATGCAGTTCGACCGGTCCGCCGACGGGAAGCTTACCCCGCTCCCAAAGCCGGCAGTGGACACCGGCATGGGCCTTGAACGGATCTCCACGGTGATGCAGGGGATGAAGTCCAACTACGACACCGACCTCTTCCAGGGGATTATCCGGCACATCGAGCGGCTCTCCGGCAAGAAATACCGCGACAACGACAAGGACGACGTCTCCATGAGGGTCATCGCCGATCACGCCCGGGCGACGACGTTTCTGATCTGTGACGGCGCTCTCCCCAGCAACGAGGGGCGCGGCTACGTCTTGCGGCGGATCATGCGGCGAGCGGCGCGCCACGCGAA
The DNA here is from genome assembly GCA_036518435.1 of Geobacteraceae bacterium. Classification (GTDB taxonomy): domain Bacteria; phylum Desulfobacterota; class Desulfuromonadia; order Geobacterales; family Geobacteraceae; genus JAMPXD01. The sequence continues at coordinate 27,655 of DATDNF010000030.1, forward strand.
GATGCTCGGCTTTGCCGAGCCGATGCTGTATCGGGCCGTGGATGCGGTCAACGAAATGATGGCCGATGCCTATCCCGAGTTGATCGAGCGGGAGTCGTACATCAAGAAGGTGGTCCTGGCGGAGGAGGAGCGGTTCATCGAAACCCTCGACAACGGCCTGCGGATTCTCAACGAGGAAATGGCAGCGCTGCGCCAGGAGGGAAGGGCCGTCATCCCCGGCGAGACCCTCTTCAAGCTGTATGACACCTACGGCTTTCCCACCGACCTGACCGGCGACATCGTGGCGGGCGAGGGGTTCTCCATCGACGAGGCGGGATTCGGGGCCTGCATGGAGAAACAGCGGGAGCTTGCCCGCGAGCACTGGAAGGGGTCGGGAGAGGAAGGGATTGCCGCCATCCACAAGGCCTTCCATACGCGGGGGGGGCGGAGCCGGTTCGTCGGCTACGACGAGCAGACCACGTATGCCCCGATCGTCGCCATCCTCAGAAATGGGGCCGAGGTCACCTCGGCTACTGCGGGGGACGAAGTCGAGGTGATCACCGAAACCACCCCCTTCTACGGCGAATCGGGCGGCCAGGCCGGAGACACCGGTTGTATTTCGACCGGGAACGCCCATCTGCGGGTGACCGCCACGCTCAGGCCCTTCTCCGACCTGATAGTGCACAGGGCAATCGTGACCGAAGGGACCATTGCCGTCGGCGAAGCGGCAGACCTGAAGGTCGCGGTGGGGGCGCGCAACGCGACGGCGCGCAACCACACCGCCACACACCTTCTCCAGACGGCACTCCGGGAGGTGCTCGGCGACCATGTCAAGCAATCCGGATCTCTGGTGACCCCCGAGCGGCTCCGGTTCGACTTCACCCACTTCTCCGCCATGTCGCCGGAGGAGATCCGGCGGGTTGAGGAGCTGGTCAACGGCTACATCATGGCGAACGACGATGTCCATGCCCGGGAGATGGGGGTGCAGGAGGCGCTGGAGAGCGGTGCCACCGCCCTGTTCGGCGAAAAGTACGGCGACAGGGTACGGGTCGTCCGGGTAGGCTCCGTCAGCTCCGAGTTGTGCGGCGGGACCCACGTCCATGCTGCCGGTGAGATCGGATTCTTCAAGATCGTCAGCGAGGCCGGGATTGCCGCGGGGGTACGGCGGATCGAAGGACAGACCGGCACCGGCGCCCTCTCCTTCGTCCGGCAGCTGGAGGAGGAGCGCAAAAGGATCGTGTCCCTCGTCAAGGCAGAGGGGAGCGACCCGGTGGAGAAGCTGGAAAAACTCCTGGCCCGGCAGAAGGAGATGCAGCGGGAGATCGAAACCCTCCAGGCCCGCCTGAACGCATCGAAATCGGGCGACCTCCTGGCCGGCGCGAGAGAGGTGGCGGGAGTGAAGGTCCTGGCCACGAAGGTGGAAACGGCAGATCCGAAGGGGCTTCGCGAGCTTGCCGACACCCTGAAGGTGCGCTTAGGCTCCGGGATCATCGCACTCGGCTGCGAGAGCGGCGGGAAGGCGACCCTCCTGGTGGCCGTTACCCATGATCTGACCGGCCGTTACAAGGCGGGCGACCTGGTCAGGGCGCTCGCCCCGGTGATCGGCGGGAGCGGGGGTGGCAAGCCCGACCTGGCACAGGCGGGGGGCGCGCTCCCGGACAAGCTGGGCGAAGCGCTGGAAAAAATCTACACGCTCATAGCGTAAGCATCCCTGAAGGTATAGCCATGCCGGACATCTCTCTACATGCCATGCCCGAGATCGACACCGGGCAGCACGCCAAGACGGTGCTGATCGTCGACGATGAGGCGATCATCCGCGATCTCTGCGGCAAGGCGCTCAAGGGGTACCGGATTCTCCAGGCAGCGGACGGCGAGGAGGCGCTCGGGGTCTTCCAGAAGGGGGAGATCGACGTCATCCTGACCGACGTGATGATGCCCAAAATAGGGGGGATCGAGCTGCTGAAAAGGCTCAAGGAGATCGAGCCGACCCTGGTGGTAATCGTCATGACCGGCTTCGCGGAAAAGGACGTGATCCTGAACGCCCTCAAGGCGGACGCGGACGATTTCATCACCAAGCCGCTCAATCTCCTCCAGCTGAAGACCGCGGTGGATAAGGCGCTCGTCAAGAAAGCCCTGAAAGAGGAAATCGCCAACCTGCGGAGCATGGACCGCTTCAAGTCCAATTTCCTCTCCCTCATCTCCCACAAGTTCCGCACCCCGATCACCGCCATCTCCCTTTTTTTGCAAAATCTCGCCAACGGGGTGTACGACGCCGAAGACCCGATGTACCGGAAATATCTCCGCCTGACCTACGACGAGGCATGTTATCTGGAGCGCCTGGTGGCAGATCTCCTCGCCTTCAGCCGGGCCATCGACGATGGCAGCGGGTTGAAGCCCGAATCGTGCAACCTTGCCGGTATCATCGAGCAGGTCATCCAGATGTCGAAAGAGGCCGTCGACAAACCCGGGGTGGAGATCGATCTGGACCTCGATCCGGTTCCCCCCGCCCTCCTCGACCGGGAGAAGCTGACCTTCGCCGTCAGGCAGATCATCGAGAATGCCGTCAAGTTTTCCGGTGAAGCGGGGCGGGTGGCGGTTTCTCTGAAGGCAGAGCACGACCTGTTCCGGATCACCGTGGCGGACAGCGGGATCGGTATTGCCAGGGAAGACCTCCCCAAGATCTTCGAGAAGTTCTATCAGGTGGACTCGGCGCGGACCGGCCAGATCCGCGGCTTCGGCCTCGGTCTCTACTACGCGCGGGAGTTCATCCGGCTGCACGGCGGCACGATCTCTGTCGAAAGCGAGCCGGGGAAAGGAACCACGGTCACCGTCACCCTCCCCGCCCGCAAGCCTGATCCTTCACTCCTCCTGCCATAGCAAATCCGCACGCAAACCCCATTCTCAGCCGGCTCTGTCGGGAATCTCCCGCACGGGCGCAGCATGCTGCGCCCTTATGTCATTTCTTCGCGCCCGCAGGCGGTGCTTTAACACCTCTTTATTGTTGATAATTTTGACCTATCTGCTATAGTAACTTCCTTAACCTGCGAAGTCCGGCTCGTCCGGCCGGCACGGAGAATCTCCCATGCAGAAATTCATCGACAAGGCCACCACTCTTCTGGAAGCGCTCCCCTACATCAGGAGGTTTTCCGGCAAGACCATCGTCATCAAGTACGGCGGCCATGCGATGGCCGACGAAGCGCTGAAAAAGTCGTTTGCCCTCGACGTGATCCTCCTCAAGTACATCGGGATCAACCCGGTCATCGTGCATGGCGGCGGGCCCCAGATCAACGAGACCCTCAAGCGCTACGGCATCGTCTCCGAGTTCGTGAAGGGGATGCGAGTCACCGATGCACCCACCATGGGGGTGGTGGAGATGGTGCTGACCGGCCAGGTGAACAGGGAGGTGGTCGGCTACATCAACCAGCACGGTGGGAAGGCGGTCGGTCTGTCCGGCAAGGACGGCGGCCTCCTCCTGTGCAGGAAGCTCCTCCAGGAGGTGAAGCGCGACGACGGCAGCGTCGAAGAGGTGGACATCGGCTTCGTCGGCGACGTGACGGGGGTGGACGCGGCCATACTGGATGCCCTGGAAAAGGGGGGATTCATCCCGGTGATTGCCCCGGTGGGTGTGGGGCTCGGGGGGGAGAGTTACAACATCAACGCCGACCTGGTGGCGGGGCGGGTGGCGGCGGCCGTACGAGCGGAGAAGCTTATCCTCCTGACCGATGTTCCGGGGGTCAAGGACCGGGAGGGGAACCTCCTCTCCAGCATCGAGCTGGACCGGGTGCCGCAGCTCATCGACAACGGCACCATCACCGGCGGTATGATCCCCAAAGTGACCTGCTGCGTGGACGCCCTGCGGGCCGGGGTGAAGAAGGCCCACATCGTGGACGGCCGGGTCGCCCATGCGATCTTGCTTGAAGTGTTCACGGATGTGGGTATAGGCACGGAGATACTGACATGAACTCTGAGCAATGGATCGCCAAGGCTGACAAATACATCATGAAAACCTATGGCCGCTACCCCCTGGTGCCGGTGCGTGGGGAGGGGTGCCGGCTGTGGGACGCGGACGGCAGGGAGTATCTCGACTTCCTCGCGGGTGTTGCGGTCAACAACCTCGGCCACTGCCACCCCAAGGTGGTGGCGGCCCTGCAGAAACAGGCCGCTGACTTGATCCACTGCTCCAACTACTACCATATCCCGGGCCAGATCGAACTGGCCGAGCTCCTCTGCACGCACTCCTTCGCCGACCGCGCCTTTTTCTGCAACAGCGGCGCCGAGGCGAACGAGGCGGCCATCAAGCTCGCCCGCAAGTACAGCCGGGAAAAGTTCGGCGCCGACCGGTTCGAGATCGTCACGGCGCTCGCCTCCTTCCACGGCCGGACAATGGCCACCGTCTCCGCCACCGGCCAGGAGAAGGTGCAGAAATTCTTCGACCCGCTCCTCCACGGATTCCGGCACGTGCCGTTCGACGATATCGATGCCCTGCGCGGCGCCATCTCGCCCGCCACCTGCGCGGTGATGCTGGAGCCGATCCAGGGTGAGGGGGGGGTGGTGGTCCCGTCCGCCGACTACTTCCGGCGGGTGCGGGAGATCTGTGACAGCCACAACCTCCTCCTGATTTTCGACGAGGTCCAGGTGGGGATGGGGCGGACCGGCACGCTGTTCGCCCACGAGCACTTCGGGGTCGCCCCGGATATCATGACCCTGGCCAAGGCCCTGGCAGGCGGCGCCCCGATCGGCGCCATGCTGGCACGGGAGGAGATCGCGGCATCCTTCGGCCCGGGGACCCACGGTTCCACCTTCGGCGGCAATCCCCTGGTGACCGCCGCGGCCGTTGCCGCTGTGCAGGCGATCCTGGAGGATGGTATCCTCAACCATACGGAAGAGATGGGGGAGTACCTGCTCGGTGAGCTGGAGGGGCTGAAGGCGCGGTTCCCGTTCGTCACCGAGGTGCGCGGCATCGGGCTGATGATCGGCATGGAGCTCTCCGTGCCGGCCGGCGACATCGTGAAGAAGGGACTGGAGCGCGGGATACTGCTGAACGTGGCCCAGGACCGGGTGCTCCGCTTCGTTCCACCCCTGGTCGTGACCAAGCAGGAGGTGGACGAGATGATCGGCATCCTGACGGGGATTTTGGAGGAGATGTAGCCATTGATTTGCAGGGGCGAACGGCGTTCGTCCTGGACAGCCTGAGGGCGCATGCCATGCGCCCCTACAGAAGGACCATAACGATGAAAAAGGATTTCCTGGCGCTCAGCCAGTACACGAAGGCGGAACTGGACGCCCTCTTCACCCTGACCAGGGAACTGAAGGAGAAGCAGAAGAAGGGGATCGAGCACCGGCTCCTCAAGGGGAAGAGCGTGGCGCTCATCTTCGAGAAGTCGTCCACCCGGACCCGGATCTCCTTCGAGGTCGGGGTCTACCAGCTCGGCGGGCAGCCCCTCTTCATCTCCTCCGGCACCTCCCAGATGGGACGCGGCGAACCGATCAAGGACACCGCCCGGGTGATGGCCCGCTACTGTGACGGAGTGATGATCCGCACCTACGGCCAGGAGATCGTCGAGGAGTTCGCCCGATACGCGACGGTGCCGGTGATCAACGGCCTGACCGACCTGTTCCATCCCTGCCAGGTGATGGCAGACATCTTCACGGTGATCGAGCACCGGGGGGGGTACGAGGGGCTCAAGTTCGCCTGGATCGGCGACGGCAACAACATGGCCAACACCTGGATCGAGGCGGCGACACTCTTCGGCTTCGACCTGGCCCTTGCCTGTCCGCCCGGGTACGAGCCGGACGAAAGGGTGATGGCATGGGCCCGTGAAAGGGGAACTGCCAGGATCGTCCTCACCGACGATCCCAGGGAAGCGGCCAGGGATGCCGACGTCCTCAACACCGACGTCTGGGCGAGCATGGGGCAGGAGGCGGAGCAGAAAGAGCGCGCGAAGGCCTTTGCCGGGTTCCAGCTGAACGAATCGCTTCTTGACGGTGCTGCGGGGAACTGTATGGTGCTTCACTGCCTGCCTGCCCACCGGGGGGAGGAGATCACCGATGACGTGATCGAGGGGCCCCACTCGGCGGTCTGGGACGAGGCGGAGAACCGGCTGCACGTGCAGAAGGCGATCATGGCGCGGTTGATGTGTGGAGCATAAGCGAAGCCATGAAATTTATCGATGAGCAGAGCTAGTTTCTTTGTGCAGAAAGCGATCTTTGCAATTTAAATTGGCGAGTGAATTCTTGATAAATGCGAAGCTCATAAATCAGTTGATTGCAACTGAATAAATTTTACAGAGACTGCTATGCCACTTCTCAAGCATGTACATATTAAAGCCTTTAAGTCAATTTTGGATCAAAAAGTTGAACTAGGCCAGCTTAACGTATTTATAGGCACGAATGGTTCTGGTAAGAGTAATTTTTTGGAAGCTGTAGGAATGTTGTCATCTGCTGCAACAGGAGAGATAGATTATTCTCGATTGGCTGACCGAGGTGTGAGGCTCTCTTCTCCAGAAGTTTTCCGGAGTGCTTTTAGTAAAATCGAAAGAAAACATGCTTTTTTTATAGAAAGTGCCTTTGAAGATTTTTTGTATCATACACACATTACTGCAGTAGATGAAACTATAGGACGTCATCAATGGGGCTACCATGCAGAAAAATTGGTTAGAGGAAGCGATTTTAGAGAAAGAATAGCTGGTAGAAGTAATAGTTTTGTGGGTATTCAGAATTTTCCTGGCTTCGATAAAGATAGTTTACAACGCCACCAAAGCATCATAAATAGTGCAGAATCACTTGGAGCCTTTAAAGCTGAAGAAATATCTGCAATAAAAGCGTTAAGAGATTATGCTATTTATGCGCCTTCCACTCCTATACTAAGAGGCATTGCTAATGATGAGAGCAGAAAAAGTCCTTTAGGGTTATATGGTGGTGGCATGGCCAAGGCATTGAATGAAATCATCAAATTAAAAGATAAAAAACTAGATGAGTATATTGTTAGGTTCTTTAAGCTTTTCGACTGGTTCGACTATTTTGGGGTTGACAAGCCTGAACCTTCTTTGCAATCTAGTCATGTTCATACTGGACCCCTGGTTGTGTCCTTCACTGATAAATTCATGCCTAAAAACTTCAAAAATTTATATGCTTACGATGTTAGTGAAGGTGCTTTGTACGTATTGTTTGTTTTACTGCTACTGGCCCACCCAAATGCACCTGATATTTTTGCGTTAGATAATGTTGACAATGCTCTTAACCCAGGCTTAGTCACTGCTTTGGTGGATGATATTTCAAAGTATTTAGCAGATAATCCCAAGAAACAAATATTCATGACTACTCATAACCCAACAACGCTTGATGCTATCGATTTATTTAATCCTTTACATCGTTTGTTTGTTGTAAAACGAGGCTCTCACGGCGCAACAGAATTTGAAAGGATTAAACCACCGCAGGGTATGTCGAAAGAAGAATGGCAAGAAAAGTTCGGGTATATGAAATTGTCTGAAATTTGGCTTTCAGGAACAATTGACGGATTAAACCCTCCTCCTAAAGGACTTTAGTTCATGGCAGATTTTAGCTGTATCGTAGTTTGTGAAGGTTCTAGTGACTTCTCTTTTATTGAAGGCATTATAAAGCACATTGGTAGTTTGCATAATAAAGTTTTTGAAGCAATTTTATTAGCCCCTGAAATTGATGCGACTAGTGGTAAACATCAAAGATTTGGTTATGAAGGTGTAAAAAACTGGTGCAAGTATCAATCCTCTCAGTTCCATAATTTCGGTAAAAATAAAGTAGGAAGTTTGTTGGCTTGGCATGATGCTAATTTGATTTTAATACATCTAGATGCTGATATAGCAGACAAAATAGACATAAATCAGGCTCAATTTAACGGACGGGTAAAAGATCGCAGAAATTGGTGCTCAGATGCTTTAGATAATTGGTTTGGGGTATTGAAAGATAATATAAACTATAATTATATAATCCCTACATGGCAAATTGAAACTTGGCTTTTAGCTACTTTTGATAATATTACTAATCCAGTTGAGTCACCAGTAGCTTTAACTGATTATGAAACTATACTAGATGTAGAGTCAAAACTGTTATCACTTGGCTACCGTGAAGACCTAGAAAAGCCTGGCAGACTGTATAAAGAGAAAAATCTTTTTGCAACAAATAGTAAATATGTGCCACGGTTATTGGCGAATCTACCAACGGCCACCTCGCGATGTTCTGAGCTTTTAAATTTTGAAAATATTTTAAGCGGATATTGCTAGGCACTGTCACTAACTTAATGAATAAGGAGAGATCATGGCCAAGAAAGAAGTGAAAAAGATCGTCCTCGCCTACTCGGGGGGGCTTGACACCTCGATCATTCTCAAGTGGCTGAAAAACGAGTACGGCTGCCAGGTGATCACCTTCTCCGCCGACCTGGGGCAGGGGGACGAGCTCGCCCCGATCCGGGACAAGGCGTTCGCCACCGGCGCGGACAAGGTGTACATCGACGACCTGCGGGAAGAATTCGTGCGCGACTTCGTCTATCCCATGTTCCGCGCCAACGCCATTTACGAGGGGCACTACCTGCTCGGCACCTCCATCGCCCGGCCGCTGATCGCCAAACGGCAGATGGAGATCGCAAAGATCGAGGGGGCCGACGCGGTCTCCCACGGCGCCACCGGCAAGGGGAACGACCAGGTCCGCTTCGAGCTCGGCTACTACCACTTCGACCCCGCCATCACGGTGATCGCCCCGTGGCGGGACTGGAAGCTGAACAGCCGCCAGGCCTTGGTGAACTACGCCAAGCGCAACGGCATCCCGATCCCGGTCACCAAGAAGCGCCCCTGGTCCAGTGACCGCAACCTCCTCCACATCTCCTTCGAGGGGGGTATTCTGGAGGACACCTGGGCCGAGCCCCCCGAGAACATGTTCGTCCTCACCAAGGCGCCGGAAAAGGCTCCCAACAAGCCGCAGTACGTGGAGATCGAGTTCAGGAACGGCAACGCGGTGGCGGTGGACGGTGAGAAGATGTCGCCGGCCCAGCTCCTTGCCCACTTGAACTTCCTCGGCGGCGAGCACGGCATCGGCCGGGTCGACCTCCTGGAGAACCGCTCGGTCGGCATGAAGTCGCGCGGTGTCTACGAGACCCCCGGCGGCACCATCCTGCGCGAGGCGCACATGGCGGTCGAGCAGATCACCATGGACCGTGAGGTGATGCGCGTGCGCGACTCACTCATCCCCGAGTACGCCCGGATGATCTACGCCGGCTACTGGTTCTCACCGGAGCGGGACATGCTCCAGACACTGATCGACGATTCCCAGAAGACGGTGAACGGCGTGGCCCGGGTGAAGCTGTACAAGGGGCACTGCCGCACCGTGGGGCGGAAGTCGGAGTCCGACTCCCTGTTCAACCTCGACTTCGCCACCTTCGAGAAGGACCAGGTCTACAACCAGAAGGACGCAGAGGGGTTCATCAAGATCAACTCGCTGCGTTTGAGAATACGCGCTCTTATGCAGGCACAGAAGAAGTAGCTATTTTCGTATCTCCCTTCAGGGGGGGACTCTACATCCAATGGGGGCACGGTGCGCCGTGCCCCTTTGACCATTCTATGCCCCAGATAAAGTACAAGAAAGAGCATATCGTCACCTCGGTGGTGGCGGTCATTGTCGATGACGATGAGCGGGTGCTGCTGACCAGGCGCAGCGTCGCGCCGTTCAAGGGACTGTGGGTCATGCCGGGTGGCAAGATCGACCTGGGGGAAGCGATCTTCAAGGCCCTCCACCGTGAGGTCAAGGAGGAGGTGGGGCTCGAGGTGGAGATCGACGACTTGGTGGACGTCTTCGAGCATTTGACGCCCGGGGAGGAGAACGACCACTTCATCATCCTCTACTACCGCTGCCGACCCCTCTCCTGCGAGATCAGCCACAATCACGCCGAGGTGGCCGAGGCCCGCTGGGTGCCCCGTGATGAACTGTCCGACTATCCGATGCCGGACGGCACCCGTTTCATCCTCGGCAAGATATTCCCGTTTCACCGCCGCCGCGACGACAGGTAGGGAGTCATGGTCCAGATCATCGACAAAAAAGTGAACCTGGAATTCCCCCTGGGGCACCACCTCCACTGCCTGATCGCCCAGATACCCAACCACCTGCGCCGGTCGGAGAGCGGCTTCGCCTTGGTGGCGCCCGACCGGAAGTGGGAGCAGGTGCGGTCGGTGCTGGACATGGTGGCGGAGGGGGCCGGAAACCTGAAGAAGCTCCATTTTCTCATGTTTCCGGAGGCGGCCATACCGTTCGCCCGTTTCGACGAGATGCTGGTGGCCATCGACGGGGGGTTCCGCCCGAACACGGTGACCATGTTCGGGGTGGAGCACGTGCGGCTCACAACCTACCGGGAACTACTGGAGCGGTTCCGCGATGATAACGGCGAGGCGATCGAGTTCGTCGACCGGGACATCGACTCCGGCGACGTGCTGGAGACGCCGGTCAACTGGTGCTGCATCGCGGTCAAGGAGGCGACCGGCCGGCTGCGTGTCTTTCTCGAGGCCAAGTCCCACCCGTTCAGCGGCGAAGAGTTCCTGGACAAGTTTCACGACCTCTACCGGGGGCGCCATTTCTACCTGTTCCGGAGCCGCCCGGCCTGTTTCAACTTCATGACCCTGATCTGCTTCGACTACCTGTACCGCGACCTCTACTCCTCCAACATAAAGCAGATCGTCGACCATGCCAACAACCTCTTCTTCAACACCCGGCAGGGGCTCGACACCCTGTTCGTCATCCAGTGCAACCCAAAGCCGGAGCACCGGGCATACCGTGAGGTGGTCAGCGGCTTCTACGGGGAATACCTGGAGGACACGCCGGGGGTGCGGGAGACCATTACCGTGTTCGGCAACGCCTCCGACGAGACGCGCCTGGAGGACCTCCCCCTGGAGGGGGAGTTCGGCCGGTCGTTCGTGGTGATCAACCGGCACCACAAGCTGGCAAACGTCCAGTTTTCCGAGTTCTCCACCGACGATTTCGGCGGCGCCCCGGTCTGCCGCCTCCGCTTCGGCACCGGTACCCGTCTCTACTACTTCAACCTTCCCCTCCACCATGAGCTCGACCCGCGCACCAGCCGGGTCCCCCTCAAGGTGCACAGTATACTGCGCTGGTCGCCGGATGGCGGGTGGGTGAGGGTGACGGGCGAGGAGATGGTGGGAGGCTTCGAGATCGGCCAGGAATCATAGGAACGATGCTTTTCCGCCCTGGCTGCGTAAGTCTTCGGGATTCCTTGTGCGGCGTAGCCTTGCTACGCCTCCGCGTCATCCCTCGACAGCCTTGCCAGGACGAAAAATCCTCGCTCCATCAGGTTAAATCGTAAGGAGAAAGATATGGCCCATGAAAAACTCTGGGGCGGCCGGTTCACCCAGCCGACCGACAAGTTCGTGGAGGAGTTCACCGCTTCCATCCAGTTCGACAAGCGCCTCTACCACCAGGACATCCGGGGCTCCATCGCCCATGCCCGGATGCTCGGCAAGCAGGGAATAATTCCGCATGCGGACGTGGAGGAGATCGTCCGCGGCCTCCAGGAGATCCTCGACCAGATCGAGGCGGGGAAATTCGACTTCTCCGTCTCCCTGGAGGACATCCACATGAACATCGAGGCGCGCCTCTCCGCCAGGATCGGCGAGGCGGGGAAGCGCCTCCACACCGGGCGCTCCAGAAACGACCAGGTGGCCCTCGACATCCGCCTCTACCTGCGGGACGAACTGGTGGAGATCAGCGCCTACCTCGACCTGCTGGTCGATGCACTCATTTCCCAGGCGGAGGAGAACCTGGGGGTGATCATGCCGGGGTACACCCACCTGCAGACCGCACAGCCGATCCTCTTCTCCCACCACATGCTCGCCTACGTGGAGATGTTCAAGCGGGACAAGGGGAGGATGGAGGACTGTCTGAAGCGGGTGAACGTTTTGCCGCTCGGCGCCGGGGCACTGGCCGGGACAACCTTCCCGATCGACCGGGAGTACGTGGCGGAGCTCCTCGACTTCCCGGAGGTGACCAGAAACTCCCTCGACTCGGTCTCGGACCGGGACTTCGCCCTGGAGTTCCTGGCCGCCTCGTCGATCCTGATGATGCACCTCTCCCGCTTCTCCGAGGAGCTGATCCTCTGGTCCACCAGCGAGTTCAAGTTCATCGAGTTGTCCGACTCCTTCTGCACCGGCTCGTCGATCATGCCGCAGAAGAAGAATCCGGACGTGCCTGAGCTGGTGCGGGGGAAGACCGGCCGGGTGTACGGGAACCTCATGGCGCTCCTCACCGTGATGAAGTCGCTTCCGCTCGCCTACAACAAGGACATGCAGGAGGACAAGGAGCCGCTGTTCGACACCATCGACACGGTCAAGGGGTCGCTCAAGATCTTCGCGGACATGATCCGGGAGATGCGGGTCCGGGCCGCCACCATGCGGGCTGCGGCGGCCAAGGGGTTTTCCACCGCCACCGACGTGGCCGACTACCTGGTGCGGAAGGGGATGCCGTTTCGCGACGCCCACGAAGTGGTGGGGAAGGCGGTTCGCTACTGCGTGGAGCAGGGTAAGGACCTCCCGGAGCTCACCATGGCCGAGTGGCGGCTCTTCTCCGACCGTATCGACGAGGACATCAGGGACGCCATCACCCTGGAGGCGAGCGTCAATGCCCGAAGCGCCACGGGCGGGACGGCGCAGGAGCGGGTTGAGGAAGAGATCGAGCGGGTGAAGGCCGGCAAATGATGTTTTGTAGGGGCGAGGCACGCCTCGCCCTGACGTACGTCTAGATTTGATGGACGACGCATGCGTCGCCCCTACGGACACAGAATATGAAAAAACTTCTTTTGATGGTTGTTGTCTGCTTCCTCGCCGGCTGCGGCAAGAAGGGGCCGCTGGTGCCGCCGGAGTCGCTCGCCTCGGCGCCGGTCGCCGACCTCAGGGTGGAGCAGCAGGGGGACCGGTTCCTGGTTTTGTGGGGCCGCCCCGCCCGGGAAGCGGGGGGACGGCCACTCAAGGACCTGGCCGGGTTCCGGCTGTTCCGGCGGGAAGTGCTCCCTCCCGGGGAGGACTGCGAGGAATGCCCCACCGCCTACCGCCTGGTGGCGAGTGTCGACCTGGAGTACCCCCAGGGAGTGACCATCCAGGGGGACCGCGTCGTCTTCGTCGACAGCGACCCGGAGCAGGGGAAGCGCTACCGCTACAAGGTGGTCGCCGTCAAGCGGGACGGCACGCCGAGCCGCGACTCCAACCGGGCCGACAGGAAGAAGATGGCTCCTCCCCTGCCGCCGGTGGTGAAGGCACTCTCCGACCCGAGCGGCATCGGGCTCGCGTGGCAGCCCGTGCCGGCGCCGGCAACCGGGCGGATCGAGGGGTACAACGTCTACCGCAAGCGCGCCGGCGAGGGGGGTTACCTCAGTCCCCTGAACGGGGCGCCGCTCAAGGAGACCGTCTTAGAAGATACGGCACTGGAGCGGGGGGTGCACTACCTCTACGTGGTCCGGACGGTCGCCGCCGTGGAGGGGGAGACGGTGGAGAGCGACCCCTCCGGCGAAGTCGAGGGGGCACTCACCGAGCCGGAGTAGAGACGCGGCAATGCGTCTCTACTGCCGTAATATTTTGACTTTTCCCCCCCCGTATGGTACTTATAACCACTTTATGTAAATAAAACGGGGTTTTTCGATCCCGTATGCGCTTCGGAGGAAATGCCATGCACTATTTTCAGTACAAAGGCAGCGAACTGTACGCCGAGGATGTGGCAGTGAAAGACATCGTGGCCAAGGTCGGTTCGCCGGTCTACGTCTACTCCCAGGCCACCCTTGAGCGTCACTTCAAGGCATTCGACGACGCCTTCGCCACCACCCCCCATACCATCTGCTACTCGGTCAAGGCGAACTCCAACCTGGCGGTCCTGAAGACCTTCGTCAAGCTTGGCGGCGGCGTTGACATCGTTTCAGGCGGCGAGCTCTACCGGGCACTCCAGGCGGGGGTCGATCCCCGCAAGGTGGTCTACTCCGGGGTAGGGAAGCGGGATGACGAGATCGAGTACGCCCTGAACACCGGCATCCTGATGTTCAACGTGGAGTCGGAGCAGGAACTGACCCGGATCAGCGAGATCGCCAGCCGGATGGGGAAGAAGGCGGGAATCGCCATCCGGGTGAACCCCGACGTGGACCCCCAGACCCATCCCTACATCACCACCGGCCTGAAGAACGCCAAGTTCGGCATCACCATCGACCGGGCGCTGGAGGAGTACCGGCGGGCCAAGGAGCTGCCGGGGATCGAGATCATCGGCATCGACTGCCACATAGGCTCCCAGTTGACCAAGGTCGCTCCGTTCGTCGATTCCATTGCCAAGCTGAAGGACGTGATCGGCAAGCTGCGGGAGATGGGGATCGACCTCAAGTACTTCGACCTCGGGGGAGGCCTCGGGATCACCTACAACGCGGAGGAGCCGCCGCTGCCGGCCGACTACGGCAAGGAGATCACCGCCGCCACCAAGGACCTGGGGCTCCACCTGGTGTTCGAGCCGGGGCGCAACATCGTCGGCAACGCCGGCATCCTGGTGGCCCAGTGCCTCTACACCAAGGAGCGGGACGACAAGAACTTCATCATCATCGACGCCGGGATGAACGACCTGGCGCGTCCCGCCCTGTACGGCTCCTACCATGGCGTGCAGCCGGTGGTGAAGGACCAGGACGGCATGGTCGTCGCCGACGTCGTCGGCCCGATCTGCGAGTCGGGAGACTTCCTGGTGAAAGAGCGGGAGGTTCCCATGTTCCGCCAGGGTGACTTCATGGCGTTCATGTCCGCCGGTGCCTACGGCTTCGCCATGTCGAGCAGCTACAACAGCCGCCCGCGCGTCGCCGAGGTGATGGTGAAGGGGGACAAGTTCGAGGTGGTTCGGGAGCGGGAGACGGTCGAGGAGCTGATCAAGGGGGAGAGAATCCCGTCGTTTCTGTAACCATGCATAATTAACCTCAACAGGAGGTATGAACATGATCAAAGGGAGTATTGTCGCGATCGTTACCCCGTTCAGGAACGGGGCGGTGGACGAGGAGAAACTGCGGGAACTGGTGGAGTTCCAGATCGCGGGCGGCACCGACGGTATCGTGCCGTGCGGCACCACCGGCGAGGCGTCGACCCTGGACTACGAGGAGCACGACCGGGTCATCCGGATCGTGGTGGAACAGGTGAACAAACGGGTCCCGGTAATTGCCGGCACCGGCTCCAACGCCACCCACGAGGCGATCGAGATGACCGAGCACGCGAAGAAGCTCGGCGCCGACGGCGCGCTGCTGGTCACCCCCTACTACAACAAGCCGACCCAGGAAGGGCTCTACCGCCACTACAAGGCGGTGGCAGAGGCCGTGGCGCTCCCCCAGATTCTCTACAACGTTCCGGGGCGGACCGGCGTGAACCTCCTCCCGGAGACGGTGGCGCGGCTGGCGGAGATTTCCAACATCGTTGCCATCAAGGAGGCGACCGGCTCTCTCCAGCAGGCCTCCGAGGTGCTCGCCCTGTGCGGCGACAAGATCGACGTCCTGTCCGGCGACGACTTCATCACCTTCCCGATGATGGCGTGCGGCGCCAAGGGGGTGATCTCGGTGGTGGCGAACATCATGCCGAAGGAGGTGGCGGCCCTGGTGGACGCCTTCTTTGCCGGAAAGATGGAGGAGGCCCGCCAGTGGCACCTGCGGCTCCTGAAGATCTCCAACGCCATGTTCATCGAGAGCAACCCGGTGCCGGTCAAGACCGCCGTGGCGCTGATGGGGAAATGCAGCGACGAGGTGAGGCTGCCGCTGGCGCCGCTGGCCGAGGGGAACAAGGCGAAGCTGGCAGCGATCATGAAGGAATATGATCTGATTTAAACATTTTTGCAGGGGCAGAGCATGCTCTGCCCGCTTTTGGGCGCAGCATTGCTGCGCCCCTACGATTCATTCACGAGGTTTTTATCATGGTTAGAATCGCTGTGTGCGGCGCCGCCGGGCGGATGGGTGGCAGGATCATCGTTGCCACCACCGAGGCCGGGGGGTGCGAGCTCGCCGGCGCCCTGGAGCGGCCGGGACACCCGATGATCGGCATGGATGCCGGCATGCTCGCCGGTGCGGGCTCCCTCGGCGTGAAGATCTCCGACGACCTGAACGCCGTGGTCAAGGGGTGCGACGTGCTGATCGACTTCACAACCCCCAAGGTGTCGCTGAAGAACCTGGAGGCGTGCGGCCTCCAGAAGAAGGCGATCGTCATCGGTTCCACCGGCTTCACTCCCGAGGAGCGTGCCCTCGCCAGGGAGCTGGCCCGGGACATCCCGGTGGTACTCGCCCCGAACATGTCGGTCGGCGTCAACGTCTGCTTCAAGGTGCTGGCCGACATTGCCAAGATCCTGGGTGACGACTTCGACGTGGAGATCGTCGAGGCGCACCACAAGCTGAAGAAGGACGCCCCCTCCGGCACCGCGGTGCGTATGGGGGAGGTGGTGGCCGAGGCCCTGGGGCGCGATTACGACAAGGTGGCCAATTTCCACCGCGAGGGGATCTGCGGCGAGCGGACCAGGGAAGAGATCGGCATGCAGACCATCCGCGGCGGCGACATCGTCGGCGAGCACACGGTCTATTTCATCGGCATGGGGGAGCGGATCGAGCTGACCCACCGCGCCCACACCCGCGACATGTTCTCCCGCGGCTCGGTAAGGGCCGCCAAGTGGGTCGTGTCGCAGAAGGCCGGGCTATACGACATGCAGGACGTCCTCGGGCTGCGATAAAACGCCGCTTTTTGGCAATCTCGGCGTTGGTCTGCGTGCCTCCTTGTGCGGCGTAGCGCTGCTATGCCTCCGCGTCGCCCCTTGCCCGCCTTGACCTTGCCTAAAAATCGACGTTTCATGAGGGCATGGGGTTATGCGCGCACTTACACTGCTCCTTCTCGCGATCTTCTCGGCCCTGCCGGCCATGGCCGGCGGTCTTCAGGAGGGGGCGCGGGTCCGCTGCACCGTGCAGGGGAAGAGCTTCACCGGCACCGTGGCCGCCGTCCACGCCGAGTTGGAGCCGCTCCTGATCCTGAACCCGTACGGCGGGACGGTCCGCATCGCCCTCCGGGAGATCCGCAGCATTCGCGCCACCGGCAAGGAAGAACGGTTTGTCCTCCCCTGGACCTTTCCTCAGGAGGTGACCTATCCCCTGTTCGAGCTCAGGACCCTGGACGGCAGCCGGATCATGGGCGCGGTCGACGAGGAACTGGTCTTCACCGTCAGGAGGGACGCGGACGGCGCAGAGCAGGATATCGACGTTGACGACCTGGGGTTGATCGAGGCGCAGTGAAAGCAAGCGCGGTTGAACGCCCATGCATTCTTCGAGAATTTTTTCTGGAGGTTATTCCGTAATGGCACTTATCAACGACAACTACCTGAAACTCAAGGCAGGCTACCTCTTTCCCGAGATCGGCCGCCGCGTGCGGGCGTTTGCGGAGGCGAACCCGGCTGCCCGCGTGATCCGGCTCGGGATCGGCGACGTGACGCGCCCGCTCCCGCCGGCCATCCTCAAGGCGTTCCACGAGGCGGTGGACGATCTGGCGAAAGTCGAGACCTTCGCCGGCTACGGTCCGGAGCAGGGGTACGACTGGCTGATCGACACCGTCATAAGAGAGTCATACAACCCCTTGGACGTTTCGCTCAAGACCACCGAGATGTTCGTCTCCGACGGCTCCAAGTGCGACTGCGCCAACATTCTGGACATCTTCGCCCTGGACAACAAGGTTGCCATCGGCGATCCGGTCTACCCGGTCTACAACGACACGAACGTCATGATCGGCCGGACCGGCGAGGCGAACGACAAGGGGTACTACCAAGGGGTCGTCTACATGCCGTGCACCGAGGCGAACCGCTTTATTCCGGCCCTTCCGACGGAGAAGGTGGACATCATCTACCTCTGCTTCCCGAACAACCCGACCGGTGCCGTGGCGACAAAAGAGGAGCTCACGAAGTGGGTGGAGTATGCCCTGGCGAACGACGCCATCATCCTGTTCGACGCCGCCTACGAGGCGTTCATCACCGATCCCGCCATCCCGCATTCCATCTACCAGATCGAAGGGGCGAAGAAATGCGCCATCGAGTTCCGCTCCTTTTCCAAGACCGCCGGCTTCACTGGCGTGCGCTGCGGTCTGGTGGTGGTGCCGGAGGAACTGGAGGGGAAGACAGCCACCGGCGAGCGGTACAGCGTGAACAAATTATGGCTGCGCCGCCAGACCACCAAGTTCAACGGCGCCTCCTACCCGGTGCAGAAGGCCGCCGCCGCGGTCTATACGGAGGAGGGGTGGCGGCAGACGAGCGAGATCATCGACTACTACATGGAGAACGCCCGGATCATCCGGGAAGGGCTCGCCTCCGCCGGCCTCACCGTGTACGGCGGTGTGAATGCCCCCTACATCTGGCTGAAGACCCCGGGGGGGATGAGCAGCTGGGACTTCTTCGACAAGCTCCTCACCGAGTGCAACGTGGTCGGCACGCCGGGGAGCGGTTTCGGCCCTTCCGGCGAAGGGTTCTTCCGGCTTTCCGCCTTCGGCAACCGGGACAACGTGGAAGAGGCGGTGGAGAGGATAAAGATAAATCTCAGGTAGGATAGAACGAGAAAGGGCGCCGGCAGCGGTGCCCTTTGCCGTACGAGGAGCCGAAAAAGCCATGCACGACCTGTTACCGGATGGAGAAGACTTACGACGCGCGGTCAAATGGGTGTCCGGCAACCTTCGGGACAATCCCGGCCAGCCGGTCCAGCCGCTCGTCCAGGAAGCGATCTTCAAGTTCGATCTTTCACCCCGGGATGCCGACTTCCTCATTCGGTTCTATGGTGAAAGAAAAGAGGAACCATAGGATTAAGTATGAAGGTTGAAATTGGTAGCGTCGGTCAGGACGTACAGCAAACAGGATGAGGAGCCGAAGAAGCGGAAGTAACGCCCCCCGAACCTGAAGCCCCCGGTTGCGTCCGCAATCGGGGGAGGGATCACTCTGCCGGCATATTTACTTTTTGGTGGTCGGGCATATGCAGTTCATAGGCTTCTGGTTGCCGACACAGACACTGCCATGACAAAATTCCATTCTCCCTGTGGATTTCACGATGCCCGATGCTTCTTTCGAATATCTCATCTTTTGCGCCTTCTTTCTCTCGACGGAGTATGGCTCTTACTTCTGCCTGCCACCATTATAGCATGTTTTAGATATTGAATGTCATTATTAATCATGTCAAGCAAGGCAAGATGGAAAGGGGCAGCACATCCGTTTTTCTTATGGGCACGGACTCCACGCATAATTCAAAAGGCGACCATTCGGTCGCCTTTGCCGTTTCCATCCGGTCTTGAGCCGTTCTCCCAAAAACGGGTCGTGCCGCAACAACTTGCACGACCCGCCATCTACGGCTTTTGCATTGTATTAACTCCCATGCCTCTCCACTCCTACGCGGCCCGGGCCAGTTTGACACCCTCGCCGTGCCCGCCGAGGAATTCCTTGACGAACCGGACTTCGATGCCGTACGGAGAGTGCGCCTTGAGGATATCCATACACCCTTCGTACGTCTCGCTCCGTCCCCAATCCTGCTGGAGTTCGAACAGAAACTGCAGCGAGGTGATCGGCACCGCCCCCGCCTGAACAAGCCGCGCTACCGCCCGCTCGTGCGCTTCAACGGTGACGTCGCCGCAGGCGTCGGTGGGGACGTAGACCTCATAGCCTCCCTGGAGCAGGTCGAGCGTCGGGAAAAGCACGCAGGCTTCGGTCCAGAGCCCGGCCAGTACGACCCTTTTCTTCCCGGTTTTTTCGATCGCTTCCCTGAAATTCCTGTCAAGCCAGGCGTTGATGGACGTCCGGTCTATGGGGGTATTCCCGGGGAAGATGCCGGTGACCTCGGGGATCATTGCCCCGCTGAAGCTATCGGCTGCGACGGTCGACAGGACCGTCGGCACCTTGAAGAGTTTTGCCGTCTCGGCGATCACCTGCACATTCTGGACAATGGAACCTCTATCGTGAGAGTTGACGCCGGAAAACATCGCCGGCTGGTAGTCTATGAGGGCCAGTGCACAGTCGCCGGGAGTCAACATGCCATGAAGATATTTGCTTGCCATGACTCGTACCTCCTTTCAGAGAATTATCCGTCATTCCCTGTATACTTAACTACATTATACCACCGCCCGCCGGTACAAACAATCACCAACGAATGGTTGACAAAGGCACGGGTATAGCCTCACCCTGCCCGATACACCCCCTCCCGCCTCCGCACCAGCCCTTCGCGTTCCAGCACCCCGAGAGTCTCCCCCACCCGCTCCGCATCCTTGTCTATCCGCAGCGCGATTTCGCCTGCCGACAGCCCCGGCGACTCCAGTAGCACCTTGAGGATCATTCCCCGGATCTCCCTGTTCGATCCGCGGAACGGTGTTTGCCGGACGTGGTGCCGGCTGCGGCGCGACGGGTTTGCCATGCTCTTTTTGAGCATGACCCCGTAGTCCATGAGAGCGTTGTACCAGTCGCGGATGTTGTCCCTGTCCATGGTCCGCTCCACCAGCGGCAGGATCTCGCTGTCGGGGACGCCGGTGCGGTCGCCGCAGAAGAGATGGATATAGACACTGCGGATGTTGGTTTCGATAAACGGGGTAGGGGAGCCGAAGGCGAAGGCGGCGATAGCGCCGGCCGTGTATTTCCCGATGCCGGGAAGACGGGCGAGATCGGCGGGGGAGGAGGGGACGATGCCGCCGTGCCGCGCGACAATCTCCTCGGCGGCACGTTTCATCAGCATGGCGCGGCGGTTGTAGCCGAGTCCCTGCCAGAGGGCAAGCACGTCGGGGAGCGGCGCCTCCGCCAACGCCGTTACCGTCGGGAAGCGGGCGATGAACGCGTCATACTTCGGGAGAACGCGGTCCACCTGTGTCTGCTGAAGCATGACTTCGGAAACCATGATGCGATACGGATCGGTGGTGCTGCGCCACGGAAGGGGGCGCGGATTGCAGCGGAAGTGCCGGTAGATGATGTCCTGAAACGTTTTCGTATCCATGGCAGACCGGTTTGCGGCGTGGGGACGGCTTGCCGCCCCGCCCTCGCGGTTTTTCCCCTCTTCACCTTCCCGAACAGCACCGCTCGCACCGGTCGTTATCGACCCTCGTCAATTCGCACCCGCAGGCGGCACAGGCATTGGCCCATTCCGGGTGCCCTGCGGCAGCGGCGCGCCGCTGTGCCTCCAGCCTCTTTACTTCCGCTTCCATCTCGTCGTTGTACTGGGCTTCAAACATGGGCTCCCCCGTTTCCGCGCGTCGCCTGTTCCAGCAGTGTCGCCAGCATCTCCACGCGCGGCATCGCGATTCCCCGCCGCCGGCCGTACGCCAGCGGCGTCCCGAAGATGGACGCAATCTCCAGTTGCCGCCCCTCTTCCCGGTCGATCTGCATGGATGGCCGGTATTCCCCCATGTTGTCGGAGAATTCGAGCATGCCGTCGGCGAATCCCTCGGCGATCGGCTTGTCGAGGCCCTGGGTGTTGGCGGCGGCGATCACCTCCAGCATGATGTCGCGCACGAGTTTTCGGCAGGCATCCTGCGCCAGAAGCGTGTTGACCGGCTGCTGCAGAAGGGCACAGAGGCCGTTGAAGGGGATATTCCAGACCAGCTTCTCCCAGCGGGCGCGCGCCAGGTCGTCCGTCGCCCGGCAATCAACCCCGGCTTCGACGAACATGGCCGCCAGACGTTCAACCCGCCGCGGGTCGCGGCGCCGATATTCGCCCAGCACGATCCGGCCCGCACCCAGGTGATGCACCTCGCCCGGTTCGCCACGATTGGAGCAGAGGAAGGCCACCCCGCCCATGATGCGCTCCTCGCCGAACAGCTCCGCCAGCGCCTCTTCGTTGCCCAGGCCGTTCTGCAGGGTCAGAATCTGTGTCTGCTCGCCCACCAGCGGCCCGACCAGCCCCGGGAAGCGGTCGTTGGCAAAGGTCTTCAGCCCCACCAGCACCAGATCTACCGGCCCGATCTCATCCGCGGTACGGTATCCCCGGACGTGCGGCACGGTAAAATCACCGTTGATGGAAAAGACCCTGAGGCCGTGTCCGGTAACGGCGTCGTAGTCACGGCGCAGCAGAAAACGGACATCCTCCCCGCTTCTCTGCAGCAGTGCCCCGTAATAGAGCCCCAATGCCCCCGCGCCGACAATTGCAATCCGCATGCACGGTACCTCGCTGTCCGTCTCGAAATTCGTTTCCTCACCATCAACGCCGATTGGTCCCGGTCTGCCGCTGGACCGGACGGATCGCCTCTTCATCCCCGTGCCTGAAGAGTCCTTGCCACCATCAGGCGGAAAATCTCCTCCATGCGCTCCTGCGCTTCGGACGATTCTACAATGCCGAGGGCGCGGGCGATTGCCTCGAATGTCGCCAGGCCTTCGGGATGGCATTCTCTCCTCACCCCCCAGTCCGTTTTCGCCCCCACGGGAAGGCGCACCATTTCCGCATGCTCCAGTCCGGGGAGCCGCCTCCCCATACGCGCTGCCTGGCGCCAGTTGCCGTCCGGGACAACGAGGTTGACGGGCCTGGGGTCCCCGGCCAGGAAGGTCCGGCTCAGGACCGGTACCCCCTCACCCGGATAGAGGAGCATGGTCCGGCGCCCGACCGTATCGAGATCGCGGAAGTCGAGCGGCTGCTCCCGGCATCCCTGAAGGCGAAGCTCGCTGTTGGCGAGCACGGCGAGGGCCAGCGGGCCGGTTGCTGTCGGCTTGGTCCACTCGCGGCGGTGCATCACCAGGACGAGCCGGGTGGCAAGATCGAGGCGGGGGATGGCGCTGCAGATGCAGAGGCGGGTGTGCAGCCGGCATTGATGGCAACGTTCGCTTCGTTTAGATCTTGTACCCATGCCCTATCCTACCACATTCCCGGTCGCAGTGAAATCGCCGAATGTGTGTTGCGTCACGGGTGCCGCTTAGCTTCTCCTTGGTTCCCGGTTAGATTGGTGGTATAGTAACGGCCTGCCTTCACCCGGACAACCGTAACCGCAAGCGAGAACAAGAGCCGATGCCCGAGAGCCCGCACCCCTTTCAAACCCTTACCCCCGGCTTCATCATGGATGCCGTCGAGAGCCAGGGGTTTCGCTGCGACTGCCGCACCCTCGCCCTGAACAGCTACGAGAACCGCGTCTACCAGGTGGGGATCGAGGACGCCCTGCCGCTGATCGCCAAGTTCTACCGTCCCGGCCGCTGGAGCGATGCGCAGATCGTCGAGGAGCATCGCTTCTGTCTCGAGCTGGCCGGGCACGAACTGCCAGTGGTGGTCCCCTGGACGAACGCCGCGGGCGAGAGCCTGTTTCACCACGGCGGCTTCCGCTTCGCCCTCTACCCGCGCCAGGGGGGACATGCCCCGGAGTTCGACAACCTGGACAACCTGCTGATCCTCGGCCGGATGCTCGGCCGGATACACCGTATCGGTGCGGTGCGCCCCTTCGAGCACCGCCCCACCCTCGACAGCCGAAGCTTCGGCTATGAGAGCGTTGCCCTGCTTGCCGGGCGCTTCATTCCGGACGAGTACCGGGCGAGCTACACCGCGGTGACCGGCCAACTGCTGGAGGCCATCGACGCATGCCTTGCGGAAACTGGGCCGGTCCGCTACCTGCGGGCGCACGGCGACTGCCACAGCGGCAACATCCTCTGGCGCGACGGCGCGCCCCACTTCGTCGATTTCGACGACGCGCGGATGGCACCGGCGGTGCAGGACCTCTGGATGATGCTCTCCGGCGATCGTCCGCGCCAGATGGCACAGTTGGAGGCGCTCGTGGAGGGATACCGCGAGTTCTGCGACTTCGATCCGCGCGAACTTCGCCTGGTGGAGGCTCTGCGCGCCCTGCGGATGCTCCACTACAGCGCCTGGCTGGCTGCACGCTGGGAGGACCCGATGTTCCCCCGCACTTTCCCCTGGTTCAACACCGTCCGCTACTGGGGGGAGCAGATCATCGAGTTGCGCGAGCAATTGGCGGCACTGGCCGAGCCGCCGCTGGCGCTTTCCTGACCCGCGTTGCAAATCGTCGGGAGCCGCCGGCAGCCCGGCGCGCGATTTCGGGGGAGAACCCGGGAAGGGCGTTGCCGCAAATGAGGTATGGCTGGATCATTTGCGGCGCTTTTTTGCGGCAGTTCCGCCGACTCCCGCATTAAAGTGTAGCAATTTCAATGTGTTGTTAAGCATGGCAGAGTTGGCACCATATCTGCTATAGATAAGACATCAATCATTTTTTCCAAAGGAGAAACATCATGAAAAAAGTTCTGTCCACCATCGTAGCCGCCCTCGTTGCCGTTTCCTTCGCTGGCCTCGTATTCGCCGCTGAGCCCGCCAAAGAAGCCGCTCCTGCTGCTCCCGCCGCTGGCGAAGTGAAGAAGGAAGAAAAAGCTCCGGCTAAGAAAAAAGCCAAAAAAGCCAAAAAAGCCAAAAAAGCTGCCAAGAAAGAAATGAAAAAAGAAGAAGCCAAGCCTGCTGAAGCTCCGGCTGCTCCGGCTGCGAAGTAATTTCGCCCTAACCGGCAACGAAAAAGGCCGCATCCTCGGATGCGGCCTTTTTTTGTGGTAAAATTTGCGAGCCGGTCTCTAGCTGATCTCCAGCAGCTCGACCCGGTAGGTGAGCTCTTCCCCCGCCAGGGGATGGTTGGCGTCGAAGGTGACGTCCTCGTCGGTAATGCCTACCACGAGCACCCCGAGCTCCTCGTTGTCCTCGTTGGTCAGCACGAACTCATCTCCCACTTCGGGGGTGAGCCCGTCGGGGAGCTCGCCGCGCGGCACGGTAAAGACCTTTTCCTCGTCATACTCGCCGAAGGCGTCTTCCACGCCGATGACCACCGTCTTTTTATCGCCGGGCGCCATGCCGACCAGCGCCTCGTCAATCTGGGGGAACAACTCCACCGCTCCGATGGTCAGCTCCATCGGCCCGCTTTCGCAGCCGCAGCCGCAATCACCGGAATCGTGCTCGTCGGTGTCGCAGTCGTCGGAGCCGCATTCCCCGTGTTCAAGGGTGGAGTCGAACACGGTCCCGTCCGCGAGTGTGCCGGTGTAGTCGATCCTGACCCTGTCTCCATTCTTTGCCAATGCCATGATGGTGTCCTTCCGTGTGATATTGCCCAGCCGACGGCTGTGCTGATGATCATGGTACGCGGGTCGATCCCCGGATGTAAAGCAAAAACCGCAGCGGCGGTCAGGATGGGGACGGGGATGTTCAGGGGGATGGGGCGAGATCCCGGAGCGCCCGCTCGATGGCCGGGACGTCGCATCCGTCGACGACCCGCTTCCCCTGGTCGAACACCACCATCGGCACGATTTCGCCGCCGTAACGCTCGTGCCATTCCCTGCGCGCCTCCCTGTCCCGGCGGATGTCCCGGCAGGTGTAGGGGATGCTTCTTTCGGTGAAATAACTTTCCACCTCGGCGCAGTACGGTCAGCCGGTGCCGACGTAGATGACTATGGCCGGGTAGCGGGGGGCGACAGGCCGTTTAGCGGCCGCCGACGCGCCGCAGGCGAAGAGGAGCAAGAACGCGAGGAGCGCCCCCCATTTCCTGCCGGTCAGGGGCGATGTCATGTCGGCTCCTAGTATTCGCTGGTAAAGGTGAGCTTTCTCTCCAGGTCTGTCGACCGGGTGATCCGCTGCGCCTGCTCGATGGTAATGATGTCCCGCTGGCATAGCTGCACCAGGTGCTGGTCGAGGGTCTGCATCTGGTACTGGGAGCGGCCGTTTTCGATGTGCTTCTCCAACTCGTCGAGGCGCCCTTCCCGGATGCACGCCTGGATGGTGCTGGTCGTGCGCATCACCTCAACGACCGGTATGAACTGCTCGCCGGTCTTGTCCTTGATCAGCCGCAGGGAGATGGTGGCAACCAGGATGTCCGCAAGCCGGTGGCGGATCACCTCCTGGGCGTCCGGCGGGAAGTGGCCGACCACCCGGTTGATGGTGGAGGAGGCGTTCTGGGTGTGGAGCGTCGACAGCACCAGGTGCCCCGTTTCCGCAGCCTTTATGCAGGCGTCGATCGTTTCCAGGTCGCGCATCTCGCCGACCATGATGACGTCGGGGTCCATGCGCAGCGCAGCCCGCAGGGCCGTGGTGAAATTCTCGGTGTCGATCCCCACCTCCCGCTGGATGATGCACCCCTTGCCGGAGGTGAAGAGAAACTCGATCGGGTCCTCGATGGTGATGATGTTGAAGCTGCAGCTCTCGTTCAGGAAGCGGATCATCGAGGCAAGGGTGGTGGATTTGCCGTTGCCGGTGGGACCGGTGACCAGGATGAGCCCGTTCGGCGCCTGGGCAATTTCCCCCAGCACCGGCGGGAGGTTCAGCTGCTGAAAGGTGCCCACGTGGGGGGGGATGACCCGCATGACGATGCCGATTTGGCCCCGCTGGCGGAAGATGCTGACCCGGAACCGTCCGCCGGTCGGCAAGGAATAGGAGGCGTCGAGCTCGGTGAAATCCGCGGGGAGGGCGCGGTTGTTCCGCTCCATGATGCTCGTGGCGATGAACTCGGTGTCCTGGGGGGTCAGGTTCGGCAGCTTGGAACGGATCAGCTGTCCGCGCCCCCGGAAAAAGGGGGGGTTGTCCACCTCGAAGTGGAGGTCCGACACCCTCTTGTCGAACGCGATGTTCAGGATCTGGGTCAGCACTTTCATGTCCATGGCAGTCTCCCGTGGATAATATCCGTGATGCACAGCAACCGTCTACCGGGCGCTCTTTGCCAGCTTCTTCCGGTAGAGGCAATTTTCCAGGACCAACTCCGCCTGGGTCGCCATGATTTCCAGCAGGTCCGTTTCCACCGGCACCGGCTCGTTGCCGCCGAAGTCCCCGTAGGTGAGGGCCAGGGTCTTCCCTCGGCTCCGCAGCGGAAGAAGAAGGACGGTTGCGCTGCGCGGGGCGCCGATCGCGGCGAAGAGACGCTCCGTGAGCAGCTTGTCCGTGGCGGGTCCGCAATAGACGTGTCCCTCCGCGATGACGTCGCGGAACAGAGACGGCTGTGCCAGGGGAATCCGCACGCCGGCCGCCGGTCCCACCCCCATTCCCCTGTCGGCGATCAGTTCCGCGTCACGGACGACCAGCGTGAGGGCGCGTTCGCAGATGCCGGCCATGCCTTCAAGGAGGGCACGGGCCAGCGCCGGGGCATCCCTGAGGTCGCGCAGGCGGATGATGGCGGCCTTGAGCCGGCCGGCAGCGGAGTTTTCCCGCTCGGCGGCGAGCGCCTTGAGGTATGGCGGGAAAGCCGTCAGGAACCGGATAGTGTCCGCTACGAACGTCTCCCGCCGCTCCTCCCGTGAAGGCCCGGGGAAAACGGCCCTGGCGCCTTCGCCGTACGCATGCAGGGTGAATGCCGCATCGTCCGGCGCGGCAAGCTGGATGGTGCAGAGGTGCGGATAGCGTGACTTTTTCCGCTGCCGCACAGCGGTTATCTCCCGGCGGGAGAAAAGGGCGTCGTCCTGTCGCGGGACGTCGATGACGAGGATCTGCGCGCCGGCGCCGAGGAGCGGATCGAGC
The DNA here is from genome assembly GCA_036518435.1 of Geobacteraceae bacterium. Lineage (GTDB taxonomy): Bacteria > Desulfobacterota > Desulfuromonadia > Geobacterales > Geobacteraceae > JAMPXD01. Next base: position 55,106 of record DATDNF010000030.1, read on the forward strand.
TCCTGTTCATCGGCGACGGCGATTACGCGGATGCCGGCGGTCGCACAGGCGGCGGCGACGGCATGGCCGGCCAGTTCGTCGGGGCTGAAAAAAATCACGACGTGCCCCCCCCCGGCCAGAGACGGGGCGGGGAAAAACTCGCCGAGGAACGCGGCCAACTCTTCCCGCTCCGGCAGCGACAGGTCCGGAGCGATCTCCTCCAGTTTCTGCCGGTGCACCGCGGCCGGGTCGCGTTCCGCCAGCCCGGTGAAGACCTCCGGTATTTTTCTCTCCAGCCGGTCGAGGTCGGCAAGGCCGAGGTCGTCCGCCGAGAGAAGCGGGACCTCTTCTGCCGGAAAATCGTCTTCCGCCAGCGTGCCGTCACGCATCTTCTCGTCGAAGATACGCAGGGCGTCCATCAGGACCCCCTGCGTGTCCACGTTGATTTCCCGGCTGATCCGCTCCGGATAGTAACGGTATTCATCGGAAACGGAGGAGGGGAGGACATCCAGGGTGAATGTGCCCCTTTTCCAGGTCAGCATTTCCACGACGGTCAGTTCGATCAGCTGCTCCAGGCCCTGGTAGGCGTCCTCCTCCCTGACCGCCCCCTGTTCGAGCAGCATGACGATCAGAGGCTTGCGTTCCCGCCCCGCTGCGCGCTGCGCCTGCAGTGCCCGGTCGAGGACCTCCGGGGTGATGATGTTGCGCTCGATCAGGATCGTGCCGATCCGGACGCTGCTGTTCAAGTGATTGGCGCTGACGATATAGCCGTCCTTGAAGACCAGCTGGCTTTCCCCCTTGCGGCTGGCGACCCGCAGGATGCCGGATTTCCTGGTCGCATGCAGCAGCTGGATGACATCGACAATCGGCAGGTGTTCCAGCTCTCCGGTAAAAGACATCGTCTGGGTTCCTCTCTCGGACGTATTTCGAGAGTCTATTAAACTGAAAAATCGGCAAAGTTTCAAGCAGTTTTCCACTTTTCTCCGGAAGGAGAGAGGGTTCAGATTCTATCATGATAATTCCGCCTCAGGCAAGGATTTGCTGCCGATGCCAGGCAAAAACGCATGCATTCCCCGTCGCAAGCTGGTATACTCTATTGCCTTCGGCAGGGCAGCCGGGGTGCTGCCCAATCATTATGCCTGCGGAGGACTTTTTTAATGGATGATCTCAGGGAGAATCTGGCCGTGGCGCAGGCCCGCAACCGTCTGAACAACTGGGTTGCGGTGAGCGTCGCCATACTTTCCGCCTTCATGGCGATTACCAAGGTCAAGGACGACAACATCGTCCAGGCGATGCTCCAGACCAAATCCGATGCCGTCGATACCTGGGGCGAATACCAGTCGAAGCGGATCAAGCAGCACTTGGCCGAGCTGGGGCTCAGACAGGTGCAGGCCCTGCAGGTGATGGCACCGGCAAGGGGGAGCGCGCTGCTCGTGGCGCAGGCGGGGGATTACCAAACCAGTATAGGACGCTACCAGCAGGAGGAAGAGGTCCTCAAAAAAAAGGCCCAGGCGTTCGAGAAGGAGTACGACCGCCTCAATTACCGGGACGACCAGTTCGACCTCTCCGATGCCGCCCTCTCCATTTCCCTTGCCCTGCTGGCGGTCACCGCCCTGACCGGCAAGCGCCGTCTGCTCGCCTTCTCCTGGATTTTCGCCGGGTTCGGCGTGGCCATGGGGCTGGCGGGACTGCTCGGGTTCTCTCTTCACCCGGAGTGGCTGACCAGGCTCCTGTCGTGAGGGCATGCGAAACCCCAGCCGGCGGCGCCTGCCGCTATGCTGGCAACCCCGGATTTCCCGGATGATGACAAGGAGTGCCTGATGGAGACGACCCTGAACGACATCGAGGTGCGGGTGCTCGGCTGCCTCATCGAGAAGGAACTGGCCACCCCGGAGTACTGCCCCCTGACCCTGAACGCCCTGACGAGCGCCTGCAACCAGAAGTCGAACCGAGATCCGGTCATGAACCTCGACGAGGCGGAGGTGGTCCGCGCCCTCGATGCGCTCCGCTTCAAGCAGCTGGCGCTGCTTTCGGCCGAGGGGGGGAGAGTCCCCAAGTACCGCCACATCCTGGCGGAGAAGCTGCGGCTTTCGCCGGCGGAGCTGGCGGTGCTCGCCGAACTCCTGGTGCGCGGACCCCAGACTGTCGGCGAGCTCCGGACCAGGGCGGAGCGGATGCACACGCTTGCCGACCTTCCCGCCGTGGAAACGGTGCTGGAGGATCTCGCGGCGCGGGGGCTGGTCACCAGGCTCCCCCGTCAGCCGGGGCGCAAGGAGCAACGCTACGCGCAGCTGTTCGGCGGAGAGCAGACGCCCGCCGCCGAGCCCGATTCGTCGCCGGAAGGGGGGCGGCCGAGCCCTCCGGCCGGCAGCGAACGCATCGCCGCTCTGGAGGAGGAGGTTGCCGCCCTGCGCGCCGAGGTGGACGGGCTGCGTCGGCTGGTGGAGGAGTTCAGGGCACAGTTCGAGTGAGGCGGGCCGTCCGCTCCGCGTGGCGGCTTATTGCCTTTTCCCGCCCCTCCGGTACACTGTAAGGGATCATTTGCCATCCATTCATCTGCACAAGGAGGGAAACATGACCCAGGAGAGAACAGGCATCATCACCTTCAAGGGAAACCCGATGACGCTCCTCGGGCCGGAGCTGAAAGCGGGGGACCCGGCGCCCGGGTTCACGGTCGTCGATACCGCCCTCAACCCGGTGACCCTCGGCAGCTACGCCGGGAAGATCAAGGTGATCAGCGCGGTACCGTCCCTCGACACGCCGGTCTGCGACATGGAAACCCGCCGCTTCAACCGGGAGGCCGCAGAGCTGCCCGACCGGGTGGCGGTGCTGACCGTCAGCCTCGATCTCCCCTTTGCCCAGAAACGGTGGTGCGGGGCGGCTGGCATCGACCGGGTCGTCACCCTGTCCGACTACCAGGAACGCTCCTTTGCGCTTGCCTACGGCGTCCTCATCAAGGAGCTGAAGCTCCTCACCCGCTCCATCTTCGTGATCGACGAGGCGAACGTCATCCGCTACATACAGCACGTCACGGAGGTGACCCACGAGCCGGACTACGACGCGGTGCTCGCGGCGGCGCGTGGGCTCCTTTAGTGAAGCCGGCCCGGTTTGACGCGAAAACAGAGAGATGTGTTGTGACATCCGCGAAAGGAGGAAACCGTGGAAAAAGCCGTGTTGAAGAGCTTCAATGCACCGGAGGAGGTGCGGACCTTCCCGAAGGGGAAGCTTGAGTTGGTGACGATCGGCGGGGCAACGGTCGGTCGGGCCACCTTCGAGCCGGGGTGGCGCTGGCGGACGTCGGTGCAGCCGCTGGTGCAGACCGGGAGCTGCGAGGCGCCCCACTTCCAGTACCACCTGGCGGGAACCCTGCACATCGTCATGGACGACGGGAGCGAGTTCGACTGCCGGCCCGGCGACGTGTCGCTCCTGCCCCAGGGGCACGATGCCTGGGTGGTGGGGGACGAGCCGGCGGTGGTCGTGGATTTCCAGGGGATGATCGACTATGCCAGGACGGTGCGGTGAGATGGTGCCAGGGCTATCCATGCGCGCAGTCATCAACGGTATCACCATGGCGTACGACGACACCGGGAGCGGCCCCGCGCTGCTTTTGATCCACGGCTTCCCCCTCTGCCGGCGGATGTGGCACCCCCAGCGCCGGGCACTGGTCGAGGCGGGCTATCGGGTCATCACCCCCGACCTGCGCGGCTTCGGCGAGAGCGACGCTCCTGACGGCCCCTACGCCATGGAGCTGTTCGCCGACGACATGGTGGAGCTCCTCGACCACCTCGGTATCGGGGAGGCGGTGGTGGGGGGGATGTCGATGGGGGGGTACGTCCTGTTCAACCTCCTGGAGCGCCACAGGGAGAGGGTGCGGGGCGCCTGCTTCATCACCACCCGGGCCAACGCCGACGACCTGGCGGGCAAGGAGCGGCGGCTCCAACTCGCCCGCGAGGTGCAAAACTTCGGCCCCCGGGTGGCGGCGGATGCCTTCGAAAAGCTCCTTTTCGCCGACGCGAGCCTCCGGGAGCGACCCAAGCTGGTGGCGGAAGTGTACGGCTGGATCATGGCGAACGACTCCCGGGGGATCGCCGGCGGACTCCTCGCCATGCGGGAGCGGAAGGACTACACCCCGCACCTCTCCGGCTTCCACGTCCCGTCCCTGGCGGTCGGCGCCGAGGGGGACAAGGCCGCGCCGCCGGAGACCGCCCGGATCATCGCCGCGGGGATCCCCGGCTGCCGGCTCGCCGTCATCCCCGAGGCGGGGCACATGGCCAACCTGGAGAACCCGGGCGCCTTCAACGCGGCACTCCTGGAGTTCATGCGGGGGCTGTGACCCTGGTTTTCAAGATTTTCCGGGCGGTCATGGAGCAGCAGCGGAAGAAGGAGAAGCGGAAGATCGGGTTCAAGGGGGAGTGCGCGAGAAGGGCGATTTCCCCATTCGCATAGCGGAGGTGTCATGACGAGAAAATCATTACCAGTGCGTGGGAACGTCTCATTTGAAGACCTGAAAAAGCTTAACGAGCACGGGGCGGAATATTGGAGTGCCCGTGAACTCCAGCCCTTGCTTGGGTACAGCCAGTGGCGGCGGTTTGAAGAGGCGATCAACAGGGCTATGATTTCGTGTGGGCAATCGGGGAATAATCCATATTATCATTTTGCCGGCACCGGCAAAATGATCGAAGTAGGTAAGGGAGGAGTTCGGGAAGTTTTAGAATATCATCTCTCCCGTTTTGCTTGCTATCTCATTGCCCAAAACGGCGACCCGCGTAAACCCGAGATTGCAGAGGCGCAGAAGTATTTCGCCATTCAGGCCCGACGTCAGGAAATGTCCGATGCTTTGGCTGCCGATCTGGAGCGACTGGAGATTCGCAAGCAGGCCAGCGAGGAATTCAAGGCTCTTTCTGGCGCAGCCCGTGAAGCGGGCGTGCAGGACAGGATGTTCGGCGTTTTCCATGATGCAGGCTACAAAGGGCTTTATGGCGGCCTCGGTAATGAAGGGATCAAACAGCGCAAGGGTATTCCAAAGAAGGAAAACCTGATGGACAGGATGGACACGACCGAGCTTGCGGCCAACCAGTTTCGCATGACGCAGACCCGTGACAAACTTGCCCGAGCCCCGGTAAAAGACCAACAGCAGGCCATCCATACCCATGAAGCGGTGGGGAAGGAAGTGCGTGAGGCGATCAAGAGGATCGGTGGCGTCATGCCGGAACATATACCGCCTGCCGAGCACATCAGCGAAGTTGAGAAGCGAATCAAGAGCACGCCGCCGCTCCTGGAGCTTGAAGAAAAGGATGCGAAGGGTTTAGTGGGGAAGGAATTAAAAAATTTGAATTAACCGGCATGCCCCACATTCGCCACCTCCAAGACAAGTTGTGGGAGATACGGGCCAAGGGGAAGAGCGGAATTTCCCGGGGCATTTATTTGGCTGTTGCCGGGAGGCGTGTGGTGATTCTCAGGATATTCGTCAAGAAGACTCAGAAGACGCCTCAGGTGGAACTGGCACTGGCCTTGAAAAGGATGAAGGAGTTGTGACCATGGGCAAGAAACTGTCGCAGGTTAAAGCTGAACTGCTGGCCGATGAAGAGTTCCGTCGGGAGTACGAAGGCCTGGAGGAGGAATTTTCGGTCGCCGGCCAGCTCATCGAGGCGCGCATGAAGGCCCACCTGACCCAGGAGGAGGTGGCCCGGCGCATGGGGACGACCCAGTCGGTGGTGGCTCGGCTGGAATCCGGCAGCCCGCTGCCGAGCCTGAGATCGCTCAGGCGATATGCCTCGGCGATCGGCGGCAGGCTGGAGATCCGGCTTGTTCGGTAGTCGATTTAAAAGGGTGATTTTGCCCCATTCACCGTTCACCGTTTGAAATTTCATAATTCATCCTTTTTAGGCCCGTGGGTCCATACTTGCATTAGATTATTTGACCTCCCTCCCCCTTTCATGTACATTGGTGCACGCAAATCAAAGGTTGAAGGTTCAAATTTCATCCTTCATAATTTTTAGGCCCCTTGGGTCATACTTCAACCTTGGGGTTGAAATGGAGGGATTTTCAGCATAACGCTGCAAAGCCGCTGCGAGCCGAATCATGGGCTTGGGCGGCTTTTTTGTTTTTAGGGAAAGGGAGTGGGCGGGTAAGATCTGACTTTCGGGTCCGGCCGAAGAATTGTCCCGTGTCAAGGGTTGACCTTCTGCCTTCCCCGCTGACGTAAAGATCTATGTTCTGCTGGTCACCTTTCAGAAGACCGAGAAGGAGTTCTCACCGAGCACCATGTATGCCGATTACCCCATCAGCCGGGTGCTCATGCACTGGGAATCCCAGGCAAATACCGCACAGCATCACACCGACGGGCAGAACCTGATTCACCATCAGGAGCGGGGCTACACAGTCCTGGTCTTTGCCCGTGACCAGAAAAAGCGGAACAATGTCACTGTGCCGTTTACCTATCTGGGTCCGGTGGATATGGTCAGTTACGAGAGCGATCGGCCGATCAAAATGGTCTGGCGGTTACGGCATCCGATGCTGGTGGAGATGTTTGAGGATAATCGGCGGGGTGGGTAGATCTTCTATACACTCAAGAATTCCTGGAACTTTACAAGTGGAGGGTAATTTATAATGAGACGTCATATTGAATTTAAGATCGAAGGCCCTGCTTTCCGTGAAGAAATGCCTCTACATGATATCTTAGCTGGCCTCCAAGAGTTCCAGAGTATCCTCGATAGGTCTTACTTAGCTGTTATCAACGGACACAGGATGTTTGCCAGAGACAGATATAATTTCAACATCCAGGTAAACGAATTTAAAAGAGGATCCTTTGCGGCAGATCTCCAGTTAGTCTGCCTTGCTGCCGCCCAGACATTGCCTAATTTCCCCGGCATTCAAATTAAAGATATTTGGGATGTGGCAAAAAATGCTTATGACTTTTTGAAATTGCTAGCGACTAAGAGAAGTGAAGGAATAGAGCCTGAGATAACCATTGGTGGAGACAATCTTGCCCCTATAATAGTTGGTAACAATATTACTATTTCGAATGTAGTGTTTGCTGCGGCGGATAGGGCAGAGCCCAATTTCAAAAAACTAACGTCTCTAATTCAGAAAGGCCATATTGATACTATTTCAACTTTATCTGCTGATAATTACGGAATAGTGGTAACAGAATCTGACAAGAAGCTGTTTAATCCAAAGACTATTATTGACCGAGAAATGTTCACTATTGAGTGTAATATCATTCGCTACGACAAATTCTCAAAAAGGGGAAAGCTATTTGTTTATGATAATCAAGATATTCCACCAAAAGAGTATCAATTTAAACAAGTGCGCGCTGGGGACTCTAATCGTTTAATTATGGCTATGGCAAAAGAGCGAGTCACAATTGAGGTGCATAAGGAAATAGAGGTTCATACATCCGGTGTAGAAAGAATTTCTTCATTACTCGTCATGAATTTCATACATATGCCTGATGACCAGATCGAACTATTCTAAACGAGAGGGTATCTTGCCCAAGAGAAAGGATATTCTTTAAATGAAGCTCCAACAATTACGGATTTCTGGTTTCCAATCATTCGGTCCTGAAAGAACAGAGATTGATCTTCCAACCCTAACTTTCTTGATCGGACCCAATGGCTCGGGGAAAACTGCTGTTCTCCAAGCGTTATGCCGAATGTTTGCCTTCGATCCAAGTTTGCGACGCATTCAGCGCTCAGACTTCCATGTTCCATTCAATGAAACAGCAGAAACGGCACCCGACGAGCGGACATTTTGGATAGAAGCTGAGTTCATATTTCCCGAACTTGCAGAAGATGGTGGAGTTCACTCAACGATTCCGCCTAACTTCGCGCACATGCGTTTAGACATCGCAGAAGGTGTGGCTCGTGTGCGGATACGCCTTGATGCTAAACTTGATGCTGATGGCGAAATTTACGATGATCTAAATTATGTGTTGGATCTAGATGCTGAAGGACAGCCTAAAACCAAGCATCAGGTGCCTCGACAGGATAGAAATAGCATTCATGTTCACTATTTGCCTGCCCGTCGTGATCCGTCTGACCATATTTCATATACTGCAAACTCCTTGCTTGGTCGTGTTCTCCGTTCTGTAAATTGGCAAGCGGAACGAGACTCCATTAAGGAACTTACTGGTAGGATCAGTGATGGTTTAGCCGCCAACGGCGGTGTGGCATCTCTCAGCGGCCAACTCACCGAAAAATGGCAAGAACTACATAAAGGATCGTTCTTCGCCGACCCGCAAATTACGTTTGTCAAAAGCGAAATCGAGTCTCTTCTACGTCACCTTTCAGTTTCATTCTCACCAGGCCATGACGATCAATTCGTGGATTTTTCTCGCTTGAGTGATGGCCAGAAATCCTTACTCTATTTGTCATTAGTGCTTGCAATACAAGGCATTGGGAGGGATGTACTTTGCGGAGATGAAGATTCCTTTGATGTCGATAAGCTCAAGCCAGCAATTTTTACAATGATAGCAATGGAAGAGCCGGAGAACAGCTTGTCACCTTACTACTTGGGTCGTGTTGTTCAATCTCTCAGCGAGCTATGTGAATATGGTGATGCTCAATCACTAATTGCAACTCATGCACCATCTATGTTAAGGCGTGTCGATCCTGAAAGAATTCGCTACATGCGGCTTAACACCTCACGTCAGACTCAGGTCGCTGCTATTGTGATGCCGCCAAACACCGATGAGTCATACAAATTTGTCAGAGAAGCTGTACAGGCATTTCCTGAAATTTATTTTTCACGACTGGTTGTGTTGGGTGAAGGGGATAGCGAAGAGATTGTTTTGCCACGTCTCTTCAAGGTAAAAGGGTTAGCTACTGATGAGGCCGCGATCTCTGTAGCCCCACTCGGAGGGCGTCATGTTAATCACTTCTGGCGCTTACTCAGCACTCTTGAAATTCCGTTTGTCACGCTATTGGACCTTGACCTAGCGCGGCATCAGGGTGGTTGGGGACGGATTAGATATGTAGTAGATCAACTACTTAAGTTTCCTCCGGAAGGATGTACCCTTACTAGGGAACATCTTGAAGCTTTGCCAAAATGGAACGACGATAAAGATGTTATTGATGAAGAAGGTAATGGAGAGTGGATAGACTACCTTGAATCGCTTGGGGTATTTTTCTCGTCCCCAATGGACCTTGACTTTGCGATGCTCATGGAGTTTCCAGAAGCCTATAATGTAGATAACGGTGATCTTGTTGCACCTGATGAAAGCAAGATCAAGGCTGTTCTTGGAAACAGCCACCACGGGGTTGCTAAATACACTAAAAATAAGCAAAATCTGTTCTTGACTTATCATAAGCGCTTTAAATTAGGAAGCAAGCCCGCTACACACCTAAATGCACTGGCTAATCTGAGTGATAAAGAGTTGGTTGCCAACATGCCTAAGTCTCTAAGCCGATTGATTGATGCCATTATTGCACAAATAGCAGGGGTGCCAGAGTGATTTGTCCTGAAGCATGGAGACCTGCAGACGGCCTAATGCTTGAGCCCAATGCGCTAACAGCAGCCAAAGAGCAAGCGAGAAGCCTGGCCCTTACCGCAGGCCCAGGGGCCGGAAAGACTGAAATGTTGGCACAACGGGCTGATTTTTTGCTGAACACCGCCCTGTGTCGTTACCCAAAAAGACTTTTGGCGATCTCTTTCAAGGTCGATGCTAGTCGAAATTTGAAGAGTCGTGTAAGGCGTAGATGTGGATTGTCATTAGCGTCACGATTTGACAGCTATACGTTTCATGGTTTTGCGAAGCAAATTATTGACCGATTTCGTCCAGTTTTAACCGGGATTGATGCGTTAGATCCTGACTATCAGATAGGAGACCGCCGTGTTACGCGAAAACAGATTACCTTTAACGAGCTAGTTCCGTTTGCAGTCGACATTCTCCGTGATTCAAGGATTGCGAGAAATGCGATACGCCAAACATATAGTCATGTCTTTCTAGATGAATTTCAAGATTGTACAAACGAGCAGTATCAGCTGATACGACTTGCTTTCATGGGAACGAATATTCCGCTAACCGCTGTTGGTGATACAAAGCAGCTCATTATGGAGTGGGCGGGTGCGATAGAGGGGATATTTCTTAGGTTTATAAATGATTTTAATGCAATAGGCTTGAATCTGTACTCCAATTTCCGCTCCCAACCTCGCTTGCGACGAATGCAAAATGAGATGATAAGGATAATGGACCCAGGTGCGGCATTGCCCGATAAGGAGATTATTGGCGAAGGTGGGGAAATCAGTAGTGTCCCATCGTTTAGCTGAATAAAATCAGCTGGTTAGGTCTTTGCTCCGGGTTGTTATCGCAGTCAACATCTGTAAGCACCTGTAATAACGGGATTCGCTCAAAAATGGTTACGCTCAAGATCTGTAGAATT
>DATDNF010000031.1:0-428192 GCA_036518435.1 Geobacteraceae bacterium
TGTATTGCCCCGCCCAGCCCGGCATGGCGATGAAAACCAACAATCCGACGAACAAAATCAATCTCAACTTCGTCATTGCGATCCCCCCTGTATCAAATCAATAAAAAACAAAAAAGCCCGCCGTCGAAAAGGATGGCGGGCTAATGGATTGCAGGAATCCATTTACCACTTCGACAACCCCTCTTTCCAGGAACTAGCTGGGCAGGTGGTTTTGCGTCACACAGTTGCCCGTGCTTTGCTATTTCGGTGACATACGTATTTATGTATAGGCCTGTACTATCAATCTTCGTGCCAGATATGACATTCAGCTCAAGATCAGTAAAACAACTAGTTACGTCAATTTTAAATTTTGGATTTTTCGGGGGCAAGGTAAACTAAGTTTACATAAGCGGGGGAGAAACAGCTGTAAAGGGCAAAATAGGCGTGTCGTGGCAAACCTTGTCAACAAAGTTGACAAGGTAAACTTCGTTGACGGTAGTTATCGCTTAGTTTGAGCTTTTTGGGGATATACTGAAAGGATTTTGAATCTTAAAAAGGCCCGCCGGGAAACCCCGGCGGGCCTTTTGAGACCAACTTGAAAGGAAAGAAAAAAGCGCTTGCCCCCGAGAACGGGTTCCTTCTTGCCCCGGAAGCCTGGGGATGCCGATGAACCTATTTACTTCTTCCCCTCCATCTTCTTTTTCAACAGGTCCCCCAAAGTCCCGAGCCCCTTGGGTCCTTCCTCCGCGCCCTTCCGGAACATCTCCAGCGTCTCCGCCGCCTCTTCCTCCTCCCGCCCCAGTTCGGCCAGGGAGAGGGAGAGCCGCCGGTTCTCCCTGTCGAACGCCTCGATCTTCACCTCGACCCGCTCCCCTTCCTTCACCACCTCGCGCGGGTGCATGATCCGCTTCCCCGCAGCCAGCCGGGAAATGTGGATCAAGCCGTCCACCCCGGCGCCGAGGGTAACGAAGGCGCCGAAGGGGGCGAGCCGGGCCACCACACCCTTGTGGTAGGTACCCACGGGGAATTTCTCGGAGACCCTCTCCCACGGGTCGGCGAGGGTCTCCTTCAGGCTGAAGGAAAAGCGGTCGTTCTCCCAATCGAGCTTCTTGGCCACCACCTCCACCTCCTGGCCAACCGTCAGGATGTCGCCGATCTCCTCGACCCTCCCCCAGCCGATCTCGGAGATCGGGATCAGCCCCTCGATGCCGTCCACCGTGACGAAGGCGCCGAAATCGCGGATGGAGGTGATCGTTCCCCTGACTGTCATCCCCTCCTGAAGGGTCTCACGCAGGCGCTCCCGCTGCAGCAGCCTCTCCTCCTCCAGGAGCGCCCGGTGGGAGAGAACGATGTTGCGCCCCCCCTCGCCGTACTCGGTGATCCGGAACGGCAGATGCTGGCCGATGAACCGGGCCCGGTCGTCCGTCCTCCCGAGGGAAATCTGGGAAAAGGGGCAGAAGGCGCGGATGCTCCCGCCAATCTTGATCTCGTATCCCCCCTTGATCTCCTTCTCAACGAATCCCTCCACCGGGATGCCGTTTCGCCACGCCTCCTCCAGCCGGGCGCTGCCGGCAGGTCCCGTGCCGAGCCTGGTGGTGAAGCGCATCTCGTTATGCGCCGAGGAGAGGAACCAGGCGGTGATCATGTCCCCCTCTTTTACGGTGAGGGTGCCGTCGGCGTCCAGGAGCTCCTTCCTGTCCAGCACCCCTTCCCCCTTTCGTCCCGTGTCGAGGAACACCCAGTCGGCGGTGATCTTCAGGACCCGCGCCTCCACCTTTTCCCCCGGCTCCAGCCTGCCGGTCTTTGTAAAGCTTTTCTCGAACAGGTCGGCGAAACTCTCCTCTGCATCGACCCCGTTGGTCTCTTTCGGATCTTTATCCGTCATCTGCGCACCCTCTTCCCCTCAAGATTTCTTTCCCGCGCAGTGCCCGGGAAATTACTATTTACATAAGTACGTAAACCTATAAGTATCCTTATGCCGCACGACAACAACCGTCAGCTACAGCCGCCCGCACCGCTCTTTCGTATCTTCAGACTTGTCAGCCATTCATTGATCATTCCCGAGGCGCACCCCACCCCGGCATCCACCGCGATTGCCCTCACCGGACAGTTGAGGGCACAGGCGCCACACTCCATGCAGGCGTCGCGCTCGACAATGCGTGACTTGTTCCCTTCGATCACGAAGACCCGGTGCGGGCAGACCAGGGCGCACAGGCCGCAGCCGATGCAGGTATCACGATCGAGTTGCAATGTCGCCACATTGCGCAGATATGCGAAACCTTCCATGCCTTGCTCCTTTATGCCGCGAAAAACTTCCCGGCGATCCAGAGGGCCGCGCCGATCACGAGGGATGCGGCCATGACCGGCAGCGCAAGCCGCATCTCCTTCTTCACCCCGGAACGGGAGGTGAAGGGGGTGCTCCCGGTGAAGCTGAGGGCGAGAAACGAGGCAACCGCCGGGAGAATGAGGAAACCGGCGGCAGTTGCGGCACCGTGCCAGCTCTCCCCGCTCAGGGCGTGCCAGATCGCCGCCCAGACGAGTCCGGCAAAGGCCCCCTTGACCGCGAAGCTCCGGGTCGGGAGCCAGGGGAGGAGAAGCGGCGTCACAAGGGCGCCAGTGAGAACCGCGCCGAGGTAGGCAACGGCCGGCCCGGCAGCGGCGGTCACGGAGAAGCCCCCACCCGAAAGGCCTCCCAGGAGAATCAGGCCGAGCAGGATGGGGAAGAACCCCTTGAGCGCGGCGACGATCTCTATGGGAGAGAGCACCAGCCGCTCCGCGATGGTGAAGGTGAGTTCCCGCATCGTCGGCGTGGTGGTCATGCCGTTGTCCAGAAATTCCGGCAGGTCGGCGGCCCGGATGGTTGCGAAGCGGACCTGGAAGCCGGTCCGGCTTTGCACCTCCAAGGCGCGCACCCCTGCGGCCCCCAGGATCGGCAGCAGCAGCAGGCGGTGGCTCACCACCTCGGCGAGCCTGGTTGCCTCGACCCGCCGCACGGTTTCGCCGGTCCCGAACGTCCCCTTGCCGGCGGCGCACCAGACGTTGATCCCGTAGGTCTCCAGGACCAGGAGCCAGACGTTGCGGCCGGCCAGGGTCCGGCGGACGATGTCGTAACTCATCTTGTAGTTGGCGGTCACCACCACCGGGTCGGCCGGTGTGGGATCGCCGATGGCGTACAGCCCCGGCGGGACCAGGTAGGACATCCGGCCGATCCCCCAGCGCGCCTTCCAGGAACCGACCCGGTCGCCGAAGCGAAGCTGGGATGACACGACCGGCACCCTGCCGGCCGGGATATCCAGCCAGCGGAGGAACCCCGGCACCGTCTCGTCGATTTGCCCGCTGACCGCGGGGGTCTTCGGCCCTCAGCAGGGGGGCTTGTCGATCACGGGTCCCGTTGGCGACGGAGCGCCGCAGCTTCCGGTCGGCACCTGGACGGGATCGTCGTGCAATTTATCGCTCATGCCAGCTCCAGCCTCCCCTTCAGGTCGTCGATGAACTGCCGGGCCGCACGGCCGCTCCGCCTGCCGCTGTAGAGCGCCCAGAGGATCGCCTCCTTGCGCAGTTCCTCCCATCCGATCCGCAGCTGCTGCCTCTCGGCGTAATTGCGCACGATCGTCAGGTAAGTCTCCTGGTCGAAGGTGGAAAAGCCGATGGCGAGGCCGAACCGGTCCGAGAGGGAGAGCTTCTCGGAGACCGCCTCCTCGGGGTGGATCTCCGTCCCGCCAACGTTGTCCGCCATCAGCTCCGGCATCAGGTGGCGCCGGTTGGAGGTGGCATAGATCAGGACATTGCCGGGGCGCTCCTCTACCCCGCCGTCCAGGAGGGTCTTCAGCGCCCGGTACTCCCCCTCCCCTTCGCCGAACGACAGGTCGTCGCAGAAGAGGATGAAACGGAACGGCTGGTGCCGCAGCTGTCCGACAATGGCGGGGAGGCTCAGGAGGTCCCACCGCTGGAGCTCGACGAGGCGCAGCCCCCGGGGGGCGAACAGCCTGAGGAGCCCCTTCACGCAAGACGACTTGCCGTTTCCCCGCTCCCCCCACAACAGGACGTTGTTGGCCGGCACCCCGGCAACGAACTGGGCCGTGTTCCTGACGAGCTGCTCCTTCGCATGATCAACCCCGACCAGGTCATCCAGGTCGAACAGGTGGGGGTGCACCACCGGCACGATCCGCCCGGTCTCCCCCGTCTTCTGCCAGCGAAACGCCCAGGATAAGGCGAAATCCACCTCTGGCGGCTCATGGGCCGGTACAGTCCGCTCCAGGAGCCGCTCCACCCTGTCCAGCACGCCGTCCAGCCTTGCCGCCAGCCTTTCCCATTGCTTTGCTGCCATACTTTTACCCCTGTAAAGAACAAATATCTCACACAAAGCCGCTAAGTCGCAAAGAAAGGCTAAGAATTTTACCGCGCGGTTTTAACCCTTTGCTTGTCGAGACAATGCTTTTTTGGTTTATCGCTCTTTCAAGCTGCACTCCCGCTCCCAGGCGAGATAGCCGTCTCCCGTGATTGCCCAGAAAGAATCGATGCGTCCCGCGTAATAATCCCTGTCGTCGCACTCCCGCTCAATCAGGCCGAGGTACTCCGCCGAAATGAGACCGCGGGCGCGGAGAAACCGGTAAAAAGCCCTGATCCCCTCCAAGTGCCGGGAGAGTTCGGCGTCGTTCGGTTCCAGGGTGTTCACGATATACCAGTTGCCGGCGAACTGGCGGACCAGGCCGGGCCGCTCGTCGAAGATGTTCCGTTCCTTGATGGCCACGACGAAGTCGCGGATGAAGTAATCGGCGCTGTTGGCGAGCAGGGTCGCCTGGTCCGGGGGGAGGCCGTCCTCCAGAAGCTGGAAATAGAAGCGCATCAGGAGCTTCTGGCAGAGCCCGTCCACCCGCAGTTCGTCCTCCAGGCTCCCGAGCCGGAAGTCGTCCTTGTCGACGACCAGCTCCCCTTCCAGCTCGCCCCTGTTGCCGTATCTTTCAGTCATGCAGGTTTCCTTCCGTTGCTTCTCACTTCTCACCTGTTGAGCCGCGGATCGAGGGCGTCCCGGACCCCCTCCCCCACCAGGTAGTAGGAGAGGACCGTCACCGTAATTGCCAGCCCCGGGAAAAGGGTAAGCCACCAGGCAAATTCGAGATACTCCTTGCCGCTGGTGAGGATGTTCCCCCAGCTAGGCGTCGGGGGAGGCACGCCGATGCCGAGAAACGAGAGGGCAGACTCGGTCAGGATAGCCCCGGCCACGCCGAGGGTGGCGGAAACGAGAACCGGCGACATGGCGTTGGGAAATACGTGGCGAAAGATGATGCGAGGGTCCGATGCCCCGATGGCCCTTGCCGCCATGATGTAGTCCCGTTCGCGGATTGAAAGGACTTCAGCCCGGACGAGGCGGGCGACACCCATCCAGCTGGTCAACCCGATGATCACCATGATGTTCCAGATGGAGGGCTCGCGCATCGTTATTACCGCCAGGATGAGCAAGAACGAGGGGAAGCAGATCATGATATCGACGAACCGCATGAGTACGCTATCGACCCAACCGGAATAATAGCCGGCAACGAGCCCGATGACCGTCCCGATGACCATCGCGATCCCGACGGCTATGAAGCCGACTTTGAGGGAAACGCGCGCACCGTAGATAATCCTCGTCAGGACATCGCGCCCCAGATCGTCGGTTCCGAACCAGTGGGCAGACGAAGGGGGTGTCAATACGTGGTACAGATCGAGGGAGTCCGGTTCATAAGGGGTCAGGTGCGGTGCGAGGGACGAAAGTATGAAGAGCGTGACGATAATCGCGCCGCCGATCAATGCAAAACGGTTTTTGCGAAACCTTCGCCAGAACACCGAGTACATATAGGTTTCCCTGAATGACATGGCGCGTTCTCCTCTTAGCCCTTCCCGAGCCGGATCCTTGGATCCGCAAAAGCGTACAGGATGTCGGAAAGGAGATTCCCGACCAAGGTAAGCCCGGCACCGATGACGAGAATTCCCATGACAAGGGGGTAGTCGCGGGCCATCACCCCGCCGTAGGCAAGCTGCCCCATACCCGGGATGGAAAAGATCGTTTCCATGATCACGCTCCCGCCGATCAAACCGGGAACTGAAAACCCGAGGAGCGTGACAACGGGAAGCAGCGCATTCCGCAACGCGTGCTTCAGGATGACTGTCCTTTCTGAAAGCCCCTTCGCACGAGCGGTGGTAATGTAGTCCTGGCTGACCACTTCGAGCATACTGGAGCGCATGTAGCGGGAAACAGCGGCAAGGCTCCCGAAGGTCGCCACCGAGAGCGGCAGGATCAGATGCCATGCCATGTCACAGAGTTGGCGAAGGAAACCGAACCCACCGCTGCCGAAGGAATGCAGCCCGGAGATGGGGAGCCAACCGAGCTTGACTCCGAACAGGTACATGAGAAGAAGTGCCAGCCAAAAGGTCGGAATGGAAAACCCGAGAAAGACAAATACCGTCATGCCTTTGTCCAGAGGGGTATCTCGGCGAATAGCGGCCACAACCCCAATCGGAATGGCAAGACCGAACTCAAGGAGGAGAGCGATGATGTTGATGGATAGGGTGACCGGGATCCGTTCCTTGATCTTGTCAACGACCGGGCGGCCGTCCGGGGCGAACGAGCGGCCGAAATCAAGCTTGGCCAGCCGCCCCACCCATTTCAGGTATTGGACATGAAGAGGTTGATCGAGACCGTAGAACTTTCTGAGCCGTTCCCGCGCCTCGGCTGTCACCCGCGGGTTCATGGCGACCTGCATCTCGACCGGCTCACCAGGGGTGAGATGGACTACCGCAAAGGTGATGATGGTGATCCCCAAGAGGAGCGGGACCATCATGATAAGGCGTTTTAGCAGATAGTTGGCCATATCCGAGTTCTTAGTTCTTAGTTCTTGGTTTTGAGTTTCCGGTTTTAACTTACAACTCAAAACTCATAACTAAAAACTGGCGTTAGTAAAGCTGTTCCTCTTTCGGCGCATACCACTTGATCAGGTTATAGGCGATCCCTGCCGGGGCCGGCACTATGCCGCGGAACCGGCCGGAGACCGTGGGAAGCGCATCGGGAACATACAAAAAGGTATAGGGCTGGTCCTGCGCCAGTATCTCCTGGAACCGCCAGTAGCAGCGTTTCCTCTTTTCCACGTCGAAGGTCCCCCGCCCCTCCTCCAGGAGTCGGTCCACCTCCGGATTCTTGTAGCCGATGAAGTTCAGCTCCTTGGGTCCGGTCTTGCTGGAGTGCCAGATGTCGAACTGGTCGGGGTCCGGACTGATGGTCCACCCAAGCAATACCGCCTCGAAGTTCCCCTTATCGATGAACTGGGAAAGAAACGAGGCCCATTCGATCACCCGGATCTTCACGTCGATGCCGACCTTTTTCAGACGGCGCTGGATGATCTGGGCGGTCTTGAGCCGTTCCGCGTTCCCCTGGTTGGTCAGGATGGTGAACTGGAACGGTTTGCCGTCCTTCACCAGGATGCCGTCGCTGTTGGTCTCTTTCCACCCCGCCTCGGCCAGGAGTTGCCGGGCCCGGCCGGGGTTGTAGTCGAAGTCGGGGATGTGCGGGTCGTTGGCCCAGGTCCCCGGCTTGTAGGGGCCATGGGCGACCTGCCCCATCCCGAGCATGACGCCGTGGACGATCTCGTCCTTGTTGATGGCCGAGGTCAGCGCCTGGCGCACCCTCCGGTCGGTAAAGAGGGGGTAACGGAGGTTGTAGCCGAGATAGGTGAAGGCCGAGGCCGGATAGCGGTACTTGTTGAAACGCGCCCGGAACTCCGGCGTGTCGGTCTGGCGCTGGTACTGCACCGGAGAGAGCCCCATCATGTCGAGGGCGCCGCTTTTCAGCTCCATGTACATGGTGGAGTTGTCGGGAATGATCCGGTAGATGTAGCGGTCGATGTAAGGGCGGCCCTCGTAGTAGTCATGGTTGGATTCGAGTACGATCTTCTGGCCTGCGATCCACTCCTTGAAGCGATAGGAGCCGGTCCCGACCGGGTGGCGGGCAAGCTCGCTCTTGGTGATATCCTTCCCCTCCAGGAGGTGGGCCGGGAGAATGGCCATCCCCCACGATTCCAGGGCCGGTGCGAACGGCTTGGCATAGGTGACCCGGAAGGTATAGAGATCGGGGGCCTCGGCAGCCTTAACCTGTTTGAAGGCATCCGCATAGGCAGTGGGGGTCTTGGGGTCGATGGTGACGCGATAGGTGTACAGGACGTCGCGGGAGGTGAATTCCCGGCCGTCGTGCCATTTCACCCCCTTGCGAAGGTGAAAGGTGATGGTGAGGCCGTCGCGGGAAACGTCCCACGACTCGGCCAGTTCACCTTCCAGGTTCAGGTCCTTGTCGTATCGGACCAGACCGTTGTATACCTGACCGGCGACCTCGTGGGATGCGCTGTCCGAGGCAAGGAGAGGGATCAGGGTCGAGGGTTCGCCGATGGAGCCGACGATGAGGGCGTCTCCGTAGGCGGGTATGCCTGGGCCCCGCTTTACGGGTGGCGCTGCACTCTTCCTGCCGTCACAGGCGACCAGGAAAACAAGTGACAGCGCCAGCAGGGAGGCGAGCCACCCTCTCCTCATTTCTCCCCGGTCTCCGTCCTGATTTTTTTAATCTTCTCCGCAACGTCCTTGCGGTCGGGATCGAGCTGCTGCACCTTGCGGTAGAGGGGAAGCGCCTTGCGATATTCGTGCATGGCGAAGTAGACGTCGGCAAGATGGCCGATGACGGTGGCGTCGTTTTCATCCAGCTCCATGGCCCGCTCCAGGTTGAACTGAGCCTCATCGTAGCGCTTCAGCTTGAAGTAGACCCAGCCGAGGCTGTCGCGGATGAAGCCGTCGTCGGGGCGGAGGTTGACCGCCTTTTTCAGGTACTGGAGGGCCTCGTCGAGATTGGTCCCCATTTCAGCGTAGGTGTAACCGAGATAGTTGAGCGCCTGCGGGTCGTCCGGCGTCAGGGCGATGACTTCCTTCATCCGGTCGATAGACTCGCTCCGTTTCCCCATCTTGTCGTAGAGTATGCCGAGGCGGAAGATGATCCGCGTATCCTTGGGAAAGCGCTTTTCAATGTCGGTAAGGACATTGAGGCCGTCTGAGAACTGGTCCAGCGCCTCGTAGAGGGCCGCGAGATTCAGATAGAGATCGACCCGTTCCGGTTGCGCGGCAATGGCTTCCTTGAGAAGCTCGATTCCCTTGGCCGGCTCCCCCTTGTCCTTATAGAGAAACGAGAGATGGCCTACCGCCTCGAAATAGTTGAAGGCAGCGGGAGGTATTTTCTTGAATTCCTCGATGGCGTGTTCCACGTCCCCTTTTTCTTCATAGGCCGTGCCGAGGTAGAGCCGTACCTGATAAGCATTCGGCTCCTGACCGAGGATTTCCGCGAACTCTTTGACGGCATCGTCATAGCGCTCCAGCTCCATGTAGATCAGGCCGATTTTCCTGCTGGTTTCCAGCCCGCCGTAACCGAGTTTTTCCATTTTTTGCAGAAGGGAGAGCGCCTCCTGAAGGTGATGCTGATGGATGTAGAGCTGGATCAGGTGCTGCATCACGTTGATGTTCGAAGGGTTTATCTCCAGTAACTGCTCATACGATTGGATGGCGTCCTCGTAGAGTTCCTGCGTCTCCAGGGTTACCGCGAGGTCGATGAGGGCCTGTTCGAAATCGGGCCTGAATTCGAGGGCCTTTTTATAATAATTGATCGCCTCCACGTAGAGTTTCATCTGGTCGTAGGTCTTGGCAAGATAGTAATAACCGAGATAGGAGTCCGGCACGATCCTGACCAGTTCCTTGAGCGCATTGACCGCCTCTTCGTATTCGAAGAGCTTCACATAGGTAATCGCCAGATGGAGGTAGATCTCCTCCTTGGCAGGATTCAGCTCCCTGGCTTTTTTATAGTGAACGATAGCCTCCCGGTCCCGCTTCATCCCCATCAGCAGGTTGCCCGCCGTCATCCTCGCTTCTAAATTGTTCGGATCGAGCTTGATGGCTGCCTCGCAGGCATCGAGGGCCTCCTGCAGCCTGTTCATCTTCAAGTAAACATTTGCCAGCGCCAGGTGGAGGTAGGGGGATTTCGGGTCCGCTTCCACCGCGTCGCGCAACAGCGCCAACGCCCCGTCCAGGTCGCCGTCAATCACGTGCAGCCGGGCCTGGGCATAGATGTAAAGGGTGCGCGATTCGGCGATGTTCAAGGTGGGTGCCGCGGGGGGGGGCTCGCTTACGCGGTTGGCGGCACAGGCGACCAACGGGGAGGATATACAGGCGAGTATCAGCAATCTCTTCATGTTCATGAATGTACCCGTGCGAAAAAAACACCAGACGCTTGTTAAAGAATGTTCGTGCCGGCACGAACTCTTAACGACGCCTGGCATTTGGGAAGTATACAGCGAAGGATCGCGAGGATAGTTTCGGCCCCCCTGCGGTCTTTTCACACGTATATCTAATGTATAAAAAGCTAACACAAATCAAATGGAGCGTCAAACAATATAATCTTTCTCGCTTCTTGCGATACTCTGGTAGTATGGTATCGTTTAAGATAATAACGCAAAGGATTCCGCATGGAACAGAGGATCTTACAATCACTCCTTGCACCCTCGGCATACCCGGAACCCACCACGTCAGTTCGCCTCCTTCAAACCCATGTCTCGCTCATTTTCATCACCGACGAATTCGTCTACAAAATAAAAAAACCGGTCGATTTCGGTTTCCTGAACTTTAGCACACTCGACCGGCGCCGCTTTTACTGCACCGAGGAGGTTCGTCTCAACCGCCGGCTCTCCCCCGATATCTACCTCGGGGTGGTGGAGGTCCGCGAATCCTCCTGCGGGGTCGCCTTCGACGGGGAAGGAAGGGTCATCGATTATGCGGTGAAGATGAAAAGGCTCCCCGAGGAGCGAATGCTCGACCGGTTGCTCCGCGAAGGAAAAGCAACCGACGGTGACATCAGGAGGATCGCCCGCACTATCGCCGAGTTTCACCTGAACGCCGAGCGCAGCGAAGAAATCGGCCGGTACGGCAGCACGGAGAACATCAGGCGCAACTGGGACGAAAATTTCCATCAGCTCGGCGAATTCGCCTCCCTCACCCTCGAAACACGGGACCTGCGGATCATCCGGGAATGGGTCGAAACCTTTCTTGCGCAACAGCAAGGGCTCTTTGCCGGCCGAGTAGACCAGGGGTATATCCGGGACTGCGACGGCGACATCCATATGGAGAACATTTGCCTGACCGACCGCGTCTGGGTCTTCGACTGCATAGAATTCAACAACCGCTTCCGCTACTCCGACACCGCTGCCGACATTGCATTTCTCCTGATGGATTTCGATTTCCATGACCGCCCCGATTTTTCCGATGCCTTCCTGTCCGAGTACATCACCGTCACGGGTGACCGGGATGTTGTCCGGCTGCTCGATTTCTACAAGATTTACCGCGCCGTGATCAGGGGGAAGGTGGAGAGCTTCCGGCTGCGCGATCCGGATATCCCGGCAGGGGAGAAGGAAGCCGCAAAAGAAAGGGCGATCCGATATTTCCGTCTTGCCCGCGGTTACATAATCCGCAAGAAACTCCCGCCGGCCCTTATCATAACCTGCGGCCTCATGGGGAGCGGCAAGAGCACGCTGGCAGCCGCCCTCTCCCTTGAGCTCGGCATTGAGACGCTCTCTTCCGACCGGGTGCGCAAGGAGATCGCATCCGTGCCGGAATTTTCCCATGTTTTCTCCGCTTACGGCACGGGTATATACAGCACGGAATTCGATGCGGAAACCTACCGGGAATTGCGGACCAGGGCGGAGAAAGCCCTCGCAGCCGGGAGAAGCGTCATTGTCGATGCCACGTTCCGCAAAAAGGCAGATCGAAGCCGTTTCCGGGCCCTTGCCGAAGAACATTCCGCCCGTTTTTGCATCATTCAGACGACCGTGCCGGAGCATCTGGCACGAGAGCGGCTTGAGCAGCGCGCAGCGAAGCCCCGAGAGGCTTCGGACGGACGTTGGGAACTTTTCCGGGGACAGGAAGAAGAATTCGAGCTGATCGGCGCGGATGAACCGAATCATATTTCTCTCGACACCGCCCTCTCCCTGCATGATACTGTAGACAACGTGCTACATGCCATGGGGATACTATGAAGGAAGAAGAGAAACAACAATTGTTGCGGCATTTCCATATCAGGGAAGTCTGGGTGATCTTCTTCATCCTGGGGATCATCATGATGAATTACCCGTTCATCCACATCTTTCACAAGCCCCGCATCCTGGTTTTCGGCATGCCGGTGCTGTTTCTCTATCTGTATCTGGGGTGGCTTGTTTCCATTATTGTCATCTACCTCTTTGTGAAAGCCACTGACCTGGCCGGGGAGAAAAACAAAGGGGAGCGGCGTTGATGCTAAGCGTTGAGCTGGTAGCAGGGGTATCGCTTACCTATATCGCCTTTCTGTTCATGGTGGCCTACTATGCCGACCGGAAACAGGAACAGGGGAAAAGCGTCATTTCCAACCCCTACGTCTACTCCCTGTCCATCGCCGTCTATCACACGGCCTGGACGTTCTATGGCAGCGTCGGCAAGGCCGCCACCTCCGGGATGGGTTTTCTCCTGATCTACCTCGGCCCGTCCCTGACCGTATTCAGCTGGTGGTTCCTGCTGCGGAAGATCGTCCGGATCAGCAAGGAAAACAACATCACCTCGATCGCCGACTTCATCAGCTCCCGCTACGGCAAGTCCCAGTGGCTCGGCGCCATCATCACCATCATCACCATCCTGGGGATCATGCCGTACATCGCCTTGCAGCTGAAGGCCGTTGCCACCACATTCGCCATCATCACCGGACACCCGGACATCCCCGCGCTCTTCACCCGGGAGAGCTTCATTCCGGCTCCCCATCCCGGATTTTTCTCCGCGCTCATCCTGAGTATCTTCAGCATCGTTTTCGGCGCCCGGCGCCTGGTTTCCTCGGAACGGCACGAGGGGCTGGTGGCGGCAATCGCTGTCGAATCGATCGTCAAGCTGGTAGCGTTCCTGTCGGTCGGCATCTTCGTCACCTATACCATGTTCGACGGCCTTACCGACATCTTTTCCCGCTTCCTGACGCACGCCCCGGAACTGTTCGAGCGGCTCACGACCCTCGGATGGGAAGGAGAGGGGTCCTACTCCAACTGGTTGACCATGCTCTTCCTGTCGATGGGGGCAATCATGATGCTCCCGCGCCAGTTCCACATCCTGGTCATCGAAAATTCCAATGAGGAACACATCAAACAGGCAATGTGGCGGTTTCCCGCCTACATGCTTCTCATCAACCTGTTCGTCATGCCGATCGCCTTTGGGGGAATCCTCCATACCGGCAGCAGCAAAGGCGCCGACTACTTCGTCCTCACGCTCCCCCTGCAGAGTGGCCATCGATGGTTGGCGCTCCTGGCGTTCATAGGCGGATTTTCCGCGGCAGCCGGCATGGTCATCGTGGAATCCGTCGCCATTTCCACCATGTTTCTCAACCATCTCATCATGCCGGTCATCGTAAAACTGAAACCGAGGAGCTGGTTTCCCATACTCCTGATCAACCTGAAACGGTTCGGCATCTTCCTGGTGATCTTCCTCGGCTACATCTATTTCCAGATCGTGGGCGAAACCTACATGCTCGTGAACATGGGGCTCATCTCGTTCGCCGCAGCAGCCCAGTTCATTCCCGCCCTGATCGGCGGACTCTACTGGCGAAGGGGAAACAAGGCCGGCGCCATTACCGGTACCCTGCTCGGTTTTCTCGTCTGGTTCTATACCCTGATGGTTCCCTCCTTTCTCAGATCGGGGTGGTGGCAGAGCGACATGCTGGAAAAAGGTCCGATGGGGATTGCCCTCCTGAAACCGACCGAGCTGTTCGGCCTGACAGGCTTCGACATCTGGTCCAATGCCATGTTCTGGAGCATGCTGTTCAACGTCGGCGGCTACCTTGCCTGCTCCATCATCCTTTCCCAGGACGACACGGAAAAAGAGCAGGTCGCCAAATTCGTCGATGTATTCGAAGTACAGAAAGAAAAGGCCCCATGGGAGACCAAGAGGTTTTCCAAACCGGTCACCATCATGCAGTTCGTCAACCTGATGACGAAGTTTATCGGCGAAAGCCAGGCCCATGGCGCCATAGCCGAATACCTGGGGAACCGGGAAATCGATGAGAAAGGGGGGGTGTCGGAATTCGAGCTCCCCCAGCTGAAGCGCTTCGTCGAGAGGACCCTGGCCGGTTCCCTCGGCGGGGCTGCGGCGGGGGCGATCGTGGAGAGTTACCTTTCGGATATCGGATCGAAGATGGAATCGGTCTACGACATCTTCAGCACCGTCCGCTCGGAGTTGTCAGAAAGCCGCGAAGCCCTCTCCGTTCGCCTCAATGCGTCGGAAGTAATGAGCCAGACCAAAGACCTCTCCATCATCATGGACAACCTCCTTGAGCTCATCCGGAGAGAATTCAAGTTCGATCTTGCCGTGATACGGCTTGCCGACGAACAGGAGAGGCTTTCCACCCGCAGCTACAGCGGCACACCGATACCCTCCATAACCGAACGGGAGATAGTCCCGGATATCAACACCTATATCGGTGATGCGTTTCTGTCGAACAAAGCCGGTTTCCTGAACGATACCCGTCATAACACCAAACCCGAATCCAGAGAGCTGATGGAACGGGAAGGTATCCTGTCGTTCGCCCATATCCCCATTGCCCGTGAAGGGGAGCCGCCGGTCGGGGTCTTATCGGTATTCTCACGCGCCATCATCGGCCTGTTCACCCAGCCTTTCATTGACCTTCTTGCCAGTCTCGCGGGACAGCTGGCCCAGGCGGTGAAAATAGACTCGGAAATGAAGGCAAAGGAACGGGAGCGTCAGCAAAAGGAAGAAGCCCTGCTGGAAAATGCACGGGTTGCCAAGGAGCTGGAACTGGCAAAGCAGATCCAACTCTCCCTGCTCCCCGCTTCCCCGCCGGACCTGACCAAGGCGATCATCGCCAGCCGCTGCATCCCCGCCGCCCATGTGGGAGGAGATTACTACGACTTTTTCCGGCGCGGCGAAGATGTGGTAGACATCATTATCGCCGACGTATCCGGCCACAGCATGGGGGCGGCACTGATCATGGTCGAGACGCGCAGCGTCCTGCGCGCCCAGATCCATACCACGACCAGTACCGGCACTATCCTGACCATGCTCAATGAGTTGCTCCAAGAAGACCTGTCGAGCGCCGAACTCTTCATCACCATGTTTTATGTCAAGTACGATGCCGGGAGCCGTCTCCTCACCTATTCCAGCGCCGGGCACAACCGGCCTATACTGTATCGGCCGGGAGAGGCTGTCTGCACCGAGCTGGACGCCGAAGGACTCATACTCGGGGTCAAGAGAGACGTTACGTTTGAAGAGAAAAGCGTACAATTGCAGTCAGGGGATATTTTGCTGATGTACACCGATGGAGTCACCGAGGCCCAGAATGCTTCTGGAGAACTGTTCGGAGAACAGAGGCTCTGCCAAATACTGGCATCGGCCCACAATGATCACCCCAACCAACTGATCGACCGGATACTCCATGAAGTGGCGACATTTTCCAACTTTCAGCCGCTCCAGGACGACACTTCGATCGTGGTGATGAAGATCTTATAGAAAATGTGACAAATGATTCGAGAAATTGCCGAATTTCAGATACAATGTATTATAGATTCACACAGTCAAACGTCCCGTGACGGGAGCTTGAGACAAAGGAGGGTTGCATGAACCTGAAAATCGAAGGAAAGAATGACATTGTGATCATTTTTGTCAAGGAAGAACGGCTGGATGCCCACAACTCCGGTGATCTGAAGGTAGAAATGCAAAAGATTTTCGAGGGAGGACAGAAAAACGTCCTGGTCGATCTCTATGATGTCCGTTTCATCGACAGCTCAGGACTGGGGGCGCTCGTCTCGGGTTTCAAAAATGCCATTTCGAATCAGGGGAACCTGAAACTTTCCAGTCTGCAACCCCAGGTTAAATCCATGTTCGAACTGACCAGACTGCACCGGGTCTTCGAAATATTTCCTTCTTCGGGCGAGGCGCTGGAAAACTTTTGATGAGGCGAGGATACCATGGATAAAAACCAAATAGAAGTGGACATCAAGGTCCCCAACCAGACCCGTTATCTGAGCCTGATCGGTAAAATCGGCGAAGATATCGCCAAGGAGCTGGACAAGTACGATGGCGACAGGTCAACCCTGGCCTACCACTTGAACCTGGTCCTGACCGAAGCCATGGCAAACGCCATCAAGTACGCAAACGCCGGGGAGCCGGACACGATGGTGCATATCATCATCAACATCTCCAACGACGAGATACTGATAAAGGTCTACGACAAAGGCCAGGGATTCGACATCAACGCCATCCCCACCCCGAATTTCAAGCAGCTGGAAGACCGGGGACGCGGGATATTCATCATCAAGTCGCTCATGGATTCGGTGAGCTACCATAAGCTGCGCAGCGGAAACGTCCTGGAGATGTCGAAGAAGTTGCACTGAGAAGCGATCCCCTTTAGTGCCGACCGGCGATCTTTCTCTCCCGGCGGTAGCACCTCCAGACCATGAACATCCCCACGACCGCCATGGGAAAGCTGAGCAGTTGCCCCATGGAAAACCCCCCCAGGACAAATCCGAGCTGAACGTCAGGCTCCCGGAAGAACTCCACGAAAAAGCGGAACAGACCGTACAGCGCGATGAAACTCCAGAAAATCACCCCCGTGGGTCTCTTCTTCCGGCCAAGGGTCCAGAGCATGACAAACATGACCGGCCCTTCCAGAACAGCCTCGTAGAGCTGGGACGGATGGCGCGGAAGGCTCCCTGCCTGCGGGTCCGGAAATACCATCCCCCACGGAACAGTGGTGACCCGGCCGTACAGCTCGCCGTTGATGAAGTTCCCGATCCGCCCCAGCCCAAGTCCGATCGGGGCCGTCAGGAACCCGACGTCCGCCAGAGTGAGGAAATCGAGCTTCTTTTTCCGGGCAAACCAGTACCCCCCCAGGAGCGCCCCCATGAGGCCGCCGTGGAAGGACATCCCTCCTTCCCAGACGGCAAAGACCTTCAGGGGATGGGCAAGATAGTCCGACAGGTTGTAAAAGAGCACATAGCCCGTTCTGCCGCCAAGTATCACCCCGAGGGCAACGGAGAATATCATGTCCGCAACGTCATCCCTGGTTAACGGCATTTTCCGCCGCCTGGTCTCCGCCAGAATGACGAAATATGCGGCGACAAAACCGATAACGTACATGAGGCCGTACCAGCGAAATTGCAAGGGGCCGATACGGAGAAAAACCGGGTCGAAGTGCGGGAATTGCATAAATTATCTCCACAAGTGGCGTCAGTCTATCGGGACACTCAACCGCTCACCGATACCCGCCTAACCTACCAGCAAAAGCAGCGGGTGTCAATCTCCGGTAAAGGCAGGAATTCGGCCCATGGCGAAGCAAGTCCGTCCAATTTTGGAGTTGACAAATATCCTGCCCGGTACTATACATTGAGCATAAATTCCTCGTTAGGAAGAGGCGTTTGCACAAACAGAGGCTACTGCCCAGAAACGTCGAAAGACGCCAATGTGGTAGACCAGGTTCGGCCGGCTTAAGGCTTTACCTAAGGTAGCTGGTATTCAGGATTCATGGGAGGAACGAGTTTTCCTCGCCGAATCGACCTACGTTGTGCACTGCCGAAACTCAACCAGGGGGAAATTGTGTCGTTGTGCGCGCAAGGTCCTTTCTCCCGAAAGGGCCTTTTTTTCTGGAGTGAGTCATGGATAACGTCATGAACGAGCTGTTCTTAAGTTCGGTGCTCGGCAAGCCGGTCATCAACCAGCAGGGGCACGAGATAGGCACTCTCTGGGACCTCGTCATGGCGCCCGGCGAGGTCTTCCCCCAGGTCTCCATCCTATTGGTTAAAAAAGGAAAGCAGATTTTCTCCTTTCCATGGCACGACATCCTGCTGTTCAACAGCTTTGTCATCTCGGTCACCGCCCGCTCAGGCATGTTGCTCCCCCATACCCCCAGGGAAGGGGAGATTCTCGTCAAGCACGATATCCTGGACAAACAGATCGTAGACGTGGAGGGGGCAAAGGTGGTAAGGGTCAACGACCTGAAACTGAGGGGACACAAGGACTACCTGAACATCGTCTCGGTCGACATAGGTTTCAGGGGGCTCCTGAGACGCCTCGGATTCGAGGATTTCGGGGAAAAGATCTCCACCCGCTTCGGGAAGGTGCTCCCGCATCAGGAAATCAGCTGGAGATATGTCCAGCCGCTTGGGGCCAACGTTTCCCGGCTTGCCCTGACCATGGCCAGGGACCAGATGGCGGAGATGCACCCCGCCGACATCGCCAGCATCATATCCCACATCCCGCACAAACATATCCCGTCGATGTTGACCTCGCTCGACCCGGAAACTGCCGGAGAGGCGATCCACGAACTCGACCCGGAAATGCGGCGACGCGTCATCAGCCAGCTCGACAGCGAGCAGGCATCGGATATCCTGGAAGACATGGCGCCGGATGAAGCCGCCGACGTTCTCGGCGACCTCCCGGAAGAAAAGGCCCAGGAGTTATTGGGGCTGATGGACGAGGAAGAGGCAGAAGACATCCTGGAGCTGATGGAACATGAGGAGGACACCGCAGGCGGCCTCATGAACAGCGAATATCTGTTCATAGCCGACGACCTGACCGTCGAAGAGACGCTTGCACAGGTGCGGCTCCTGGCGCCCGACGTGGAAACGGCGTACTATATCTACATTCTCGACAAGGATGAAAAGCCCATCGGTGTTGTCACTCTGAAGGACCTCGTGATCAACAAACCCGATAGCATGGTCGCGGAGATCATGACCACCAACCTGAAAACCGTCTATGTGGATGCGGAGCCGGAGGAGATTCTGGAGGTGATCGCCAAGTATAACCTTATTGCGGTGCCGGTGCTGGACAAGGAAGACAGGATGGCAGGAATAGCCACTGTCGACGATGTTCTGGAACTTTTCCTCCCCTACGCGGTGCGCCGCAAACGTCATCACATTCATTAACGAGATTTGAGGTCATGGGAAGCTGATGTTTACCGGCATAAGTCTGACAAAACTGTTCAAACCGATCCGCAAGGTCAACAGGAAGAACATATTTCTCTTCCTGGCCATTCTCGGCCCGGGAATCATAACCGCCAACGTGGACAACGATGCCGGGGGGGTAACCACCTATTCCCTCGCCGGCGCCCAGTTCGGCTATGCCCTCCTCTGGGTGATGATCCCCACCACCATCGCCCTGGTGGTTATCCAGGAGATGTGTGCCAGGATGGGTGCGGTCACCGGCAAGGGATTGTCGGACCTCATCCGCGAATCGTTCGGCGTCAAGGTAACCTTCTACGTCATGATCGCCCTGTTTCTGACCAACATGGGAAATTCGGTATCGGAATTCGCCGGGATTGCCGCGAGCCTGGAGATATTCGGCATCAGCAAGTACCTGTCCGTACCGATCAGCGCAGTCCTCGTCTGGCTTCTGGTGGTCAAGGGGTCATACAAGGTGGTGGAAAAGGTGTTCCTCGTGGCATGCATGGTCTACGTCGCCTACCCCGTTGCCGCCTTCATGGCAGGGCCCAAATGGGACATCATCCTCACCGCGACCGTCGTCCCGACGTTCAAATCCGACAGCTCCTACCTGATCGCGCTGATCGGCGTGGTCGGCACCACCATCGCGCCATGGATGCAGTTTTACCAGCAGTCCGCAGTGGTCGAGAAGGGTATCACCATCGACCAGTACAGCTTCTCGCGGCTGGATGTGATTGTCGGCTGCATCATGGCCATCGTGGTTGCGTTCTTCATCGTGGTGGCCTGTGCGTCCACCATTTTCGTGCAGGGGCTCAAGATAGAAACCGCTGCCGATGCGGCCCTGGCACTCAAGCCCCTGGTCGGCAAGCATGCCTCGACCCTGTTCGCCTTCGGCCTGTTCAACGCCTCCCTTTTTGCGGCATGCATACTCCCCCTTTCAACCTCCTACTACATCTGCGAAGGGTTGGGGTGGGAATCGGGAATCGACAAGGATTTTCGCAAGGCCCCCCAGTTTTTCTGGCTCTTCACCATCATTATTTTACTCAGTGCCGTCATGATTCTGATTCCGGGCGCCCCTCTCATCAAGATCATGTTCCTGTCACAGGTGGTCAACGGCGCGGTGCTCCCGTTCGTGCTGATATTCATGCTGGTCCTGATCAACGACCGGAAGTTGATGGGCAAACATACCAATTCCCCCGCCTTTAACCTTGTCTCCTGGATAACCGTCATAACCATGGTCATTCTGACTGTCCTCATGACCATCGATCTCGTATCCCCGGGAATTATCGGGCGACTGCTGGGATTGTAAGCGGCTGCAGAAAATATTTTACGCTGGCCCCATTGACACGACTCCCATTGGTAGTACACTGGAAATAAATAACGTTCTCTGAAAAGCTCTGGGGTACCGGTAATAACACGTTGAACAACCTGACTATTACGCGTCCAAAGCTTAACCGGGCGAGAGGCGTGGTGTGCAGACCCTTCACGGGAGGGAAGCCTGAAACGTCTTCCCGGTAACCATTAAAAACAAGGTCAGTGACTCAGCTGTTATACCGTACTTCTGGAGCTTCCATAAAAAAAGCCCGGTGCATCGCGCCCGGGCTTTTTCTTTTAATCTGAAAACGGCAGTTGATCACACAAAGTCACAAAGACACCAAGAGAAACAAGGCGTTATCTCCAGATTAGCCTTCACCAAATTGGTTAATAACGAAATACCTGTAACTACGAGGCCTTCTTCGTGTTCTTGGTGGCTTTGTGCGATCTGGGTTTAACGGTACCGCATCCTACTCCATCAGCTCAGGCGGCACTCCTGCGGCTTCCGCATCTTTTTTCAGGTCGTCGAGCTGCTTGCGCAGCCGGAGCACGCTGGTTTCAATGGACTTGATCGTGCTCTGGATGTTCAGATAGTCGGTTCGCGACATGACGCTGGTGTCGTTCAACCTGTTCCTGTTGTCCGTCAGCTGGTCTTCGGCCGCCTTCAGGTTGGCCCTGGCGGAAGCGAACTCATTTTTCCAGGTAGTCGCGTCTTTTCCGCCATACATCGCTTTTTTTGCCGGTTTTTTAGCAGGCGCAACTTCCCTCCCCTCTTGGCCAGCTCCTTTCTGCGGCTGGACAGCTGGCTTGTCGCTTCCCTCCTGCACCTCAGCGGGAGGAGGTTCTTCTTCACCCACGACCTTCGCCTTTTTCCGGAACTTCTTCGGTATCGAACCCAAGTCATCGGCAAAATTGACAACCCCCTGGTCATCAGTCCAGGTGTAGGTCTCGGCTAGCGCCGGTGCCGCAAAAAGCGCCAACACGATGAATACCATAAATTTCTTCATGCGATTCTTCCTCCTGAACCCGTGTATGATTACGATGCATGGTGATAAGCCGGCATTACCCCGGAGGCCACCCCAATTGCCGCCCGCCGATGAGATGGAAGTGGATGTGGAAGACCGACTGCCCGGCACCGGCGTTGTTGTTGCTGACAATCCTGAAGCCGCTTTCCGCAACCCCCTTTTCCCTGGCGATCCGGGCGGCGGTCCGGTGGACATGGCCGATCAGCGCATCGTCGGCCGGATCGAGATCCAGGGCGTTCACCACATGTTTCCTGGGGATGATCAGCACATGAAGCGGCGCAACCGGCGAGATATCTTCGATGACGACCAGTTGATCGTCCTCGAACACCCTCTTCGCGGAAATCTCCCCCTTGATGATCCTGCAAAACAGGCAATTCTCCATGCGCTCCTCCTTCTCAAAATATATAAATGGTGATCGGTTCGAAACCCCTGTTACCGATTACCGGTCTTCCTCATGCAGATCAAAAACTCCCGGTTCCCCTTCGGCCCGAGAATGGGGGATTCCGTAACCCCCTGCACTTCCAGTCCCAGGCTCTCCGCCAGTGTGCGGATGGTCTCCGTCACCTCCATCTGTTTTTTTGCGTCGCGTACCACACCCCCCTTCCCTACTTCGCCCCGCCCTACTTCAAACTGGGGCTTGATGAGGGCGATGATCAGCCCATGGGCACTGACCAGCTGTAGAGTGCTGGGAAGGACCTTGGCAAGGGAAATGAACGAAGCGTCGATGACCGCCATATCGGGTATTCCCGGGAGTCTGTCCGGTGTCAGATACCGGATATTGGTCTTTTCCAGATTTATGACCCGTTCATCGGTCCGCAGCTTCCAGGCAAGCTGGCCATACCCCACATCCACGGCAAAGACCCGGCGCGCACCACGCTGCAGGAGGCAGTCGGTAAAGCCACCCGTGGAAGCGCCCACATCGAGGACAGTCAGTCCTTCGACATCAACGGCAAACTCGTCCAGCGCCTTTTGCAGCTTCACCCCGCCGCGGCTGACAAAGGGAAGCGTTTCCCCTTTCACGCGTATATCCGCATCCACCGGGACCTTTTGTCCGGCCTTGTCCGCCACGTGGTCGGCCACGACCACCTGACCGGCCATGATCAGCGACCGCGCCTTCTCCCGTGACGGCGCCAACCCCCGGTCAAAAACGAGTATATCCAGACGTTCTTTTTCCTTCACCCTTCACCCGCTTGCGCGCCCTGGCGCTTCAGCGCGCAGGCATGTTCGCCCTTTCCTTCTTACCGTATGTTACCTTCATTACAGTGCCGAATCAAGGGACAAATGAGGTACCCCCCTTCAGACGCCGATGCTCCGGCATAAAGGCCGTCTGAAGTATCCTGCCTCGCGGTCGCTTGACTTCAGCGGAATTGCGCCTATAGTTAATAGCAGAAGAGGAGTCTGCGGTAATTTCGGAGAGGGGGCTTCGCCATGACCGACATTTGGAAAGAACGGAAAAAGGCTTTGGAGAATCTCTACATCTTCAAGCAGGAACAGGAAAAGATCGAGGCGATGAAAAAAGACGCGCGGGAAAAGCTGATCCGGGAACTTTGCCGGAGCCGCTGCCCGAAATGCGGCGACGAGATCGAAGCAATGACGTTCCGCGGCGTCCCTCTGGACAAGTGTCCCGGTTGCGGCGGGGTCTGGCTCGGCCCCAGGGACCTGCAGATACTCGCCTCCAAGGACCACCGCACCTGGTTCGACAAGTGGTTCAAGGGAGAAGAAGAATAGAGGAATTTCAAGCCGGGCAGCAACCGCGGGTGTCCCCTGCCATCCCGAGCCCCCTGCGCCCCCTGTACTTCCCCGCTGCTTTCTGCTATGCTCCCCTTTACTTTATACCGCAAAGGGGCTGACCCACCATGGACATACTTTTTCTCGTCATCGGCTTTCTTGCCGGTGGGGCACTGATATGGCTCTATCTCTCCACCAGGTCGGAAAAGGCGAAAGCCGGCCTGGCGGCGGAAGGGGCGGCCCTTTACGAGCGTCTCCAGGGGAAGGAACAGCGGATAGAAGAATTGAGGAGCGAGCTCGACAAGGCGGCTGCCGAGATCGGCGAACTGAGGGCGGATCTCATGGTCGAACGGGAGAAGAGGTCCGCTGCCGAAGAAAAATGTACCCGCATCGCCGCACTGGAAGCCCTCCTCAACGAACGGGAGGAGCATTTGCGCCGGCTCCGTGACGAAAACGCCGATCAGCAGGCCAAGCTGTCCGGCCTCACCACCCGGCTCCACGAAGAGCGCAAGGGAACCGAAGAAAAGCTCGCCGTTCTCGATGCCGCCCAGGTAAAACTCTCCGATGCATTCAGGGCGCTCTCCGCCGAGGCGCTGAAAAGCAACAACCAGTCGTTCCTCGACCTTGCCAAGGCCACCCTGGAAAAGTTCCAGGAGGGGGCCCGCGGCGACCTGGAGCTGCGCCGCAAGGCAATCGATGAGCTGGTAAAGCCGATGAAGGAGTCTCTCGAAAAGGTGGACGGCAAGATCCAGGAACTGGAAAAGGTGCGGGCGTCGGCCTACGTAAGCCTGACAGAGCAGATCAAGTCCCTCGCCTCCACCCAGGTCCAGTTGCAGGGAGAGACCGCCAACCTGGTGAAGGCCCTGCGCACCCCCACCGTACGCGGCCGCTGGGGTGAAATACAGCTCAAACGGGTGGTGGAAATTGCCGGGATGCTCAACTACTGCGACTTCACGGAACAAGAGTCCGCATCGGGCGAAAACGGCCGCCTGCGCCCCGACATGGTCATCAAGCTGCCGAACGGCAAAAATATCGTGGTCGACTCCAAGGCCCCCCTGCAGGCCTACCTGGAGGCGCTGGAGGCGGCGGACGAGAAGGAGCGACTCCACAGGCTGAAGGAACACGCCCGCCACATCCGCGTCCATCTGGCAAAACTGAGCGGCAAGTCCTACTGGGACCAGTTCAGGCCGACACCCGAATTCGCGGTCCTGTTCCTCCCCGGCGAGACCTTCTTCAGCGCCGCATTGGAGCAGGATCCAGGGCTGATTGAATTCGGCGTTGAACAGAAGGTGATCCTCGCCACCCCCACGACCCTGATCGCCCTTTTGCGGGCAGTGGCGTACGGCTGGCGCCAGGAACAGATCGCAGAGAACGCCCAGACCATCAGCGAACTGGGAAAGACCCTCTACGACCGGATCTCGGTGCTGGGGGAACATTTTTCAGACATGCGCCGGGGGCTGGAACGCGCGGTGGAATCTTACAACAGGGCGGTCGGCACCATGGAATCGCGGGTGCTGGTCACCGCCCGCCGGTTCAAGGAGCTTGGCGCCTCCACGGGCAAGGACATCGAGCAGCTGGAGGCACTCGACAAGGCGCCGCGCCTGTTGCCGGGGGATAACGATGGTGAACGGTGAATCAGGTTCTAATTGAGGTGCAGGATGATCTCAAGCCCCTTTTTATAGGCATCGAAGGCCTTTCGCCAATCCTTTTGCTCCTCTAAAACTTTTCCCTTGTACACGAAGCTCGCATAATCAAACGGATCAACCGTCTCGGCCTCCTCAAACATCTTCATGGCATCTGCCAGCCTCCCAAGTTTTCCGTACGCGTATCCGGCATAGTAATAACAAGGGGCATAGGACTCTTCCGCCTTCCTGGCGGCTTCAAACAGGGAAACGCCTTCGTCCGCCTTTCCTTCGTTCACCAGGATCATGCCTGTCTCACAAAGTGCAATGGGATTGGCCGGCTCCCTGGCAAGAGCCTCCTCGAATTCACGCCGGGCCAACGTTCCATCCCCTCTCTGAAGATAAAGCTTGCCGAGGCCCAGATGGGGGAGGACAAACCTGGCGTCCGCCTCGGCGGACTTCTTGAACCAGATCTCGGCAGTATCGGCCAGCCGCCTCGATTTCAGGGTGGTCTCCCCCATATTGTAAAATCGGAGGGCGCTCTTGTTCGGGTGATACCCCGTTTTTTCCGCTGAGACGACGGACTGCTTCTTTCCCTCCATGGTCGAAACAACGAAATCGGACATAGCTTCCCCCCCTACCAGGGGGTAGCCGGAAAGCTCGTATGTAATAACCCGCTCCCTATCCATGATTACTGTCGTTGGAACGGCGATCACGCCATAGTCGTGGAATGTCACGAGTCCCTGGTCCGCCAGCATGGGGAAGCCGATCTGAAGCTTCTCCTGCACGGCCACGATATCGGCGAGCATCTTCTCGGAGAAGTTCTGGCCATCCACATTCACGGCAACGACCGACAGGCCCAGGCCCTTGTACTTCCCGTAGAGCTGTTGCATCCGGGCCAGGACGCTTTCCGATTTTTTGCTCCAGGTCGCCCAGAACACGACGATGGTAAGCTTCTCTCCCTTCAGGTCGGCAGACGTCCTGGGCTCGCCTCCGAGGCTTCTCAGGGAAAATTCGGGACCTTTCATCCCAACGTGTAGTCCTTGCAGGCTGGCGGCGGCCGGTGCGAAAAGGAGAATGCCATGGAGAGACACGAACAGGAACAATAACAGGGTGCGTTTCACTATTCTCTCCCCTGTTCGTGCTTTTTGATCCCTTCCTTGAGCTCCGCCACGGCTTTTTCCTGATCGCCGAGTCTCTCGTAGACGAGTCCGAGTTCATAGTGGGTCCGCACCGGATTCGGGTTCATGAGGAGGGCGTCCTGCAACGTCTGCTCCGCCTCCTGCAGGCGCCCCCTGCGGGCCAGAACGACCCCTCTGCCGGTCTTAGCATCGCAGGCGCGGGGATTGATCTTCAGCGCCTCGTCGAACGATTTCATCGCCTCTTCGAGCGCCCCTTTATCAACAAGGAGATAGGCCAACCGCACGTGGCACGATGCATTGGCCGGATTCGCCCTGATGTCCGCCCTTGCCCGGGCGATCTGATTGTCGATTTTCCCACCGGCACGTTCCGTCGCCGGCGCATGATTGGACGTCGTCGCTCCCGCGCCTCTCTCCGGGGCGTCGGTGCCCCATGCGCAAGCAAACAGCAGCAGCGCGGCCAGCGAGGCCAAGGTGCAGGCTTCGGGCAACACTTTCCGGTCACGCATGGCCATCACTTCTCCCGTCAGCACACGGTAACTCCGGCATCTGCGAGGCCGGAATTCCGCATCCCCGAATCACGGGGACCCGTTCGCCGGCTTCTTACCGGCCAGCAACCGGCGACCTGTTTACCACCGGCGTGGTCCGGTCGTAGCGGAACGTCTGGTGACAGCCGGGAGAACAACTGCCGCCGTTCTCCGTCTTGGTGAATCCCACCGGCAGTTGCCACTTGGCGAACGGCACCGCATCGCGGATGTGCCGCGGGTTGTTGGTGGCGTGGACGTCGTGGCAGGCCCTGCAGGTGCGCCCTTTCACCAGTTTGTTCACATGGACGAAGTGGAGGTTCTGGTCGCCATTCCTGAAGGACGTCATCGTCGTGGTCAGTTCGTCGTTGGCGAGATTCTTTTCATGGCACATGAAACAGAGCTTGTAATTGTCCTGGCTGTAGCCCGCATAGAAGAGCTGCGGGAAAGGCTCGCGCAATAGCCTGAAATTCTTGGAGCCGTGGGTATTGTGGCAGCTGGAGCAGTCGTTCTGCTTGATCGGGCCGTGGTGGTCGGAGTTGTTCGCCAGCAGCGCCTTCATGTTCGCGAGCTTGCCGTCCTTATCGTTGTATTCGCGATCATGGCACGCCATGCAGAGTTCCGCCGGTTGTTTTTTCAGCTGCTTGACGTAGTTGGAAACGTGAGGATCATGGCAGGCGAGGCATTTCTTTTCCGTGTCGAGCCCTTTATGGGGAACGGTCGCATCTTTGATCTCCTGCTCCTTGTCGGTATGGCAGGTGAAACAGAGGTCGCGGCTCGATTCCGCCTTTAAATTGTACTTATAGTCGCCACAGTGGGGGCTATGGCAGTTCACGCACGCTTCCTGCACCGGCGCGTGGACGTACTTCTTTCCCTTGAACGCGTCGGCTTTGTCTGTGTGGCAGGTGAAGCAGACATCGTTTCCCTCTGCCAGAAGGAGCTTGGGAAACTGGCTCTGGTGCATGGCGTGACAGGTGCTACAGCTCCCTACGGCTGTCGGACCGTGGACGAACTTGCCGCCAACGATATTTTTCTTGTCGTGGCAGAGGAAGCAGAGGTCCCCACCGGCCGCGCGGAGCTGGAACTTGTACGGTGACTGGTGCGGGTCGTGGCACTTGGTGCATTTCCCCTGCTTCACCGGGGCGTGGACGACCTTCTGGCCGGTCATCTTCTCGTGACAGTCGTCACAGAGCTTTCCCGCATCGGCAATCGGCTCGAACTTGTGCTTCTTCAACTGCTTGTGGCAAGAGGTGCACTCCCCCATCGCCACCGGACCATGGACGAACTTTTCCTTCCCCATGTTGGGATGACATTTGTCCGTTACGCATGACTCCTTCGCCCTGCCGGCTTCGGCTTCCTGAGCAAAGGCGCGGCCATTGTCATTATACGGCAGAAATACCAGCGGCATCGCTGAAAAGGCTACCAACAAAAAAAGTTTCTTTTTCACAGCACAAACTCCTCCTTAGGGCATAAATTAAAAGATAGAGCGGCATTGCGCCGCATAAAGATCGCAGCGCATAGCGCGTTTTCACGGGAAAACTCCGTCAATTGACGACTTCTTTGAGAGGAAAAAGGGTATCCTGGATTTTGACAACCTTTTGCAGAGGCGTTTACCAAACCGGTTCTTCCGTCAACGCGGGGAAAAAAGATTGCGGATCAAACCTATTGTTTTTATCGACTAGCATGATTCAGGCCAACAGATCGGAAGTCCGGCGTTATCTCATGCACCGATTTCAAAAATTTCACTTGCAACCACGATCGAATAGTGCTATAAAAAGGTTTCTCAAATGC
This sequence comes from Geobacteraceae bacterium, assembly GCA_036518435.1. GTDB lineage: Bacteria > Desulfobacterota > Desulfuromonadia > Geobacterales > Geobacteraceae > JAMPXD01. The sequence continues at coordinate 28,133 of DATDNF010000031.1, forward strand.
CGAAGTGGCGGAATTGGTAGACGCGCTAGATTCAGGTTCTAGTGAGGGTTCCCTCGTGCTGGTTCGATTCCAGTCTTCGGCACCATTTGAGCTCAAAGGGTTTGCGGCCTGACGCAAACCCTTTTTATTTTTTCGTCACAAAATGAATTCTCACCCTCCACCCATCCCCGTTGTTCCACGCTGCACAGGGAGCCCGTAACTGCTCCGACTTCCCCTCAGCAGCGCATTGACCCGGGCGAAGCCCAGCTATTCCGCGACGGCAAGGAGTGCCCCATGAAGATGAACCTGGACCAAATGGAAGTGAGAATCCTCGGCTCCCTGATAGAGAAGGAGTTGACCACTCCGGAGAACTACCCTTTGAGCCTCAACACCCTTACCAGCGCCTGCAACCAGAAGTCAAACCGCGACCCGGCCATGAGCCTGAGCGAGGATGACGTCGTCCGCGGCCTCGACCGCCTGGGAGGCCGCGGACTGGCGCGGCTCACCGCCACCGGCGGACGGGTCGCCCGGTACCGCCATTCCCTGGCCGATCAGCTGGGGCTAACGCCACCAAGCCTGGCTGTGCTCGGCGAGCTCATGCTGCGCGGCCCGCAGACGGTGGGAGAGCTGCGCAGCCGGGCGGAACGGATGGTCCCGCTCCCCGACCTTCTCACGGTGGAAGCGATCCTCGCCGAACTGCAGGGGCACGCCCCGCCCCTGGTCACCCGCCTCCCCCGCCAGCCCGGCCGCAAGGAGCAGCGCTATGCCCAGCTTTTTGCCGGCGAGCCGCAGCTGCCGGCCGACGTGCCCGCCACTCACCCGGAGCCGGCGCGGCTGCGGGTGATGGAGGAGGACGAGCGGATCGCCAAGCTCGACGGGGAAGTCGCCGCCCTGCGCATGGAGATCACCGCCCTGCGCCGGATGCTCGACGAGCTCAAGGTCCTGTTTGAGTAGCAGAAGGATGAAGGATGAATAGGTAGGGGTACGGGAAGTGCCTAGCTTTTCACGCCCAACCGCTCCAGGTACTCCTGCGCACGGGAAGAGCCCTGCGCAGCGGCCTTGCGCAGCCAGCTGACCGCCTCGTCCCGGTCTTTCGGCACTCCGTCCCCCCGGGCATACATGACTCCAAGGTAGACCTGGGCCTCGGCATTTCCCGCCACGGCGGCCATACGGAACCAGCGCGCCGCTTCCCGGCGGTCTTTCGCCACCCCCTCGCCGCGGGCGTACATCCCTCCGAGAAAGATCTGGGCCTTGATATACCCCTGCCCGGCAGCCAGCTGGAACCACCGCGCCGCCTCCCGCATGTCCTTCGCCACCCCGTCCCCCTGGGCGCACATGAGCCCCAGGTTGAGCTGGGCCTTGGCATAACCCTGCCTGGCGGCCAGTTGAAACCAGCGCGCCGCCTCCCGGTGGTCCTTTTCAACCCCCTCCCCCCGCAGGTAGAGGAGCCCCAGGTTGTACCGGGCAGCGGCATGCCCCTGTCCGGCGGCCCGGCGAAACCAATCGGCCGCAGCACCGGGGTCGCGCGCCACTCCCTCCCCCTTGTATGCCATGACGCCGACAGCGAAGTCTCCCGCCGGGTCCCCTTCGACCTGAAACTCCCGGAGCGCTCCGGCATAGTCCCCTTGCTGGTATGCAGTCAGACCGGGTGAGCCGGCGCAGCCGCCGAGCAGCAGGACGGCGACAAGTCCTGCACGCCGGACCGCTCCGGCCGCCAAACGGGGCACGCTCGATTTTTCATACCTGCTGCGCATGGTGAACTCCTCCAGCTCCATCCAACCGCAACACAATTCAGCACTAGATTTTCGGGTTAATTGCCACGCAGAAAGGGTCAATGAAGCGGAAGTGGGGGGCAGGAGACAGCGGGCACGCAGCCAGTGGACCGCGCCCGTCCCTACATGCCGTTGGTGGTTCCTTCGAACAGGGACGATGCCCTGAGCTCCGCACCCGCCACCTCCGTCTCCTCTTGGGAATGGGACACGGGGAGGTTTCGGGAGGTTTCGGGGGGGGCCGAAACAGTGGGTTTGACAGTGAGGGGGATCTCCCCTCCACCGTTCTGGCTGGACTGCACAAGGTCGTTGATCCGGTCGCGAACCGCGGCCTCGACGTTCGCCTTGAGCACCTTATCGTCGCGCTGTATCCGCTGCAGCTGCTTGAACACCGCCCGCGCGTACCGGTCGCGCTTGTCGGGCGTCTGGCTGTTGTAGCAGCCGATCGCCTCCCAGGTGTAGCCGTACTTCTTCATGCAGTTGGCCAGGATCATCGCGCCGGTCTTGATGTTGCTACAGGTGTCCCCCAGGGAATTCCACCGCTCCATCCCGAGGGCCGGCGCCCAGCTCGAGTTGATCTGCATCACTCCGAAGTCGTAGCTGCCGTTTGTGTTCCAGTTGATGGCGCGCGGGTTGAAATTGGACTCCACCTTGGCGATCGCCCGCAGGATCTGGGGGTTGATGCTGTACTGGGTACCCGCCTCGTCGAAACAAAACGGCTCCGCTGCGGCGCCGGTGGCGCCGAGGAGGAGCAATGCAACGGCAAGGTTGGCAATTTTTCCCATAAACGAAATCCCGTGCACAGACATGTTGCTAATTTACCAAATTCCCGTTCCTTTTGTCACGAAAAAACATACTGACGGGATCGGCCTTGCCTTACTTTTGCGGCAGAATCACTCAGGCACCATCGGCAACAATATATACTTACCTGTGTACTTACACATTTACATCCCCGCCCGGCTGTGGTATGTATTGTATCAGAATTATCCCTGCTGTTTCAAGGAGATGCGCCAGCCATGGTCAAGGACGATACGAAGGAACAGATATCCCTGTTCGACCTCCCGCCGCAGGAAAAACCGGCGAAGATAACGACCGAGGTCAAGCAAAAGCCGGCCCCTCGGAAAGAACAGTCAAAGAGAAAGGAACCGGCCAGACCGGTCGGCCGGGGGGCACCGCGGAAGGAGGAGGCAAAACCGGCCAAAGCGGCGCCGGGGCCGGTGCCGGCAGGGGACGTGCGGCTAACCGCCAACATCAGGGAGGAGCTCCACCTCAAGCTGAAGATCGCCGCCGCCACCCGCCGCACCACCATCGGCGAGCTGATCGAGGAGCTGGTGGAGACGTATCTGTAAGTGGCCAGACGTTATTCTAACGTCTCCCCGCAGTAACTTATTTCCACGATGGTAAAGACCCCCTTGCCGGCAGGCCGCTGCACCACCACCTCGTCCCCCTCGCTCTTCCCCAGCAGAGCCCGTCCCACGGGGGAATCCATGCTGATGTACCCCTTCGCCACGTCGAACTCGTCCGGGCCGACGATCCGGTAGACGAACTCCTCCCCCGCATCGCTCTCCAGGGTGACCCACGCCCCGAAGAAGACCCGGTCGGTGCGCGACGGCGGAGTATCGACCACCTTGAGGAGGTCGAGCCGCCCGGTGAGATGGCGAACGCGCCGGTCGATCTCCCGCAGCCGGCGTTTGCCGTAGATGTAATCCGCATTCTCCGAGCGGTCCCCCTGGGCCGCAGCCTCGGACACCGCCTGGGTTACCCGCGGCCGTTCCACTTTCCAGAGCCAGTCCAGCTCTTCGCGCAGCTGCCGCGCCCCCTCGGGGGTTATGTAGTTTGAGCGCGGCTCTTCCGCCTTTCGATCCCTGCTCATGGTGCCGTCCCCCCCATCGTCACGCCTCCCATTCCCCCGCCTCCCACCGCTCCAGGGCCACGCGGGCCCGGAACCCGAGCAGCCCTTCTTCCCCGGCGAGCCGCCGCAGGAGCGCAACGCAACGCTCCGGGCTGTAGCGGATCGAGTAGACCGCCGCCATCCCGGCCACCACCGGATCATCGCTGTCGACCAGAGCCAGAAGCCTGTCCTGCCCCGCCTTTCCCTCACGGGCAATCGCCTCGTGCAGCCGGGCAACGATCTGCGCATGGGTGTTTGCCCGCACCTCGTCCAGCGCCGCAAGCGCCTCATGGTGCGCCCGGGCCGCCACGGCAAAGCGGACCAGGAGCAGGGCCAGCCTGTCATCCGACATTGTCATCACCCCCCCCGTGAATTTTTAGCAGATTCCCCCCCTGTTTGCCACCAAAAACTACTCTCACCTTCTCCGCGTCACAACTCAGATCTGCCCATGCGTACTTACGTATTTACGTATGCATCTGTTTTCCTGCCGCGATTTGTTATAGTGCTATTACAGATAGTTATGACTCTTTGTCACCGCAATCGGCAAAGCTTTTACTCCTCCACCCGCATCGTAAAACATACGAAACAAAGCACCGTCAACCAACGTTATATTTCAGGTTGACAAGCATCCCCCCGCTGTGCTAATGAGGAAGGCGGAGGATACGCCATGAGATCAACCATTGCCGCCATCGCCGACCGGATCGTCACCGGCGGGGGCATCACCGAAGCAGAGGCATTGGCCCTCACGGAGGCCAGGGGCGCCGATCTTTTCTTTCTGTTCGCCGAAGCGAATCGGATCAGAGAGCGGTTTCTCGGGAGCGGGATATTTCTCTGCTCCATCATCAACGCCAAGTCGGGACGCTGTCCGGAGAACTGCTCGTTCTGCGCCCAATCGGCCCACCACAGGACCGAAGCACCGGTCTATCCACTGGTGGACGAGGAGCGGATGGTCGCCTGCGCCAGGGAGGCGGAGGCTGCCGGCTCGTCCTGCTACGGCATCATCACCAGCGGCACCGGGATCGCCAAGGGGGAGGAGCTGGACAGGATCGTCCGGGCGATCCGCCGGATCAGGAGCGAAACAGCCATCTCCCCATCCTGCTCCCTCGGGATCATCGACCGTGAGACAGCCCTGGCCCTGAAGGAGGCGGGGATGGAGACCTACCACCACAACCTGGAAACCGCCCGCTCCTTCTTCCCCAATGTCTGCACGACCCACGACTACCAGGAGGACGTGGAGACGGTGAGGGTAGCCAAAGAGGCAGGACTCAAGGTCTGCTGCGGCGGAATTTTCGGCCTGGGCGAAAGCGCCTCCCAGCGGGTGGAGCTGGCGCTGACGCTCAGGGAGTTGGAGGTCGATTCCGTACCGCTCAACTTCCTCAACCCGATCCCCGGAACCCGGCTGGAGGGGGCGAACCACATCACCCCGCTGGAGTGCCTGCAAACCGTCGCCCTCTTCCGCTTCATCCTTCCCGCCAGGAAAATCTCGGTCTGCGGCGGAAGGGACAAGAACCTGCGCGATCTCCAGTCCTGGATCTTCATGGCCGGAGCGAGCGGTGCCATGGTGGGGAACTACCTCACCACCGCCGGCCGGCCCGTTGAGCAGGACTGGCAGATGCTCCGGGACCTGGAGCTTGAGGTGTCGAACTGCTGTTAAACGCGAGTCCAGGAGCCATAATTCAGAATCCGGAAGATTTTATTCTGACTCCTGGCTTCAACACAAGGGATATGCATGAAAACCAAAGGCATCTTTATCACCGGCACCGACACAGGAGTCGGCAAGACCGTGGCTGCGGCGGCCATCGCCCGGCTCCTTAAGGAGCGGGGGGTGAACGTCGGCGTCATGAAGCCGGTCACCAGCGGATGCACCGAAGAGGGGGGGAAGCTGGTTTCGGAGGACGCGGAGCTCCTCGCCTGGAGCGCCGGCTGCGACCCCGCCGACCCGGACATCGCCCCCTACCTTTTGCGCCAGCCGCTCGCCCCTTCCCTGGCGGCTGCCCGTGACGGGGTGCGGATCGACTTCGGCCGGATCAGGGATGCCTACGAGCGGCTCGCCGTACGCCACTCATTCATGATAGTGGAGGGGGCCGGGGGGCTGATGGCGCCGCTCGCCGGCGGGCTGATGGTGGCCGACCTGATCGGCAGCCTCGGCCTGCCGCTTCTGGTGGTAGCCCGCCCCGGCCTCGGCACGGTGAACCACACGGTCCTCACCTGCTTCGCGGCAAAGCAGATCGGCCTGCGTGTTGCGGGGGTGATCATCAACGACTACCCGGACCAGCCGGACGTGGCCGAGCAGTCGGCCCCGCACCTGATCGATTCCCTGTCCGGCGCGCCGCTCCTCGGGGTCTTCCCCCACGGTGAAGGTGAGGGGCCGCGGGAGGTGGTGGCGCAGCTGGCGGCACGGCTCGCCGCCGAGCCGTCAACCAGGATCATGCTGAGGGAGATAGGGGTTTAATGAAAATGGATACCAAGACCCTCCGGGAATACGACCGCCGCTACGTCTGGCACCCCTTCACCCAGATGAAAGAGTGGGAAGAGGACACCCCGCTCGTGATTGTCGGCGGCGAGGGGTCGTGGCTGATTGACTCGGACGGCAACCGCTGGCTGGACGGTGTCGCCTCGATCTGGACCAACGTCCACGGCCACTGCAAGCGGGAGATCAACGAGGCGGTCAAGGCCCAGGTGGACCGGCTGGAGCATGTGACTCAGCTCGGGCTCGCCAACGACCGGGCGGCGCTCCTGGCGAAGCGGCTCGTGGAGATCGCCCCAACCGGGCTCGCCAGGGTGTTCTACTCCGACAACGGCTCCACCGCCATGGAGGTCGGGATCAAGATGGCCTTCCAGTACTGGCAGCACCGGGGACGGCCGGAAAAGACGAAGTTCATCTCCTTCCGCAACGCCTACCACGGCGACACGGTGGGGTGCATGAGCGTCGGCGGGATCGACATCTATCACGAGGTATACCGCCCCCTCCTCTTCCCCGCCATCCACGCCCCCTCCCCCTACTGCTACCGCTGCGAGCTGGCTCCGGCGAGGGACTGCGCGACCTGCGGCAGGGAGTGCCTCGCCGAACTGGAGCGGCTCATGGCGGCTCATGCCTTTGAGACCGCCGGAGTCGTAATCGAGCCGCTGGTCCAGGGGGCCGGGGGGATGATCGTCCAGCCGGATGGGTTCGTCCGTCGGTTGCGGGAGCTGTGCGACAAATATGGCTGCCTGATGATCGCCGACGAGGTGGCGGTCGGCTTCGGCCGGACCGGCGCCATGTTCGCCTGCGAGCGGGAGGGGGTGGCCCCTGACATCATGGCCCTTTCCAAGGGGATTACCGCCGGATACCTGCCGCTTGCCGCCACACTCACCACACAGGAGGTCTACGACGCCTTCCTGGGGGACTACCGGGAGCTGAAGACCTTCTTCCACGGCCACACCTTCACCGGCAACCCCATCGCCTGCGCCGCGGCCCTGGCAAGCCTGGACCTGTTCGAGAAAGAACGACTGCTGGAGGGACTTCCCGTTAAGATTGATTATCTTGCCACGAGATTGAAGGAGATCGGCGGGCTCACCCACGTGGGGGAAGCGCGCCAGTGCGGGATGATAGGCGGGATCGAACTGGTAAAGGACAGGGAAACGCAGGAGCCCTACCCATGGCAGGAACGGGTAGGGGTGCGGGTCTGCCTGGAGGCGCGGAAGCACGGCCTGTTCCTCAGGCCCCTGGGAAACGTGATCGTGGTCTTCCCCCCTCTCTCCATCACCATGGAGGAGCTGAAACTCATGATGGACGGGATCGCCGCCTCCATTCGGGCGGTCACGGAGTAGTATCTCCAGCCAGAAACGCACAAAGCCGGGCTCTCGACAGAGATGCCCGGCTTTATTCGTTTTGCGACAGCTTCCCCAGTCTCAGTACGCCCAGTAAGGGCCGGCCCCCAGGTTGGAGCTCTTTCCTTCGATCCCCACGAAGACATTGCGGCCGAGGAAGAACGGCAGACCCCAGTCGAACCCGGACACCCCTGGAAGAGAGCCTCCCAGCTCGATAAACACGTCATTACCCGAACCGAACAACGTGTTGGCGTTTCCGATCTGGAATGTGACCGTCGCGCTCGGAGAGCCGGTCGCTCCGCGCGTAGTGGCGGAAAGGGTCGTCGTCGAGGAGGGAATGTACCAGCCGCTTGGAGAAAGCGGGATCAAGGGATCATTGAAAAAGAGTCCATTCGAACCGCTGTCGATAAAACTGTTGTTCAAGGCGGTGCCGTTGAAAATAGTGGTGAAATCCCCGCTCGCATTGGTAGGAAAGGCAGTCACGCCGGAGAGGGTATTGTTGGACTGGGTGCCGATCCCGAGCACGAGCTGGCCGCTGGCGGAAGCGGTACCCCCCGGAGGAACGGCCGGCAGCTGCACGAGCACGCCGTTATTGTCCACCGGAAGGTGCACCACGGGGTTCTGCACCTGGCTGGCAAGGGGAACCGTAGTCCCGTTGCAGCTTGCCCCGGTGCAGGCAAAGTACATGCCGTTATTCGCCCCGGTCACGCACGTCGGGCCGCAATCCTCGGTGAACAGACCTACCCCGAGGATGCCGTTCAGCTGTGCATCAGCCGGGCTCGCCGCAGGCGTTCCGCATGAGGCGGGAACTGTGCCGAAAGTAGAGTCCATCACAAGAATTGGAACTGTCACAGCAGGCTCCCCCCCCAAAACGACAGCCGCACTCTGCACGGGCCCCCACTCCGAAGAGCCATCCACAAACTGTGCGCACTCTGCCAGAGCGCCCGAAGAAACAGCTATCTGGTTGAGGGGGGTGGACAGGGCCTGCTTGAATATCCGCAGGCCTGTGCTACCGGTATCCAGAAGAATATCGTTCACGGTTTGGCAGACAGAGGTGCCCGGAGTACAGACCGTGACGCTAACGCATGGCTTATTGGGATAGGAAGCGTTAAAGGCGCTGGAGCAAAGCGAACCGTTCACCGTGATGGAAAGCACGTTGGCCGCCCCTGTCCCGGCCGGGACCGTCACCGTGAGGGTGGTTGCGCCCGATATGCTTCCCAATGAAGCTGGTGCCGTGGCCGTGATCGTAGCATTGCCTGCGGCAGCCGCCGTGGCAACTCCGGTGGTGCTGACGATCGTCGCTACCGTAGCGTTTGACGAACTCCAGGTAACCTGCGATGTGAGGTCATTGGTGCTGTTGTCCGAGAAGGTCCCGGTGGCGGTGAACTGTTGGGTTGCCCCGATGTTGATGATCGGATTTGCCGGCTTGACCGTGATAGACCTGAGCGCAGCGGTTGTGACCGTCAAGCTGGCAGAATTGGAAGTGATGGTCCCGGATGCGGCCGTGATCGTCGTTATTCCAACGGCAACGGAAGTGGCCAGCCCGGCGGCGCTGATCGTCGCCACACCGGTGTTCGACGATTTCCATGTCACTGCGGAAGAAATATCCTGCATGCTATTGTCCGAGAAGGTCCCGGTGGCAGTGAACTGCTGAGTGGTCCCGTTTGCAATGGAGGTATTGGCCGGGGTCACGGCGATTGAGACGAGGGTCTTGCTGCCCCCCCCACCCCCGCCACCCCCGCAGCCGAACAGCAGAAGCAGGAGCGGCAGGAGGAAGAATATTTTATTTGATTTCATCGAGGCTCACTCCGGGAGGGATCAATGCCGGGACATAGGCCCGGCCCTGCAGATTGCGCATGTGCCCCCACTTTTCCACGACTACCCGGCCCCCCTTTACCTGCAACGACCTGCGGCCCGGCTTGCGGGGGGTCTGTTTCGCGGCCTGCCAGTATTCGCCGGCATAGGAGCCGAGAAGCAGCGTGAGGTCCGGGTGGCTGAGGCCGTTCCAGGCGATGGCGAAGACGATGCCGGACGACGACACATACTCCCTCACGCTGTTCGCGTCGGAGACGGCTTCATGGACCGTGTAGCCGTCGCGGCTCGTCGCCGCGCGGCGCACTCCCGACAGGGCCCTTCGGTCCGACTCCACCGAATCTGCGGATTCGCCCAGCGTGGCACGGGCCAGCGGAGGAGTTGTCCAGGCGGCCAACGATAACCAGACTAAGAGAAAGAGCGGGTAGAGTCTTTTTTTCATTGTAAAAGGATACTCCTCTATTCTGACAACCTGCACCGTCAGAAGCGACCTGGAATGTTGAAAAATTATATCACATTCTACCATTCGGATATGGAGAAAAGCAATTGCCCAGTGATCGGGCCACGTTCCGGTAACATAATCTTTCAGCGCACAAAAAAGGGCGGCCCTGTCAGCCGCCCTTCTCCAAATTATCCTGTACTCGATTAATCCTAGAATTTCCCCCGGATGAGGTTCGCCGTGAGGATGAGCGGCGCCTGCCCCCTGGAGTTTGCCTCCCCGAGATCGGGAATGACAGTCGGCAGGGAAAAACTCACCCTGCCCCGGTCCATCTCCACCACAGCCTTCCCGATGCCGTAGGCGGCGCCGGTCAGAACCCCCACCGCAGCACCGTAGCCCAGGTAGTCGAGGTGATCGCCCGGCTTTTTTGCGAACGCCATTATCGCCCCCCCTACCAGGGTGCCGGTCAGCCCGCCGTAGAGGGAGTCGGTGAAAATCCCCTTGAACGTGGATTCAGCGGCATGACAGGGAACGCTCCAGCAGAAGGAAAAGAGAGCCGCCACCACCATTGTCATCGTTCTCAGGGGATTTTTCATGGGAACTCCTCTCAACAGGACTTTCACTCATTCATATCCCTGGATGTGCAGCATTCATACCAACTCAGCATGCGCCGGACCACCATCTTTTCACCTGCGTGATTTATCGCATAGTTCCCCTGCTGGTAGGCAATCTTCACGGAGAGTGGGGCACCTTGTCAGGCAACAATGCTGTATGAATCACGCAATTTCGCGTTACCGTTGGGTCATATCGCTACATTTTTCAACAGGTCGGCGACAAGACGGAGCTCGTCTTCGCGGCTCTGGACCAGATTGTTGAGCCGCGCGTTCAGCACCGCGTCGAGGATCTTCCTGAACAAGGGGCCGGGCGGCACCCCTGCCTCCTTCAGGTCGTCGCCGGTGATCTGCGTGCGGACGTTCTGCAGCTGGGTGAAATAGAGCGAGATCGCCTTCTTCACCTCTTCGCTGCCGGTTCGTGCCATCATGTAGAGGAGTATCTCCACCGGGAGGTCCTTGAGCCAGGAGTAGATGTCGCTCCGGTCAATCCGCGCGGCCCCCGCCACATGCGCCTCCATCAGGTGCAGAACCTGCCACCCCTTTTGTCGCGCGTCGAAGAGCTTCTCCTTGTAATGCTCGCCGACCGTCAAGCGGGTGCAGGTCCCCCAGAACTGCTCGTCCGACAGGGGATCGCACAGGGCGAGGAAATAGACCGCCCATTTCTCGTAGCGCCGCTCCAGGAAAAGGAGCTCGAACCAGGAGACGATCTGCTGCGCCTCTTCCAGGAGCCTGCGGCTCCCGGCAGTCAGCCGGAGATCGGGATGGATAAAGCGGACCAGCCCCAGGTCGGCCAGCCGCTCCACCGCCCGGAGCGGCTCCTTCTCCCGCAGGATCAGCACCAGCTCGGTCAAAAGCCGCTTCCCGCCCAGCTTTTCCAGGAAATTCATCTTTACGGCGTTCTTGATCAGGTTCTCGGTATGCGTGGCAATATGGAAGCCGAGCCGCTGCTCGAAGCGGATGGCGCGGAACACCCGGGTGGGGTCCTCGACGAAGGAGAGGTTGTGCAGCACCCTGATCACCCGCTCCTGGATGTCCCGCTGGCCGCCGAAATAATCGATCAGCACGCCGAACTCCGCGGTATTGAGCCGGATGGCGAGGGTATTGATGGTGAAATCGCGCCGGTACAGGTCCGCCTTCAGAGAAGATCGCTCCACCGTGGGGAGCGCACCGGGCGATTCGTAGTACTCGACCCGGGTGCTCGCCACGTCGATCTTGAAGCCGTCGGGGAACACGATCACCGCGGTGCCGAACTTCTGGTGGCTCTTACAGCGGCAGCCGAACCTGCCGGCGAAGGTCTCGGCGAACAGTATCCCGTCCCCCTCCACGGTCACATCGACGTCGTCGTTTTCGATCCCGAGCAGGAGGTCGCGGACAAAGCCGCCGACCACGTAGACCGGCAGGGCCAGCTCTTCACCGATGCATCCCAGGTCACGCAGAATCAGGGCGACCCGGGGAGAGAGCTGCCTGGCAATCAGCCGCTCCACCTCCTTGCTCCGGACCGGGATGGCGTCCCGCGCCAGGTCGTAAAGCGCCTCGCCGCTGTACATGGAGCGGAGCAGGTCGGTGCGGGTGACCACCCCCACCAGTTCGTCCCCCTCGAAGATCGGGACGAACCGGCGGTTGCGGCCGACCATGTACTCGCGGATCTCTGCCAGTGGGGTATCGGGCACTGCATGCATGAACTCGGTATGCATGTAGTCGGTGACCGGCACCTCCCCCAGGCCGTGGTAGAGGGCCTGCTCCACGATCCGCCGGGAGATGATCCCGGCCATCCTCCCCTCCTCCATGACCGGCATGGCGTTCACGTTGTAGCGGGTCAGGAGCTCCCGCGCCTCAGCAATGTTAGTAGCGGCGGGCATGACCCTGACCGGCGCGGACATGATCTCCCGGACCGACTTGGTGGGGGTCACCCGTGACCGCAGGATTGCGTCGAGCCGCTCCAGGACCTGGATCAGGGTGAGGTCGCGGACCGTGGCCGAGGCGGCGGTGGCGTGCCCGCCCCCTCCCAGCTCGCGCAGGATCTCTCCCACGTTCACTTCCGGGACCCGGCTCCGGGCAACCACGTAGACCCTGCTCCCCATTCCCACCACCACGAAGAGGGCCTGGAGGTTCTCCATGTCCCGCATCATGTGGGCCAGGACCGCAATATCCCCCACGTAATAGTCCAGAGATGCCTGGGCTACGGAGACTTCCACTCCACTCAGGCTGGTGGTCTTGAGGGACTTCAGCAGGTCGTTCAAAAGCGACACCTGCTCCGGCGTAAGTTCCTGGGTAATGAAATCGGCCACCGTGTTCAGGTTGGCCCCCCGCTCCAGAAGCCAGGCCGCGGCCAGGAAATCTTCTACCGTGGTGGAGGGAAAGATCAGGCTGCCGGTGTCCTCGTAGATGCCGAGCATCATAAGGGTCGCCTCGGCGGCGGTAACCTCGATCCCCCGCTCCCGCAGGATCATCGCCAGTATGGTGGTCGAGGAGCCGCACTCCCGGATCACTCCGCCGCTCGGGGTGATGTCGCCGGACGATGCGGGGTGGTGGTCGTAGATGTGCACTTCGAGGCCGGGCCTGCCGAGGATCTCCGCGAACCGGCCGATCCGGGAGGAGTGCTGGCAGTCGACCATGATCAGTCGGTCGATCCGGTCAAAATCGAGATCCTTTATGCGGGTGAAATCGAGGACATAGCCGCTGGAGCGAAGAAAGAAGTCGCGCATGCTCTTCTCCTGAGCACCGGAGAAGACCATCGCCGCATCGGGATAGAGCCGCTTGGCGGCGACCATGGCACCGAGGCAGTCGAAGTCGGCGTTCACATGGGTTGTTATGACGTCCATGGACATGTTTCCATCGGGGAGGAACAAATTAGGCTTCTAACTTTCTGAAACGTGGATTTGCGCAAGGTCAAGGCTGTCGAGCAAACACACGGAGGTGTAGTACCCAAAGGGCATAAACATCGCTACGCCGCACACGGGATTGCGAAGACTTACGCAGAGATTGCGCAAAAGCCGCGTTTCATGCCACAGTAAGCGCTGCGTACGCCACTACCTGGCTAGTATCCCCCGTCACGTCGCCGCTGGTGGCGTAACGGGCCAGCTCAGCCCCGGTGGCGCCCAGTTCCCGCGCGGCCACCAGCATGACGGCCGCCGGGATCACCCCGCACATGGTGATCCCCTTCTCCCGGCAGATTCGCACCAGCCCCTCCGGGTTGAGCGCCAGCACCTCCCGGATCGCCTGATCGTCCTTCTCCCGGGCGGCTGCGGCCGGTTCGTAGTGGGTCATGTCCGAGCTGGCGACGATCAGGGTTTCTTCGCCGTACTCCCGGATCGCCCGGGCGAGCCCCTCGCCGAGGGAGCGGCAGCTGGCGAAGTCGCCGAAACCGAGACAGAGGGGAACGATGGTTACGTCGGGCCGGACGTACTGGAGAAAGGGTACCTGGACTTCGAGGGAATGCTCGTAGTGGTGGGCGGTGGCGTCTTCCTCCACCTGGGGCGCGTTGTTTGCGACCAGCCGGGCAAGCCGGGAGTTTACAGCGACCGGACCGAGCGGGGTGAGCCACTCGCCGTCCGGGTAGAGGGCGGTCCGGGCGCCGATGCCGTGATGGTTGGGGCCGAGGATGACAACCGTGGGAGGGATATCGATCAGGCCGTACAGAAAGCCGGCGACCGCACCGGAATAAATGTAGCCGGCATGGGGGGCGATGATCCCGAGAACCTTCCGGCGCGGGGTCACCGGGGTGACGAGGGCCGTCAGGTCGGTTCTCAGTTTTGCTCCATCGCCGGCGTAGAACTGCCCGGCGACTGCAGGCTGACGAATCATAAGCGCTCCCGCTCTGCCTAGCACAACATCAAAATTACTCTTCCCCCGCCGGTTCCTCCAGCGGCAACACCGCCTGTTCCGCGTCGGCGAACGCCCCGGCCAGTTCCTGTATATCCTTGAGGGTTGGCAGGCTTGCCAGGTCCTTCAGGCTGAAGGCCTCCAGGAAATCCCTGGTGGTACCGTAGATCAGGGGCTTGCCGGGGATGTCCTTTTTGCCGAGGATGCGGATCATCTTTTTCTCCAGCAGGGTCTTGACTACCCCGCCGCTATCGACCCCCCGCAGGTACTCCACCTCGGCGCGGGTGATCGGCTGGCGGTAGGCGATCACCGCCAGGGTTTCCAGGGCGGAGCGGCTGAACTTGAAGGTCTTCCCCCGGATCAGCCGTCTGATGTAGTCGGCGTTTTCCGGGTGACTCCGGAGCTGATACCCCCCCGCCACCTCGGACAGGCAGATGCCCCGCCCCGCCTCGGCGTACTCTTCCCGCAACCGGGCAACTGCGGCCTCAACCGAGCTTTTATCGTATTCTTCAAGGATTGCGCAAAGTCTCTCCAATGTCAATGGCGCATCGGAAATAAAGAAAAGACTCTCCACGATCGATTTAAGAGCTGAAGCGGTCATGCAGTTCCTCCTCGGCAGCCTCCCCTTCCAGAAGCATCGGCGCGATCCAGATGACCCCGAAGCTGTTCGCCTGGAGGAGTCGCACCATCTTCAGCTTGCAGAGCTCAAGGATCGCCAGGAAGGTGACGATCACGTACTCCCGGGTGAGCGGTGCGGTGAAGAGGCGCTCGAAGGTGACCGATTCCTTCCCCCGGATGAGATCGAGCACTTCGTTGATCCGGTCGGCGATGGTCATTCCCTCGGCGCCGACTTCATGGAAGCTTGCCTCCGGCACCTTGGCCAGGAGCGCCCGGAAGGCCTCGATCAGCTCGAACAGCTCCACCTCCGGCGGCGTCTCTTCCGGCTTGAGCCCGTCGAGCTCCGGCGGGGCGAACTTGCGGGCGAACACCTCGCGGCCGAGGAGTTCGCACTCCGCCAGCTGGTCGGCCGCTTCCCTGTACCGCTGGTATTCCAGGAGCCTTTTGACCAGCTCGGCGCGCGGATCTTCCTCCACCTCCTCAGCCTCTTCGACCTCCGGGGCGGGGAGAAGCATGCGCGACTTGATCTGGACCAGGGTGGAGGCCATCACCAGGAATTCTCCGGCGATATCGAGGTTGAGCTCCTTCATCAACTCAAGGTACTCCAGGTACTGCCGGGTGATGGCGGCGATCGGGATGTTGTAGATGTCGACCTCGTTCTTCCTGATCAGGTAGAGGAGGAGGTCGAGCGGTCCCTCGAACGATTCGGTCCTGACGGTATAGGCCGACGGATCGGCGTCAGGGAAAAGAGTGTCTTGAGGTGCAGGGGCCAGCGACAAAGGTTATCTCCCAATGTAGAGACGCCCCGGCGGGGCGTCTCTACAAGCATCTTACATCTTTATAGCCTGCCTCACGTCCTTCATGGTCGCGGCCGCCTCAGCCTCCGCTTTTCCGCTCCCGGCGGCGAGCACCTCCTCCACCAGTCCCGGTTTCCGGGCAAGCTCTTCCCGCCTGGCCCGGAACGGCGCCAGCTCCTCGATCATGCATTTAGCCAGGATACCTTTGCATTCGACACAGCCGATCTGGGCGCCGCGGCACGCCTCGACGATCCTGGCCCGCTCCTCGTCGGGGACATAGAGCCGGTGCAGGTTGAAGGCGACGCAGCGGTCAGGCTCGCCCGGGTCGCTCCGGCGAGGCCGCTCCACGTCGGTCACCATGGACATCACCTTTTTCCGGGTCTCTTCGGCATTCTCCGACAGGAAGATGGCGTTCCCGTACGACTTGCTCATCTTCCGGCCATCCAGGCCGAGCAGCTTCGGGGTCTCGGTGAGAAACGCCTCCGGCTCGGGGAAGACATGGCCGTAGAGGTGGTTGAAACGGCGAGCGATCTCCCGGGTGATCTCCAGGTGCGGCAGCTGGTCGTGCCCCACCGGGACCCGGGTCGCCTTGTAGACGATGATGTCGGAAGCCATCAACACCGGGTAGCCGAGGAAACCGAACGTGGAAAGGTCCTTGGTGGTCAGGTTCTCCTGCATCTCCTTGTAGGTCGGGTTGCGCTCCAGCCAGGAAACCGGGGTGATCATGGAAAGGATCAGGTTCAGCTCAGCATGCTGCGGCACCAGGCTCTGCTGGAAGATAGTGCTCTTTTCCGGGTCGATGCCGAACGCCAGCCAGTCGAGAACCATCTCGTGGATGTTTCCCCTGATCTCGGAGGTAGCGGCGTATTCGGTGGTGAGGGAGTGCCAGTCGGCGGCGAAGAAGAAGCACTCGTAGTCGTGCTGCAGCTCCAGCCAGTTGGCGAGGACCCCGTGGTAGTGGCCGAGGTGGAGTTTGCCGGTGGGTCTCATGCCGCTGACGATGCGCTTGTTTTGCATAAAAAAAACTCCTTTATATGGTGCCGGCCGGGAATCCTCTAAAAGGGGAATATCCCCAACTGGCGCAGGGAGGTGTTGTGGACGAGGTACCCCATGACCTTCGGCCCGATCAGCAGATCCAATCCGAAATAGAGCGGCGGGGCAATGACGTATGAAAGAATCCTGGGGAAAAAGAGCACCACCAGAATGATCCCGATCATGCCGTATCGTTCGATTCCCGCATAGGCCACCGATTGCCGGTACGGCAGCAAACCGACCATGACCCTGCCGCCGTCGAGCGGCGGCACCGGGATCATATTGAAAACGGCCAGAACCAGGTTGATGTAGACGGAAAAGGCGAGCATCAGGGCAATCGGATCGATGAACATCCGGAGCATGGGGGCGCCCGGGAACATGGCGCCGAAAGCGACGAAACCCCGCAGGGCCAGCGCGGAAAGGGTGGCGAGGATGATATTGGTAATCGGACCGGCAGCCCCGACCCAGATCATATCCCGCTTCGGATGCCGCAGGTTGTTGAAGTTCACCGGCACCGGCTTGGCCCAGCCGATCCCGGCCAGGAAAACCATCAGAGTGCCGATGATGTCCAGGTGCTTGAGGGGATTGAGGGTGAGCCGCCCCATGTAGCGTGCCGTCCGGTCACCGAAGCGGTCGGCGATGAAGCCGTGGGAAACCTCGTGGCAGGTTATCGCCATCAGGGCGGGGACGAGCATCACCGATACTTTCAAAAAGAAATCTTCCATGGAACCCCTTGTGGAAACGAATAAATCATTCTTTTCTAGCAGATACAGGCGGTAAAGTCAACGCGTTGAAAGAATCGCCATGTAGGGGCGCAGCATGCTGCGCCCCTACCGGCAAAAAAAAAGAAAGGCGGGATCGCTCCCGCCTTTCCTGTACAGCTATGTACGACATGAAGATTAAACGTCGTAGTAGAGGGCGAATTCGATCGGCACCGGACGCATCCGAACCGGGTTGACTTCGGCATCGGTCTTGTACTCGATCCACTTCTCGATGACGTCGGGAGTGAACACGTCCCCCTTGAGGAGGAAGTCGTGGTCGGCCTTGAGGCAGTTGAGCGCCTCTTCCAGGCTCCCCGGAGCGGACGGAATATTGGAGAGTTCCTCGGGGGAAAGCCCGTAGATGTCCTTGTCGAGCGGCTGGCCCGGATCGATCTTGTTCTCGATCCCGTCGAGGCCCGCCATCAGCATGGCGGCAAAGGCGAGGTAGCCGTTGGCGGAGGGGTCCGGAGTACGGTACTCGATCCGCTTTGCCTTCGGGTTGGTGGAGAACATCGGGATCCGCAGCGAAGCGGAGCGGTTACGGCTGGAGTAGGCCATGTTCACCGGCGCCTCGAAGCCCGGCACCAGACGCTTGTAGGAGTTGGTGGTCGGGTTGGTGAATGCGCACAGCGCCTTGGCATGCTTGATGATCCCGCCGATGTAGTAGAGGGCGATCTGGGAGAGTCCGCCGTATTTGTCACCGGCGAACAGGTTCGTGCCGTCCTTCCAGATCGACTGGTGGCAGTGCATCCCGGAGCCGTTGTCGCCGTAGAGCGGCTTCGGCATGAAGGTGACGGTCTTGCCATTGCGGTAGGCCACGTTCTTGATGATGTACTTGAACCACTGAAGCTTGTCGGCCATCTTGACGAGGGAGTCGAAACGCATGTCGATCTCGGCCTGGCCGCCGGTGGCGACCTCGTGGTGCTGGGCCTCGACCTGGATGCCGACCTTCTGCATCTCCATCACCATCTCGTTGCGGAGGTCGTTCTGGGAGTCGGTCGGGGAGACCGGGAAGTACCCTTCCTTGTGGCGCGGCTTGTAGCCCAGGTTGGGGAACTCTTCACGACCGGTGTTCCAGGCCCCTTCCACGGAGTCGACCGCGTAGAACGACTGGTTGGCGCTCATGTCGTAACGGACGTCGTCGAAGATGAAGAATTCGGCCTCAGGGCCGAAATAGGCGGTATCGCCGATCCCGCTCGCCTTGAGGTACGCCTCGGCCTTGCGGGCGATGTTGCGCGGGTCGCGGCTGTAGTCTTCCTTGGTGATCGGATCGAAAATATTGCAGATGAGCGACAGGGTCGGAATGGCGGTGAAGGGGTCCATCTTGGCGGTGGTCGGATCGGGGAGAATGATCATGTCGGAGGCGTGGATCGGCTGCCAGCCGCGGATGGAAGAGCCGTCAAAGCCGAGCCCGTCCTCGAAGGTGTCTTCGCCGAACTCGCTGATCGGCGTGGAAAAGTGCTGCCAGATGCCGACGAAGTCCATGAATTTGTAATCAACCATCAGGGCGCCGTTTTCTTTGGCGAAATCTACTACTTGCTTCGGTGTCATCGAGAATCTCCTTTCGGGTAATTAAATTACAGACGGCTACAGGGCGTCCTCGCCCCTTTCGCCGGTTCTGATGCGGACCACTTCTTCAACGGGCGTGACAAAGATCTTGCCGTCGCCGATCCGGCCGGTCTTAGCCGCCGTCTCGATGGTTTCCACCACTTTGGCAACGATATCGTCGCTGGTGATGATTTCCATCTTGATCTTGGGAATGAAATCAACCACGTATTCGGCACCGCGATAGAGCTCGGTATGGCCCTTCTGGCGACCGAACCCCTTCACCTCGCTGACGGTTATCCCCTGGATACCGATCTCGTTGAGAGCCTCTTTTACTTCGTCCAGCTTAAAAGGTTTTATAATCGCTTCGACTTTTTTCAAGGATCATCACCCCCGGTTCTTTAAGTAAAAAGGCGTGTGGATTATAAAGTCCCCATAGATAAAAAGCAAGAGCAATCCACATACCCTCTCAATTCATGAGAAGCAAAATGTTTGCCCAAACGGAGAAATAAAATAATCCGCAGTAATTCGGCACGTTAACCGAAAGACGCGGGGACAGGAGAAATCAACGGTGCAAGTATAGCCTAAAATATGGACATTTCAACCAACCCCTGCCCAATAATGCGGCACAGCATGCACGCCGGGCGTCCGCACTCCCTTCTGCTTGTCAAAGTCCGCTGCGATCTGTATAGTTTGTATGAGTTCCAGGCAACCAACATCCGGAGGACAACGCATTCATGATTATCGCCCTCCTTTTTCTGACTCTCTCCGTCGCCTGTAGCGAGGCCCATGCCGACATCTACCGCTATCTGAACGAGGACGGGGTTGAGTGTTTCACCGACGCCCCCTCGGTCAAAAGCGCGGTGAAGGTCATGACGGATCGGGGAACCGCCCGGCGCAAAGTCCCGCAGCAGGCCCGCCCGGCCACTCGGCCACCGGCGGAATACCCCCGGCAAACAAGCGAGGAGCGGACCGATGCCGACCACTTCCTCCCGGTCAACGGAATAATCACCTCGCCGGTGGGGCTGCGGCACGACCCGATCGACGGCGTGATTCGCGACCACAAGGGGGTGGACATCGCCACCCCGACAGGGACGCCGGTCCGGCCGATCGCCCCCGGGGTGGTTGTCTTCAGCGGCTACCGTCCCGGTTACGGCAACACGGTGATCGTCCGGCACGATGACGGCATGACCACCCTCTACGCCCATAATTCGACCAATCTCAAGATCGCGGGGGAGCCGGTGGACAGGGGTTCGACCATCGCCTTCTCCGGATCGACGGGGCGCACCACCGGCCCCCATCTCCATTTCGAGGCATGGAAGGACGGCGTCAACGTGACCGCCACCTTCGTCCCCGGCGCCGCCTCCCCCCAAGAAAAGGGACCGGAACACGACAGTATCCGGAGAACCGTCCAGGCCGACGGGACAATCAGGTTTACCAATCTGCCGTAAAAAAATCCTTCATCCTTCATCCTTCATCCTTGCCTTCACATGCCTTGTCGGCACCGCGCTCCACGGGTCTTCGGGCCAGGGGTGCTTCGGGTAGCGTCCCTTCAGCTCCTTGCGCACCTCCCGGTAGGCGCCGTTCCAGAATCCCTTCAGGTCGCTCGTCACCTGGACGGGACGGCGGGCCGGAGAGAGGAGGTGGAGGACGACCGGCACCTTTCCCCACGCCACCGTCGGGGTTTCGGCCAGGCCGAACAGCTCCTGCAGCTTGACCTCCAGGACCGGCGCCCCATCTGCGGTGTAGCGCAGCGCTACGCGGGAGCCGCTCGGCACCGTCAGGTGGGTCGGCGCCCCCTCCTCGATCCTTTTCACCTGCTCCCTGCTGAACAGCCCCTTGAGGGGGAGGAGGAGATCGACCCCCGCCAGCCCGGCCAGGGAGCGCACCCCCGCGAGGTAGGGGCCGAGCCAGTCGGGAATGGTCTTTGCCAGGTGCGCCCCGGAGAGGTCGGGCCACGCGCCGGCCGGCGCGTGACGGCCGATGAACCGGGCCCTGGCCAGAAACTGTTCGGCCTGGTCCGTCCAGTTCAACGCCGCCAGTCCCATTCCCGCCATCCCCGCAAGGAGCGCCTCGTACACCTCGTCTGCAGTCGGCGTGGCCGGCGAACTCGCCAGCACCAGAGCGCCGAGACGCTCCTCCTCCCGCGTCACGACCCTGCCCTCACCCGGGTCCCACGCCACCAGCCGCTGCCGGACGATGGCCGGAGCGCATTCCTGCCGGAGATCCTCAAGGGAAATGGCCGCGGCCAGATGGATCAGGCCGTCGCCCCGTTCACCCCCCTCCATCACCGCCGCCACGACAAACTCCCGGTCCCGCAGGGCGCTCCGGGGCGAAAGACGCCCTCCCCGGCCGTTGGCAAGGAGGTAGCGGTCCGAGCCCGGCTCCCGCTGCCGGGCTATCCTGTCCGGATAGGCCTGGGCGAGGAGCCGCGCCGCGGCGGGAGACGAGGCCTTCTGCCGTTCATCTCCCGTCCCCAGAAGCTGCCGGAGGTGCCGCGCCGCCCGGTCGACCGACCGGCACGCCTGCGAATCGACCTCCTCCGGGCCTGAGGAAAACGTCCTCCCGGCGCGCCAGAGTTCGAGGAGCTCGACCCGGTCGAACGGGTCGCTGTCGCTCGCCTGCTTCTTTCCGGGACCGGAGAGAGGCCTGACGATGTCCCGTTCCGACAGGAGGGCCGCCATGTCACCGGCAAGCGCCCCGAGCCCCCGCTCCTGCGCGATCAGGAGCATGTGGGCAAGGCGCGGATGGACCGGCAGGAGCGCCATCGCCCTGCCGTGCCGGGTGATGGCGCCTGAGCGGTCGAGCGCCCCGAGGCCCGCCAGCAGGCGGCGCCCCTCGTTCAGGGATGCCACGGGGGGAGGGTCGAGCCACAGGAGGGCGCCCGCCTCCTTCACCCCCCAGAGGGCGAGTTCAAGGGCGAGGCCGGTAAGGTCGGCGGTGCGGATTTCGGGCGGGGTAAAGGGAACCAGGGTACGCTGGGTGTGCTCGGTCCAGAGGCGATAGCAGACCCCGGGACCCAGGCGCCCCGCCCTGCCGGCGCGCTGCTCGGCGGAAGCGGCCGACAGGCGCACCGTTACCAGGCGATTCAGGCCGGTCGCCGGGTCGTACTGGAGCTGGCGGGTGAACCCCGCGTCGATCACCACCCGGACCCCCTGAATGGTGAGGCTCGTTTCGGCGATGTTGGTGGCCAGGACCACCTTGCGCCGCCCCGCCGGCATGATGGCCCGTTCCTGCTCCGCGAAGGGGAGATCGCCGTAAAGGGGGACGATGAGGGGGAGGGAGCCGCTGTCGGCCGTTTCTTCCAGGAGCCGCTTGCAGCGGCGGATCTCCCCGCCGCCGGGAAGGAATACCAGGATATCCCCCTCCGTCTCCCCCAGCGCCGCCCGCACCGCCTCTCCGCTAGTCTGCGCGACATTCCCGTTCGCCTCCCTGGGGAGATAACGGACCTCGACCGGAAAGCTCCTCCCCTCGCTGGTCAGGACCGGCGCATCCCCCAGCAGGCGTGCCACAGGCCCACCGTCCAGGGTTGCCGACATGACGACGATGCGCAGGTCTTCGCGCAGCCCCTGGCGGGCATCGAGACAGAGGGCCAGGGCGGTGTCGGCGTTCAAGCTCCGTTCATGGAACTCGTCGAAAATCACCGCCCCCACCCCTTCCAAAAGGGGGTCGTTCTGGAGGCGGCGGGTCAGAATCCCTTCCGTGACCACCTCGATGCGGGTTGCCGCAGAGACCTTCCGCTCGAAGCGGATCTGGTAACCTACCGTCCGGCCCACCTCTTCCCCGAGGGAAGCGGCCATCCAGCGCGCTGCGTTGACGGCGGCAAGCCGGCGCGGCTCCAGCATGACGATTTTCCGGTTGTGCATAACGGGGAGATCAAGCAGGGCGAGGGGAACGCGGGTGGTCTTGCCGGCGCCGGGAGGGGCCTGAACGACCGCCGAGGGGGAGCGGTCGAGGATTTCCAGGAGCCGTGGAAGGAGCTCGTCGATGGGGAGTCCGGTCATGGCCATGGCGTCAGAAGAGGAGCCGGAGTCCTTCCAGGTCGATGCCGGCCAGGGACGGCACCACCCGGCACGCCGCGCCGAGGCTCTCTTCGGGGTAGCTGTTGGTCACCGCCAGGGCCTTGAGCCCCGCACCCGAGGCGGAAGCGAGCCCGGCCGGGGTATCCTCTATGGCGAGACAGTTACCGGGAACTATCTCCCGTTCCGGGAACGCGGCCCGGAGCCGCGCCACCGTCAACGCGTAACTCGCGGGGTCGGGCTTGCTCGCCTGCACGTCCGCGGCAGTGACGGCCACGTCAAAGGCGCCGTCAAGGCCGAGCTGTTTCAGGATCGGATGGATGTCGCCCGGAAGCGCACCGCTGCAAAGGGCAAGGGGGAGGTTCCCGGCGATGGAGCGGATCAGTTCCACCACCCCCGGATAGGGCTCCACCCCGCTTGCGATGGCACCCTGAAACGCCTCCCCTTTCTCCTCGATCAGCTGCTGCAGTGCCTTCTCGTCCAGAGCACGCCCTCCGGCACGGAACGCCTCGCGGAAGGCATCACGATCATCGAAACCGATGTAGCGGCGGAGATATTCATCCCAGGAATAGCCGATCCCGAGGGGAACGAGGACCTCCTGGAATGCCTTGTAGTGGAGCGGCTCGGTATCGACGATGATCCCGTCGAAATCGAAAATGACGGCAGTGAGCATGGGGTGTCGCTTCCTTTCGGAAAAGTTGTGGCAGTACGAAAAAGACCAGTAACCGGAGCGGATTACTGGCCTTATAAGTGGATGGTGATCCCAAGGGGACTTGAACCCCTGTTACCGACGTGAAAGGCCGGTGTCCTAACCACTAGACGATGGGACCGGGATGGCTGGGGTGCTAGGATTCGAACCTAGGATGACGGAGTCAGAGTCCGTTGCCTTACCGCTTGGCGACACCCCAACGAGAAAAAGTTATATAGCAAATACGGCGGGGAACGTCAAGACTTTTCCGCGCCGACCCGCGCCGCGCCGGCCTCGATCGCCTGCACGTTGGCAGGGATGAACCGGTGGTTCCGCTCGGGGAGTGCATCCCGCAGAGCCTCGGCAAGCGATGCGAGGGAGACCGCTCCGCTCCGTGCCGCATAGGCCCCGACCGCCACCATGTTCACCATCCGGGCATCGCCGAGCTGCATGGCGATCTCGTTCATCGGCACCAGGATCGTCTCGATGTCGTCCCGGTGGAAGAGGGAAGCATCTACCAGGGAGGAGTTGACGATCAGTGCCCCTCCCGGCTTCACTTTCCGGCCGTACTTGTCCAGGGATGCCTGGTTCAGGACCACGGTCACCGAGGGGTTGCCGATCACCGGCGACCCCACCTCTCCGTCGGCGATCACCACGGTGCACATGGCCGCGCCCCCCCGCTTTTCGACCCCGTATGCCGGAAAAAAGGAGACATTCTTCCCCTCGATGAGGGCGGCATAGGAGAGGAGGTTTCCCGCCAGAAGCACCCCCTGGCCGCCGAACCCTGCTATGAAGACATCGTAACGCATGGTAACCCCATGAATGGTGAACCGTGAAAGAATCAGATATGAAAGGTTTGCCAACCGGGCGCGAGATGGGCGGAAGACTGCGCCCGCCCCTACAAACCCGCCGTGTTTTTGAATACGCCCAGCTTGAAATAGTCGCACATCTCCGTGCCGACCCGCTCGTTGGCGGCGAGCGGGGTCATCCCCCAGTTGGTGGGGCAGGCGGAGAGTGCCTCGATGAAGGAAAACCCCTTCCCCTCCACCTGGTAGCGGACCGCCTTTCTGATCTGCTTTTTCGCATCCATCAGGTTCCGCGGACTGTTCACCGCCACCCGCGCCGAAAAGGCGACCCCCTCCAGCTGGGCCAGGAGCTCCGCCATCCGCAGCGGCGCACCGTCCTTCGCCCGGTTCCTCCCGTAGGGGGAGGTAGAGGTTTTTTGCCCCACCAGCGTCGTGGGGGCCATCTGGCCGCCGGTCATGCCGTATGTGGTATTGTTGACGAAGAAGACCGTGATGTCTTCCCCCCGATTGGCGGCGTGGATGATCTCCGCCGTGCCGATGGCCGCCAGGTCGCCGTCACCCTGGTAGGTGAAGACGAAGCAGTCGGGGCGCGCCCTCTTCACACCGGTGGCAACGGCAGAGGCGCGGCCATGGGGGGCCTCCACCACATCGATATCGAAATAACTGTAGAGGAATACGGAACAGCCGACCGAGGCAACGCCGATGGTGCGCCCCTGCACGCCGGACTCGTCCATGGCTTCAGCCACCAGCCGGTGGAAGGTGCCGTGGTGACAACCGGGACAGAAGTGGGTCTGGACGTCTTTCAGGCTCTGCGGCCTCTTGAAAACCTGCTGCATATGAACCCCTGATGTAGGGGCAGACCCATGTGTCTGCCCAATTAGGGCGAACACATGGGTTCGCCCCTACCAATTTCAATAATATTTCCTGATCTGCTCCAGGAGTTCCTCGGGTGTGGGGAGCGAGCCGGCGCCCGGGGGGCGGCCGTAGAAGAAGACCTCGGCGTCCTTCGCCACGGAGAGGCGCACATCCTCGATCATCTGGCCGGTATTGAGCTCGATGTCGAGGACCCTCTTGCAGCGCCCGGTCAGCGCGGCATACGCCATTTCGGGAAAAGGGAAGAGCGTGATGGGGCGCAGCAGCCCCACCTTTATCCCCTCTTCCCGCGCCATCATGATGGCGGTCTTGGCGATCCGGGCGGCCGAGCCGAAGGCGGTGACAAGGATCTCGGCGTCGCCGGTCTCGAACTCCTCCCAGCGGCTCTCGTTTTCCTTCAGGAGCTGGTACTTGGCGTGGAGCTTCCAGTTATGGGCCTCCAGCTCGCCGTCTCCCAGATAGAGGGATTTCACCACCCGCTGCTCCCCCTCCCCTTTCCCCCGCACCGCCCACTCCACGGGCGGGAGGGGAGTATCGGGCCGTTTGTGCGGAATCAGCGGCTCCTTCATCTGCCCCACCACCGAATCGGCAAGGACCATGGCCGGTATCCGGTAGATGTCAGCCAGATCAAAGGCAAGCAGGGTGAGGTCGTACATCTCCTGGACCGACGAGGGCGCGAGGACGACGATATGGTAACCGCCGTGGCCTCCTCCCTTCACCGCCTGAAAGTAGTCGGCCTGGGACGCGTCGATACCGCCGAGTCCCGGTCCCGAGCGGGCGATATCGACGATCACTCCGGGAAGCTCCGAACCGGCCATATAGGAAATTCCCTCCTGCTTGAGGGAGATGCCGGGTCCGGACGAAGAGGTCATGGCACGGACGCCGGTGGCGGAGGCGCCGAGGAGCATGTTGATGGAGGCGATCTCGCTCTCCGCCTGAATAAACTCGCCGTTCAGCTTTGGCAGCTCACGGGAAAGATATTCGGGAATGTCGCTCTGGGGAGTGATCGGGTAACCGAAGTAATAACGGCAGCCGGCCTCGATGGCAGCCATGGCAACGGCTTCATTGCCCTTGACAAACAACCGGTTCGACAAAACTACCTCCTGGCGGGACCGCCCATAGCAAAGCTCTTGTGAGAAGTGAGTGGCACAGACAGTATTTCGGCTCCTGTCTGTCAATGGCGCGCAGATCATGACAGCCGGAACTGTCAGGACATCACTTGAATACCGCTATGGCGACATCGGGACACATCTCCGCGCAGAGCGCACATCCGGTGCATTTTTCGAGGGATGCCGCAACGGCAGGAGTATACCCCTGCAGGTTGATCCGGTCGGATAGCCGTATGAGCCTGTGAGGACAGGCGACCGTACATAGCCCGCACCCTTTGCAGCGTCTTTCGTCGACTTCGATCCCTGCCATGCTGAATGTCCTTTAAGATCACCATTGGCGCTTGTTTACACAATAAAAACTAACAGAAACCGTACAGTTGAGTCAATATATTTTTGGCGAATTTGATTTTTATACTTGATTTTAAAAAATAATGCAGTTAAATATAACGAAATCGACTTAATAATCTGCTTTACACACAAAAGGAGGGATTCAATATGGCACCAACGTTATTGGAATTGACAGCAAGCATTGTATCTTCACACGCTTCAATGTCAGAGATGAGCAGCGACGATCTCCTCCAGGAGATCCAGAAAGTCTATACCTCGCTCCAGCAACTGGAAGGCGCCGGCGCCGAAGCCGCCGCTGCGCCCGAGGCAAAGGGCCCCGCGGTCTCCCTGAAAAAAGCCTTCCAGCCCGATCAGGTGTTCTGCATGATCTGCGGCAAAGGGGGGATGAAAACCCTGGCGCGCCACCTGGCCAAAGTCCACGGCATGAAGCCGGGCGAGTACAAAAAGCAGTTCGGCATCCCCAGCAGCCAAGCTCTCACCGCGAAAAACTTCTCCGAAGCGCGCCGTAAAATGGCCCAGGACAGAGGGCTGGCAGATAATCTTGCCAAGGCGCGGGAAATAAGGGCTGCCAAGCTCAAGGCCCAAAAAGCCGAGTCAGAGAAGCCCGCCAAGGCTAAGGCCGCTCCCAAGGCGAAGGCCGCCCCCAAGGCGAAGGCCGCCCCCAAGGCAAAGGCCGCTCCCAAGGCAAAGGCCGCTCCCAAGGCGAAAAAGGCGTAGCACGTCACCGGCAGAAACGGAAAGGCCGCTCCGAAAGAGCGGCTTTTCCGTTTCTTTTTCAACCCGTCAGTAAAAAAGGCCGCATCTTCGAATGCGGCCTTTTTTATGGCATAATTACGGTCAATGCCGGCAGGGATTGCCACCCGACAAGCCATATGAGTCTGCCATGACAAAATCACAAAAGGTTACTTGAATAAGACAAGCAACAAAAAAGGGGCTACGGACTCTCCGTAACCCCTTGTTTTTGTTTGGTGGAGCTGATCAGGATCGAACTGACGACCTCTTGAATGCCATTCAAGCGCTCTCCCAACTGAGCTACAGCCCCATTCAAGAATCCTTTTTATAACAAAACCCTCGCCGGGTGTCAATCATTTTTTCCGGGCGCCACGATATTTCTTGCTTGACCCGTACCGGGCCATCCGCTATAATCCGTTCACTTTGCCGGAGTGGTGAAATTGGTAGACGCACTGGACTCAAAATCCAGCGCCCGCAAGGGCATGCCGGTTCGACCCCGGCCTCCGGCACCAGAAAAGACAAGGGTCCAGCAATATTCATTGCCGGACCCTTTTTGATTTTCCTGCCCCCCTACGGGCAGACATGCAAAGCAGGAACCTTTACCCGCGGGCCGTTGAATATCTCTGCCGAACCGCCTCGAACAGCATGATGCCGCCGGCAACCGAGGCATTCAGCGAAGCCACGCCCCCCTTCAGGGGAATGGCAACCAGGACGTCGCACTTCTTCCGGACCAGAGGGCGGATACCCTCACCTTCGCCGCCGATCACCAGGGCCACATGGCCGGTGAAGTCCTGTCCGTACAGGGATTGCGGTGCATCGCCGGCCGCACCGTAGATCCAGAAGCCATCCCGCTTCAGTTCTTCCAGGATCTGGGCGATGTTGGCAACGCGGACCACCGGGATGGTTTCGCTGGCGCCGGCGGATGCCTTCTCCACCACCGCCGTGATCCCCACCGCCCGGTCCTTCGGAATGATCACCCCGTGGGCACCGGCACAGGCCGCCGAGCGGATCAGCGCCCCCAGGTTGTGGGGGTCCTGGACCCCGTCGAGGACCAGCAGGAGCCCGCTTTCGCCCGATGCGCGCCAGCGCGCCAGCAGGTCCGCAAGGTCGGCATAGGGAAACGGCTCGACCCGCAGCGCCACCCCCTGGTGGTAGTCGGTGCCGCACAGGCGCGTCAGGTCACCCTTCTCCCGCTGCCGGACCGGCACTCCCTTCCCCCCCGCCAGGGCGAGGAGCTTCTCCATGCGCCGGTCGTTTCCTCCCCCGACGACAAAAAGCTCGAAGGCGCGCCTTCCGCCCCGGAGGGCCTCCATTACCGGGTTTACACCGTAGATCAACTCGTCTTTCATATATAAAACCCTTCAGGTATTACGGCTGAAGCTGGCGGTTAAAAAGCCGTGAAGACTTTGAAGGCGCTCGCCTTCCCGTCGCCCTTCAGCCTGATTATCTAGATAGCCATGATCTCCCGGACAATCGCCTCGGCCGCGGCCACAGGGTCCTGGGCGGCACTGATGGGGCGGCCGATCACCAGGTAATCGGCCCCGGCGCGGACCGCTTCGCCCGGGGTCATGACCCGCTTCTGGTCGTCCGTAGCGGCAAAAGAGGGGCGGACACCCGGCGTGACCACCAGGAAATCCGATCCGCACGCCGCGCGGATCAGGGGAACTTCCCGGGGGGAGGCGACCACCCCGTCGATCCCCGCCTTCTTGGCGAGCACGGCGAGCCGCACCACCATCTCCTCCACCGGCCGCTCGATCCCCACCTCCCGGAGGGTCTCCCCGGTCGACGAGGTGAGGATGGTAACCGCCAGCACCTTTGCCCGCTTCTTTCCGGCGAACTCCCGGTCCAGTGTCTCCACTGTCCGTGCCATCATCTCGTACCCACCGAGGGCATGGAGATTGATCAGACTGGCGCCAAGCCGGGCCGCCTCAAGGGAGGCCATCGCCACGGTATTCGGGATGTCGTGGTACTTGAGGTCCAGGAACACTTCCGCATCGAAGTTCTCGACCATCCGGACGATGTCCGGGCCATGGGCGGTGAAGAGCTGCTTCCCCACCTTGAACATCCCCACCCGCCCCGAAAGGACGGAGACCCAGTGCTTCGCGTCGGCGAATGTCGGGACGTCGAGGGCAAATATTATTTTTGAACGTGCTTCATCGCGTGTCATGAGATTCCTCTGCATCAATTGCAGGGGCAGGCCCATGTGCCTGCCCTGACAGCGGGCAACCACATGGGGTTGCCCCTACAACACCGTTATTTCAACGCCTCAGCAACCATCGTCTTCACTTTGGCCACCGCCTCGGCGATGGTCAGGAGTTCCATCTCGCCGCTCCGGCGATGCTTCAGCTCCACCCGCCCTTCGGCCAGGTTCTTGCTCCCCACCACGATCCGCAACGGTATCCCGATGAGGTCGGCGTCCTTGAACTTCACCCCGGGGCGCTCGTCCCGGTCGTCCAGCAGGACTTCGACCCCGGCCCCGCCCAGTTCCCGGTAGATCGACTCGCACGCATCCCGCACCGCCTCCTCCTTGCTGTAGTTCACCGCCGAAACAATGCAGTGGAACGGGGCAATCGGGAGCGGAAAGACTATCCCGTTCTCGTCGTGGTTCTGCTCGATACACGCGGCCACGGTGCGGCTGACGCCGATCCCGTAGCACCCCATGAAGATGATCTGCTCTTTGCCGTCCGCATCCAGATAGGTGGCGGAGAGGGCCTTGGAGTACTTGGTGCCGAGCTTGAAGACATGCCCCACCTCGATGCCGCGCCACATCTCCAGGCGCCCGTCGTCGCACCGGGGACAGGGATCGCCGTGGGCCACGTTGCGGATGTCGGCAAACTCGGTGACCGCACAGTCCCGCACCAGGTTGACGTTCTTCAGGTGGAGGTCCGCCTCGTTCCCACCGGTGGCGAAGTTACGCATCCCCTTCACTGCCAGGTCGGCGACTATCCGCGCCTTCAGCCCGACCGGTCCGGCAAAGCCAACCGGTGCGCCGGTGACCCGCTCCACCACCTCGTCCCCCGCCATCTCCAGGTTCTCGCAACCGAGAAGGTTCTTCAGCTTGATCCCGTTCAGGTCGTGGTCCCCGCGCAAGAGCGCCACCACCGGCTTTTCATTGGCCAGGAGGATCAGGGTCTTCACCATGGCCGCGGCGGGGATGTCGAGGAAGGCTGACACCTCGTCGATGGTCCGCTTGCCGGGGGTGGCCACCCGCTCCAGGGGGCGCGGTTCGGCGTGCTCGGGCGCGGCGAAGGGGCGCGCCTCGGCCTTCTCCACATTGGCCGCGTAGTGGCAGCAGGAGCAGGAGGCGATGGCATCCTCCCCCGACTCGGCGAGCACCATGAACTCATGGGAGGAGGTGCCGCCGATGGAGCCGGTATCCGCCTCCACGGCGCGGAAGTTGAGGCCGCACCGCTCGAAGATGCGCCGGTATGCCTGGTACATCTTCTCGTAGGAGAGATCGGCCGCGCTACCGTCCACGTCGAAGGAGTAGGCATCCTTCATGATGAACTCGCGGCCGCGCATCAGCCCGAAGCGAGGGCGAATCTCGTCGCGGAACTTCCCCTGTATCTGGTAGAGGTTGAGGGGCATCTGCCGGTAGCTCTTCACCTCGCGCCGCACGAGATCGGTCACCACCTCCTCGTGGGTCGGTCCGAGGCAAAACTCGGCCTCTTTCCGGTCCCTGAAGCGGAGCAACTCCTTGCCGTAGTGGTCCCAGCGCCCCGACTCCTGCCAGAGTTCGGCCGGCTGCACGGTCGGCATCAGGATCTCGATGGCGCCGGCCCGGTTCATCTCCTCCCGGACGATGTTCTCCACCTTGCGGATCGAGCGGAGCCCTATCGGGAGATAGTTGTAGACGCCGGCGGCGAGCTTGCGGATCATCCCCGCCCGCAGCATCAGCTGGTGGGAGATCACCTCCGCGTCGGAGGGGGTCTCCTTCACGGTGGGAATAAAGTATTGGGAATAGCGCATTTGGAACCTCTGAGATTATGTAGGGGCGCAGCATGCTGCGCCCTTGTTTATGCCATCGCAATCAGGGCGCAGCATGCTGCGGTGTCGGTTTGCAGCTTAATCATCGAAACTCTCCTTGTTCATGCCATCGCATTCAGGGCGCAGCATGCTGCGCCCCTACGATTTTTCCTTCACGAGTTTCTCCACCTCTGCCAGGAGCGCCTCCACCATCTCGCTCTCCGGCACCTTGCGGACCACCTCGCCGTGGCGGAAGAGGAGCCCCTCCCCGCGCCCGCCGGCGACACCCACGTCCGCCTCCCGCGCCTCGCCGGGGCCGTTCACCACGCACCCCATGACCGCCACGGTGATCGGCTTGTCGATGCCGGCCAGGCGCTTCTCCACCTCCTCAGCCACGCGAATCAGGTCGATCTGGCAGCGGCCGCAGGTGGGGCAGGAGACGAAGTTGACCCCATGGCTGCGCAGCCCGAGGGCCTTCAGTATCTCGAAGCCGACCTTGATCTCCTCCACCGGGTCGCTGGTCAGGGATACCCGCATGGTGTCGCCGATCCCGTCGGCGAGCAGGATGCCGAGGCCGACCGCCGACTTGACGGTGCCGGAGAAAATGGTCCCCGCCTCGGTGATGCCGATGTGGAGGGGATAGTCGACCTTCTCGGCGAGAAGCCGGTAGGCCGCAACAGTCTTCATGACGTCGGAGGCCTTGAGCGAAATCTTGATCTGGTCGTACCCCAGCTCCTCCAGTATCCGGACATGCCCCAGGGCCGATTCCACCATCGCCTCGGCGGTCGGATGGCCGTATTTCTCCAGGAGCTCTTTCTCCAGCGAGCCGGCGTTGACGCCGATCCGTATCGGCACAAGCCGCTCCCCGGCGGCCTTGACAACCTCCTCGACCTTCCACCGCTCGCCGATATTGCCGGGATTGAGCCGCAGCCCGTCGATCCCCCCCTCCAGCACCGTGAGGGCGAGCCGGTAGTCGAAATGGATGTCGGCAATGACCGGGATCGGGCTCTGCGCCTTTATCCGACCGAGCGCCTCGGCCGCCGTCATGTCCGGCACCGCGCAGCGAACGATCTCGCACCCCGCGGCGGCCAGGCGCCGTATCTGGCCGAGCGTCGCCGCCACATCGCGGGTATCCGCGTTGCACATCGACTGGACCGAGCAGGGCGCCCCCCCGCCGATCTTCACGTTTCCCACCTGAATCTGTCTGGTTAGCTTTTTCATAACGGAGCATAGTAGCGAAAAGAGGAAGGAAAAGTCAAGGGAGGTTTCGCGGTGCCTGTCGGCGTGGGACTGCCCCCCCAAACCTTCGAATTTGGCGACAGCTCATTTAGGGGTGGTATTTACTCGTCTGAAAGGAGCAGATTCCCGTCCTCCCTTTCCTTCGCATCCCCGCTGGCGGGCTTATGTGCTTCGAGCAGACGATCGGGACTGAGCAGGAGCCGGCTCTGCTCAACCTGATCCACACCCGCTGCGGTGATCGCCAAAAGCCCACTCGGAAGGCGTTCCACCCAATTCTTGGCCTTGAGGTACCACAAGTGGAACTCCACCAATTCGGGCGGCGAGCTGATGAGACGGGCCATTTCGTACTCACCCAGTCCCGGACTGTTCATGGTACGCCGGCGCTGAACGTACAACAGTGACAGCAGGCGCTCTCGCGTTACCTGGTCGTCGCCGAACGCGGAGCCGTCGCTGGCCTCTGAGGCGATCCTCCACTTGCTGTTCCAGTAATCCTGGTACTTGACGTCGTAACCGGTACGGGTTTCAGGGTCTGAGAGCGTCCGGTGGGCCTCGACGATCTGGCGGAATCGTTCCGTGTCCGCAGATTCGGTGTTATCGGGATGGAACTTCTTGGCGAAATACCGAAAGCTATGCTCAACGGTCTCGGTGTCTGCGTTCGGGCTTAGCTGCAACAATTCATAGTAGTCGACGAATTCATTTGCACTCATGAAATCTCCCCGGTGGGTTGTTTTACCGATTTGGCCCATCAATGCAGCGGCACTTAAATATCTCGAGGCAGGGACGGCGCTTGCTCCGCCAGATCGGGGCGCGGCAAGCAGCGCCCCTACAGCGGGTTGTCAATTTAATTGCCGGACTAAATAATACAGTTTATTTTACAGATTCGATATCATATCAATAGTATAGGACCGGAAATTGTTATCGGCAAGCCATGAGTGTTAATTTAATCAACCCGTTTCAGATGCGCCTGACCGGGCGACAGCCAAGGGCGTCAGACGCTCTGATTAACGCACTCCGCCAAAGAGGGATTGACAAACGGTGCCGAAAACTGTTTATTAAGAGGCCATGAAGAAGGATCAGCAAAAACCTGAGCGAAAAGAAGTCCCGAAGAAGCCGCGGGTCGGCGAGCAGTTCGAGGTCGCCGTCACCTCCCTGGACGCAGACGGCTACGGCCTCGGGACGTTCCAGGATATGCCGGTCCTGGTGAACGGCGCGCTCCCCGGCGAGACGGTCCGCGCCAGGGTCGCCTATCCCGGCAAACGGGAGATCTTCGCCGACACGGTGAAGGTGTTGCGTCACAGCCCGGCCCGGCTCCAGACGCCCCCCTGCGCCAAGGGGGCATCCTGCGACGGCTGCCCCCTCATCCTGATGAAATATTCCGCCCAGCTCGCCTGGAAGCACGAGCTGGTGCAAGAGGAACTGAAACGTTACCCCTCGCTGGCGGAAACGCAGGTGCACGAGCCGCTCCCCTCTCCAAAGCCGCTCCACTACCGCAACTCCGCGAAACTGGTGGTGGCCGGCAAGTTCTCCGCGCCGGTGATCGGCATCTACCGCCGCAACTCCCACGACGTGATCGACATCGGCGACTGCCCGCTCCACCACCCCCTCATCAACCGGATCGTCGCAGCGGTGAAAGAGGGGATCAGGAAGGGAAAAGTCCCGGTCTACAGCGCCCGGAGCAAAACCGGGCTGTTGCGCTACCTGGTAGTCCGGGTCTCGGAGACGGAAAACCGCGCCATGGCGATCTTCGTCACCGCCGAGCGCAGTTTCAACGAGATCCATCACCTGGCCAAGTACCTGCGGGCGGCGGTCCCCGAGGTGGAGATCGCGGTCCAGAACGTCAACGCCTCCGCCGGCAACGTCATCCTCGGGGAACGGGACCATTTCCTCACCCCCCGCAAGGAGCTCGCTGACGCGATCGGCGGGGTCCGCTTCGCCATCTCCCCCCGCTCATTCTTCCAGGTGAACGGTGGCGGCGCCCGGCTCATCTACGAAAAGGTCCGGGAATGGGCGGGACTATCCGGCAGGGAAACGGTGCTCGACCTCTACTGCGGAATCGGCGGGATATCCCTGTTTCTCGCCCCGCAGGCACGCGAGGTCTTGGGAATCGAGGCAGTAGAGGCGGCCGTGGCCGACGCGGAAAAGAACGCCCGGATAAACGGCGCCGGAAATTGCCGTTTCGAGGCGGGGGATGCGGTCGAGCTCCTGGAGGAACTAAAAAGCGAGGGGAAAGAGATCGACCTGATCGTCCTCAACCCGCCCCGCAAGGGATGTGATGCCCAGGTCCTGAGGGACGCGGCGCAGCTCGCGCCCGGCCGGATCATCTACGTCTCCTGCTCCCCCCCGACCCTCGCCCGCGACCTGGACCAGCTCTCCCGGCTCGGCTACCGGACCCGGGAGGTCCAGCCGGTGGACATGTTCCCCCAGACCCCCCACGTGGAAAACGTGGCGCTCCTGGAACGGCAGATAAAGTCGTCTCAGCCGGCGGTCCAACCCACCACGAAGGCACGAAGGACACGAAGTTAGCTGCGTAAATCATGAATTGTTTTCTTCATGCTCTTCGTGAAAAACCCATCAAAACGAAAAGGAGAATGGAATGAAATACAGCACGATCCCTCTTGTTTCCCTGCTTATCCTTTCCTTCGCAGCCACCGCTTTTGCTGCCGAGGGGCTAAAGATCGCCTCCATCGACCTCACGAAGATCGCCCAGGAATCGAAGGCCGGCGAAAAAGCCAAGCAGTCCCTGGAAAAATTTACTGAAACGCTGGGGAAAAACCTGAAGAAAAAGGAAGCCGAGCTGGATAAGCTCAAGGCAGCCCTGGAAGGAAAAGGGAAACCGTTGTCTGCCGGGCAGCGGAGCGTCAAGGAGAAGGAATTCAGGAAAAAGTTCGAAGCGTACCGCCAGTCTGCCCAGAACGCCCAGAAGGAACTGCAGGCCAAGGAGGAAGAATTCCTGGACAAGCTCATGGCGGAGATCAAGAAGACGGTCAAGGAATACGCCCCGAAGAACGGCTACGCCCTGGTCCTCAGGAAAGGCGATCTCATTTACAGCGACGAGAAGAACCAGACCACCGACATTACGGACGATGTCCTGAAGGTATTGAACGGCGCCCAGGAGGAAGCGGCACCGAAGCAGGACGGCACGAAGAAATAGCCGTCGTCAAAGCCGGGCCCGCATCTTGTCCCACATTGTCTGCGCCGTGACGATGAGCAGGAAGCATGAGAAGATGACCATGGCGGCGACCGTCAGGTTTGGGTGCTGCCTGAAAAATCCGCCGGGGAAACCGTCCAGCACGGTCAGCAGCCACCATGCCGAGAGGGCGTAGATGAAGATGAAGGGGAGCATGAGGAGGGGGAATACGGCGAAGAGGAAAAATCTCTTCCACCCCGTTGCAATAGACGCCTTCTTTTGTGACGACATAGTTCCTCCGGGCCGGTCCGCGACTACCGCCAGACGTAATCGACCATGATGCCCGCACCGATCGCGGCAAACCCCACCACCCCCGTGAAGAGGCATAAATCATAACTTCTGCGCAACTCCTGCCATTTTTTCGGCACGAATCCGCATATGCAGCACGGCAGCGGCCGGTCGTACCCCAGGCTGACTCCGCGCGGGAGGCCGGCACCCGCCGATGCGGCCAAAGCCCCCGCAACGAGCACGACGAGGCCGCTCCAGATCAGCAACGCGCCGAAATCCAGCCCGAGCAGCCATGAAAACGGCGCGACAACCAGAAAAATTGCCGCGTCGGCTGCGGTCAGCCATTTGATAAAGCACCCCATGAACAACCTCGCACACAACCCGAATCCGACCGACCCTATTCGCTGAACCCTCCGGCAAAATCGATCACGCACATGCTCCCGAAGCGGGGATGGGGGCCGCAGGCCGCCCCGCCTCTCCGGAAGGCGCGGTCGAAGATGTTCTTGCGGTGCCCCCGGTCCCGCACCCCGTCGTCGATGATGAGCTCCATCACGATGAGCCGCGCCTCCGAGGGGCCATAGCTGATGTCCTCGCCGATCCGCTCCCGCCACGCACCATGCCGCTCGATCCGCTCCTGCGTGCCGCCGCTTCGGCTCGCCGAATGGCCGATGGCGCCGCTCTTCCCTTCCTCGTCAACCAGCTCCGCCGCCGCTGCGGCGAGCCCCGCCGACCAGGCAAGCGGCGGCAGAGACTGCTGGCGGGAGAGAAACCGGATCGCCTCGTCCACCGCACCTGCCCCCTCGTTCGTCCTGACCAGGGAGCGTGAACCCGGCACGCGGAACGACTTCCCCTGAAAGCTCCGGCGGAATTCCCGGAGAAAGCCGGCATAGCCCCGTGGGTCGGCACGGGCAAGATTGATCTCCGCAACGACCCCTTGGGCAAGGCTTGCATCCTCCCCTGCCGCCGGACAGGCCGCCGCCGCCATCAGCCAGAGCGCAGCCGCAACGAACCCCGCAAACATGCGCTTCACGAACGATCCCCCCTCACTCCCGGCGCTCCGCCTCTTCCGCCTTCTCCTTCACCATCCGCAGCTCTTTCTCGATGTCGGCGACCATCTCCTCCTCGGTCTTCACCAGCCCCTCGACGTGAAACGACTTCCGCTCCAGCCGCACCCCGGTCTCCAGGTAGAGCGGAGCCATGGGGTTCTGGGCGGCGGTGGACACGGCCCGGGTAACGGTGGTGCCGCGGTAGAGCGGATGTTCGAGCAGCTCGGAGGTGACGCGGCAATGGTCCCTGTCCGGCACGATCCTCTCCCGGATGGTCTTTCCCTCCCAACTGATCTCTCTGACTATCCCCGCCTCCGACCGCTCGATAATCTGCACGCCGTCAACTCCGTGCAGGTAGTGCTGCGGGTTCTCAACACGGTCCAGCAGAAGCTTCCAGACGGTTTCGATCTGGGCATGCACCAGCGTGCGATAGGTATTGACCAGCATGGCGTACCTCCCGATGGAAATAATTGTGCTCCGGAAAAACAGTATACCACTTCGTGCCGAATCCGCTCTCCAGCCATGGGCGTTGCCGGGCAGAGCCGGGTACCGGTAAATGTATACGGCAGATACGGTATACGTTATTGCCTTTCCTTTCGCCGCTCGGATATATTCAAACTATACTAACATTGCCAGATTCGGGGACGGCGCAGCCCATGTGCAGGAAAATCTTCATTGCCGCAACCAGCCAGAACACGGGAAAAACCACCATCAGCCTCTCCCTCGTCCACCTGGCGCAGAAAAAATACGGGCGGGTCGGCTTCATCAAGGCTGTCGGCCCCAAGTGCCAGGAATTCAACGGCTGCGTGGTGGACAAGGACGCCGCCCTGATGGCACGGGTCTTCGGCATGGAAGAAGACATCCGTCTCATGTCGCCGGTGGTTCTCGGCCGCGGCTCGACTAAAAAATTCCTGGACGGCACGCTGACGACCGCCGAGTTGGAAGGGAGGCTCGTCGGCGCCTGCCGGGAGATGGAGAAAAAGTACGACTTTCTCGTCATCGAAGGTGCGGGACATGGCGGGGTCGGCTCCGTGGTCGGACTCAGCAACGCCCGGGTGGCAAGCCTCTGCGGTGCTCCCGTGGTGATGGTGAGCGGCGGCGGTATCGGCAGCGTGATCGACTCGGTCCTCCTGAACCTCCCCCTCTACAAGGCGGAAGGGAGCGCAGCGAGGCTCCTCCTGGTAAACCGGCTCATCCCGGAAAAGCGGGACGAATCGCTCGGCTACCTGGCCAAGGCCTTTGCCCCACTTCCCCTTCCCGTCGCCGGGGCCTTCGACTACTCGCCGGTTCTCGCCAACCCGACCCTCAACCACATCTCCCGGCTGCTCAACCAGCCGCTCAATGGCGACCCGGAGGCACGCAACCGGATCATCTACCACATCCAGCTCGGCGCCGCCTCCTCCCAGAAGGTGATCGACCTCCTCGCCACCTCGACCCTGCTCGTCACCACCAGCTCCCGGGACGAGTTGATCGTCACCCTGTCGTCCCTCTACCACATCCCGGCCTACCGGAAAAAAATCGCCGGCCTCGTCATTCCCGGCCAGACGCCGGTATCCGCCATCACCCAGCAGATCCTGGACGACAGCGGCATCCCCTATATCCGCATCATGGAGCCGACGGCCGAGGTCTTCCCCGCCATCACCGGCCACATCTCCAAGATCAGCGCCGAGGACGACGAGAAGATCGACCTGATCCGCTCCTCCGCCGAACGGGTCATCGACTTCGAGGCAATCGACCGGCTCCTCTGAGGGAACTCCCGCACCAACGAAAAAGCCCCGCCGTTTCCGGCAGGGCTCACGTCTCACGTCTCACTTCCCTACAGACCGCAGCCGCACCCCCGCGAACACTTCGCCGAGGGCATGTGCAGGGCCTTGACGAAGTTCGCCTCGGTGGCACTCCGCACCTCTTCGATAACGGCGGCGGGAACCGCCGAGTCGAGGGAGAGGATGACCATCGCCTCCCCGAGCTTCTCGCGCCGCCCCAGGTTCATGGCGGCGATGTTGATCTCGTGTTTCCCCATGATGGTGCCGATCTTGCCGATCATCCCCGGCCGGTCCTGGTAGACGAGAATGAGCATATGCTCGGCCGGGGCGAAGTCCACCTGGTAGTCCCGCAGCTTGACGATGCGCGACATCCCTTCGAACAGGGTCCCCGCGATGGACCGCTTCTCGCCGGGGCCCTCGATGGTGAGGGTAATGATGTTGGAGAAGGCCGCCGACTGGGTGGACTTGATGTCCTCCACGACGATCCCCATGTTGTCGGCGACCAGGGTCGCGTTGACCATGTTGACGTCCTGCGCCGCCATCCTGTTGAGGAGCGCCGCCAGGCCGCAGACGGTGATCGGGGTGCAGTCGTAGTGGGCGATATTCCCCGCATAGGAAAAGGTCACCTTGTTGATGTTGGTGTCCACCAGCTGGATGACGAAGTCGGACAGGGTGCTCATCAGGTTGAGGAACGGCCGCATCTGGTCCATCAGGGCCAGGTCGAAGCGGGGTATGTTGACGGCGTTCTCCAGCGGCTGCTCGTCCAGGTAGTTGAGGATCTCCCGGGAGACGTCCACCGCCACGTTCACTTGGGCCTCGAAGGTGTTCGCCCCCAGGTGGGGGGTGACCACCAAGCGCTCCTGGGCGATCAGTTCCTGCAGAACCCCGGTTTTCGGCGGCTCCTCGCTGAAGACGTCCACCGCGGCGCCGTAGACCTTGCCGGCCTTCAGGTGCTTCAGCAGCGCCTCCTCGTTGATCACCCCGCCCCGGGCGGCGTTGACGATGATGACGCCGTCCTTCATCATGGCCATCTCCCGCTCCCCGATCATGTCGCGGGTCTCGTCGTTCAGGGGGGTATGGACGGTGATGATGTCGCAGTTCTTGTAGATCTCGTCGTGGCTGACCAGCTTCACCCCGAGATCGTGGGCCCGTTTCGTCGCGATGTAGGGGTCGCAGCCGAGCACCTCGCACTCGAACGCCTTGAGCCGGGTGGCCACCCGCCCCCCCACTTTGCCGAGCCCGATCACCCCGGCGGTCTTCCCCTTCAGCTCCACGCCGGTGAACGGCGCGCGCTTCCACTCCCCCTCCTTGAGCGAGGCGTTCGCCTTGGGGATGTTGCGGCAGAGGGAGAGCAGCAGCGCCATGGCGTGCTCCGCCGCGCTGTTGGTATTGCCGAAGGGGGCGTTGACCACGATCACCCCCTTGGAGCTGGCGTAGTCCACGTCCACGTTGTCGATGCCGACCCCGGCCCGGGCCACCAGCTTCAGCTTCTTCGCCGCATCGAGGAGTTCCCGGTCGACCGTGGTGCCGCTCCGGGTGATGATCACCTCGTAACCGCCGACGAGGCCCAAAAGTTCTTCCTTTTTCAGTCCGAGACGAACATC
The DNA here is from genome assembly GCA_036518435.1 of Geobacteraceae bacterium. GTDB lineage: Bacteria > Desulfobacterota > Desulfuromonadia > Geobacterales > Geobacteraceae > JAMPXD01. Next base: position 68,630 of record DATDNF010000031.1, read on the forward strand.
CAGCTGAATGCGCGGGTCCTCCGCCAAAAGCGCCAGCCCTTCCTGGGCAACTTCGTCGGTAACAATAACTTTCATGTCATCTCCTTGCTTCTGGGATCAGGCTGAAAAAAAGCATAATAGCCCTCCCGGAAGAAAATTGCAAGACCACGCGGGGGAATTTATGGTATACAGTGCAATGAGTTCAGAACCGGAAGGAACCGCATGGAGCCGTTCAAACCATTTCACATCGTCCTCGTGGAACCGGAGATCCCCCCCAACACCGGCAACATCGCCCGCCTCTGCGGCGCCACCCGCACCGTCCTCCACCTGGTGGGGAAGCTCGGCTTTGCCACCGACGACCGCACCCTGAAGAGGGCCGGCCTCGATTACTGGCACGCGGTGGACATCCGCTACTGGGCGAGCCTTCCCGAACTGCAGCAGGCATACCCGGAAGGGCGCTTCATCTACACCAGCAAGAAGGCGGACAGGAGTTACGTGGAGATGCACTTTCGAGAGGGGGATTTCATCGTCTTCGGCAAGGAAACCAAGGGGCTCCCCGAGGAACTCCTGGCGGCCAACCCGGATACGAGCGTCAGGATACCCATTTTCGGCCCGGTGCGGAGCATCAACCTGGCCACTTCCGCCGGGATCGTGCTGTACGAGGCATTGCGGCAGACCGGCAGGCTGACGGGACCGGCGTGAGGCATCGACCGTTCGCGTTCACCGGCACATCGTCTTCACCACTGCCCACTCGGACTTGCTCATGATCGGCTCCGCCGGAGCGCCGCGGAACCTCGCCACCAGTTGCGCTCTCGCGTCGTTGGCCGGATGATCCGACAGGATCGTCGGAAGCGCGGCCGAACTCTCCGCCCGCTCGAAAAAATGCTGAAATCCCGCGACGTCGACCCGGCCGTCACGCAGGCGCCGCAGCGCCCCCTCGTCCGCTTCCCGCTCCTGCTCACGGCTGAACCGCATGTGCAGCAGCATGCCGGCCAGTTTCGGGTCCATGGCGCCGGTACCCGAGAAGATGAATTTCACCGCCCCCGCCGTCATCAGCCGGACAAACACCCCCTGCATGATGTGGCGGCGCTTGACGTGCTCGATCTCGTGCGCCAGGATGCCGGCCAGCTCTTCGGCGGATTCCGTCTCCTTCAGCAGCCCCTCGTACACAAAAATCTCCCCTCCCAGGAACGCGAAGGCGTTGACGGTTGTGCCCCGGATCACCTTGATCCGGACCGGGAACTCCCGGTCCGAGGGGTAGACGGGATAGACCCTGCGCACGACCTTTTCAAAAAGCGCTGCCGCATCTTTGTGCGCACCTTCGTCGCAGACCCGGATCTGCGGCAGTCCGTTCTGCAAGACCGCCAGGCGCTTTTCCACGGACCACGGGACGTGCCGTGCCGCGAAAGGCACCCCGAGGGCCGCACCGCCCCCCACGCAGAGGGCGACCGCCAGCCACACCAGACCTTTGATTTTCGAACCGGGGCCGGCGCGGTCCATCAGTGCAGGATGATCCGGAGGAGATAAAAGGCAAAGACCACCGCCGCAATCACAATGGCCATCGGCCCCTGCTGCAGACGGCCGGCCGAGGCGGCGCTGCTCCGCCCCATGTTCAGGACTGAGTACGTGCTGTCGACAAAGGTCTCCCGATCCTGGATTATGGCCTGGGGCGGAAGCGTCGGGGACTTGGTGGTGACCTCGGGCATCCGCTTCACCGCCGTGCCGATCGCCATGAACTCGACCAGACCCCCGCCGAGATCGTAAACCCTGATCTTCACCCCGACCACATCATCGGCGCCGCACCGTTCGGCGTCCCGCTCGATTCGGGCCAGGGCTTTCTCGCGCGCTTCGTACAGGAGCTCCGTCAGGCCGGTGACCTCGCCGCCACCCAGGGTCTTGAGGGTCGACAGGATTCCTCCCTTGAGCCCGAGGGAGTACACGGAGACGCCCATCACCAGGCGGAGCGGGAGATAGCCCACATTGACCATGTTCCAGAGCTCTTCGTTGGTCATGTCGCTGCTCACGGGGTTGCCCGCGTACTCGGCAAGGGCGGGATGGCGGGAAGCGGTCCCCACCATCACCATTTCCTGTGCGCCGAGGAGCGGCGAAATGGTGGTCTCGATGCCGATCACCGCGTTGGCGCCGACCTTTCTCGCTTCGTTGGTGATGCGCGAAAGCGCCATATGACGGGTCTTGTCGAAGATATCCGAATACTCGGGGATCTCGCCCCGGCCCAGCCTTTTCAGAGCGCCGACGATGTTTCCGCCCACGCCGATGGAGTACGCCACGTTGCCGAAAACGAAGGAAAGCGGCTGGAAGCCCGAATCCACCTGGCAATAGAGCTGCTGCACATCGGCGGACGTAGAGAACTTGATCCCCTCTTCCTGCCCGTCCCGGTGCACGGTGGAGGCCAGGGTGAGGAACTCCAGGTTGCTGCCGTGGTTCACCAGATCGAAGGAAACGCCGGTCAGCCCCACCCCTCCGTAGCGGCGGGCCTCTTCCATCATCCGGTCGAAGGCCTTCTTGCGGCCGTCGTGCACCAGGTTGGTAATCTCCTCGACCTCGCCGCCCGACAAGGTCGAAAGCCCGGCCCCGATGCCGCCGACGACACCGATGGCGACAACGCTGTTGCCTACACAGAGTTGACCCGGGCTCATGCCGAGTTTGTTCAGACAGAAGATCTCGTTGCCTGAAAGACCGGTAACGCGTTTGTGTTCCTGGACGGCCATATCCGCTCCTTTGATTGTATTTTCAGCCGGTGGTTGTTGCAATAGATCTGCGAGTAAAATCGACTGCCCTCTTGAATCTCCTTACGAGCAACGGCCAGGGGCGCACCCGCGTGTCAGCGTCTGTGTGCCGCCACCTGGTGTATCACGTTGTCATCGTGTCACATGCGTCAGAGTCATCGCCAGGGGAAGGAACGTAAGGAGTGCGAAGTAGACGAATGCTATTCGGATCTTCGTCTTCCGGTCCACCTCATAATACTCGGACTGAGCCGCGTCCTTGTTTTTCCAGAGATTATAGACGTTCCGGCCGGCGAGGATGAGGATCATGAAGAGGAGCGGATTCCAGGAGCGCAGGAAGAGAAGGAGTACGCCTATGAAGCCGAAGATCCAGAGTTTCGGGGAAATGGCGGCGACAACCCTTCCTCCGTCCAGGGGGCTGACCGGGATCAGGTTGAAGAGGTTGAGGAAAAACCCCGTGTAGGCCGCGGCCATCCAGAAGGTGTTCCGCGTCGCGATGGCCAGTGCAACACAGACGACGGCCCCGCAGGTCCCGACGAGGGGGCCGGCAATCGCCGTCCACGCCTCGACCCGCACGTCCTTCGGCATCTCCTTCAGCGCAACGAATGCCCCGACGAAAGGGATGAAAACCGGGGCGCCTGCCTTGACCCCGAATCTCCTGAGGGCGACGACGTGTCCAATCTCGTGGACGAAAATGAGAATGACGAAGGCCACGGCGTATGCCCACCCCCATGTCATGGCATAGAACCACATGCTGACAATCATCGTGAGCCCGGTTTTCAGGACCACGCCGAGTTTTAAGAACTTCAGTCCGATCAGGAGCGGCTTCAGGACTTTCAGGACAACGGCCCCGGCGACAGCGAAGGCGGCGATTATGCCGGAGCGTTTCGGTTTCGCCGCCTCGGGCGGAGACTCAACGGAAGCCGCAGCCATCCCATCCGAAGCCCCGAGTATCCAACCGTCATATTTGGTCCCGACGGTTCCGACAAGCCACTGCTCAGCACCGTCCGGCCGCACCCCTGACTTCTTCAAGTCGGTTTCTTCAAATTCGCGTCCGCACGAGCAGCGGAGCGAATCGTCGAGATTTTCCGGGTCCCCGCACGCGGGACATTTCCAGGTCATGTGGTCTCCTTTAGGATGAGCGATGGGGCTGTCCCTTTATTCCCGTTGCCCCATTTCGTCCTATTGCTCAACGTGTATGAGGCTGACCCCCGACCGTAGGGAGTGGGGTCGTGCCGAGAGTTAGGAGTCTCAGGTGAAATTGCTAGTTTGTGTAATTATAGTCATCATGGCCGTAGGGTTCAAAATGGGCGGTGTGAGTATTGTAGCGCCAGCAGAAGCTACTTACATGCCCCTTGGTGAAAGAGCCACGATAGTAAATAAGTGCCCTGAAAAACACATTATCTCCATGATGCAAGTCGGGGATGAAGCCGCTATTGATTGTCGTGTATTTCAGCATATTTGTCGGGGCATCTTCTGCGAGGTTTTTTCGGATTTCACCAGCCCCAAGAATGGGAGCAATGACAAGGCTATGTCTACGTTCAACTTCCAAAGGGGCGTTAAGATTGCTTTCGATGTTTTCAATTACAATATGTGCTCTTTCAATAATTGCAGGAGTTTTACCAAAGTTTGCAACCTCATAGTCAACAGACAATTCAAGGTTATCCGGGTTCAAATGAAATTGTCGAACTCCAAAAACAAAAACGTAAGGCCGTTCAAGCAGGGTGAGAGCTTTTTCAGCAACTTCAGAGGATTTCTGAGCGGCATCAGCCGCTTGTCGAGAAATGTTCAGAGCGTCTTGAGTTTCAGCGGCTTGGCGTTTGCTGGCGATGGCTGTTTCAGTAACAAGTCGCCTTGTCTGGACAACGAGTCGATAAGTCGCCAGAGCAAGAACAGCGGTCAGTCCAATCAGCCACCATTCGCTAGGCGATTTATCATTTTTGTTTTGCATGGGAATTTGGGATTCTGGATTGGTGGACGGGATAGGTACAACTCTTTGGGCCGTCGGCGCTTGTTTGAGTTCATTGGTGGCATTCTTTGGATGCTCTCTGTCTTTTACTTGTTGAGCCCCGGATTTCAAAGAACTTGGAGTTGGTGGCTGTGACTCCGCGCAAAGTCCGATTCTGCACAGCAAAAGTAGTATTGAGACTACAAGGGCGACCCTCATTTTTAGGTTTCTCCTTGACTTCGACTAACTAACGGGGCTGGGTTTGACCGCCGTTTTTTTGGCTGGTCGTAACCCTGGTTGGGCGAAGCTCTTATTTGTCGATTTTCTTGTGGTCACAATCCACAGACATTGTTAATGGCACAGTGTAAGGTAGCATGACGGTATCAGCCACTAAATCTAATGGCAAATCAATTAACCCTCCTACTAAAAATACTGGGTATGCTACAACGTACATACACCCATCACCTTCACATCTAAATGGATACAATAATATATTAGCTACATTAAAGTAAGTGCCACTATATATACTAGTATAGCCTAGCCATTCTCTTGAGGTTTCATTGATAAGACATAAGTTACCTTTGTCGTCCTTATACCAATCATGCATGTCTCTCTGAGTGTATACAGTGCAGCAACCAACCTGCAAAATGATGAATACCAATAAAATCAATCGTTTTATAACTTTCATAAGCAATTTTCTCGGCGGTGTAAATTTATTTTACTAATATCTTCTGTATTATGTTATTAACTCCCGCCCAACGGGCTGCCGGTGACCGGCACGGCCGTAGTTTGGCCGCGTCCGAGTCTACTGGCATGTTATCAGTCAGTCGTCTTTGTCCATCATGTGTGCACACCACCCACAGAATCCGCTCCCGTCGAGCTCCTCCGCCGGGATGCCCTCACCGCATCTTTCGCAGGTGTGCTCCGCACTCTCTTCGCAAATTGCACAGCGTTGTTCATGGTAGATGTAGGCCTTCTTGTAGCATTCAGGGCAATCGATCAAATAGCTTGAGTCGTCAGAAAAATATTCTCCAAGCGATATTTCCACCATTTGTTCAAAGACATACTCTTGGCCACATGATTTGCAGATAAAAGTAATGTCTTCTTTTGGTAATTTGGGGTCATCTACTGTAATCAACCCTGAACTGCAGCTCATGCAGTTATGACTTATTATGGCTTCGTATAAAGTTTCCGACCCAAAATCAACTTCATCGATGACCTTTACACACTCTTCCTCCCGGTGGTTGTTGCAATAGATCTGCGAGTAAAATCGACTGCCCTCTTGAATCTCCTTACGAGCAACATAGTATGAACGCAGCGGCTGAGCGGAGCATGGTCCGTCTGCCGCCAACATGTTGGGCCTTGGTCACTTGTTGATGTGGTGACAGTTTTTTCACTATGGTTGCCTGCCCTTCTGGCGGCAGTGGTTACTTGAGGACGCTCGCCCAAAGATGGTAGGTCAGTCCGTCCGACTGTGTCCAGACCGTTACGGCATTACCTTTTCTGTTCGCCGCAAGCTTTACATATCCGCCGGACCACCCGCCGCCGCTAACCTGCTTTGCCGTCTGCCAAACGGCAGTTCCTGCATTGAAAGCGAGTGACTGAAGCGTCGAGTGCCCGTCGGCTACCATATAGACGCAGAGCTCGTTGCCAGCCCTGTCTGCGGCAAGCTTTGAGTTCATCCCCTCATCCTGAGTGAGATACACAGGCACTGAGAAGGTGTCATGTATGAAATCGTACCTAGTTGTCCAAAGCCGATTGGAACCCAAGCCTTCGGCAGCACCTACGATCGTCGCATCACCTTTTCCGTCAAGCACGATCTGCGGATTGAACATGTCCCCTGAGGAAACAGCGGGAATCATGATCGACAGCCCCCATTGCCCCGTAGCTGCAATGTACCTGTTCATCCAGACATACCTGCGCGAGTAGACGACGCCGGTATTCGAATCGTCTTCCACCCACACCGCAACCGTGTTTCCGTTTCCGTCCATAGCAACCTGAAGATCATAGGCGCCGCTCATGGTGTTCGTCTTCAGCAGCACAGGCGTCTCCCACGTGTCATTACTAGCTGAGTATCGGGCTGCCCACACGTTGGCGACCGTCCCGTTCAGTTCGTTCCATACGGCCATGACATTACCGGAGCCGTCCACCGCCGCCTGGAGGTAACCGCCAGCATATTGAGAATAGATGGAGGCATCAACCATTCGCGGCACACCCCAAGTTTTGGATGCAGTGGAATAGCGGCTCGCCCAGATGTGGGTTCTAAAGGGCCAGACAGTGCGGTCCTCTTGGACCCAGATTGCGGTGATATTTCCTGATGAGTCGGCCACTACGCGGGGATTCTTCGAATCTCCGCTGGCAGCATTTGTCTCAATGAGGACAGGGGACTCCCAGCCACCGGAGGCATGACTGAACCGCATCCCCCATATTTTCCAGGGATTCGTCCCTGGATCCGCCCAAACAACCATCGCGTTGCCGGAACCGTCAGCGGCGACATGGGGTTCGCTGCTGAACGCGAAATTGCCGCTACGATGGTCCGGGACGATCACCTCTGCCAGCCCCCATTGCGCCTCCAAGGCTAAGTATCGAGCCGCCCATGTCTTTCCGTTCTGGCACCACACGACAACCGCATTCCCCACGTCGTCAATGGCAACCTCCGACTCCTTCACGTCTTCGAGAGAGACATTCTCATCGAGAAGGCTTGCAGGCGCCCAATTCTGTGCCAGCATCACTGCTTGCGCTTCTGGCTGTGTATGTGCAGGAGCGGAATCGCGGCCGCAAGCGGTGGTGAGCAACAGAAACATGGCGACGAGCAGCAGGTTGAGGTGCTTCATGTGGAGACCCTCTTTTCAAAGTTTGTCATTTCACTTGTACAACGTGGTTAGGGATCACCGGGGCCGCATTCTTGTGGCATCCGGTGTAACCCCTCGTTGGGCATTTGTTATCTGATGTCAAATTCCGATGGCGCTGAAGCATCGTCGAGAGTCTCGCCTTTACCGTTGAAGCGGTGATATACAAAGGTTCCTCGTACCCCGGCAATGAAGAAAATCATCAATATAGGGTAAAAATCTGGGAATTTACGGGTGGCAATAAAGTAAAATACGATATTTATAGCGCACATCAACGCGCCAAGAACTGCAGCGACACGTGAACGTTTATATATAAAAAATCCAATCAATACATATATGACAGCAGTGACAATCGACATGCTGCTTAATTTGTGAAAAGCTACGAATGTCAGTAATAATAAAGCATTAATAATCGCTGCAGCTCCACCGATATATATTGCTTTCACCGCAGATTCTTTATCATCCATTTTGGGCCATATGAAATTGACCGATTTGTTTTTGCCTGGCATTTTATCTCTTTCTTTTCCATTGTAGTAGGTCCAACATTTTGCTCACCTGCTCCACCAGGAAACGGTAGTTGTAAAACAACCCGCCTGTAAATTAAAAACAGCAATGATACTATACAGTTGCTCCAACGCTGCTCAAATATTGGATGCGCGAATTGCCGCATTTCATGAGGCGAAAACCTCTCGAATCGACTAATTGTTATAACACGGACAACAATTAAAATAAAATTATTTCAAATTCCAAAAAAAGGCCCGTGGCAAACAAAGCCACGGGCCTCTTCCTCTCTGCACCCTGCACACACCCTACTTCTGCCCGATCGCCGACAGCCGCCAGGGATTGTTCCCCACCGGCCGGGTGAAGGTCCAATACTCCTCGAACTTCACCGGGTCGGTCCTGCTCCCGGCCACCACCTGGCCGGTGGCGTCGTCGGTGGTGTAATCGAGGAGATTGGCGTAGATCAGGGCGGTGATGTAGTCCTGGCCCGTCTCCTGCCACGCCTCGACGATCTCCACGTTGCGCACCGCAATATTCTCCAGCCGGTTCACCCGTTTCTCCCGGAGCAGTCCGTCCACATCCCCCTGCATGATGCCGCGCATCTCCTCCGTCAGAATCCCCGCGACCGGTGCCATATCCCGGTTCATCCAGGCCCCCTGGACCTTGAAGAAGATGTCCATGACGCCGTCGTTGAAGCGGGCTTCGTCGAACGCATAGTCCATCTGCCTGATGTGGGCGAGGCCGGTCGCCACATCGGCCGCTTCCGGCTGCAAGGGCTGGGCGTACCCCTGCGGGGGAGGCGCATAGCCCTGCTGATACCCCCCGGAGTCACTGGTGTAGGCATCCCCCCTCCGCCGCGCGACCATCCGGTAAATCATGTAGCCGATCCCGCCGATCAGGATGATCTCGAACAGGCCGATGCCGCTCCCGCCAAAACCGCCGCCGAAGCCGAGCCCGCGGAAGAGCATGCCGCCGAGCATCCCCCCCAGCATGCCGCCCGCCATGCTCCGGAAAAAGCCTCCCCCGGCCGGCTGCTGGTAGGGCGACGGGGAGTAAGGACCCGGCTGCGGCGCGGCGTACGGCTGTGCCGGCCGGGAATAGGGGCTGGCGGACGGGGAGTAGGAGCGCGACCCCCGGCTCCCCAACGAACCCCCGCCACCGGCCCTGGCGTGGGCATCCGTGTCGATGATGCCGGCCGTCAGAAAGAAGGCCACGGCAATGACCGATAAAATTCTACAGTTGTTTCCGAGCATCATTCCTCCGGTGTGTCGATGGTTGCCGTTCTGCTGCACGGCTCGGCTCATTCCGCGGGCGGGCGCCGCTCGTTGTCGCCGATTTTCTGGTCACGGCCGATGAACCAGTAGAGCACCGCCCCGAGAAGCGGCAGAAGGATCACCGCAATGAGCCAGACGATCTTGTTGGATCCGGCGAACTCGCTCCGCAGTACGTCGATCAGGACCCATAACCAGAAGACAAAGGCGAGGAACGTAACCAGCCAGAAAAAGAAGACCGCTGCCAGGGCCATGACTCCCATCATCCCCATCATGCCGACGTCGGACATCTAATCCCCCCTTTCTCCGCGGCAGAGCACCCGGATAGTATACTCCGGCTATCAAACATGACAACCCTGCCGCAGGGGCGCTGCTTGCCGCGCCCCATTGGGCGGAGCAAGCGCCTCCCCTGCCTTGAGACACAATTAAAAAAGGGGGCGTTTCCGCCCCCCTGTACACAGGTTCATGGCCGCCAGCTCGGACGCCACTTCATCATCCTTTCCGAGGTCGAACCGATCGGGGCTAATCCTCGAAGTTCCCTTCCGGCCCCTTGTCGCCCGTGATCGTCTTGGCCCGCTCCACGATCTTCTCCTCGGTCCAGGCGGCCGGGTCCTCGACGCGGGCAGCCTTCGCCCCCACGTCGTACGAGCCGGCCTTCAGGATCGCCTCGACGGCAAGGGACGCGGTATCCCGCGCATTGAACACCTCGGTCATCATCTTGTAGGCGAACTCCTCGACCCCTTTGGCCATCCGCTCCCGGACCTCTTTCGGCTGAGCAAGGAGCTTGTTCTCGAAGGGGAGGTTGAGGTTCTTGTAGTCCCCCTTCTTCCACCCCTTCGACTCGGCATGGGCGACCATCTCGGCCCAGAGCTCCTCGGTCATCCCCTCACCCTGGCGCTTGATGAAGCTGCCACCCGCGTCCAGTTGGGCATTGCCGTAATCGTTCACCTCCAGCCCCCAGGAGATCATCTGCAGGGCCGTGGCGACGTTCGCCTTGGTGGTGGCGGTCTTGTCGGCGATCTCCCGCAGCCGCTCGGAGCTGTTGCCCGAGGTGCCGTGCTGGGCGCCGCTCACCCGGTATGACGTGAGGGCGTTGTGGATCTCGGCGGTCAGCCCCACCTGGATGCCGGCGTCGCTCGCCTCAATGCCGTGGGTGGTGCCGTTGTTGAGGGCGATCCAGTCGGGGAAGATGTTGCGGGCATTCAGCCCCTGGATCAGGAAAAGCGCTTCCTGGACGGTGGAGAGCCCCTCCTTCCCCTTGATCTCGCCCACCTCGGTCTCCAGTCCCGCCCAGGCGGGAACGAAGGGATTGAGGGCGAGGTTGGCCAGCAGGTTCAGGTCGTCGGGAAGATGAGAGGCATCGATGGCGATGGAGGTGATCCCCGCCTCGAACATGGTCGGCACCTCCACCTTGGCGGCGGCCAGGTCCTTGTCGCTCTTGATCCCGTAGTGGTCGGCATGGATGGCGACCGGCACGGTGATCCCGAGCTCGTTGCAGAGGGCATCGACGATCCGCGCCATGTTCCAGTAGTTGACTGCACAGTAGGCCTTCTGCCCCCCTTCCGACTTGGCGATCTCGATGATTACCGCGGCATTGGCGCGCTGGGCGGCCTTCAGCACCCCGCGGATGACGAAATAGTTGCGCCCGTTGGCGGCCATGGCAATCGCCTTACCCTTGGCGAGCATGGCCCGATCGATCACCTTGCCGCTGACGATCAGTGCCTTGGAGTTGGGAAAGAGCCCGCTGATGTTGGGGGGCCTCCCCACCTGGAGCGCTTTTTCGAAATCTGCCGAGTAACCCATACCACCCTCCTTTTACTTTCACTGAAATATTTTTACGCTTAACAAAATCGGCAGCATCTGTATACCATGTAAACAAGGTAAAATCAAGGGCATTCAAACGCGATGGCGATGTCGCCGGCACCCGGTCAGACCGGCCGCGGCCCGGACAAAACCTGAAAAATCCAGCTCGTTCTTGCAATCTCCCCCTCCTCTCCTCTATAATGGGTAAGTTTTAGAGGAGAAAAACCATTGCCTGAAACCGTATCATTCCACTCATCCCTCCTTGACAGCCACCTGGTGGTGGATGTCCGCTCTCCGCACGAGTATGCGGAGGACCATCTCCCCGGGGCGATCAACGTTGCGCTGCTCACCGACGAAGAGCGGGCGGAGGTGGGGACCATGTACAAGCAGACCGGCCCGCAGCCCGCACGGGTGCGCGCCCTGGAGCTGACGGCCTCCCGTTTCCCCGCCATGGTCGAGACAATAGGAAAGGCCGCCGAAGGGCGCCCCATCCTGGTGTATTGCTGGCGGGGGGGATTGCGCAGCAAGACGGTGGCCTCCATCCTGGAACTGACCGGCTACCGCGCGGTGCAGCTGACGGGTGGCTACAAGGCGTTCCGCAGCAGCGTCACCTCCTTCTTCGAACCGTTCATCCCCCCCGGGCCCCTGGTGGTCCTGCACGGCATGACCGGCATCGGCAAGACGACCTTCCTGCTCGGACTGGACAGCGCCAGCTTCCCGGTGATCGACCTGGAGGGGCTCGCCTGTCACCGGGGCTCCGCCTTCGGCGAACTGGGGCTCGATCAGGCCCTCTCCCAGAAACGGTTCGAGACCCTCCTCTGGGACGCATTCAGAAAGGTGCCGCCGGGCAGACCGGTCATTGTCGAGGGGGAGAGCAAGAGGATCGGCAAGGTGTCGCTGCCGGGAGAGATGTACGAGGTGATGCGGGAGAGCGTGAAGGTCTGGTGCGCAGCATCCCTGGAAACGCGCGTCAGCCGGCTGATCGCCGAATACGGCATCCCGGAGTACCGGGAGGGGATGGCGGTGGCCCTCGAGCGGATCAGGAAGCGGCTCGGCGGGGAAAAGTACGCGGAGATCGCCGGCTACCTCGACCGCTGGGAAATGGAGCCGTTCATGGCGGAGCTGATCCGGCAGTACTACGACAAGGTCTACTACAAGACGCGGGACTGGGTGGAGGATTTCACCCTTTCCATGGAAGATTACGGGGCGGCGGCCCGGGAACTGGACGCTTTCTTACGCCGGCGGTTCGCGGCGGCCGGTTAATCTGTCGATCTCCCCGGCGGCGTACGCCGTCGCCTCCTGGAGAAACCGGCGAAAATCGCCCCGCAGCGCCGCATAATTCCTGCGCAGCTCATGCACACCCTCCTGCAGCGGGTTCGGCCGCCCGATCCGGCCGGACATCCGTCCCAGCACCTCCCCGATCCCGTCGATCCGCCGGTAGGACGGGAGCCAGTCGCCGAACAGGGCGGGGAGGATTCGCAGCAACCGCTCCGGCAGCACCTCACGGTGCTCTTTCAGTATCCGCTCTGCCCGCTCCAGGAAATGCGGCAACGGCTCGTCACGATAGTCGTCCCAGTCGAGCGCCAGGAAGTGGTCGTAGAAGAGATCGACCAGCACGCCGCGGTAGTGGCGAAAGGACGGATCGATCCGCCGCTTGCTGGCCATGAAGATTTCATTGTTGTGGGCAAAGGAGTCGATCCCCCGGTGCAGCTCCAGTCCCGCCCGGATGCCGGGGGGAAAGCGCCCCGCCAGCCTCCCCTTGACGAAGTCCCCCATCAGGTTTCCCACCAGCAGCTCCGGCACGTCCCCCGACAGGTACAAGTGCGCGAGAAAGTTCATGGCGGATGGCTCTCCCTCTTCACGCGGTACCCTCTGCTCTGACCTGCCCGGAAGACCGGCGGCAGCCAGAGAGCCGGCATGATTACTGCGTCGGGCTTACAATCCCGTAATTTCCCGATCTTTTGGATACTCCACCAGGATGCCGAAGGTTATCGCTCTCTTTTCGCCCGGCTGGAGAGGGAGCTTCCAGGCCAAGGTACCGTCGGCGCCCCTTTCCGATGGCTCCTGGCTCGGTTCATCGAGGGTCACCTTGATCTCGTCATCGCCGGCCATGGGCAGTTGGTCGCGAACAACGATCATTTGGGGTTCCTTGCGGAAGTTCTGCACCTCGATGCGATAGCGGTACCCCATGCGATTCTTGCCAAAGAGCCCCGCCTCCTTGTGACTCTTGATTTCCTCGCGCTTTACCGTGACCTGGTCGTCCGTGCCGAAGAATAGGTCGAACTTCTCCCCCGAGGCGACCTTCTTCAATTGGGAACTGCCGCTGTAGTTCCCACCGGTGAATACATTCACCCGTCCCGGCAGCAGGGGATAGGCGGCACGATTGACGATCTCGGACCTGAGAAAGACGCTCGGCGACAGCTTGGGAACCGTCAGAAACTCCAAGGTGAGCGGGAGGTTTTCGTCGGCCACCACGCTGCCGTGCTGGGTGCCGTCCGAGGGAATGTCAACGGATCGGGGGATGAGGAAGGAAACGGAGTTCTGCTCCTCGGCAACCTCGGCATTGAGATAGACAGCAGGCGCTTCTTCGGCTGCCGCCGCTTCCTCGTATTTTACTGCATCGGATGTTTTCGCCTTTTTAGCGGCCGCCATCCCGCCATACCGAAACGCATCGGGCATCGGGGATGGTGGTGGCGGCGGCCGATAGAAGGAAACGCGCCAGGGGGCAAGCTCGGGAGGCGCTCCTCCCAGTGCCGGTCGGGCGGTGGAAAGCGAGAGGCTCACGTCCTGCCAGTCTTCGCCGGTCTGCTGGCGCACCAGCGCCCGGAACACCAGCTCCGCGGATTTCCCGTCGGGAGCCAGCCGGGCATCGTAAGAAGGCTCCCAGCTTGCCTGCGGGGTGACACTGGTCAGGTCGAGGTCCAGCTTTCCCTCCCGGGTTACCTCCAGGCTCACCTCCACCGTCTTGGTTTCCTTGCGGCGCGAGCCGATGGCCTCTTCCCGTTGCCGCCGCAAGGCGTCGATGCGGGCCGTGAGCTGCCGCTTTTCCTCGTCCAGGTCGTGGTTCTGTTCCTCGACCCGCGATACGCCGGTCCCCACGAAGGAAAGCGCCTCGTTCAATTCGACCGACGTCGGCTTCCCCACGGCCAGCTCCTTGGAGATGCGATCTCCCCAGGCGACCTTGATGGAATCGATGAACGTCTTCTGGGCGGCCAGCGCCGTCTTTTTGGCGTCGATGCCGGCGACCTTCCGCTCCAGTTCGCGGATTTCCTGCTCCAGCTCCCTGGCCCGTTTTTCCGGTACCTGTTCCGCGAACGCGCGCTTTACTTCAAGCCCGAGGATCGTCGCCGCGGCGCTCCCCTTCCCCGCCACCCGCACCGAGTCATCCTGGATCAGAACGGGCAACCCTTCGAAAACGACCAGATAACTTCCTTTTTTCAGGGGCAGTGTTGCCTGGCGGGTCGTCATCGCCCGGTCCGGGTAAACGGTCACGGCGGTGATGCGGGGCGTGGCCGGGATGCGGGCCGGCTCCGCACCGTATGCCAGGACCGGGAAAGCAAGAAGGATCATCAGCAAGGATCGCAAGAACAGTATCATTAGTGACCTCCCGCAAAGACGTATAAGATACGCGCGCATCCGTTCTCCTCCGATCTGAGTAAATGGCGGAAGGCTCCGCTTCAATTGCCGAGATCCCGGAGCAGGTCATCCGGCAGATGATCCCCCAGATCCTTCGCCTTGAGTGCGACGTCCACCCCCAGCTTCTTCGCGGTGAGCAGGTACTTCCTCGCCTTCCCGCGGTCTTCGTTTGGCGGGCTCAAGAAGCATACGCCCAGCATGTAATTGATGTTCGGGTCGCTCTCTCTCCCGGGATAGACGATCTCCAGGTAACTCCTGGCTTTGGCGTACTCCTTCAGCCGGTAATATGCCACCCCGAGCCCGTACTGGGCATCTGCCAGCAGCGGCGAAGATTTCGCCCGGTACAACTCCTCGGCGCGCATGAGCGGCCCGACGGCGGCCTCCGCTTCACCGTAAGCCAGTTTGACATTGCCCAGGCCGTAGTAGCCTTCGGGATTTTCGGGATCGTGCGAGGTGAGCCATTGAAATTCGGCCACCGCCTTGCCGGCGTCGCCCAGGATCTGGTAGGCAACCGCGAGATCCTGGTGCGCAACGGGGTTGTCCGGCTTGACGGAGAGGGAGCGCTTGTACCAGGAGATCGCCTGGTCGGTAGCCCCTTCAATGCGCAGCATCAGCCCCAGGTCGTCCATTGCGTCGCAGTAACCAGGATCGAGCTCGATTGCCTTCAGGTACGATGTTTCCGCATCGCGAAGCCTCCCCTCCTGTTGCTGCTGCAGGGCGGCATTGTACGACCGTCTGGCCTCCTCGTTTTCAGTCGGGCAGACAACATCTTTCGGAATGATCTTCGTCTTTACAATCGAAGCCGGCGGGGCGGTTCCCGCCAGGCATGCACAGGATGTGACCGCAACCATTGCCAGGCAGGTCAGCAAAGCGACTCTCATCGGTTCCCTCCTTTTCATTTCACTACTCTGTAAGTGGTTTTGGCCTGCCTGCCCCCTGCTGTTCGCGACGGCACTCCGCCATATCCGATGCAGTTGAGCATGCCGGCAGCACAATGACTATTCCACGGATTTCACGTCCAGATAATCCGGTCCGAAATCGACCGGATAGCCTGGGACCAAGCTCCCCTTCAGCGTCACCTTCCGGTCGACATACCGGTCAAGGTCGACGCTGTTGCTTCTCAGGGCATACAAGGTCTTTCCCTTGTCATCGAGCAGGACATGCGTTCCGTACATGTACGTTGTAATGCCCTGCTTCTGTATGGTGCCTGACGCGGTTATCTCCCCGTGATTAGCCGTACCCGCTCCGAAACAGGCACAGGAGAGGCCCAGCACCATGATCAGCATGATTGCCAGCAGGTTCAGAGACCTTTTATCGGCGCACATCGTTTCTTCCTCCTGTCATTGAAAGCCTTTGTCCCGTTCTCCCTATTCAGCCGCCCCCTCTTTCAAAGAGGCGAGCATCGCCTTGGCTCCGCCATACCCGAGAGAACTCTTTGCATCCGTCTCGATGCTCTTGACGAAATCCTCCGTTGCGCCTTTCCTGTCGCCGGAGACAAGCCGCTTTACCCCGAGGTAGTAGTATGCCTCGCAGAGCCTTTCGCGTTTCTCCCGGTCACTCTTCCCGTTCCCCGCCGCCGCCAGTACCGACTGCTCGTCCAGGATGCCGATCCCGAGGTAGAAATTCGAGACGGTCCGTATCCATTCATCTGAACCGGCTGAGGAAACATACAGCTGGAACTTGCCCACCGCCTCCGCGTCGTCATCTTTTGCAAGCCACAGGTCGATCAACAGGTGCACATAGGCGTACTCATCCTTCGGGTTCAGCTCGATGGCCTTGCGGTGATCGGCAATGGCCTGGGCAAACTGCCCCTTGTTGCTGTAGGCATTCCCCCGGTAGAAGTATGGTTCGGCGTAATCCGGACGCAACTCGATCACCTTGGTGTAATCGGCAATGGCCCGGTCGAGCTGACCCCTGTTATGGCTGGCAAGCCCGCGGTCCAAGTATGCCGTGGTATAACCGGGATTCAACTCGATGGCCTTGTCGTAATCGGCAATGGCCTTGTCCAGCTGACCCTTGCCGAAGTAGACGATCCCCCGGTTGTTGTAGGTCAAAACATCGCCCGGATTCAGTTCAATCGCCTTGTCGTAGTCGGCTATGGCCGGAGCGGGCTGCCCTTTGAGGCTGTATGCATAACCGCGGTTGGCGTATGCCAGGGCGAGATCCGGGTTCAGCTCGATAGCCTTGCCGTAATCGGCGATGGCCAGGTCAAGCTGCCCCTTGTCGAAGTAAGCAACCCCGCGGTTGTTGTATGCCAGGGCAAGTTTCGGATCCAGCTCGATCGCTTTGCTGCAATCGGCGACGGCCAGGTCGAGCTGGTCGTTGAGACCGTAGGCATACCCGCGGTTGTTGTACGCCAGGGCAAAACCGGGATTCAGCTCGATCGCCTTGGTGAAATCGGCGATGGCCGGGTAATAGAGGCCTTTGTCAATGTAGGCAAGCCCGCGGTAGTTGTATGCCTCGGCGTACTCCGGATTCAGCAGAATCGCCATACCGTAGTCGGCGATGGCCCGGTCGAGCTTCCCCCCGTTCTTGTAGGCAAGCCCGCGGTTGGCGTATGCCACGGCCATGGCCGGGTTCAGCTCAACCGCCTTGTTGTAGTCGGCGACGGCCTGATCGTGCTGCCCCTTGTAAAAATAGGCAAGCCCACGGTTATTGTATGCTTCGGCAGAATCCGGATTCAACTCTATGGCCTTGCCGAAATCGGCGATGGCCAGGTCGAACTGCCCCTGCAAATTGTAGGCAAGCCCGCGGCTGTTGTACGTCAGGTCATCACCCTGGTGCAGCTCGATCGTCTTGTTGTAGTCGGCAATGGCCTGGTCGAGCCGCCTCTGCTCGTAATAGACAATGCCACGGTTGAAATATGCTTCGGCAAATTTCGGGTTCAGCTCGATCGCCTTGTCGTAGTCGGCAATGGCCTTGTCGAACCGCCCCAGGTAATAGTTGGCAAGGCCGCGGCTATTATACGTCATGTCGACTTTTTCCCCCGCCGCCCCGGCCGTAATCTGCCGGGTGCATTCCGCGATGGCCTCGTCGTAGCTTCCCTGGGTCAGATACACGGTGCACAGGTCTGTATCGGCATAGCCGAAGGGGGCCGCACAAGCGGTGATCATCGCGACAAGCAACGCTATCAATCCTGGTTTCATATCTGCTCCTTGTGATGTATTTGGGGCATGACGTCACTTCCTTCCCGGTGGCGGCGCAGCATAACCGTCTTCGTCCCACATGCGGTTGCCGGGCGGCGGCAGAGGCCTGCCGCAGGCAATGATCCCCTTGCGGCAGAGGGTCTCGCGCCATTCGTACTTGATGTAGATCTTCTCCCGCGCCACGCGCTCCGGCTCGAACGCCACAACCCGCACCGGCGAGTACTCCTCCCGGCCGTAGCCGGTGCCGGCGCTCTCGCTTTTATCGGCGGCCATGGCTTTTTTCTGCGCCGACGGAGCGGGTAAAGGCGACCACGAGGAGCCCCGGTACATTTCCACCGGCGGTTCGTAGCGCTGCTCGGGGTAGACGGCAACGGCGATCACTCCCATGGCAGACCCGTCGTTGAAGGCCGCGGCGTAGGAATCGTCAGCAGTGGTGAAATAGAAGCGGTTGACCCGGTCGTCGCCGGTGCGCCACCCCGTGAACTCCCCCTCGCCGTACGGTTCGAGGATGTACATCCGCTCGTCGTTACCGAGCCACGACTTCTTTCCCGTGATGATGTTCCTGCCGTCAACCGCAATAACGATCCCGACCCGCCGGTTCAGCCGGTTGCGCACCACGATGCCGTATTGGTCCCCCCTGGTCGCCTCCGCATAAAACTTCCGGTTGGGCATCCGCGCTGAAACCTGGTAGAAGGGGATTTCTCTCCCGTTGTCCGATCGTATCCGCACCTCGACGGCATCGTCGGCACCCCCTCCCCATGCTGCGGAAGCAACCAGCACACAGAGCAACAGCACCATCGTTCTCATATGCCCCTCCTTGTCCCTTTCGGCATTCTGTCTCTTTGCACGGTTAGACAAGGGGGGGCGGGAAAAAGTTCCCGCATGGTGCATTTTTTTATTTTTTAGTCACGCGGGAAAGTTCCTTGCGCGATGGCGCTGCGCTACCAGCCGATGGAGAGTTCCACCACGCCGTCCCCCGGCGCACCGGCCCGAGGCGATTCCCGCAGCGTGCCGATCCGTTCGAGCCTCCCCACGAGGGGCGAAACCTTATTCGCTTCGATGCGCACCATGAGGAGGTGGCCCGCCTCGGCGTAGACGCGGCGAACGATTGTGCCGCCGGATCGGGCGACCGCCTCCTCGATCGGCCCGACCGCGCCGGCCGGGTCGCCGACCCTGAGGGTAACCTCCACCCGCGTCAGCGTCAGTGCTCCTCCCTGGTTCGGCCGTACTGCCGCCCGGTCGTCCCAAGCTTCCGGTGCCGGGCGCTCTGACAGGATCTCACGGGCAGCGCCCGCATTCGACGAGCCCGATGCGTCCGTTGAACGCCGCGGCTCCTCCGGCACCCTGCTCTTCTGCATCATCTGCCGGTAAGCATCGTGCATCTGCCGGCGGGCCTCCCGCTCCGCGTTCCTCCTCGCCTCGACCCGTTCCTCCGGCTCGCGTGTATCGTATGACGGCAACGAAGGAACGGTCGTCGGCGCCGCTGCCGGCGGCGCCGACGGAGGAGCAGGCGCTTTCGGCGGAGGAGGCGCGTATGTCCCGGTCCCCTCCCGCTGTTGCGGCACTGCCTGCGGGATTGCGGCCGGAGCTCGCGGCGCCGTCGATGGAGGCTTTGCAGATGCCGGGGCCTGCCGCTGCGCTTGCGGCACCGGCGCCGGCGACGGCACGGGGGCCTCTTCCCTGGCCGCAGGAATGGGCGTTGTCAGTGGCGCCTGTGAAGCGTTCATCCGGGCAAGGTAATAGCCGGTGACGCAGACAAAGACGACTGCGAGCGCTTCGATCGGCAGCTTCACCCGGAGCGGCAGGAAAAGCCGTCGCCAGAGGCCCGGCTCCGGCACGGCCGCGTCCCGCACGTGCGCCATGATCCTGTCGGCCAGCCAGGGAGGGGGCTCCACCTCGGGAAGGCTCTTCAGGTGCCCGACCGTCCGCTCCAGGTCGGCGAGCGCCCCGCGGCAATTCCCGCACTGCGCAAGGTGCGCCTCGATCTGCGCCTTCTCCCCTTTCGTGACGGCGTTGTCCAGATAGGCCGAAAGCTTGCGGCGTATCTCCGCATGGTTCATCACAGCTCTCCCACCGCCCGTTTCAGGCAGTCCTTCACCATCTCCCGGGCCCGGAACAGCCGGGACTTCACCGTCCCCTGCCGGACCCTGAGAATGGCGCACATCTCATCGTAGGAAAAGTCCTGCAGGTCCCGCAGGACCATCGCCTCCCGGAACTCGGCGGCCAGCGCCCCGATGCACCCTCGCAGCTTCTCGTGCAGGTCGAGCCGCTCCAGCCGCTCCAGGGCGGACGGAGCGGCCGAAGCCGGCTCGCGGGGCGAGGGGCAATCCTCCCCCGCCGGCCCGTCGAGGAAGAAGGACTCGTTTCGCCGCTTCGCTTGCAGCTGCTGGAGCCGGTTCCGGGACAGGTTGACCGTAATGCTCGTCAGCCAGGTGGCGAACCGGGACGCGCCGCGAAAGGAGTCGATCCCCCGGTACGCGGCGACAAAGGCATCCTGCACCACCTCGCAGGCATCCTCGTAATCGCCCGTGATCCGGAAGGCGATATTGAGCATCCGCTTCTGGTGCCTCCGCACCAGCGCCTCGAACGAGGAGAGTTCCCCGCCCCGCCATGACGCCACCAGGGCGGCATCATCATCGGTGTTCGCGTGCCTCATATAGTTAGACAGTGCCGCCACGGTTTTTGTTCCCAACGGGGGGTACCATATTTGTGTTCCACACGTTTCCTGCCGAGGTACTCAAGCATCCGGCAGGAAAAGAGTATCACTAATCCCGGGGAAGCGGAAGAGGGATTTTCTCATGAGGGAATGATGCCGGAACCTCAGGTGTCGGCTGGTACCCCGGCCGATTGCCAGCGGCTCGTCGCCCGCTTCACGCCTTCCTGACCCGGAACTTCTTCACCAGCTCAACCGGATGGTAGGAAAGCTTAGACCGCCGCAGGTTCGGCTCTCCCAGGTCCTGCTCCCGGTTAACGTAGGTGCAGTCCGTGAAGAGAAGCCGATTGAACTCCCGGTCGACCAGCTGATAGAGACCTTCGAGGAAAGGATCGGCTTTTTCGAACAGACAGACCGAGGTCTCCCGGTTCAGTCTCTCCCCGAGCACGAATCCCTTTATTTCCCCCCCGACGAGCGCAACGAGCCCCTCCAGCCCGAGCGTGCCCGCCATTTCGAGGGCCTCCCGGTTCGCTTCCGTTTCAAGGGCGAGGGAGCTGCTCTCGATGTCGGCGTGCACCCGCACCCATTGATCGAGAAGACCGAGGCACCCCTGCCGGTGCCGTTCCCCGTAAGGTTCGACGAGGTACTCGTGCCGCGCGACAAAGTAGTTGATCCGGTTCTTTTTCTTATGGTAGCGGTTACCGGGGAGCTCCGCCATCTCCTCCCTCACGTAGAGGTAGTCGAAACTGTCCCGGTCCTCCCGCATCTCCAGACCACTGGTGTGCCCATACCTGGCAACGAAGGATTCATCCGCGCCGTACAGGGTGAGACCTTCCGCCAGAAGCCGCTCAACGGCCGCGCCGACATCCCCGGTGAGAGGCGGAAGAAAGCAGGGTGTGCCGTCGTACCCCTCCCCCAGGAGCACGAGGCCATTCCCGGCCATGGTGAGCCGGTAGGCGTGGGCTTTGCGGAACAGGTAGAGGTTGGCAAAGGTGAATTCGGAAATACGAGGCTGAAGCGCTGCGAATATGCCGTCGAGGAGCGGCTTGTCGGCGAGTTCCAGGGGGCGGCTCCCGGGATAGCGCGGAATTTCCATCACAATCTCCTTCGGCAGATAGTATACCAGAGAAAACCGTACCCGTATCCGGCCGGGGCAGAGATGCTCCGAATACAGGCAGCCTGTGGCTGCAATGCAATCACGCGTACATTCTAATTTTAATTTTCAAACCGTTTTGAATCATGCTATAAGTAGGCAGAATCTCCTACTTCAGTATGTTTCAGAGAGTTGTCATGCCCAGACACACCACCATCAGCAACCTGCTGGCCGTAACCGCCGTATTCCTTGTCCTGGGTTTTCACCTTCTGCCGGCGGTGTTCGCAGGGCTTGCAGTGTATGTGCTGACATTGAAGCTCGCCCGTCACCTCCCCAAAAACATGAACCGCTTTGCGCGCAAGGCCGCCTTGGGAGTCGTGGTGGTTTGCGTCATCACCTGCCTGATAAGCGCCGGGGCCGCCATCTGGTCATTCATCGACAGCAGTCACGGCATCGCCGCCCTGTTGGCTACGGTGGTCGACACGCTCGGGAGCCTGCGCCGGGCGTTGCCCGCCTCGGTTGCCGGTGTGCTGCCGACGACGATCGAAGGGCTGCGCCAGCAGCTTATCGAAATGCTGGGTGAACATGTCCGGAAAATATCGGTGGTCGGCATGGAGGGGATCAAGGTATTTGCCCACATGCTGCTGGGAATGGTCGTAGGAGGAATGGCTGCCGTGCATCACTTCAAGGAGCACGGCGAGGCGCCGCCATTCACCGGGGCGTTGCGATCGAGGCTCCGAAATCTGACCACGGCCTTCGACAAGGTGGTTTTTGCGCAGCTGAAGATATCCGGCCTCAACACGGCCGTGACCGCCATCTACCTGCTGGTCGCGCTGCCGCTCTTCGACGTTCATCTTCCTATGGCGATGTTCCTCGTCCTGCTCACATTTGCCGTGGGCATGCTCCCCGTGGTGGGGAACCTGGTTTCCAACTCACTGATTGTGGTAATCAGTCTCGGTGTATCCCCAGGGGTCGGCATTGCGTCGCTGCTGTTTCTGGTGCTGGTCCATAAGGCCGAATATTTCATGAACGCAAGAATTGTCGGACATGAAGTACAGGCAACGGCATGGGAACTATTGAGCGCCATGCTGCTCATGGATGCTGCCTTCGGTGTTGCCGGGCTGGTGGCAGCCCCCGTGGTGTATGCCTGGCTCAAAGCCGAGGTCAAGGGGCAGGGAATGATCTGATCCGTCGCCAATTGCAGATTGCACCCGGTTGCAGACTGACCCTCTTGTACCTTCACAGGCAGGCGGCTCTGCCGACCGTGACCGTCAAAGCCGGTCGGGATGGTGAACTCCGGCACCCAGCGGAGCCCGGAAGGACGTCAAGGGCAAATCAGAGGAGTACGACCAGCGCCACCCCGCCCCCGAACACCGCCAGGTTGCACACGGCGGAGACGGCGTGTAACCGGGTAAACTCCCGCCGCAGCGGATGGTCCTTGGGGGTGGTGACGAACGAGGGGATCTCCCGCTTCAGCGCGGCGGCTCTCGGCTCGATGTAAAAGGAGCCGAAGGCGGAAAGGGAGAGCATAACCAGGATAATGACGAGGGCGGGGACAAAATTGCGGCCGCGCAGGAGAAGAAGCGAGCCGAGCCCGACGAGACCGCAGACGAGCCCCCAGCGGAAATAGGCGGGGAAAAGGAAGCCGACGATCCGGCCGGCCATGTCCCGGTCGTACGACTTGAAGATGATCGGGGTCAGGACGAAGGTGAAAATCGCCACCCCCCCGACCCAGAAGGCGACGGCGAGACGGTAGATGACGGCGAGTATCAGCATGGCGGCCTCCTGACCCATGTAGGGGCGCAGCATGCTGCGCCCTTTCGACATCTGTCATTTCAAATCGGGCGCAGCATGCTGCGCCCCTACAACAATCCTAACGCATATGTGTCGATAATCCAGCGGGCAATGCTTCTTTTCGCCGGCAGCGACGCCGGCATGGCGGCAATGGAGAACCAGCGGGCATCCTCCACCTCCGTCCGATCGGGTCGCGGGTCGCCCCCCGCGTAGTCGGCCACGAACCCCGCCATCAGCTGGCTCGGGAACGGCCAGCTCTGGCTCCCCACGTAGCGGACGTTGGTCACCGCCACTCCCGCTTCCTCCGCGACCTCCCGCAGAACGCACTCCTCCAGCGACTCCCCGAAGTCGACGAAACCGGCGATCAGGCTGTAGCGCCCCGCTGGCCATTCCGCCTTGCGGACCAGGAGGAACTCTTCGCCCCGCCTGACCAGGACGATCACGCAGGGATGGATGTGGGGGTAGTGCTCGTGGCGGCAGGAGAGACACCTCTTTCCCCAGCTGCCGGCGATCCGCTCCATTGCCCCGCCGCAGCGGGAACAGAGGGCGCTCTGCCGTTCCCACTGGAGGACCTGCTGGGCAAGCCCCCCTAGGGTGAGGAGCCGGTCGTCGAGACGGTCCTCAACCGCATTGAACGGCTCCGCGACAAACGGAGGCGGGAGCACCGCCTCCCTGGCGACGGACGCGGCCCGCAGGGGCCGCCCCTGCCAGAGGCCGATGCAGAGGGGATCGGAGCCTCCATCGAGCCAGGCCGGTCGCTCCCCTTCGGGGAGGGAAAAGCTACCCTCCCCTTCCTGCACCACCAGGGCGTTTCCCTGGAGGATGGCCCAGAATCCCGCCCCTTCCGGCTCCTTGTCGCCCGGTCTGACCGGGACGAAACCGTCCCGGATCACTTCATGGTTGAACGGCAGGTTGATCGCGTCAGGGTATATCATTGGACCTCCATTCGCAAAGTCCTGAGCTGTAGCAGGGAGCCTCAGATTTGCGCCAGATTTTGTCACGCCGATTGAGTCGCACCGCAGGCGTAGCGGAGCTACGTCGAGGATGCGGCGAGTGAGGCGGGACGAAAGATGGCGTGAAGATGAGGCTCCCTCAAAACATGAAGCGGCGCATGCTGATGTTTAGGAGTATGCCCACCCCCACCATGGAGGTGACCATCGAGGTCCCGCCGTAGGAGAAGAAGGGGAGCGGCACCCCCACCACCGGGAAGAGTCCGATCACCATCCCCATGTTGATGACGATGTGCCAGAAGAGCATGGCGGTCACTCCCACCGCCAGGAGGCTGCCGAACCGGTCGTTGCACCGTCCGGCGATGTGGAGCCCCCACAGGACGAGGAAGAGGTAGAGGACGACCATCACCAGGCAGCCGACGAACCCCCATTCCTCGGAAAACACCGAAAAGGCGAAGTCGGTGTGCTGCTCGGGGAGGAAGCGCAGATGGGACTGGGTGCCGTGGAGGAAACCCTTGCCGAGAAAGCCGCCGGAACCGACCGCAATCTTGCTCTGGATGATATGGTAGCCGCTGCCGAGGGGATCGCGCTCCGGGCTGATGAAATTGAGGACCCGGTTCTTCTGGTATCCCCGCAGAATGAAGTGCCACGCCACGTACCCCAGCGGGATCGCCGTCAGGACCACGGAAAGCAGCGTACTCCACCGCACCCCGATGTACATCATCATGGAGCAGACGATCAGGCAGACCATGATGGCGGTCCCGAGATCCGGCTGCTTCATGATCAGGAGCGCCGGCCCCCCCAGCAGCAGCAGCGGATAGCCCAGGTCCCTGAGCCCCAGCCCCTGGAAGGTCGGGTACGCGGTGAAAAAGCGGGCAAAGACCATGATGATGACGATCTTCATCGGCTCCGACGGCTGGATACTGATGAAGCCGAGATGGAGCCAGCGGGTGGCCCCCATGGAGGTCCTGCCGACGGCCATGACGAGCACCAGCAGGACCAGGAGAATCCCGTACACCCAGTAGGAAATGTCCTCCAGGAAGTGGTAGTCGACGCTGCAGACCAGGACGATCAGGAAAAGGCCGAACGCGATCCAGTACCCCTGCCGGACGAAATAGGGGGTCCCGATCAGCTTGTACGACGCCGTTGCGCTGTAGATGTTGACCACGCCGATGGACGCGATCAGGAGCGTCAACCCGAAAAGCGTCCAGTCGAAGCTGGTAAAAAGCCGTCTGTCGATCATAGTCTAGACCTCGATGTCCCTACTCGGGTTCCTGCTTCTGTGGCTGCTCCTCGTCAGGGGCGCGGGCACCCTCATCTTCATTGTCCTCCTGCGCATCGCTTTTCACCGGACTCTTGATGACCCCTTTCCCCTCGAAATAGGCACGCAGTATCCGGCCGGCGATCGGTGCCGCCGCCGCGCCGCCGTGCTCGCCATGCTCGACCACCACCGCCACCGCCACTTCCGGCTTCTCGTAGGGGGCGAACGCCACGAACAGCGCATGGTCGCGGTACTCGTAGGGGACGGCTCCCTTGCCGTCGCGCAGCTTGACCACTTGGGAGGTGCCGGTCTTTCCCGCAACCCGCACTTCATAGAGCCGCGCCGCCCCCCCGGTTCCGTGCGGCTCGTTTACCACTGCCAGCAGTCCTTCCTTCACCAGCCGGAAACTCCCCGGTTTGCCGTTTATCCGCTTGATCACCTCCGGGGTGAACTCCTTCAGCGTCTTGCCGTCCTGATCGACGATCTTTTTCACGAAATGCGGACGGTAGACCGTCCCCTCGTTGGCAACGGTGGCGATCATGGCGGCGAGCTGGATCGGCGTCGTGAGGACGTACCCCTGGCCGATGCCGACCGGCAGGGTTTCGCCGCGGAACCACTTCTTGTGGAACTTTTTCTCCTTCCACTCCGCGGTGGGGATCAGCCCCCCCTTCTCGTTTTCCAGCCCTACCCCCATCGGCGCGCCGAGGCCGAACTCGCGGGCTTCCCGCGCGATCCGGTCCACGCCGAGCCGTTCGGCGAGATGGTAAAAATAGACGTCGCACGACTCCCTGAGCGCCTTCTTCAGATCGACACGGCCATGGCCGTGCTTGTCCCAGCACTTGAAGGTGCTGGTGCCGACGGTGTACGATCCCGTGCACTCCACGGTGGTGTTGGCGTCGATCAACCCGTCCTCGAGGCCGGCCAGGGCGGTGATGATCTTGAAGGTGGAGCCCGGGGGGTACTGCCCCTTGAGCGCCTTGTTCTCCAAGGGGTGGCGTTTGTCCTTCAGGTAGGCGTTCCATGTGTCGGGGGGCATGTGTCCGGCGAAGAGCGCCGGATCGAAGCCGGGGTTGCTGACGAAAGCGAGGATCTCGCCGCTTCCCACCTCCATCACCACCGCCGCGCCCGCCTTGTCGCCGAAAGCCTGTTCGGCGCTTGTCTGGAGATGCTTGTCGATGGTCAGGACAATACCGCTCCCCGGGGCAGGGGGCGCTTCGTTCAGGGTCCGCAGATACCTTCCCCGGGCATCGACCTCGATCTGCTTGCCGCCGTCGGCGCCATGCAGGAACTTTTCCCAGTTCCTCTCGATGCCGCTCTTTCCCACGTAGTCCCCCGGATTGTAGTCCCGGAACCCCGCTTCGGCCAGCTCATTCTCGGAGATCTCCCCCAGGTATCCCAGCAGGTGCGCCGCCAGGAGCCCACCCGGATATTCCCTGACAGGCTTCACCTCGATCTCCAGGCCGGGAAGCCAGAGGCTGTTTTCTTCGAGAAATTCCACCTGGTCACGGGTAATGCCCGATGCCAGGATGATCGGATAGTACTTGGCTCGCCCCTTCCCTTTCTCCCATCGATCCAGGAGCTCCGCCCGGTCGAGGCCGAGACGGCGGGCCAGGGTATCGAGGAGCGCCTCCTTGTCCTTCACGTCCTGGGGGATGACCGCAACGCTGAAGGAGGGGGTGTTGTCCACCAGGACCGCGCCGTTCCTGTCCAGCAGGGTCCCCCGCGAGGCCGCCACCGGAACGAACCGCAGACGGTTATTCTCGGAAAGTTCCTTGAGCTGTACGGACTCGATTACCTGGAGATACCAGAGACGGGTCAGGAGCAGGAAGAAAAAAACGCAGGCCGCGAGGGTCAGCAGGTAGACGCGCTTTTTCAGCTGTTCGTTCCCCCGCACGTAGCGCTGGTCGGTCATCGGCTTTCCTCCCGGGGGGTGTACGACGGCGCGCCGAACAAGAGGGATGCGGCAAGCGCGTTCACCAGGGCCTGGGGAATGAGCCCGGGGAGGAGGGTGGCGTAGACGCCGTCAGCCACGGAGAAAAGCAGCAGGAGCAGGAGATGGACAAAACCGTTGACGAAGGTGGCGAGGGAAACCACCAGCACCATGAGATACAGGCTGTCGGTGTACAGCCGGTCAGCCACCTTTCTCAGGACGAGGTAGATGAAGAGGAAGGAAAATGCGTTGAGGCCGAGATAGAGGCCGCTGAAGCAGTCCGCGATCAGCCCGAGCAGAAAGGCGAGCACACCGCCGCGCCACCCCCCGCCCCTGAGTCCGAGCCAAGCGACGAACAGGATCAGGATATCCGGTTTGAACGGATCGGCCAGATAGGCAGGGAGAAGGGTCACCTGCACCAGGAGCGCCGCGTACACGATCATGACGATTTTCAGGAACTTAATCATGGTTCTCTTGCAGGATCACCAGCACCTCCTCCAGCCGCGAGATGTTGACCATGGGCCTCACCTCGACGGTCTGGAAAATGCCGTACTCCCCTTTTTTCACCATGGTTACCTCGCCGACCGGCAGCCCCTTGGGAAAGACGCCGCCGATACCGGAGGTGATGACGGTATCGCCGACCTTGACGTCTTCCTCGTGAAGCGTGAAATCGAGGGAGCAGCGGCCTCCACCCTTCCCCTTCACGACCCCCCGCGCCCGTGAACGCTGGACGATGCCGGCAATGCCGCTGGCATGGTCGGTCAGGAGCAGCACACGGGAACTTCCCGCAGACACCTTGACCAGCTGCCCCACCACGCCGTCGCTCGCCACGACCGGCATCCCTTCCCGCAGACCGTCGGCGGCGCCCCGGTCGATCATGATGGTTTTGAACCATGGGGAGCCGTCTTCCCCGATCACGGCAGCGGCCACGGCCGGGGCATGGAGGGAATTCTTCAGATCCAGGAGCTTCTTCAGCCTTTCGTTGGCAAGGACCGCCTCGCTCGCCTCCAGAAGCCGCGTATTGAGGGTCCTGACGCTCTCCCGCAGCTGCTTGTTCTCTCTGCGCGCATCCAGAATATCCACATAATCCGCCCAGACTCCCGATGCGGCCCTGTTCACCCCGGCGACCACGCCGTACAGCGGGGCCATCAGGTTCATCACGCCGCGCTCGAAGACGTTGGCGTGCTCCTTGTTTTTAAGGTTCAAGGAATAGAATAGGAATGCGGCCAGGAGCACTCCCCCGACGGCCACGTATATCCTGTATTTCCTGATGAGCTCCCACATGCGTCCATCCATAAACGGGCAAGGGGAGACGCCGCGTCCCCCCTCTCCGGAAAAATCAGATTAACCTTGCCCCCCTCAATCCAGGACGAAGGGGGAGCCGGCCACCTCCTCGTGCCGGATCTCGTCCACCGGCGCGCGTTTCCCCTCCCCCGCATAGAGCCTGTTGGGGGCATTGAACACGATGCCGTCCGCGCCGCCGATGTTCTTGTAGGCATGCACCACGCCGGCAGGAACAATCACCAGGAGCGGGCTGTCGATCCCGGCGTAGACGACCTGCTTCACTCCGCTGGTGGGGGAACCTTCCCGGCCATCCCAGAGGTAGACCTTGAAGTTTGACGGACCGATGAAGGCGAAGCAGTCGGCCTGGTCCCGGTGCTCGTGGGGGCCGCGGGCAATGCCGGGGCGGGTCATGGAAATGTAGGCCATGGCCGGCAGGAAGTCGGTGCCGATCTCATCCGAGCGGAACAGCTCGGCGAGCCATCCCCGCTCATCCAGATGCTTGGCGAGCGGTTTGACGATCACGTCGTGAATCTTTCCCTTGCGGTATTCGCGGTTTTCCATTAGCGCTCCCCTCCGCCGCACAGTTCCTTTTCCCGGTAAACCTGCACCAGATAGTCGCGGTACCCCGATTTGGGTGTGGCGTCGATCACCGCGGCCATCTGCCGGCAGTCGATGTACCCCATCCGGAGGGCGATCTCCTCGAGGCAGGCGATCTTCAGCCCCTGGCGCGCCTCCAGGGTGCCGATGAAGTGGGAGGCCTCCAGAAGGCTCTGGTGGGTGCCGGTATCGAGCCAGGCAATCCCCCGCCCGAGCTTCTCGACCCGCAGCTCACCCTCCCGGAGGTAGGCGAGGTTGACGTCAGTGATCTCCAGCTCCCCCCGGGGCGACGGTTTGAGGTTCCCGGCAATCTCAACCACCCTGCTGTCGTAGAGGTAGAGGCCGGGGACCGCGTAGTGGGTCTTGGGGCTGGCCGGTTTCTCCTCGATCCCGATCGCCCTTCCCTCACCGTCGAACTCCACCACCCCGTAGCGCTCCGGGTCCTGGACGTAGTAGCCGAAGATCAGCGCCCCCCCGGTGAAACTCGCGGCGGCCCGGTCGAGCTCCATCTTGCCGTAAAAAATGTTGTCCCCCAGGATCAGGCAGACCGGCTCGTTGTCGATGAATTCCGCCCCCACCAGGAAGGCCTGGGCGATCCCCTTCGGCTCGGGCTGCACCTTGTAGGAGATGCGGATTCCCCAGCGGGAGCCGTCCCCCAGGAGCGCTTCGAAACGCGGGGTGTCGTGTGGAGTGGAGATGATCAGGATATCGTTGATCCCCGCCATCATCAGGGTGGCGAGGGGGTAGTAGATCATCGGCTTGTCGTAGACCGGCTGGAGCTGTTTGCTGGCGACCAGGGTGAGGGGATAGAGCCGGCTGCCGGCCCCGCCGGCCAGGATGATGCCTTTCGTTATCCCTTGTTTCATGCGGACCTCGCGGGAAAATAGCAATCTTTTATTTGTACCATAGGGGGAAGAATCCCGTCAAACACTTATACGCAATCCCCCTAAATCCCCTTTAGGCCCTTCGGGTCCTTTGCCAAAGGGGGACTTGGTGCGGAAGATTGGTACTATTCAGGAATACCGATGATCGCCCGGACCGCAGCAAGCAGGTCGCCGTAGACGGGGACCCCGGCGGGGAGCCGGGCCGACTCCTCCTCTCCATAACCGGTCCTGACCAGGAGCGGCCGGCAGCCTGCGGCAAGCCCCGCCTCCACGTCCGCCAGCTTGTCGCCGACGATCCAGGAGCCGGCCAGATCGACCGTAAAATCCCCGGCCGCCTCAAGGAGCATACCCGGCAGCGGCTTGCGGCAACCGCACTCCCGCCGGTAGTGCCCTGTGCCGTGCAGGGGATGGTGGGGGCAGAGATAATAGCCGTCCACCGCGGCACCGAAACGGGCCAGTTCCCCGTCCATGTAACGATGGAGCCGGTGGACCGCCGCTTCGTCGTAATAGCCCCGGCCGATGCCCGACTGGTTGGTGACCACGATCACCAGGTAGCCGGCCTCCTTCAGAAGCCTGATCGCCTCGGGGGCGCCGGGAATGAAGGCAAACTCCTCGGTGCGGTGGAGATACTCCTTCTCCACGTTGATGGTCCCGTCCCGGTCGAGGAAGACGGCGCGCCGCCGTGCTGCATTCAACTCATGACTCATAACTGAAAAAGCCGCTTCTCCACCAACTCGCAGACCAGGTGGATGATGGTGACGTGCGCCTCCTGGATGCGCGGCGTCTCCTGGCTCGGGATGGTCAGGGCAATGTCGACGATGCCGGCGATGGTGCCGCCGTCCCTGCCGAGCAGGCCGACCGTCCGGCAGCCGCGCTCCCGGGCCAGCAGAAGGGCGCCGTAGACGTTGTTGGACGACCCGCTGGTGGAGATCCCGATCACCGCGTCGCCCGCCCCGGCAAAGGCCTCCACCTGTCGCCGGAAAACCTGGTCGAAACCGTAGTCGTTGCCGACCGCTGTCAGGATGGAGGTATCGGTGGTAAGGGCGATTGCCGGCAGTGCCCGGCGCTCCAGCCTGAAACGGCCGACGATCTCGGCGGCAAAGTGCTGCGCGTCCGCGGCGGACCCGCCGTTCCCCATGATG
Source organism: Geobacteraceae bacterium (assembly GCA_036518435.1). Taxonomy (GTDB): domain Bacteria; phylum Desulfobacterota; class Desulfuromonadia; order Geobacterales; family Geobacteraceae; genus JAMPXD01. The sequence goes on from DATDNF010000031.1 coordinate 100,095, forward strand.
AGGACTTTGCCCCCTTTCCCGAGGACATCGGCAACGACATCGACCATGGCCTCGATCTGCCCGGCGAGCCGGCTCCCGACCTCCGCCATCACCCGGCAGTGGGTGTCAACGATGGACCTGATTTCGCTCTGCATGGTGAAACCTCCGTTCTGTCATTGTGCGAAATTCTATGAGAATCAAGGGGTTGGCTTTTACCGGAACTTCCGGGCCTCCGCTTCGCCGATCAGCCGCTCCAGTTCTGCAAAGGGGATCGACCCTCCTGCCCCGGGGAACGGTATCCCTTCCATGCCGGCAACCGTCACGAGCCCCGCTGTCCCTGCGCTGAGCGAAGCCGCTATCTTTTCCGCGCGGCCGTCCGCAAAGAGCCGGGGGAGCTCCTCCAGTCGAATGGCGCGGTGGAGGGAGCCGTAGCCTCCCCTGACCAGTTCCCGGAAGATCTTCAGGGGAGCCAGCACCGTGAAGGAATGCCCCTGCCGCGCCCCCCGCAGCATCACCTCGAATTTCCGCCGGACCGCGTCGGGATCGGCCTCCTTGGGAAAATGGACGCAGAAGGAGCGCTCCGCTCCCCACCGGTCGGCGTAGGCCGCCCGGCTGCGCGCCAGCACCTCCTCCCGTCGCGCCACCGAGCCGAGCGACGGTTCGTCGCGATAGAGCACCGGCCCCCCTTCGGCGGCAAAGGTGAGAAAGCCCGCCCGCAGGGCACGGCGGGCGAAATCCTTGAGGCACCAGATTCCCCCGTCCATCTCCTCATCGAAGGCACCGATCCGGTCGTACAGCTCCTTCCTGATCAGCATGGCGGCAAAATCGCCGTGGGGTATCTCGATAATGGAAACGGGAGGGGTACCATGGTGCATTTTCCTGCTAAGGGGAGACCGTACGAGGCGGGGGACGACCACCCCGGCGTCCGCCCTGGCCCCGGCCAGCATGAGGAGCGGCTCGAGCCACCCCTGCGTCACAAGGGAGCTGCTCCTGACGACCGCCGTGAATTCCGCCCCGCTGCGCGCCAACCCCCGGTTGACAGCCTTGACGAAACCGATATTCAGCGTGCTGCTGATCAGGAGCGCCCGCTCGTCGAGTCCTTCCGCGAATTCCTCCAGGAGGCGTTCCGTCTCCCGCTCGCTGCCGTTGTTCATCAGGACGAGCCGGGCCTGGGGGGCATGCGCCGCGAGACTTACCAGGCACTCGCGCGTCTCGATCGGGTTGTTCCAGACGGGAACGATTATGTCTATTACCGGGATGCTCATGCTTTAAGGTGTAGAGGAGGCTGAAGGCTGAAGACTGAAGACTGAAGGCTGAAGATTATGTCGCATGATTTTATTCCCTTCGGTCTTCAGCCTTCAGCCTGTCACCCTGAATAGAATTGCCATAGACAGGAGAGAGGAGGATGAGGGGGCCTTTACGCCGCCGGCTTTACGAGGTGACCGCAACGCTCCGGAGCAGGTTCAGCTCATCGAGCACCTTGCCGGAACCGAGCACCACGCAGGAGAGGGGATCTTCGGCGATCACCACCGGCAAGCCGGTCTCTTCCCGGAGCAGGATGTCCAGGTTGCGCAGCAGCGCACCCCCGCCCGCCAGCACGATCCCCTTGTCGACGATGTCGGCGGAGAGCTCGGGCGGGGTCCGTTCCAGACAGATCCGGACCGCATCGACGATGGCGTTGACCGGCTCGGTAAGGGCCTCCCGCACCTCATCGGAATTGATCTCCGTGGTCTTCGGAATGCCGGAAACCAGATCGCGCCCCTTGACCTCCATGGAGCGCACTTCCCCTCCCGGAAAGGCCTCGCCAATCTCGATCTTGATGATCTCGGCCATCCGGTCGCCGATCAGGAGGTTGTACTTGCGCTTGATGAACTGGACGATCGCCTCGTCCATCTTGTCGCCGCCGACCCGCACCGACTTGGTGTAGACGATCCCCGCCAGCGAGATGACCGCCACCTCGGTGGTCCCGCCGCCGATATCGACGATCATATTGCCGGACGCCTCGGTGATCGGGAGCCCCGCCCCTATCGCCGCTGCCATCGGCTCCTCGATCAGGTAGACCTCCCGGGCGCCGGCCGATTCGGCCGACTCCTTGACCGCCCGCTTCTCCACCTGGGTGATCCCGGACGGAACGCAGATGACGATGCGCGGCCGTACCAGGGTCTTGCGGTTGTGCACTTTGTGGATGAAGTAGCGGAGCATCTCCTCGGTGATGTCGAAATCGGCGATCACGCCGTCCTTCATCGGCCGGATGGCGGTGATGCTGCCGGGGGTGCGGCCGAGCATCTTCTTCGCCTCCATCCCGACGGCAAGAACCTTCTGCTGGCCGCTGTTGGTCTTCTGGACCGCGACCACGGAGGGCTCGCTGACCACGATCCCCTTCCCCTTCAGGTAGACGAGGGTATTGGCGGTCCCCAGGTCGATGGCAAGGTCGTTGGAAAACATACCGAACAGGTAGTCGAATATCTTAAGCATGGCTGCTCCTTTCATGAGGCATGCATCGAGCCGATTCTCGAAAACGTCGAATGTAACAAAATAAGGCTCCTGTTTCAAGAGGTAAAATATTCTTTCCCCGGCAAAAAAACCGACGGCAGCCAATCTATCTGTTGATTTTGGCGGTCAAGTATATTACTATGCACAACCGCTGTCCCGGCAGCTTTCTTAGAAATCTCCCAGAAAAGGAGTCGTAACGATCATGCTCGGCATCATGAGAAAGTATAAACAATCCCCTATCATCAAGCTGGTCTTCATCGTCATCGTCCTCTCCTTTATCGGCACCATCTTCCTCGTCTGGGGAAGAGGCGACAAGGGGATGGGAAGTTCCGCCTTCGCCGCGAAGGTGAACGGGGCCAAGATCTCCTACGAAGATTTCCAGAGGAGTTACTACCGGCTCAGGGGAATTTACGAGCAGATCAACGGCAAGGGACTCACCCCCGAGATTGAAAAGCAGATCGGCCTCAAGAAGCTTGCCATCGACAACCTCGTCGACACGGCCCTGATCCGCAAGGAGGCCGGCCGGATGGGGATCAAGGTGAGCAAGGACGACATCCAGAAAGCGATAGCCGCCGTCCCCGCCTTCCAGAAGAACGGCGCCTTCGATTTCCAGCAGTACCAGGAGGTGCTCCGGATGAACCGGCTCACCCCCTCCCAGTTCGAAGACGAGCAGGAGCAGGACCTGCTGATCCAGAAGGCGCGCCAGAAGATCAAGGAGAGCGCCGTGGTGAGCGACGACGAGGCCCTCCAGCTGTTCCGCAAGCAGAACGACAGGATCGATCTCGCGTTCGCCTCCTTCTCCCCGGCCGAGCTCAAGGGAGAGATCAAGCTCTCCGAGCAGGACCTGAACGCGTATCTCCAGGCGCACCAGGAGCAGTTCAAGACCCCCGCTCAGGTGAGCGTCGCCTACTGCATCATCGACCCGGCCAGGGTCGCGGCAAAGCTGACCGTGTCCGACGCGGAAGCGCAGACCTTCTACCAGAAGAACATCGACCGCTACCAGGGAAAAGGGGGAATCCTCCCCTACGCGGAGGTCGAGGCGCAGGCAAAGGCCGACGCCCTTGCCTTCAAGGGGGCCAAACAGGCGTACGAGATGGCGGCCGACGCCATCAACAAGAACAAGGCCGGTGACATCGCCGCGGCAGCCGCCTCCCTCGGGCTCAAGGTAACGGAAACGCCCCTCTTCACCGCCGCCGCTCCGGCAAACCAGCTCGCCGGGGAGCCCGACGTCGTCAAGCGCGCCTTCGCCCTCAAGCAGGGTGAACTGGGAGGGCCGGTGGAGACCCGGAAAGGGATCTACATCCTTACGGTGAAGGAGATGAAACCAGCCGCCGTCCCGCCGCTCGCCCAGGTAAAGGGCCGGGTGGAGCAGGGGGCGCGGGAAGAGAAGGCGAAGGAGCTGGCCAGTCAGAAGGCCCAGCAGGCAGTGGCAGAGCTGGCCAAGCCGGCACCCGGCCTGAAACTCCAGGAGACCGGGCCTTTCGGCTACTCCGCCAAGGGGGACATCCCCAGGATCGGCACCTCGCCGGCCGCCATGGACGCGTCCTTCTCCCTCACCGCAGCGGCACCGGTCTCAACCGCCCCACTCCAGATAGGCGACCGCTGGTACGCGATCAAGCTGAAGAGCCGGACCGAGATGAACAAAGAGGCCTTCCCGCAGGAGAAGGAGAAGATCAAGCAGGGTCTCCTGCCGAAAAAGCAGCAGGAAGCCCTGGACAAGTGGGTCAAGGAGCTGCGGGCCAAGGCTAAGATCGAGATCAACCCGGCGCTCCTGGCCGACTAACGAAATAAATCTGCCACAGAGAACAGAGACTCGGAGAAATCAAAAGGCGAATTAACAGGGATATACAGGATGGACAGGATAAAATCGAACATCATTTTTTCCGGTTTCAGATCGTAAAGGTTTGATCCTGTCCATCCTGTTCATCCCTGTAAATTTAGGTTTTAAGATTTTCTCCTTGCCCCTGTTCCTCCGTGGCAGATTTTCAGTTTAAGGAGGATATGTTATGTCACAGCTCGTTTTGAATACCGACTTCCCCGACCTGAAGCTCGCCGGCCGCGGCAAGGTGCGCGACATCTACGACCTGGGGGACAGCCTCCTGATCGTCACCACCGACCGGATCTCCGCCTTCGACGTGATCATGAACGAGGCCATTCCCGACAAGGGGTACGTCCTGACCCAGATCTCCGCCTTCTGGTTCCGCCGGATGGAGGAGATCATCCCGAACCACATCATCGCCACCGAGGTCAAGGACTTCCCGGCCGCGTGCCAGAAATACGCCGACGTGCTGGAAGGGCGTTCCATGCTGGTGAAGAAGGCGAAGCCGCTCCCCGTGGAGTGCATCGTCCGCGGCTACCTCTCCGGCTCGGGGTGGAAGGACTACCAGGCCACCGGCACCATCTGCGGCATCAAGCTCCCGGCCGGGCTCAAGGAGTCGGACCGGCTCCCGGAGCCGATCTTCACCCCCTCCACCAAGGCGGAGCTCGGCACCCACGACGAGAACATCTCCTTTGAAAAGATGGTGGAGCTGTGCGGCAAAGAGCTCTCCGAGAAGGTGCGCGACGTGACGCTCGCGATCTACCGGAAGGCGCGCGACATCGCCGACGCCAAGGGGATCATCATCGCCGACACCAAGTTCGAGTACGGCATGTACAACGGCGAGTTGATCATCATCGACGAGTGCATGACCCCCGACTCCTCCCGTTTCTGGCCGAAGGACGGCTACAAGCCGGGCGGCCCCCAGCCCTCCTTCGACAAGCAGTTCCTGCGCGACTACCTGGAGACCCTTGTCTGGGGCAAGACCGCCCCCGCCCCGCCCCTGCCGGCGGAGATCGTCAAAAAGACCGGCGAGAAGTACATGGAGGCGCTGGTGCGGCTCACGGGGAAAGGGAAGTAGGCTCCTGTCGCAACAACTAACAACGAAGCCCCGGCCGGAAACGGTCGGGGCTTTTGTGTATCCAGGCTTAAGAACCATTGGTAGATAAGCTCTTTCGGGGCGCTAGTGAGGCCTAAGGGGACGTTGTTAGAGGCCTAAGGGGACGTTGTTAAAATGGTTGACATGACTGGTTTTCTTCTCGCTCCGCGTCCCCCTCGCTCCGAACGTATCTGAAGTCACAATCCCAACACGAAAGGCAATAAAGTGAAGCTTTTATTCGTTTGCAGTCAAAATCGCCTTCGCAGCCCGACAGCGGAAGCTGTCTTCTCAGCTTATCCTGGAGTGGAAGCGATTTCAGCAGGTACGAATAACGACGCAGCAACCCCAATATCGGCTGATTTGATTGAATGGGCTGACGTTGTTTTCTGTATGGAGAAAATTCATCGAAAGAAGCTGTCGACTATATTCAAATCGGAGTTCAAATCAAAGAGGTTAGTTGTCCTTGATATTCCGGACAACTACGAGTACATGGCCCCCGAGCTGGTCAGGATATTGGAGTTGAAAGTGCCTCGATACGTCCGAATTGAGGATCAGGCCACATAACCAGGAAGATGCACCGGGGAATAATCTCCACACGGTGATCTCACCGCCCGATGGGCGTCTCAATAAGGCAGGCAATGCCTCCCTAACATATGACTCCGTGGGCTTCGCCAGCCATAGGTCACGGTTTTCCCGCCCCAGCCGGGTCTTCCAGCAGCCGCGCTTTTTCCCGCTCATATTCCGCGGGAGAGAGTGCCCCCCGCTCCGCCTTGTTCTTCAAGGCGCGCAGCTTCTCTTCCGCACTTTCCTGCAAACCGCCGGCGGCTTTCCCCGCCACCGCCTTGCGTTCACGGAGCCGGCTCGCCTCGGACCTGATGTCGATCAGGTCCATCTTCAGCTCGGCATTGCCGTACCAGTGCGTGTAGGCGGGGTTCTGGTGATAGGCGCCCTTGATGGTCCTGGCATAGTCGTATTTTTTCATCTTGAACAGCAGGCGCTCGATATGGGAGGTGTCTTCGTAGAGCATCTGGCTGTCGAGGACCAGCTTCGGCCCCCGGAGCGGGTGGGGGGGGCGCTGGTCGGGCATCGGGTCGAGGAGGGAGTGATCGGCCAGGTCGCCGATGATCTTTTCCGCTTCCTTGACCAGCGCCCTGCTCTGCTCGCGTATGGCATCGTCGCGGGACAGCTCTTTGCGGGCAAATGCCTGTGCATGGCAGTTCTCGCAGACCTGCACCATTTCTTCCCTCCGGCTCGCGCCCAGCTCCGCCGGAAGGGGCTCGCCGCCGGAGGAGACGCTTATCCCGGAGGAGACATTGTGGCTCCCGTTTACCATGTGGCAACTCTGGCAGACGGGGCCGGCTGAGCTGCCGGCCGAAACGTAGAGGGTGCCGTGCTGCGAAGTCTGCCACATTTCCCACTGGGGGTGATCCGGCCCCATGTGGCACTTGGCGCAGACGTTCGGGTCGCGGACGATTTTCAGGTCGGTGCCGTGGCTGGTGTGGCATGAAGCACAGGAACTCTCCACCTCGTGGCAGCGGTTGCAGCCGGCTTCTCCCATCTCGCTGCTCTGCTTCAGGAAACGGGCGCACTCCACCTGGGATTGCGGTGCCCTGCTCCCCTCTTCGTGGCAGAAACTGCATTCGTTCGGGTTGCGGTTCGACAGGCCCCGCGTGCACCCCCAGCCGGAATGAAGCCCCATGCCATGGCGGCTGGCCTTATGCTCAAGGAGGGCCTTGCTGTGGCAGCGACCGCAGACCTTCATGTCGACCCGCGCGGCGCCCTTGTCGATCAGGGCATGGTCGGCGCCGTGGCAAGCGGCACAGCCGACGCCGGCCCCCGCATGGGCGCTCTTTTCCCAGAGCCGGACGGCGGCCGGAGTTTTCAGCCGGTGGCAGGAAAGACAGTCGTCCGCCGCCGCGGGCAGAGCGAAAATGGCGATGCCGAGAACCATGGCCGCCAGGTGGATCGGTAAATTCCTCATTTGCTCATCCTTTTGCGGCTGGCGCGATACTCCGTATCGGTAATCAGCCCTTCTTCGCGCCATTTGCGCAGTTGCCGCAGCCGGTCCCTCTCCGCAGGACCGATCGGAACCGGCGGTTCGTCCGGCAAGCCGTTAACGAGATAGAGCCGCTCGCCGTATCTGATCAGCAGGCGCCCACCCGTGGCGGAAAATGCCCCCGCGCTCGCAGCCGGGAAAGAGGCGATTTCTTTGCCGTCCCGATAGAGACGCCCATCCAGCAGGAGATAGCGGCCGGAAGGGGAAAGGGCGACCGACCGTCCCGGCGTCGGGAACGCGGCAAGCAGCTGCTTCCCCCAGGGGTCGAACAGCCGGCTTTCGCCTTCGCCGTCACCGTAGAGGAGCCATTCGCCGTCCCCGGAAAAGGCCCCTCCCGCAGAATGGAGGGAGACCTCTGCCACCTCCAGCTCCGCCCCCCCATCCAGGTTGCGCAGGACAAGCTGCAGGTAGGGGGTGAAAAGCGGTGGGGCATGGAGGCGGGGATAGAGAATTTCGTCGCCCAACGGGGAAAGGGAAAATGTCAGCGGGCGCAGGAGCATGTCCCCCCACCGGCGCAGCGTGGCGGGCATCAGGGTGGTTTCGTGGAGGATGGTTTCCGCCGGTTTGCCGGTGCCGTCCCAGCGGTAGAGGAGTTCCGTCAGGCGCGAGCCGAAACTGAAATTGCGCTGCTGCACGGCGAACGCGAGAATCTCCGTGGAGGAGCGCCAGACAAGGCTCTTTACCCGGCCGGCCAGCCGGGTTTCCTTCAGGACCCCTCCCTGCCGGTCGCAGAGTTTCAGAACGCTCTCCTCTCCCAGGAGAAAAGAGGCGGCCAGCTGTTTCCCGTCGGGGGACCATGCCAGAGCGGTCGGTGCCGGGGCAGCGACCGGCCGGTCATGGCCCGAGCCAAGCTCCTTCAGGGTGAGGCCGGCGGAGCCATAGGCAATCAGCTCCCCTTGAGGGTCGAGGGCAAACGGGGCAGCGGCATCGACGCGAGCCACTTCCGTTATTCGGGCACCGTCCGGCAAAGCACCGGTCATCGGCAGATGGGCGCATCCGGTAATCCAGGCGAAGAACAGGGGAAACATCAAGCGAACGGCTACTCTCGGACGATGAAGCATTGAACGGATTCCTTGCGGCAAGAGACACATTACTTGTTAACTATAGAATAACCTCACGCCAAAAAGCCAGAAAAAACAGCGCACCCGGCAATGCTGCACTCTTTCCCCCGCCGCGGAGCCGCGCCAGGGGGAGGAGGAGCCGTTTGAAAAAGGAGGGGTTGTAGTGCCGCCGCAGGTAGTTGCACGGCTCACCATGGGCCAACCGCCGGGCAACATGACGGTACCCGGCATGGCCGAGCCGTTCCAGGAGGAACCGGTTGACCAGGGATGTCTCCAGCAGCGGCTTCAGCTCCCCTTTCCAGAGCCGGTCGTAGTCCGTGCCGTCGATGATGCTTTTGGCCGCCAGGTACCCCGACAGGATGGCGTAGCGCATGCCGAAACTCCAGAGGCCGTCCTGGAACCCCGCCGACTCCCCCACGTAGAGGGTGCTCCGCTTCACCTGGCTGCTGCGGATGAAGAAGTTTCCGTAGTTCGTGAACTTCCGGGCATCCTGGGGCTCCACCCCTTCCCGTTCCCGGAAAAAACCGAGCATGCGGGAGAAGCACTCCTCTTCCCGGCGAAAATCGCGATAGAGCACCGTGGACATGGTCCCCTCCCCCCGGTGGACCAGGAGATAGGCATAGCCATGGGGGGCGATCTCATCGTCGAACAGCACCACCGCCCGGTCCGGGAGGGTCGTGGCGAAGGTGATGCCGCTCGCCAGGGCGTCCACCCCCCGCGGCCCGGTCCCGACGATGCGGGCAGAGCTTTCACCGTCGAGGCGCCGGTTGAAGACGATCTCCACCCCGGCCGCCTCGGCCTGCTCCTTGAGCCCGGTGTCGAGCGAGCCGGGACAGGAACCCCGCTTCACCAGGTAGAACATCGGTCGCCCCGACCTGATGCCGACGGGGGCCATCCCGCAAGCGTATACCGTCCCCCCGTCATAGGGAACGCAGAGGAAATTGATGTCGAGGCCGATTTCCCGCAGGAGCACCAGAACGTCCCGGTCGCTGCTCCAGTTCTCGAGCCCCTGGAAATCGCCGCGGAGGCGATGCCCCACCTCGGCCGCCATCTCGAAGACCTGTACCTTCAGGCCTCGCCGGGCGAGGACAATGGCGGCGGTCAACCCCGCGGGGCCCGCGCCGACAATGGTGATCGGCTCCCCCATCCCTACCCCCTCCCCTCCAGCCGCCGGAAATACTCCTGCCGGCACCAGTTCTCCACCTCCACCATGGCGCGGAACGCCTCGCCGAAGTCGTTGCCGATGGTAAAGACGCCGTGGCCGTAGACCACCGCCCGCCCGGGTCCGGCGATCACCGGCGGTACCCTTTTCGCCAGGCCGCCGGCGCCGATCTCCCCCGCCACCACCGGCGTATCGCCGAGAAAGCGCACCCGCGGGCACTCCCGCCAGCAGTCGGCAACCGGGCACCCCTCCTCCGCGCAGAGCATGCTCATCACCACGGCGAACTTCGGGTGGCCATGGAGGATGACCCGCGCCCCGCTCTCCTCGTAGATCCGCCGGTGGGCCGGGAGCTCGCTGGAGGCGGTTATACCGCAGGTGCTGGAGTTGTCCATCGGCACCGGGTCGATGCAGCCGGCCAGCTCGTCCAGGCTCGCGGCGGTCTGGGAGATGTAGATGACATCGCCGGCACGGGCCGAGATGTTGCCGAAGAAGGAATCCACCAGCCCCCGCTCCACCGTGTACCGGCCGACCGTCTCGATCTCCGCCGTAATCTCCGCGGGGTCTTCGGGCGCGGGCGTTCTGAAGGCGAGCCCGGCGGTGGACAGGGGGCGCAGCCAGCGGTCGCGGAACTCCCGCAGTGCCTCGTCCTCGCCGGGAAGGCCCGCCCCATCCCGGAGGATGTCCTCCAGGTACTTGACGAAGGTGGCATGGAACACGGAGGAGTAGTTGATGTAGGCCTGCTCAACAGTGACGCTCCCGGCCGCCACGATCCCGACCCCCTCGACCACCACCCCTTTGCGGTTCCCCAGGAGCCGCGCGATCCGGCCTGCGGCGTCATCGCCCAGGTCGTCGCGCCGCAGGAACGGGATGTCATGGAGAAAGGTGCGGGTTTCGGTGTCGCGGGGGACGATGCAGCACTCGCCCGGCCGGGCGCGCCGCACCAGGAAATCGGCGAAGGGGAGCGCCGGGCGGGCCGCCGCCAGCGAAAGGGCGCCCAGGCGGGACAGGGTTTCTTTCGCAAGGGAGGCCAGCACCGGGGCGCCGTCCGCGATCAGGAGGTCGTCCTGGGCGGCGAAGGCGATCACATCCGGGTCCGCGGAGCGGTCGGCGATCAGCTTTTTGGTGTATTTGGCGATCTGGTCGTGCAAGGGCTACTCCCTCAAGACAAACCGTTTATTCACACAAAGACGCAAAGGCACATAAGAAAAGAAAATATGCACTGCTATCAACCGGATTGATATCGGTTCAGGTTCCCTTGGTGTCTTTGTGGCTTTGTGTGAGACAGCCTTAAAGGCTTTACGGCTGTTTGTCCAAGAAATCCCGACCGGCAAAAGTCCCCTCCGGCGTGAGCCCCCTGATCCGGTAGTACTTGGCGAGTTCCTCCGCAAAGCGCGCCCGGTCGACGGGGGATATCTCGACCCCCTCGCCGGAGGAACCCGGCTCCGCGTAGAACCGCTCCGGCAGGAGATCGTCCGCCGCGGAGAAGCCGTTGGCGCAGTTGTAGAAACGCTCGGTCAGGCAGATCCGTTCGCCGATCTCATTGAGCGACCGGGGGGTGTACTCCACGCCGGTGGTCGCGGCGAGAAGCTCCGCGTACTCCTCCAGGGTCGCGCCGAAGAAGGAGAACTTGCACGCCACCAGGGAATCGACCGCCGCGTTGGTATCCTCGGCGATCTTGATGATGCGCGCCTTGCCGGAGAAGGAGAAGCGGTCGGTGGGGACCGGCTTGCGGAGGATCTCGTGGGAGATGGGATAGGCGCGCAGGTGGCACCCGCCGCGGCTGCTGGTGCAGTAGGCGAGCGCCATGCCGTAGGCGCCGCGCGGGTCGTAGGCGGGGAGCTCAAGCCCCTTCACGGTCATGGAGAGCTCCGGCCGCCCGAGCGCTTCCGCTGCCCTGCGCGAACCGAGGGAGAGGAGGAGGCCGTCCCCCCGCCGCCAGGCGATGTCGGCAATGAGCCGGGTAATCTCCTCGGGATCGGGGAAGCGCCCCCGCGCCTCGCCCCAAGCGGAGATGGTAGCGGCGGCGGAAATGGTGTCGATTCCCAGTTCGTTGCAGAGGGTGTTGGACTTGACGATGGCGGACAGGCTCGATATGCCGTTCAGCCCGCCGAAGTGGGAGACGGTCTCGTACTCGGGGAGGTGCTCCCCTGCGGGAGTGCTCTTCTTGCACTGGATCGGGCAGCCGTAGCAGCCGTCCTTCTTTGGCGTGAAGTCGCGCCGGATCGCCGGGCCGGAATAATTGGCGGAGCCTTCGAACACGGTCCGCCGGAAATTCTCGGTGGGGGCCATCCGCCGCTGCCGCATCAGGTCCACCAGCGCCGGCGTACCGTACTCGGCGATCCCGAGCTCGCCGAAGATCACCGGGGAGGCGCGAAACAGGCGCATCACGTCCTGGCGGGCATGGTCGAAACGCGGCCGGTCGGCAATCGTCACCGGCTCCTCCCCCTTCACCACCACCGCCTTGAGGCGCTTCTTCCCCATGACCGCACCGAGGCCCCCCCGCCCCACCGAGTTTCCCTCCCCCATCATGATGTTGGCGTACAGGACCCCGTTCTCCCCGGCCGGGCCTATGGCCGCCACGCTCCCCCGCTCAGCGAGCAGAGCGGCCGTCTCGTGGATACCCTTTCCCCAGAGGGTGTCGGCGGGGATCAGTTCCGCGCCCGCACCGTCGATAGCGAGGACCACCGGCCGGGGGCTCTCCCCGACCACGTACAGGGCATCCACCCCGGCCCCCTTGAGGCGCCAGGCGAACCGCCCGCCGGCGGAGCAATCGCAGACCGTTCCGGTCAGGGGGGAGCGGGAAACCACGGTCAACCGCGCGGCCGTGGGTGCAGCAGTGCCGCAGAGGGGACCGACCGCGAAGACGAGGGGCATGGCGGGGTCGAACGGGTCGAGCCGGCAGCGGTCCCGCAGAAGGCGCACCCCGAGCCCGCGCCCGCCGAGATAGGCGTGGAGGAGCTCGACGGGGATGTCCTCGCGCCAGGCGCGCCCGCTCGTCAGGTCGACTTTCAGGATTTTTCCGGTCCAGCCGTGCATGCTATTTGTCACCATTCGGATGAGTAATCAGTCGAAACATTGTCCCATAACGGGCTGCCATTCGTCAACGACCCTCCGCTCCGCCCGCCTCTACAGCTTAGCCACAAGGGAAGCGAACTTCTCCACCAGGAATCCCACTTCCCTGGCGACCCGCTCGTCCGGTTTCCCCACCGCCACCGGGCCGTAATGGCCGGCGGAGGTCAGCCCCTGCACCACGCAGCCGTGGACCAGGAACGCCTTGAGGATATCGAGCACCACCGTCTCCCCGCCCCCGCCGATCATCCCCGCCGAGGTGAAGGCGGCGGCAGCCTTGCCGTCCAGCTTCCTGAAGAACTTGACGCTCTCGTCCACGAATTTCTTTACCTGCCAGGACATGGTGCCGAAGTAGTTGGGGGAGCCGACCACGAAGCCGTCGTAGCCGGACAGCGTATCGATCTCCACCTCCTCCACCCTTTTCAGGGTCACGTCGAGTCCCTTGTTAACAAGCCCGTCGGCGATCATCCGCGCCATCTCCGCGGTATTGCCGGTCAGGGAATGGTAGGTCACCAGCACTTTCTTCATGCATTCCTCCTCTCTATTGCAAATCCGAATGGATCTGCGTATTTACCGGGGACGCCGATTTTTCGCAAGGTCAAGGCGATCGAGGGATGACGCGGAGGCGCTTCTTAACAGCCGCCGCAAACTTTCGCGGCAGCGAAAGTTGACAGATTCAGGCTGCCCGAAGGGCGAGGCCTTTGGCCGAGTCACAAGGAATCCCGAAGATCAACGCAGAGATTGCGGAAAAGCGGCGTTCCCCTCACAGGTACTCCGCAAGTCCCCGCTTCTCCAGCTCCGCCACGATCTTCTTCACCTCCTGTGCCCGGTCGCGGTGGCAGACCAGCAGCGCGTCGGGAGTATCGACCACGATCAGGTCCTTCACCCCGACCAGGGCGGCCACTTTCCCGCCGCCGTACACGAGACACCCCCCCGCGTCAAGGACCAGTTCCTCCCTGACGCCGATCGCCACATTCCCCGCCTGGTCGGACTCAAGCACCTCCGGCAGGGCGCTCCAACTCCCCACGTCGCTCCAGCCGAAGCTTGCCGGGATCACCACCACGTTGTCCGCCCGCTCCATTACTCCGAAGTCGATCGATTCCCCTGTGATTCCCCGGTAAATGGCGTCGATCTGCGGCTTCAGGTCCTCCAGCTCCCAGATGTCGTCGGAAAAGGTGAGCCCGGCAAGGGCGTTGGCCAACTCCGGCATGTAGGCCGCGATCTTGTCGAGAATCACGTCCGCCCGCCACATGAACATGCCGCTGTTCCAGTAAAAGTTTCCCGCGTTGATGAACTCCACCGCCTTCGTCAGGTTCGGCTTCTCAACGAACCGCCGCACCGGGTAAGGCCCCTCACCGCGCAGCTCCATCTCCGCTTCGATATAGCCGTAGCCCGTTTCCGGCCTCGACGGCACGATCCCCATGGTCACCAGGTACCCGTTCAGGGCCGCTTCCCGCGCCTGCAGCACGGTTTTTTGAAACGTCTCTTCCTGCACGATGTAGTGGTCGGCGGGGAGGACCAGCATCACCCCGTCCGGGTCGTAGCGGGCAATGATCGAGGCGGCGAGCCCGATGGCCGGGGCGGTGTTCCGCCCGACCGGCTCCTCGACGATATCGATCCGGCACTTTCCGTGGTACTCCCTGAGCTGCCGGCCGGTCTCCTCCGCCTGCAGGGTGTTGGTCACCACCAGTATCCGCTTCGGCCCAAGCGGCAGGACCCGCTCCACGGTCCGCTGGAGCATCGATTTGCCGCCGAACACCGACATAAGCTGCTTCGGGTTTTTCTTCCGGGAGAGGGGCCAGAACCGGGTACCGGAACCTCCGGCCAGAATCACTGCGTACATGAATCCCTCCTTCTATGAAATAAGACCGTCATCTGGTGACGGCACATCGGCAACGATGGGGGCGGCGGTGAAGGGCGAGAATCAGGCGTACAACAGCTCCACCGGTATCTCAAAGGTCTCCTTGCACACCTTGCATTGATACGTGACCGTATCCTCTACCCGTGCCATCGGCTCCAGCGGGGAGATTTTCTTGTGGAAGGCAAAACATACGGGGCACGGGAAGGGATTGGGAGGCGTGTACGATCGCCAGAGAATCTTGTATTTCTTGATTGCCTGTTCGTTTATCGCGGCAAGCTCGCGTTCCTTTTCCCCGGCCTCCCGGGAAAGCTTCTCCTGCTCGGCCTGCAGTAGCGTCTGTTTTTCCTGGATCGCGACAATCTCCCGTTGGAGAGTGGTTTTCTTGTCTTCAAGCGCCTTCACCAGTTCTGTCAGCATCGAGTTCCTCCTGTTTGGGGGGGATGGGGAAATGGGGACATCACGCACGGAGCGACACGGCCGGCTCCGCCGGGGACCAGTGTACGCGAGAACGGGGCACAATTCAACCCGAGATTAGACGTGTTTGGCCGTTTCGCGGGCGGCGATCGCCACCGGGTCCCAGACCGGCGAGAACGGCGGGGCATAGGCGAGGTCGAGATCGGCCAGCTGCTCCACGGTGAAGCCGGCATGGAGCGCGGTGGCGATAATGTCGATCCGCTTCCCCGCCCCCGCCGTGCCGACGATCTGCCCGCCGAGAAGCCGGCCGCTCCCCTTCTCCGCCAGAAGCTTGACCGTGATCGGCCCGGCACCGGGGTAGTAACGGGCGTGGGTGTAACTCTCGATCCTGCCGGTTGCATAGTCGATACCGAGCCTGTCCAACTCCTTCTCGTGAAGGCCGCTGCGGGCCACCTCCAGGTCGCAGACCTTGGTAATGGCGGTCCCGACCACCCCGGGGAAAAGGGCATCGCCGCCGGTGATGTTGATTCCCGCCACCCGGCCATGCTTGTTGGCCACGGTACCGAGGGCGATGTAGAACGGTCTGCGGCTCACCAGGTGGAACGATTCGGCGCAGTCGCCGGCGGCCCAAACCCCCGGTACTTCCGTCTCCATCCGGCCGTTCGCCCTGATCGCCCCCTTCTCGCCGAGGGGTATTCCCGCCTCCTGCGCGAGCTTCGCGTTCGGCCGGACCCCCATGCCGAGAATCACCAGGTCGGCCGGCAGGCGCCGCTCGCCGGTCACGATGCCGGTCACCCGACCGCGCGCGGTCTCGAACCCGACGAGGGATTCGCCGCTATGGATGGTCACCCCGATATCCCGCAGCGCCTCGCCGACCAGCGCCCCCATGTCGGGGTCAAGGGTCCCCATCACCTGGGGCTCCCGGTCCACCAGGGTAACCGCGAGCCCCTGCCGGATAAGGGCCTCGGCCATCTCCAGGCCGATGTAGCCGCCGCCGACGATCACCCCCTGCCGGGGGCTCTCCTTCTCGATAAAGCGGCGGATCGCGATCCCCGCCTGCAGGGTGTTCACCCCGAATATCCCCCGGGCAGCAGCGCCGTGAAGGTCGGGGCAAAACGGCACGGCGCCGGTGGCGAGCAGAAGCTGGCCATAGGGGACCCACTGCTGCGCCCCGTCCGCGAGACGCCGTGCCAGTATCCGCTCTCCGGCAGGATCGAGCGCCATGACCTCGTGGCCGGTCCGGACGTCGATGTTGTACTTCTCCCGGAAGGTTTCCGGCGTGCGGATAACCAGCTCTTTTTCACTGTCGACGACCCGGCCGACATAGAAGGGTATCCCTCAGTTGGAATACGAGGTAAAGGGAGTCCGCTCGAACACCACGATCTCCAGATCGGGGCGACGGCGGCGCGCCTGGGATGCCGCACTCATACCGGCGGCATCTCCCCCCACAACAACAAGTCTCTCTCCAGCCATGGATGTTCTCCTTTCCGAACCATGCTTCAAGTATACCCGCCACAGCGGCGCAGACAAGCCTTGCTTCCTTCATCGGCCATGACATTGCACGCAAAGGGGTTCGGTGATGCCGGGTTTGAAAACGGAGCCGGTTTCGACGGAGATCACGGGAAGTGGGGAGATTGCTCGACTGGCGGGGCGCTGGAGGCAATGTGCGGAAAAGGCGAGAGTAGCCCGCTCTGGAGCGGCAGATCTCATCGCCGGGTGAAGCGTCCCTTCCGGGACGCCGGTCAGGGGAGGGTGTCCTCGTTGCTCGCGCAGCGCTGGTAGTCATCCTGAAGGCGGACGATATCGTCCTCCCCCAGGTACTCGCCGCTCTGCACCTCGATGATGGTAAGGGGGATGACGCCGGGGTTCTCCAGCCGGTGCTGGGTCCCGACCGGAATGAAGGTGGATTCGTTCACGTTGACGATGAACTCCCGCTCGCCGCAGGTCACCCTGGCGGAGCCGGAGACCACGATCCAGTGCTCGCTCCGGTGATGGTGCATCTGCAGGGAGAGGCGCTGACCCGGGTTCACCTCGATCCGCTTGATCTTGTAGCTCCTGTTTTCTTCGAGAACCGTGTAGGTCCCCCATGGCCGTTCGCCACGTTCCATAGCGTACTCTCCGTCACATGCAAAACTAAAGATCTCGCAAAAGCCCGACTTTTTGAGGTTCCATCAAAATTAAACCAGCATCCGCATCATCTATTTATTTCCGCGAAGCTGCAAGTACTTCCTGAGCGCCTCCCGCCACGGCTCGGGCTGAAACCCCGTGTCGGTCGCGAGCTTCCCGCAGTCGAGCACCGAATAGAGGGGGCGCGTCGCCGGCCGCCCCAATTCCTGCGTGGTCATCGGCTTCACCGTGACAGCGAGGCCGGCCTCCTCGAAAATGGCCCGGGCAAAGCCGTTCCAGGAGCAGAAGCCGGTGTTGGCCGCGTGGAATGTCCCCCGGCACCCCGTATCGATGAGGGCCTTGATGGCGCGGGCGAGATCGACCGTCCAGGTGGGGGAGCCGGTCTGGTCGTCCACCACGGCAAGCTCGCTCCGCTCCCCGGCCAGCCGCAGCATGGTTTCCACGAAATTCTTGCCGTGCAGCCCGTAGAGCCACTGGGTCCGGACAATGAGGTGATCCGGCACGATGCGGGCGTTCAGCTCCCCGGCAAGCTTCGATTCGCCATAGACGCTCAAAGGGTTGGTGGGGTCGTCCTCCAGCCAGGGGCTATCCTTGGCCCCGTCGAAGACGTAGTCGGTGCTCACGTGGACCAGCTTCGCCCCGATCTCCATAACCGCCAGGGCCAGGTGAGCCACCCCCTCCCCGTTCACCTGCATGGCCAGCTCCCGGTTCGTTTCGCAGCCGTCCACGTCGGTGTAGGCAGCGGCGTTCACCACCACCGCCGGCTTCAGGGTCAGCAGGACCCGCCGCGTGGATTCGAGGGAAGTGATGTCGATCTCCTCAATATCCACCCCCCGCACCTCACCGGTGAGAACCTCCATCAAATCGCGCCCGAGCATCCCCTTGGCGCCCACCACGAGTATCATTTACCTGCTCCCGTACTGCTTCGCGTAATAGTCCCGATAGGCGCCGCTGGTCACGTCCGCCACCCATTCCCGATTGGCCAGGTACCAGTCGATGGTCTCGTCGATCCCCCGCTCGAAGGTGTAGGAAGGCTCCCATCCCAGTTCTCTCTTGATCTTCCCGGCGTCGATGGCGTAGCGGCGGTCGTGCCCCGGCCGGTCCTTGACGAAGGAGATCAGCCGGCGATTTTCTCCCTCCGGCCGCCCCAGCTTGGCGTCCAACAGGTCGCAGACCAGGTTGACGATGTCGATATTCTTCCACTCGTTGTTCCCGCCGATGTTATATACTTCCCCGAGCCCCCCCTTTTTCAGGACCGCTTCGATGGCCCGGGAGTGGTCCTTGACGTGGAGCCAGTCCCGCACGTTCAGGCCGTCGCCATAAACCGGCAGCGGCTTTTCGGCGAGGATGTTGTGGATCATGAGCGGGATCAGCTTCTCCGGGAACTGGTAGGGGCCGTAGTTGTTGGAGCAGCGGGTGTTGAGAGCCGGGAAGCCGTAAGTCTCCCGGTAGGCCCGGACCAGGAGGTCCGCCCCCGCCTTGCTCGCCGAGTAGGGGGAGTTGGGAGCGAGGGGGGTTTCCTCGGTGAAATAGCCGGTCACCCCGAGGGAGCCGTAGACCTCGTCGGTGGAGACCTGGAGGAAGCGGAATGCGGGGACGACACCGTTCTGCCAGTGCTTGCGGCTCTCTTCCAGGAGGACCTGGGTCCCGAGGACGTTGGTCCTGACAAAGACCTCCGGGCCGGTGATGGAGCGGTCCACGTGGGACTCGGCGGCAAAGTGGACCACCGCGTCGATCTTTTCCGTCGCCAGGATCTTCCCGATGAGCGCGGCGTCGCAGATGTCCCCCCTGATGAACCGGTATCGGGGGTCCTGTTCCACCCCTTTGAGGTTTTCCAGGTTCCCGGCATAAGTCAGGATATCCAGGTTGATCACGCGGCAGTCGGGATTGGCCGGCATGAAATGGTTGATGAAGTTGGCGCCGATGAAACCCGCCCCCCCGGTCACCAGAATGGAACGGGGGATGAATGGTGCTGTCATCTCTACCTCGCATGTTATTCTTTTGTCCGGCAGCCTAGAAGGTCTTCAGCGGCCCGACGGCGCCGAGCCCCGACAGGGTGAAACTGACCATGAACGCCCGGTCGAGCAGCCGGTCACGATAGGACAGGATCAGGCTCCAGCACTGCCGCTTGTACTCGGCGCTGTAGAAGGATTCGAGGAACCCCCCCTTGTCGAACGAGTAGCGGCAAGTGTACTTGAAAACGAACGGTTTGACAAGGCTTAGCGCTGCCTTCCCCTCCAGGTAATCCACCTGGTCCCGGGCAAAGTGGTAGCTGAGCCCTGCCACGGTCCCCTTGGTGTCATCCAGGTCGAGTCCCACGCTGGCGGTCGAGAAACGAGTCTGATAGGGGTTGTAACGGCTGTCGGTGGTAATGGACATGATTTTCACCGGGGCGTAGCGGGCCTCGATCCGTATGTCGGTAAAGCGGCGCAGCTCATCCACCAGGGTCAGGAGGTCGCGCCGTGAGCCCCCCACCTGGTATCCCTGGCTGAGCCTCAAGTAAAGGATGTCGCGGTAGACGGGGGGACCGGCGGGATCGGCATACTTGCCGGCAACGAAGTTGGTGAGCGACCAGGTGACCAGCTGCTGCCCCACGACCCGGTCGTCGAAGTCGAAAAAGGGAAGCCGGTCCTGGTTCTTCTCCTGGACGAACGTGTATTCGAGTTCGGGGATGAGGGTATGCCGGACGGCCCGCAGGTCCCCTTTCTTTTCCCGAACGTAGACCCGGGCCAATGAGGTGGAGGCGGAGGCGCCGGCATCGAACAGGCCGTCGTCATGGTACCCGCTGCCGGGGTCGCCACCGTAGCCGTTGTAAACCCTCTGGCGGTACCCCCCCCAGGCGGAGAAATCTACCCCGAGGGGAATTGTACGGTAGAGTGCCAGGGCGGGGTGGAGGTCGAGCCGCTGGCCGTGAATCCCCTCGTCGCGGTAGAAGTTGGTGAAACTCGTGTCGAGGCCGAAATAGAGGGGGGTCCTGCCGATCGGGCTCCTGAGCCGGGTAAAGGTGAGAGTAGGGAGCTTCTGCAAGGTTGTGCGATTGTTCGGCGCCCCGAGATCAATGTTGTCGATGTACCTCACGTCGGCGGTGAAGGAGTTCTCACCCCGGTTTTTCGTGAGAAAGATGGTCGAATCGAGGATCTGTCGGTTGTAATCGCCGCTCGACTCGCCGTAGTCGCGGAAAAAGCTTCGGTCGAGGGTTAAATTCACGTCCGAGGTGAGATTAAGCGCGGGGGAAAGGAATTCGCGTTCCTTGAACGTCAGGTAGCCGCGTTCCCGGTCCTGTTGGGTGTCGTAGATGAGGTACCCCATGAACGACCCGTCGCTTCCCCCCGGCCGCAAGTAACGGTAGTCGACGCCCGCTCCCGCTCCCCTTTTCGTCTGGCCATCGAGATCGAAGGTGACGTCCTGGCTCGGCGAGATTGCCCAGTAATAGGGGATATCGAGATAGAACCCCTTTATGGTGGAGTTCCCGAGGCGGGGAATGAGAAACCCGGACTGGCGCTCGCGCATGACGGGAAATGCGATGTAGGGTGTATAAAAAACCGGGATGTCATGGACATAGAAGACGGCGTTTTTCCCCCGCGCGTAATCCTCGACGGTCACATCCAGGTTGCTGGCGGTGAACTTCCAGCTCGGCGTCGGGCCGTCGCAGGTCGTGAAGGTCCCCCGCTCGAGCCGGTAATCCTCCTTGCCCGTCTTGAGGAACCGGTCGCCGTACAGGTGAAAATTCCGCTGCTTGATGAAAAGGTCGCCGTTGTCCGCCTCTCCCTGCTCGGTCTGGTAATTCAGCTTGATCCTGCTGCACTTCAGGATGTCCCCGTCCCTCAGGAGGGAGACTTTCCCCTCGGCAACGGCCTCGTTCGCCCCCTGTCTGAGCAGGGCGGTGTCGGAAAGGAGGGTGAACTGGTCCCACCGGATCTCCACGTTGCCATCGGCCCGGAGGAGGTCCTGTCCCTTGTCGTAGGACATGGTGTCCGCCTTGACCTTCACCTCGCCGGCACCGGGCGGACCTTCCGCGGATGCCGCAAGAATGGGGGTGACGGCCAGGAAAATCACGCCCAGAGATATTGTAGCGATTATTCGCCTCATCCATTACATCCCGATAAATCCGAACGCAAAATGATTACCCGCGGCACGGCTCGAACCGCCTGGCAAGCAGAACGGCGCGTGCCTCGCCGACCGTGAAGAGTGAACCGCATACCAGGATCAGGTCGTCCTGTCCCGCCGCATCCGCGGCCAGCGATAGTCCGGCGGCAACCGGACCGGCAGCGATGCAGTCAGCCCCCTCCCCGCGGCAGAGGAGGGCAAGTTCGGCCGACGGCATGGCCCGCTCCACATGCGGAGAAACAGCAAAAACCCGGGTTGCCAAAGGAAGAAGTGGAGAGAGTATTCCCCTGGCGTCCTTGTCCCCCATCACCCCCGCCACAACGAAGAGACGGTCGCGGGGAATGTCCGCCAGGGCCTCTGCCAGCGCCTCCCCCCCGGCAGCATTATGGGCGCCGTCGAGCAGAAAACGGGGCGACTCGCCGAAAAATTCCATTCTACCAGGCCAGCGGGCGGATTCAATCCCCAGCCGCAGGACCGCTGCATCCAGGGAAAAGCCGGATTCGCGCAAGAGCTCGGCGGCGCACAGGGCGGAAGCGGCGTTCATCGACTGGTAGCGCCCGGCAATACCCGGTTTCAAGCCGTCCAGGGAGACACGCACGCCCCGGTAGGCAAGGCCCGCATGTTCCCAGGTTGCGTCAAAATCAAGGCCCGAGAGATAGAGGGGACTTTCCAGCCCGGCGCAGCTCGCCCGCAAAAGGTCAAGAGCCTCGGACGGCTGCGGAGAGACCACCATCGGCCGGCCGCGCTTCACCACGCCGGCTTTCTCCCGGGCGATCTCCGCGATGGTTGCGCCGAGGTAATCGCAGTGGTCCAGACTGATCGGCGTAATGACCGACAGTATCCCGGCAGCCACGTTGGTGGCGTCCATTCGCCCCCCCATTCCAGCCTCCAGCACCGCCAGGTCGACCCGCTCCTCGGCGAAATAGAGCAGGGCCATGGCGGTCACTATCTCGAAAAAGGTGGTCCCGTCGGGAGCGACCTCCAACACCCGCCCCGCAAGGTGCGTCACGGTGTCCTCGGCAATCTCTCCGCCGTTGATCCGCATCCGTTCGGTGAAGCTTATCAGGTGCGGCGAGGTGAACAGCCCCACCTTGTATCCTCCCGCCGTGACGATTGCGGAGAGAAAGGCGGCGGTGGACCCTTTGCCGTTGGTGCCGGCCACATGGACCGTCTGTAACCTGTGGTGTGGGTTGCCGAGGGCATCGAGGAGGGCGGAAACCCTTTCCAGCCCGGGCTTCATGCCGAAGCGGGCCAGGCCGTAGATGTATGCGAGGGTCTCCCGGTAGGTCATGTCAGGCGGGGATTATAGGGAATCCGGGGAGAAAAGTCCATAACAAAAGCCCCTGCTTTCTGCATAGAAAAGCCAGGGGCTTGCATGGACGGCCGGATGAAATCGATTTAAGCCTGAGCCGGCCGGTAGAGCATCTTCAGAATCTTCGACAGCGTCTGCCGCATATCCTTCCTCTCCACGATGAGGTCGACCATGCCATGGTCAAGGAGATATTCAGCCCGCTGGAACCCCTCGGGAAGCTTCTGCCTGATGGTCTGTTCGATGACCCTGGGCCCGGCGAAGCCGATCAGCGCTTTCGGTTCGGCGATGTTGACATCACCCAGCATGGCAAAACTGGCGGTCACCCCTCCGGTAGTCGGGTCGGTCAGCACGGAGATGAACGGGAGCCCCCGCTCGCGCAGCTTTGCCAGGGCCGCCGACGTCTTGGCCATCTGCATGAGCGAGAGGATACTCTCCTGCATGCGCGCTCCGCCCGAAGCGGAAACGATGATCGCCGGGGTGTGCTGGTCGAGGGCGCGCTCGATGGCCCGCGTGATCTTTTCGCCGACCACGCTCCCCATGCTTCCACCCATGAAGGAAAAATCAAAGACCGCTATCTGCACCGGCGTCCCCTCGATCGTCCCGGCGCCGCAGATTATGGCGTCTTTCGATCCCCCCTTGCCCACTGCTGCCTTGATCCGCTCCTGATAGCTCTTGGAATCCTTGAATTCGAGGAAGTCCACCGACACCATATCCCGGTCGTATTCCACAAAACTCCCGCTGTCGAGGAGCAGGTCAAACCGCTGCCGGGCGGAGATGCGAAAATGTTGACCGCATTTTGGACAGACGTTGAGGTTTTTTTCGATCTCCTTGGAGATAATGACCTCGCCGCAATTTATGCATTTGGTCCAGAGCCCTTCCGGGACCTTGACCTTCTTCCCTTCCGACTGCACCAGCGGCGTTTTATCTTTCTTGAACCAAGCCATAGTATGCGCCTCGCAACGGAATCGCGCTCCGCTTTTTTATTGAAAATAAAACCGTGTGTTAACAGAAAACGGGGTGGATGTCAATCCTTTTGGGTAACGGGTAACGGGTAACAAGTCACCTGTCACCGGCCCTTACATATCCCCGCCTTCAGATCGGCGACAAATCCCCTCACCTTTTTCTTCAACTCGTCGCCCTGGTACTCTTCGAAGATCTTCACGATGGCGCTTCCCACCACGACACCGTCGGCTACGTCCGCTACGCGGGCAGCCTGAGCGGGGTTCGAAATGCCGAAGCCCACCGCAACGGGAAGCGGGCTTCGCGCCCTGATCTCCCCAACGTGCTTGAACAGGGAGTCCGCCACGCTTGCCCGCGCCCCGGTCACCCCGGTCACGGAAACGTAGTAGATAAATCCGCTGCCGCACCGCACCACCTTTTCGATCCTCTTCGCATCGGAGGTTGGGGTGAGAAGCGATATGACATCGAGCCCCGCAGCGGATGCCGCCGCCATGAATTCGCCCGCCTCTTCGGGGGGGAGGTCCACCAGGAGGACGCCGTCAACCCCTGCGGCAGCGGCATCGCCGGCAAATTTTACCGCACCGTACCTGAAGACGGGGTTGAAATATCCCATCAGGACAATCGGAACCTGGGAGCGCTGTCGTACCGATTTTACCATTGCTAAAATCTTCGTCAGTGTCGTCCCGGCAGCGAGTGCCCGTTCCGAAGACTTCTGAATCGTGGGTCCATCGGCCATGGGGTCGGAGAAAGGGACTCCGAGCTCGATGATGTCCGCCCCCCCCTTTTCCATCTCCAGGATGCATTCCTCGGTAACCGCCAGATCCGGGTCTCCGGCGGTCATGAACGTTATCAGGGCCTTGTCCCCTTTTTCCCCCAGTTCCTCAAACTTCTTCCCTATTCTGGTCATGAGCACCCTCTCGTTAAGCATGCACTGTAGATAGCATGCAATGCGACAGCATGCAATTGAAAATTGTGGCATTGAAGAAAGCGGCTGGAGGATTCGAAAGCGGAACGGCTGGCGCTGCCGAGCTGCAATCAAAGAAGACCCCGGAGGTTGTAAAAAACCTCAGGGGCCTCCGGTTGCACTACTCGATGAACGGTTAGACCTTGAAAACGCCGATTTCCCGATTGAGTATCTCCGTCTGTCTCAGGAGGCTCGCAAGGGCATCATTCAACAGTTCGATGGTTTCCAGATTGATATTGGTCGAACACTGAATATCTTCCACTGCCACTACAACCTGTTCGCTCCCCCGCCCCTGCTCGTCGCACGCTGTCTTGATCTTCTGGATCATGTCGGTTATGTTCTCGGTCGACCGGGCAATGAAGCTTCCAACCTTGCTCTGCTCGCGCGTCGAGGCCCGGACCTGGGTCGTAAGGTCCTTCATTCTCTGTACCGCGGTGGTGATCAAGTCGCCCCCTTGCCCCTGCTCGTGGGTCGCCTTGGCGATCTGCGCCACCATCTCGGAAACCCTTTCCATGGCATCCCGGATCATCACGCTCCCCCTGGCCTGCTCGACCGTCGCCCGGGCGATCTCCCCCATCCGGCCGGTGGACTTTTTCACCCCGTCCACGATCTTGTTCAGGGCCTCGCCCGACTTCTGGGAAAGCATCTCCCCTTCCGCGATGCTCTTTTCCGCCTGGTTGATCGCTTCTACCGCACGTTGCGTCTCGTCCTGGACCCACCGAATCACCTGCGCTATCTCGCGGGTCGAGCTGCTGGTCCGCTCCGCGAGCTCCTTGATTTCATCGGCCACCACGGCAAACCCCTTGCCGTGCTCACCGGCCTGGGCCGCTATGATGGCGGCGTTCAGGGCAAGCAGGTTGGTCTGCTCGGCCACTTCGTCGATCACCGAAAGGATGGCCCCGATATCGTTCGCACGCCCCGACAGGGTGTTGATCACTTCATAGGTGATCCCCGACGACCGTTTGATCTCGTTAATCCCGGCGATGGTCGCCTCGACCGCCTTTTTCCCCATCTCCGCGTCCTTGCGCACTTCCTCCGAAATGGCGGCGGTATCCATCGCATTGCTTTCAACCTGCTTGATGGAGCTGTCCATCTCCATCACCGAAGAGGCGGTGGCGGAGGCGGAATCCATGAGGCTGGTAACGCTGCTTCCCACCTGCTTGATGGAAGCGGCCATCTCGGTAATGGAAGAACTGACCTCATCAACAGAAAGGGCCAGGTTTTCCACGTTCTGGGCCACCTCTTCCACGCTGGCCGCCATCTCCAGGATCGACGAGGAGCTCTCGGCAGCCGACAGGGAGAGGCTGTCAACCCCTTGCGCCACCCCCCTGATCGAGGCATTTATCTGCGTCATGGCCGAAGAAGTGGTTGAGATACCCTCTGCCTGGATCCGGGCACCGTTGGCCACCTGCTTCGAGGCCTCGGAGAGATTCTCGGTGACGTGCCCCAGCTCTTTGGTCGACTTGTTCACATTCCCCATCATTTCCGAGAGCTTGTCAAGCATCGTATTGAAGTCGTCGCCAAGCGTGCCGAGTTCATCTCGGGAATCTATCTCCACGCGGGCGGTCAGATCACCTTCCGCGCCGCGTTTCAGGCCATGCACCATTTTGGCAATCCGGCTGGCGATATACCGGGTGATGAGCATGCCGAACAATGCGGCCAGGACAATGGCAGCGAGCACCACGACGATGAGGGCCGCAAAGGCCGAGCGCTGGATTGACGTAATTTCCTTGTTCGCCTGGATCATCTGGCTGTTGACGGCAACGAGCAGGTCGTCCACCACGGTCTTGGCCGCTTCGTTTGCTTCGGCCAGCGCCACGCCCTCCTGTTGGAGCTGATTGTCGGCCCCCGGCTTGCCCGCTTTCAGAAGATTCCTTTTCACCGCCAAAAGGCGCTCCGCGACCTCCTCGAATTTTGCCCAGCTCGCAAGCTCAGCCTTTGCTTTCGCTTCAATGGTGCTCCCCGGCACTGCCGGCTTTATACCCAGCTTGGCATTTCCTTTCAGGATCGTTTCGCACTGGTTCTTTAAGAGGTCGCCTTTTGCCTGGTAATCTTCGGCGGCATCCTCGACCTTATCCACGCTGTCCACCATTGCGGCCTGCAACAGGCTTATGTGGCAATCCTTCTGGGACAGTTCCATGAGCATCACCAATTTCTGCTGATTGGCGAGGTTGGTCAACATGCCCTGTATCCGGTCGCCGACCCTCTTCATACTCCAGGCGCCGAACCCGCCGGTTACGGCCACTATTAACGCCATGAACATGAACAAGCCAATTAGCCGGTGGCCAAGTTTCAGGTCTTTCATTTCGATACCCGTGGAGATTCGTCTGCTCGTCGCCATAAAATCCGCGCCTTTACGATGAAATGTCGGCAAGCCCTGTGATCTTGCCGATTTCAATAAACGTCAATTCTGTCCGGCTCAGAAAGGCAGCCAGCCATTTCAAGTCGAAATGGCTGCGCACTTTCATACCGCTCTTCCCGTCTTCGGCCGGAAGCTACTTCGCCGCTTCATCCAGAAGGTAGTTCAGGAGCTCGACCACCGTCTTCACTTCCTGCTTGGTCATGTTCGAATCGGGCTTGCGCAGCATCTTGATGCCGTAAGCCTTGGTCGCGTGCCGGTCGAAGGGTTGGCCGGTAATCGGGGCAACCCCTGTCGTTACGGCAATTACGGTCCTTTCGAGGGTATGGCACTTGACGCACCTGACCTTCATGATTTCATAGGCAGCCTTCATGTTCTGCGGAAAACCGGACGGGTCGAATCTCATGCTGTCCCCGCTGCCTATTACCCTCACCCCCGCGATACAGGGGGTGGTGAACATCAACAATATACCAAATAATATCACAACGCGTTTCATGTATATCCTCCATTCGCTCGCGGGGCACCCCCGGTTATTTCTCAGAAACTGAACATCAGGCCGAGCACCGCAATCCGGTCGATTTGCGCCGGCGCAGCTTCATACTTGTATTCAAGGGTAAGCTTGGTGTTCTGCAGCGGGGCATAGGCGACCGTGGGAATATAGCGGCGAGTAATCCCGGCGCCGTCATCCTGGTACTCATACCGGAACGCGCCGATGACCTGCGACCCGACAAGATATTCTGCTTCCGATGCGAGGACAAAGGAGCGGAGCGCGGCCTTGGTAGCGGCAAACGTGGGGTTGCCGTCCCAACCCTCCACCCCGCCGACTCTCACCCGCAGCCGCTTGTAGAGCACGTCCAGATCAACGCCTGTCCGGTAGTAGTAGTTGCCGACATCGTTGACCGCATTGCGCCCGTAATAACTGTACGCGCCTATGGTCGCGGAAAGATAGTCCCAGATGCTCTCGTTGTCCAGGTCCATCGACGGCTCATGGCCGAGAAGATCGGCGCCGCCGAATTTGCACGACACATGGCCGTACCCTTCTTTGGTATTCTGCCCTTTCCTGTTTACCACCCCACCCGCCACAAACAACCTGTTGCCGATGACCGCATTGGCCTCGAGGCCGTCTTCGGGAGCGGTCACCGTGTACAGGGAGTTGCCGACCCGGTAGACCAGAGGAGCAAGGGCAGAGACGGTAATGTTGTTTTTGGATTTCCAGAGGCTCAGCTTCGGCTCGAACCTGCCGACCTTGAGATTGACCGGCGTATCGAGAAGATGGCGCCAGACGAAAAAGAGTTCCTGGATGTTCGTGGCGTTGTTGAGCGGCGTGTTGCTGGTGGAAGGGTCGAAACTTCCCTCCGAATACGGGACATAGGAAAGGAAGAAACCGGCCTTGTCGCGGAATGCACCGCCCGCATTCAAGAGCAGGGCGCGTGTCGACAGGTCGACCTTATCGCCGTTGGCCGGGTGTTCGTCATATGCGAGATTCAGCGAAGCCGTGAATGAAATCGGGATAATTTCGGGAATGCCGGCGAGCCATATCCCTTCGTTGACTTTGCCGCGCGGCTCCAGGGACTGGCTCCCCTTTTCTTTTCGTGCGGCGGACTCGGCGCCGCCCGTTCCTTCAGCCGCCGCGGCCTCCGCCTCGCTGCCGGCACGGGGCTTGCCGGTGTAGACGTACGCGTTTTTAAGAAACGCCTCGCCGTATTCGTTGAGCTCGGGATAAATGGTATGACAGGTGGAGCATTCGGTTTTATACAAACGGCTGAATGCCGGGATTGCGTCCGCCCGGTTCGTCTGTATGACAGTGAAAAGTACGGCCAAAAACAGAAATGACAAGAAACAGCAGCACCTGCGCATGAGTGAAATCCTCCCGTAAACAAATTTAAATTAACTGTCAGCCGCCACGCCCCTGTCAGCGACACAAGTTAACCACAACTAATCTGCCAAGCATTCAGACATATATATATTTCTATGATAGAATTAACAGTGATATAATCGACAGATAAAATACAATAAAGTGTACAGTAAGTCAATGTGACAAACTATATGAAGTCTAAATAAATTTTTTATACATTTTTTATACTGGAAATGTTATAAATGGCCTGATAAGGGGGATTGTGGATTATGAAAAAGCTTTTTACCGTTCTTTGTGCGGCTACTCTTCCCGCGATACTGCTCGCGGGTTGCGGCAACAACTCCACCCCGCCCGTCTCAACGCTCGAAGCATCACAATCGTGCATTGGCTGCCATGCATCCGTGGTTTCAGCGGTAACGGGAATGCCTATAGTTGCCGAGTGGAAACGCTCCACCCATAACACGAAAAACGGCGCAGGCTGCGCCGACTGCCACGAGCCCGCCTCCGGGCATCCGAACAATTGCGGAACCTGCCATAACGGCGCCACCCCCAGCGGGACCGGCCATGACGTTGTCGTCAACGCGGACCAGGCGTTGAAATGCAACAAATGCCACGGCCCGCAGCATCCGACTGACATTATGATGCAGCAAAGTCCGCAGCACTTCGGCAATATGACCGCCAGCATCAAGAACACCACCTTCCGCGCCTCCTACGTAAGTTCGCTCTATGTCGGCAACTGCCGCAAATGCCACAACCCGCACGATCCGACCACGGCACGAACCGTTGCCGCGCAGTGGGGCAATTCCGGGCATGGTGATGTCAACGCGGCGTGCAGGACCGCCTACGACTTCAAGACGAGGGGCACCTACCTGCCGGCTGACACGACCTTCGAAAATTATTGTGTGCGCTGCCACACCACCTCCGGCTTCATCCATTTCGTCGGCTCCGGTTTCACCGACCTGCGCCCCTTCGCAGGCTACACATCGACGGTGGTCCAGTACCCGGCCAAATCATCGGACAAGACCAAGGAAGTCACCGGCTGCGACGCCTGTCACGACGACGGCCGGGGGAATGCATACGGCTACAAGCTCCGCACGGTGTCGCCATTCACAGCCTACTTCAACATCTCCACCAGCAAGGCCCCGAAAAACGTGAAAATCAACGGCGACGACAGCAAAGTCGCTTTCCCCGATGCCGGGGCATCCAACATGTGTGTTCCCTGCCATGCGGGGCGCGGCGCGGGACGACTGATCTATACCGCGGCAAATGCGCCGTACTTCCTCAATTTCAGCAGCACCAGCAATGCTACCAGCGCCCACGACTTCGCCGGCGCGACTGTTCTGTTCAGAACCGGCGGCTACGAATACGCGGGGAGGGATTACACCAATCCGCCCGCCTTCAATCATGACAGCATCGGAAGGAACAATTTCATGAACACCGGCGGCAACGGTCCCTGCATTGCCTGCCACATGAACAGCGGCGAATCCCATTCCCTGTTGCCCGTCGAGTTCACACCGGCGCTCACCGGCATTGACCCCACAACCTCGCTTGTCAGCGCCGTCGTGAGCAATTCCTGCGCCGCGTGTCACACCGGCACCGCCACGCCGGTCGTGACCGCCCAGTACCTCCAGGCGAAGCGGGCCGGCTTCCAGGCGGCCGTGGCATGCCTCAATGGATTGCTGACCAAGAAAAAGGTAACCGGCACCTCCAACTGGCAAAGGCTGTACGGCAAAGGGACCGGCCCCAACACCATGGGCGCGTCATTTAACTACGGCCTGCTGAAATGGGAATGGGGGGCTTATGCCCACAACGACATCTACGCCAAGCGTCTCATCTACGACTCGATAGATTGGCTCTACGACGGCAACCTGGATACGACAACCAATGCGGGTGGGTATGCGACCGACGTGGAAGCGGCAATCAACTCTCTCACCACCGCCACCAGCCCGTGGCAGAGCCCGACCTACACCTATACCGGCGCCGAATTGGCGCAGCTGAAAGCGAACGCCATCCAATACCTGCTGGGAGGCCCCGGCGGCAGCCGCCCCTGAGACGGCAGCCCATTTCCCGAAAAAGCCCTGCGCTGACAACGCAGGGCTTTTTCGGGAATACTTACGCCCTTCTCCCGGCGCAACTTCTTTTCGACATCTTCGTTACGTGCCCTTATCACTGTACCCCCCGTACGACCGTTTCTTGCCGCGCAAATCTCCGTCACGCACAGCCAATACGGCTTCCGCAAAGCGCCGTCTCCGGAGATACTCCAAAATATCGACAAAATGAAGGGCTACCGCTTGACAACCGTCATTGCAGCGGTAAAGTCTACTGAAAATAATTTCTCAGGCCCGGCTTGACAAGAGGACTTTTGAAGTTATGTTTTAATTAAAGAGATATAGTGCATCCAATAATTTAAGCCATATACTGGCAACGCCTGCCGGCGAGGCAGTCAGAAAGCGCCAGACACAGGTATTAGGCATCCGACACACAAGAAAATATGTTCATGCTTGCAGAAAAACTCTTTCAAAGGAGGTGGACAATTATACATTAAATTATTCTACCACAACCAATAAAAAGAAAAAGAATGAATGTACCAATCAACCAAAGGAGGCCACACAATGAATTATGCAACCGAACTGTACGTCAAATTTCTCACCGCTCTCACTGCCATCAAGAGCGAAAAAGGACAGACACTTGTTGAGTATGCCCTGCTTCTGGTCCTCATAGCGATCGTCGTCATAGCTATGGTAACGGGCGTTGGCAAAAAGGCAAACAACGCATTCAGCACAGTAAATAGCGCTTTGGGCTAATAAGCCTCAGCATCTGCGGCACGTTTTGCTCAAGTGAAATTGGACAGCATAGGCAGTTAGTACTTGTTGTTTACAGGCAACTGAATCAGCCCATAAGGAGGAGCATCTGCCATATATCAGCAAGGTCCCATACAAAAACGAGATCTGTTGAATATGCGGATGCTCCCTTTTTGAATCAACAGTGAATAAGGCGAATAAGGCTTCGGGCGCGTCTCAGTGCCGTTCAGGCCTTTTGAATAGATTTCCGTCCGCATCCGGCACGCCAAGAAAAGATTGCCCGGGTCCATCCCTCGCGGGCCCCAAAGCAAAGGAACCAGACATTATGATTTTTCTAACATCAGGTCATAAGCGCACAAAAGGACAAGCCCTCGTAGAGATGGCATTCGGACTTTTTGTCCTCGTTCTGCTTGTGTTCGGCATAACGGAATTCGGACGGGCACTGTACACGAAGAACACCCTTACCAATGCTGCCCGGGCAGGAGCCAGGCAGGCGGTTGTGACCAAGGGACTGACAAACACAAGCGGTCTGATCAAGTTGAACTGCAGCGCTGTTTGCCCGCCGGGCGCCGGGGACGACCCCAATGGGTGCGTGTATCAAGCAATCTGCAATAGCCTCTTCTCCGGTATCGACAAAAATCAGGTTCAAGTATCGATTTCAGGCGGAACCAATAGCAATGTTGGTCAAACCAACGATACGATAACAGTCGAAGTCGACTACTCAGGTTTTCGATCGGTTGTCCCCAACCTGATCCCGATTAGAAACGTGCTTACCGCTTCGGCGGCGATGAGGTTCGAATAACAATTTTATTTTCATCAAGGAATGATAAGGAGGCAGTATGACAAGGCCCGGCGCGGTAGTCGTGGTGTCGGTAGTTGCGCTCATTTTCGCGGGACTCGCATCCTGGGGGGTGTACAACTACTTGCAGCAGGAAACGCAAAAAACAAAAGTTGGCCGGATGGACAAAGTGGTCGTGGCAGCGACGGATATTCCTGTCGGCGCCAAGCTGAACGCAGCCCAGGTGAAAGTGGTAAGCTGGCCCAAGGATAGCATGCCGCCGGGAAGCTTTGCCGCCCCCGACGCGGTGACCAACAGGGTCGTCGTCCATAAACTCGCCGCCGGCGACGCAATAACCGAATCAAAACTCCTTCCGAAGGATATAAAAGCTGGAGCAGGAATGATGACGTATGTCGTTCCCGAAGGGCATCGAGCGGTTACCGTCGGCGTGAACGAAGTGGCCGGCGTGGCGGGCTTCCTCTCGCCTGACAACCATGTGGATATTGTTTTGACAACCCAGATCCCCGGCAATCCGTCCGAAAACATCAGCAAGATTGTCCTCCAGGACGTTCCGATCCTGGCAACCGGCCAGATTGCCACTGAACAAAAGGAAGGAAAGCCGGTGGTGGTTCCGACGGTCACCCTCGACCTGACCCCCGAAAACGCCGAAAAATTGATCCTGGCTGCCAGCAAGGGCTCTCTGCAAATGCTTCTGAGAAATGTTGTCGACACCACTCCCGCGGAAACCAAAGGTGCCACCATCATCAGGGTGCTTGGCGGGGTTGAGCGTCCCACAGTGAAAGCCGCGACGAAAGTTGCCAAGGCTGCCAAGGTTGCTAAAAAGCCCGCCCGGCCTGCAGCACCGAAAGCCGCTCCGGTGAAACAGCCCCCCCCTCCCCCTTCACCTTACGGGGTAGAAGTGATCAAAGGGACCAGCAAGTCCACGCGGCAGTTCGCTCCGGGAGAATAACAATCCATAAAGAAACGAGGTGATACAATGAGAGCACCGAGAATATTAAAAGGGATTTTCCCCATTCTGATAATGCTGTTCGTCTTCTCTTTCGCGGGGATTGCCTGCGCCGGAGTTCCAACGCAGGTAGTCGTCAACAAGAGCGTGCTGCTGGATCTGAAAAATTCTACCGAGCGGGTTTCCGTTGCCAACCCGGCCATTGCGGACATTATCCTCATCACCCCGCGTCAGATCCAGCTCAATGGCTTGGCAATCGGCTCCACGTCTCTCATTGTCTGGGAAAAGGGGGAACAAAGGCCTGCTTTTTTTGACATCAACGTGGTGGGCGACATGAGCCAGCTGGAACCCCAGATAAAGGAACTGTCTCCCAACGACAGCATCAACGTCGAATATGCCAAGGATACGATAATACTCTCGGGTAAGGCAACCAACGATCAGACCGTGGCAAAAGTGGTCCAGGTCAGCAAGGCATATGCCCCCAACGTGCTGAATCACATCCAGATCGACGATCCGCAGCAGGTAGTCCTCCAGGTAAAGGTCGCCCAGGTTGACAAGACCGCCCTGAAAAAGCTCGGCATTAGCGGCCTGGTAAAAGGGAAAACCGCGGAGGGCTTTTACAACACAATCGTCGCACCGAACGGCGGCGCAACCGGCAGCACTTCGACCACCGGCACGGGAGGGAGCTCATCTTCCGTTGGAAGCGGAACCGGCATCTCCGGCAATGTTCCGGGACTCGGGAGCATCAACCCGCTTGACGCCTTTACGGCGGGGGTTTCCTACTTCCCCGGCGGCGTAGGGGCGGTGCTCCAGGCGCTCACGACCAAGAACCTGGCCAAGATCCTGGCCGAGCCCAACCTCCTGGTGAAAAGCGGCCAGAAAGGCGAATTTCTCGCCGGCAGCAAGATCCCCTACAACATCGTAACCAGTACCGGCGGGACCGCGACGACATCCATCTACTTCGTGGACGTGGGGGTGAAGCTCTATTTCGCACCTGAAGTCATGGAGAACGGCAAAATCGCCCTCAAAATCGACCCGGCCGAAGTGAGCACCATCCAGGGGACCCTCCAGGTCAACGGTTATCCGATCATCGACACCAGATCCGTCAAGACAAACGTGGAGTTGAAAGACGGGGAAAGCCTGGTGCTCGCCGGACTCCTTTCTGAAAACACGATAAAGACCATGTCCAAGATACCTCTCCTGGGCGACATACCGATCCTGGGAGCACTGTTCAGGTCTACCTCGGACGATCTGGAACAGAAAGAACTGGTTTTCTTCATCACGCCGAAGCTCGTCAAGGCGATGGCACCCGGCACGAAGCCCGATCTCCCCTCCACCACCCCCGAGCAGGAAAAGGAACTTAAATGGATGCCCACGGGGAAC
This sequence comes from Geobacteraceae bacterium, assembly GCA_036518435.1. Classification (GTDB taxonomy): domain Bacteria; phylum Desulfobacterota; class Desulfuromonadia; order Geobacterales; family Geobacteraceae; genus JAMPXD01. The sequence continues at coordinate 134,718 of DATDNF010000031.1, forward strand.
TGAGAAATATGGGAAAAAACCGCAATAATAAAGGGCTGGCTGTAGTCTTCCTTGCGATCAGTATTGTTATGCTGTGTGCCTTGGTTGGGCTTGCCGTCGACGTCGGGTACATGTATGTGGCCAAGGGGCAGCTGCAAAATGCAGCGGATGCGGCAGCGCTTGCGGGGGCGGGAAATCTTGCCAGTGATAGCACTTCCACGAATCAACCGACCGCCAGGCAACAAGCGGTGGCATTTGCCGCACAGAACAAGGCAGCGGGATCAAGCGTAACCATTGATTCAAACAACACAAATGCCCCCAATGGCGATGTTGTGCTGGGGAACTGGGACCCGACCAGAGACCAGAGCCCGGTTGACTTAAGATTCCTCCCGACGCCCGATGGAAGCCATCCTTTGCCGTCAGGAGCATTCATCAACGCGGTCAAGGTAGTCGCAAGAAGAACCGGCGAAAACGGTACGGGCATCGCTCCGAACAATATGGTCTCTATTTTTTTCGGCAAGGTTATCGGCTGGAGCCGGATGGCGGCAAAAGCTCAGGCAATCGCGCAAAATACCTTGCCCCCGTTCATCACCATTCCACTCTGCCAGCCTACATGCGGCATTACCACCATGCTGGACGGCTCAACAAAATTTTACTTCAAGACCAGCGATGGTACTCCCAATACAGGGTGGACAACCTTCACTGACAACGTTACCAGCCAGCCCAATATTGAAGACTACATAACAGGAGCTAAGCAGCCGCCTAACCTATGCCAGTTGCTGAAAAATCCACCGGCCTGTATTTTCACCACCCAGGGAATAGTTACTCCCGACATGTGTAAGTTGATAGAACAGATACGGTTGCATAGCCGTACCTACACGGTCAACGGCACGACGGTAACCGGCTGGAAGGTTTTTATCCCCATATTGGACAGCAACACCCCTAACCCTTGTCCTCATACAGGATCAGGATGTTTAGGAGACCCTGGATACCAACCAGGTGATGCATACCCATTTATTCAATTGGCGGAAGCGATCATTCCCGATGCATTCGCCCAAGGCAATTGTTCCCAGCTTAATCCGCCGAATCAGAAAGGAAATCCGGCAATCATTTTCGTTGGAACCGGCCCTCCCGCTACCGGTGTCCCCGGGAGCTCAACAATCGTATGCCAAACATGCGATGCTCTTGCGGGAGATTTAACAAATATCATTAAGCTCGTAAAATAGAAGGTCATATTTTACGACCGAGACAAAACAAGGATACGCTTCAATGCCTCCACACATTTCGATAGCCATCATAAACAGCGACAAAGACTCCCGTGACGCCATTGAAGCGCTCCTCAAGCAGCTCGGCGACGCGGTCAAGATCATGGGAAGCGCGGCGGACTTCAGCGACGGGATGCGCATCCTCCAGATTACCAATCCCATGGTGCTCATCCTGGAGATCAACGATCCCGCAACCGGCGTGGAACAGATACGGCAGACCCTCGCCAGGTTTCCCCGCATCTCCGTCTTCGTCACCTCCGCACAAAAGAGCTCGGACCTTATTCTGAGTGCCATGCGGGCAGGGGCCGTTGAATATCTCCTGGAGCCGGTCGAGCTCCCCGACCTCACCGAAGCGCTCCAGAAAGTCGGCCGGCTCTGGGTGGACAGGCCGGCGGAACACACCAATGCAGGAAAAATCATCTCCGTCTACAACCCGGTCGGCGGAATGGGAACAACGACCGTGGCGGTCAATCTGGCGGCAGCCATTGCCACCCACGGCGAAAAGGTAGCCCTTGTGGACCTCAACCTGTTCAGCGGCGACGTAGCATCTTTTCTGGACGTCAACCCCACCTACACCCTGAGCAGCGTTACCAGCAACATCACCCGACTGGACGCCAACTTTCTAATGAGCGTCATGACAAAACATGCCTCCGGCGTGTACGTCCTTACCGAACCACTTGAAGTCGACGAGACCATGGATATAACGCCGGAGCAGATACTCCGCGTCCTCTCTCTCCTGAGAGGGGTCTTTTCCCACGTGATCATCGATACCGGCGGGAGCTTGGCGGGATGCAACCATACGACTTTCGAGAGCTCCGATTTGATACTTTACAATACGGTGCTCAATCTTCCTGCCCTGAAAAACGCGAAGCGCTACCTCGCAGCCATGGAAAAGAAAGGGCTTCGCAAGGAAAAGGTAAAACTGGTCGTCAACAGGTATCTCCCCAGGGCCGACATAAACATTCAGGATGCTGAAAAGGTCCTGGACCACAAGGTATATTTGACGATACCGAATGAGTATAAAGATGTCATCTCTTCAATAAACAAAGGATTGCCTATTGTGACCATGTCTCCACGGTCACCTTTCAGCAAAAGCATCTTGCAGCTATGTAACCAGATAAAGGCATGTGAGTAGTTGTGACTGCAGAACCGCAAGCAAGGTCTGACAGAAGGGTTGACAGAAAGAGTTGCCAATAAACGAAAGGCCTATGAACAAGGCCGACAAAAAGCGATGGGGGAATGACAATGGCTTTGAATGACCCATTTAATATTTTGGACAAATCCGATGCTATCAAGGGTATGGGGCACTATCAGGAGCTGAAAACCCGCATTCACCGAAAGCTGATAGAGCGGCTCGACCTCGGGAAACTCGATCTGTTGGGGAGCGGTGAGCTGGCCAGCGAAATCGGCTACATCATCCAGAGCCTCATAGCCGAAGAAGGCGTACCCCTGAACCAGCAGGAAATAGAGCGGCTCATCGTGGAAGTGCAGCATGAAACCTTCGGCCTCGGCCCTATCGAGCCACTTCTCGCCGACCCCGACATTTCCGACATTCTGGTCAACAACAGCTCGAACGTCTACGTGGAGCGCTTTGGCAAGCTCTACCGGACAGATATCGTCTTCAGGGACAACAATCATCTCCTGCAGATAATCGAGAGGATCGTTTCCAAGGTCGGGAGGAGAATTGATGAATCTTCTCCTTACGTAGATGCACGTTTACCGGACGGATCGAGGGTCAACGCCATCATACCCCCCCTCGCCATCGACGGACCGGTCCTTTCAATCCGCCGCTTCGGGGTCGAGCCCCTCAAGGTCAGCGACCTGCTGAGGTTCGGCACACTGGATGCACGGATGGAAAAGATCCTTCACGGCGCAGTGAAGACGCGGCTCAACATCCTGATCTCGGGCGGTACCGGCACGGGCAAGACAACCCTCCTCAACGTCCTGTCGGAGTACATCCCGACTACGGAGAGGATAATAACCATCGAAGATTCCGCCGAGCTTCACATGAAGCAGGAACACGTGGTCAGGTTGGAGACGAGGCCCCCCAACATAGAGGGGAGAGGAGAAGTTACCCAACGCGACCTGGTGCGGAATGCCTTGAGGATGAGGCCTGACAGGATAATTCTCGGCGAGGTCAGGGGTGGTGAAGCACTCGACATGCTCCAGGCGATGAACACGGGGCATGACGGCTCGCTCTCCACCATCCATTCGAACACCACCCGGGATGCCATGGCAAGGCTCGAAACCATGGTTTTGATGGCCGGGATGGAACTGCCCGAAAAGGCAATCAGGGAGCAGATAGCATCTGCCATCAATATCGTTATCCAACTGGTCAGATACCCGGACGGCACCCGTAAAATCGTCAAGATTTCCGAGATGATGGGGATGGAAGGGAACACCCTTGTCATGCAAGACATCTTTATCTTCGACCAGAAGGGGATCGATAAGGACGGCAACGTTGTCGGCGAATTCAAGGCAACAGGCATCAGGCCGCACTTCGTCGAACGCTTCAAGGTGGCCGGTTACGATCTCCCTGCGGGGTTCTTCGAAAGTTAGGAGGTAGCACGTGTATACTGTTGTCATTCTGACATTCATTGCGGTCTATCTGATATGCTCCGCTCTTTTTCTCGGTTTTACCGCGGCCAAGGAATCCCCCGCCGCCGAGTTGAAGAGACGACTGCGCATCATGGCCCGGAACAAGAAATTGCAAGCCCTGCCCGATGACTTGCGCGCGGAAATAATAAAGGAGACTCCACCGTTTGAACTTTTCATCTCCCATGTTCCTTTCCTGCGCAACACCGACAAATGGCTCGACCATGCCGGCCTGAAATTTACGCCTGCGCGCTTTCTCCTGCTGACGCTGACAATCGCGGTGACCGGATTCACCATTGTCTTCGCCATACAGAGAAACTATCTCATTGCCCTTTTAGTGGGATTGATCGTGCTGGCGATACCTTTTGCCTATCTTGTGGTCTTGAAACGACAACGTGAAGACAAATTCACCGAACAGCTTCCCGACGTACTCACCATGATTTCACGGTCGCTCAGAGCCGGGCATTCCATCAACAGTGCGATCGAACTGGTTGGGAAGGAAATGCCGGAACCCGCTGGAGAGTTGTTCAAAACCGCATTCGAACAGCAGAAGCTTGGATTGCCGGCAGCAGACACGTTGGCCAACATGACGTTACGGATAGAAAGTCTTGACCTCCGTTTTTTCGTTGTAGTGATCAGCATCAACTCTGAGGTGGGAGGCAATCTGGCTGAAATACTCGACAAGCTGGCTGAAACAATCAGGGAAAGGCTGAAGATACGGCGGCAAGTCAAGGTTTATACTGCCCAGGGGCGGATGTCCGGCTATCTCCTGGCAGCTTTACCCATTGTCACTTTCATAATCTTTACATTCCTGATGCCCGGTTATGAGGATGTCCTCACCAAGGAAAAGCCCGGCCAGTATATTTTGGTCCTTGCAGCCTTGCTGCAGATAACGGGATTTCTCCTCATCAGAAAAATAATAAACATAAGGATCTAGAGGCGATCTATGCAAATTCTATTAATTGTCATATCCACCTGCATAGCTGTTGCGCTCCTGACAGTAGGCATTCTCTATCCGATCCTGACCAGACGAACCCTTGTGCAGGAAAGGCTGGAGGCGCTCGGGGCAAAAGAGCAGCCAAGACTCTCCGTAACGACAAAAAGGACGCCCTGGCAAGATTTTCTGGCCTCTCTCGGCGGGAGAATCAAAGTTTCGCCGAAAGAACAGACCAAATACACAAGGATGATCGTTGCGGCTGGCTATCGAAAGGAATCGGTTGCCATTTTTCTCGGCCTGAAGGTCATCCTGGCATGTGCCCTGCCGTTGGCCTTCATTTTATTCTATGCCCTGCCCAAGGGGGCGCTCCTCACATTCGACTCGCTCCTCTATGCAGTTGCGATGGCGATCGCCGGGTTTCTGCTCCCCAGTTTCTGGCTGCGCCGAAAAGTGGAAGCGCGAAAGACTGAGATATTTCACACCCTCCCCGACATTCTCGACCTATTGACGGTCTGCGTCGAAGCAGGCCTCGGGTTGGATGCCGCCCTGATTCGAGCCAGCGACAATCCGATGTTCAAGGGCAATCCGTTGGCCGAGGAATTGAAGATTGCCTCGATGGAAACCAGGGCGGGCAAGCTCAGGGCCGATGCGTTGAGAGACATGGCGGAAAGGACTATGGTCGACGATATTAAATCTTTTGCCACCATGCTGGTGCAGACGGAAAGATTCGGCACGAGCTTGAGCCTCGCGCTCAGGGTCCACTCCGATACCTTGCGCACGAAGAGAAGACAGATTGCAGAGGAAGCGGCGGCAAAAACTGCCATCAAGATATTGTTCCCGCTGGCGTTCTTCATTTTCCCGACACTGCTCATAATCATGGTCGGCCCGGCCTTTTACAAGATTGCCGGTATATTCAAGTAGACGCAATAAATTGTTCGAAATTACTCGGAGGGAGGTGAAGCTATGAACATTGATTTTAACTCTTTCGTACTCTTGATCGTCGCGGTTGAATTGGCACTTATCTATGTAAAAATACCGAAGAAGTAATCGTGGGTCCAGGTTTTGGCCACCAGTTTCATGTATAAGATGAAACTGGTGGCTGAGAATCAAACGTGGCGGCACTGCAATGAAACTAATAAATACAACTAAACATTGCGAAATTGCGAGCAAATTCAAGATCGCTGAAAATATCTTCACCAGGATGAAAGGTCTTCTGGGAAAGAGCTCCCTGGCTGAGGGGGAGGGACTGTTGATCAGGCCCTGCAAGGGGATACACACATTCGGCATGAAATTCCCCATCGATGCGGTTTTTCTGGACCGGAACAACCGCGTGATCGCTGTAAAGACAGGGCTTGCGCCGAATCGTATGACCCCCGTTTTTTTCAGTGCCGCCTCTGTTCTTGAACTTCCTTCAGGCACTATCGTGGCTACTGCCACAGCCATTGGAGATGCGATTGAGATTGCCTGAGCCGCAAACAATCCAGAACCGGCTACTGACTTTTATATTTCTCTTCCTGCCAACTGTAGCCACAAGGATTCCATCTATTCGCAAATTCATGTATCGCTACGACTCCAGTCGGTTTGACATGCCAGTAAGAAATTGATGATTTCCCACAAGAACCACCGTATCCACCGCGAAATGCCGGAGAGCTCCAGGAGCGGGGCCAAGTTGCGCATCTCCGTCGGTTTGGTACTCCTTCTGCTTGCGCTAGTGTGGTTTCTCGGCGTTACTGCATGGCTAAACGTTGGTATCCGCAATGAGCAGCAGTTTGCCTTCCTCGCACGCTCCTTCCTTCATGGCAACCTCGACCTCATCGGTCCCGCCTTAAGCAATCTGGCCGACACGTCCCCGCACCATGGCAAATACTACTGGCCACTCGGCCCGCTCCCTGCCGTAATGTTGATGCCATTTGAGCTGGCGGCCACCGCATGTGGCACCTTCTTCTACCAAGGCTACCTGCAGCCGTTCCTCGTCTTCGCACTCATGGCAATCATTTTCCGCATTGCGCGGCGAACCGGATACGATGCCGAGGATGGGGGGTACCTCGCCTTCGGTTTCGCCTTCGCAACAGCTTTTCTCGGCGTCGGCCTCTGGCCATGGAGTTGGTACTTTTCGCAAGTGATCACGTGCGTACTCGTCTTCGCGGCAATTGCAGAGATGATCGGGCGCCGCCGCCCTTTAGTGCTCGGCATCCTCTTCGCACTGGCCCTCGCCACCCGTGCAACAGCTGCACTCGGTGTGGTTTGGTGCATCGGGGAGGTCCTCTGCACCCGCTCCACCTGGCGGAATAAGCTGCTGTCGCTTGTCGCAATCGGGTTCCCGTGCCTTGTCGTGCTTTTGCTGCTCCTCCTCTACAACTATGCTCGTTTCGGCAACGTTCTCGACCAGGGATACGTGGAACAAATTGTCCCACCGCATGGTGCGACAGCGCGAGCTATGGGCATCTTCAGCCTCCGTCACCTTCCCGGCAACCTCTATTACCTGTTGCTCGCTGCACCGACTCCCGTCCGGTATAACAATGAATCCATTGTTCTTGCGTTCCCGTTTGTAAAAGCGAACCCATGGGGGATGAGCCTCTTCGTGACTTCCCCATGCTTCCTGTATATGTTCGGGCTTCAGTATCGCGACACTACGTCCCGTCTGCTGCTGCTGACCGTTATTGTGATTGCATTACCGATCCTGTTCTACTACGGCGTCGGCTACCGGCAGTTCGGCTACAGGTACTCGTTGGACTTTATGCCCCTTCTCTACTTTTTGCTGTTGCGCAACTACCGTCAGCAACGAGGCAATCTGCCGGCAGTGTTCAAGGCTGTCCTTCTGGTGTCAGCGCTATGGAACCTGTATCTCTTCTTCACAGCTGTCCCACAGTCCTTCCTGGCGTTATAGGCCCAAATTACAAGTTTTGCGATGGGAGAGTTTCCAAGGGAAAGGCTAAATACTATAGAGGAACTATTGGATGACTGAACTATCTAGCAGGCCTACAGATACTCAACCTGTCCGGTGGAATCGTCATAGCATTCGATTGATAGGCGACGAGCTGTCAACGTTCACGCGCTATTGTGACCGGGTCATCCAATGGCTGCCGATGGAAGAAGACATGGGCCTGCTCTTGAATCACATACAAGCACAGCAAAAGCAGGTTATTCGTGAAAGCGAGCCTTTTCCTGACCTGACAACTGAGCGAGATGTCCGGACTACAGTCCTGCTTAATGGAACAATTAACCACCACCTTGATGTTCAAGGGGTGTTGATGCAGCTAAAACCTTCGCTCTCCCGGACTTCGCGCGTGATTTTGGTCGCATACAATCCCTACCTGAGCTGGCTGTATCGCTTGGCCAACTGGTTTCAGCTCCGCAGAGGCAAACTGCCTTTGACCTTTGTTACCAGGGTAGACCTTGAAAACATCGCCAAACTAGCCGGCTACACAATTGTTCGAGCACGGCTGACAGCATATCTGCCGTGGCGGCTCTGGGGAGTGGGGGACGCATTAAATCGCATCCTGGCCACTGTTCCTGTATTGCGATGGTTAGGCTTTGCCTATATTTCGATTCTTCGTCCGATTATACCGCAGAAAATCGGCAGGCCCACGCTTTCGTGCGTCATACCAGCGCGAAATGAGCGAGGCAACATCGAAAATGCGCTCAAACGGATGCCCGATATGGGGTGCGATCTTGAGATTATCTTTGTGGAAGGCCATTCGAACGACGGAACGTGGGAAGAAATACAGCGGGTTAAGGAGAAATATCGGGACAGGTATCGAATCAAAGCATTCCAACAGTCCGGCATAGGGAAAGAAGATGCGGTTCGTCTCGGCTTTTCCAAAGCGGACGGCGATCTCCTGACCATTCTGGACGCAGATCTCACAATGCCGCCCGAACTACTGGGGCGTTTTTACAACGCATATTGTGATGGCCATGCAGACTTCATCAACGGTTCGCGGTTGGTTTATCCGATGGAAGGTGATTCGATGCGCTTTTTAAATCGCCTGGGAAACATCTTTTTTGCACGAGTATTAAGTTGGGTGCTCGATGTCAGGATAGGTGACTCACTTTGCGGGACTAAGCTCCTTTCCAGAAACGACTATACACGCATGACCGCCTGGCGGAAAGACTTCGGCGATTTTGATCCATTCGGCGATTTCGAGCTGATTTTTCCGGCAGCAGTTATGGGCCTTGGGATTGTGGATATCCCTGTTCGCTACGGTGCGCGTACTTACGGGGCAACGAATATCAGTCGCTGCCGTCATGGATTGATGCTCTTGCGAATGACCCTCATTGGATTTCTTCGCATCAAGATGGGAGCGCGAAGTGCTGACGCTGACTGATCCGTGGCGGCGGCATGCGTTGGGTTTGATCACGACAATAGATTGAGGATTGTCCAGATACCGCCAAAGTTCGGGAGTTTGTTGGTTTCTAATTGGCAAAGCGTTAAAACCTCAAAGAGGGCAGTTTAATGATGAAAGATACTGTTTCAAACAGATATGTGACAATTTATCTATTTGTGCTCCTCTTTTCCGTCTACCTCTTCACTGCATCTGGCATCAACGCAAACATAGGTGACGTTGCGATTCTGCGACTCGCGGTAGCAAAGTCAATCATAGAGCGTTGTGATATTTCAGTTTCGGCTCCTGCTGAAATTGTACTAAAAGGATCTGACGGAAGAGCATATTCCCAATTCAGTATTGGTTCGGTTTTAATTGCTCTGCCTTTTTATGCTGTCAGCAAATTAGCCGGCGTCCCTCCGGAAAACGTAATCGGCATAATAAACCAACTGGCTGGTGCAATTACAACTGTCGTAGTTTTCATGTTCTGCCTGTCTCTCGGCTATACAAGGCGAGCCTCGCTTTACGTTTCAATATGTTACGGTCTCGGCACTTTCGCATGGTACTATGCAAAAGAGCCGGGCGACCATGCTATCGAGACACTCTTTTCCATACTGTCTGTATATTTTATGCATCGTTACTCTACTTACAGGAGAATCCCATATCTTCTCCTCTCTTCGGTCGCACTCGGCTTTGCCTTCTTGACGCGTCCGACCTCGCTCATGCTCATACCACCATTGATGATACAGATGGTTTTACCTCACAAGTCCGTGGTCCCCATCAGAACCGCGTTAAAAACACATTTTAAAAATACAGTACTATATTTTTCTTTGCTTCTTCCTTTTGCTGGAATATTTTTTTGGTATAATTTCTTGCGTTTCGGGTCAATATTCGAGACAGGTTACACTTTGCTTGCAGCACGCCTGGGTTTTAAGAGTTTTTTTACGGCAACCCCACTATTGACCGGTCTCCTTGGATTTATGGAAAGCCCCGGAAAGGGATTTTTCTATTACTCACCCATTGCCCTGCTCTTTATGTTATCCTTCAGACCCTTCTGCAAAAAACATCCGGGAACTGCCATTTCTTTCACCTGTATAATTATCTCCTATCTTCTCTTTTTCTCCAAATTTTTATACTGGCACGGCGATTGGGCTTGGGGACCACGCTATCTTTCTGTAGTCACGCCATTTATGATTATCCCATTGGCCGAGCTATTCGATTCATCCCGGTGGGACAACGATCCTCTTTTTAAGCAGGGAATCCTAGCTCTGTTTGTTCTTAGCATGGCAATCCAGTTGATGTCGGTGTCAATTCATGTTTATAATTATTTTAAATATTTACAGGACGAAAAAGTAGCGTTTAACGTTGCAAGAGGAGATGGAGCACCGGAAATATCTGAGCCTGCCCCTGACACATATTTCAATTGGCGTTACGCGCCGATCCTAACGCAACCAAAACTAATGCTTTCCGCCGGCAGGAACTTGACAACTTACTCTCATAATGCGAATACAATACACGCTTACAAAATGAAAAACATAAGATCACAACCATGGCTTAATGTTTTTGACTTTTGGTGGCTTTACAAATATTATCTGGAAAACAGCTTTACAGGCTTTATAGCCGCCTTTGTTCTCTTGCTTTTATCTGCAACAAGCGCCATGAAATTGTTCAAGGCAATTGCGTAACTGGCTGAATTTTTACTAGCTTACCTGAAAACCTGAAAGAATCGGGATGCAGAAAAGACATTATCAAATCCTTTTCATAACACTAGTAGTGTTTGAGATATTTTTACCCTCGATCTTAGCCGGGTTGTGCTTCGTCGATGACGTGCAGATGTTCAAAGGTTTGCTACAGATGCATGACTGGAACCTGAAAGCTGTTTTTACCCCGGGAAGGATTTATTACCGTCCTCTCCTCAGCCTCTCTTTTATTCTGGACAAGGAGTTCTGGTTTCTGAACGAAAAAGTAATGCATTTGGAGAATGTCGTCCTCCATCTCGTCAATGTGGTGCTGGTTTATTACCTTGCCCTGATGCTATTGCCCGACAACGAAAACGAAGTATCCATGCTCCCCGTGACCGCCGCCCTCTGTTTCGGTCTTCACCCCATCAATACGGAATCGGTCAACTGGATTTCAGGCCGTACCGACGTAATGGCGGGCACCTTTATTTTATTGACTACTCTTTATCTGCTCAAGTTCAAAAAAGCACATAAAAAACGCTTTCTGGTCGTCTCGTCACTATCGCTTCTTCTTGCAGCATTGACTAAAGAAGTGGCTATGGCTTTTCTCCCGGCGTTCTTTCTCATTTTAACCGCATACGACCGTGATAATCTGACGACTGGAAATTACATTGGCAAAACAAACCGAAAACTATTACCGACTGTTTGCTTGTTTCTGATAGTTCTGGCATTGCTGTATTTCCTGCTCAGATCCGGTTATTTCAGCTCAAATACAAGCAATTTAGGCAAAACCATCAAAAAAATAGCCGCCGATCCCAACCATGCTCTGTTTGTCTGCCTCAGGGCATTTGGCTTTTACATGAAAAAACTCTACGCACCATTTCCTCTCGACTTTACTATCGCGGAAGTCGATCCCCTCTATGAACTCCTTGCACTTCCCCTTTTACTGCTCTGCTTTCTCGTCGCCCTCAAAAGGACCTTGTCGGCAGCACTATTTACCGCGGGAATCTTACTGATTGCCCCTTCCCTTCTCGTTGCGTTCGGCAATATTGCCTGGATGCCCTACGCTGAAAGATACGTGTACGTTTCTTCCGCATTCGTTGTCATACCTACGGCATTTTTTGTCCGCAAAAGACTGGAACCTCTTCGCAACAGAACTTTAATAAAAGCTGGAGTTTCAGTTCTTTTGACAATACTATCCCTGGCAACCTTGGAGCGAAATATCTATTGGATGAATACCACTCCCCCTTATAAGGATGTTAAGTGGCTCGTTGAAAAAGATTCATCCGGGAAATAACAACTGGAGATTCCGCGCGCATGAAATTTAAAGCACACTATCTCATTCCAACCGTTGCAGACATGCTGTTTCTGGCTCTTTTTCTCTCCATCGCCTTTTCCACCGGCAAGGATTTGCTGAGCGACTGTGACACCGGATACCACATCCGGACTGGCGAGTTCATCCTGAATACCCATACAATTCCACGCCAGGATCTATTTTCCTTCATCTCCCCCGCCCTCCCCTGGACGACCCATGAATGGCTGTCGGAAGTGATCATGGCGGCCGTGTACCGGGCTTCAGGTCTTACGGGGATAGTGATATTTTTCGCTTTGATCATATCCCTCATTTATTACTTCTTCTTCAAAATGCTTCGGGCTGAAAAAGACAATATTCTGCTGACACTCATGATTGTATTGCTCGCCACGATCTCTTCCCAGCTCCATTGGCTGGCGAGGCCCCATATTTTCTCCCTGGGTCTGTTAATAATCTGGTACCACCTGCTGGACGAGTACCATTACCGGAACAAGAACCTGCTCTTTCTTCTTCCTCCCCTCATGCTTCTCTGGGCAAACCTTCACGGCGGGTTCATTACCGGCTTCGTCCTTCTCGGCATCTATCTCCTCGGCAACATTATCAAATACATGACCGTTCCCGCCGCCGAAAAAGTCATCTACCTGCAAAAAACGAGAGGTCTCGGGGTGACGATCATTTTTTGTCTCATGACCGCCCTGATAAATCCCTTCGGTTACCACATCCTGCTTTTCCCTTTTAATCTTGTCTCAAATCAGTACATCATGGATCATATCATGGAATTTATCTCTCCCAATTTCCATGAACCGATGCCGTTCAAATATTTCTTCTTTCTCATGATCGCGATTTTTGCCGTTTCAAAGGAGCGCCTCAATTTTGTGGAAATCGCTCTCATCCTGTTTTTTACCAACATGGCACTCTATTCGGTAAGATACATCCCCCTGTTTGCCATAGCTGCCGCTCCGATCATGCTGCGCAGTGCAGGACGAATTCTCGATGAATCGCACGGCTGGTTCTTCGATTTCCTGAAGAGAAAAGGAAATGCCATCGCCTCCATCGACGGCACGGCAAAAGGCTATGCATTGCCTGCCATTGGAATACTGGCGGTTGTATTTTGCGCGGCGGACGGTAGACTTGAATACAAGTTCGACCCGAAGATCAAACCGGTGGCAGCCGTGGAATTCCTGAAAAGAGAGCCCATCAAGGGAAACATGTTCGACAATGATGAATTCGGCGACTACATCATTTACGCTGCATCGCCGCAGTACAAGGTCTTTTTCGACGGCAGGTCGGACATGTACGGCTCTGCGAGGCTGAAAGAGTACAACAAAGTCGTCGGCTTCGACAACGGATGGGAAGATGTACTGAATAAGTACCAGATGCGCTGGATCATCTATAATGCGAACTCAGCGCTGTCCCGCTTTCTCCTCAAGGACGACGGCTGGCGGCTCATCTACGCGGACAAGGTTGCGCACATCTTCGTAAGAAACATACCGGAATATCAGTACTTGATAAACAAGTACCGAGACGTAAAACCGGTCCCGACAACCGATAAAGACAACACTAACGCCTGATTGATACGATTTCCGGCACTTTCGAGTTAGACATGGAACAACACTATATCTGGCTATTCAATAAATCCGACAACCGTGGGCTCTGGGGGGCTTTCCTCTGTTCCCTGCTGCTGCACGGACTTATGTTCGCCGTCATGTCTACGACAACCGTATTCTTCCCGTTGGCCGGTGATAACACCAAGCTCGATATCGTCTGGCTATATCCTTCACTCCTCTTCGGCGGGGAGACCGAGACACCCCCTCCCGTTCAAACACTCCCTCCTGAAGAGAAACAATCTCCCCTGTCGGACAGCAACGAGACAGCCCTCAAGAAATTGCCTGTGCAAGAGCGGGAACCAGTTGAGAAGACCGCGGAGGCACGTAACCTGAAAGACGTGGCGCCCACGCCCCCATCCCCGGCCCCGGAAGAGGAAGTCAAGCCTTCTCCCGCCGTAGCAGAACCGCTGAGTCCGGAAACGGAACCGGAACCTGAGATGAGCCTCCCTGTCGAAACTCCACCCGTGCAGCCGGCTGAAGCCAAAACAGAGCCGCATGAAAAGGTCGCCGCCAAAGAATCCCCCCCCCCTGCCGAAAAGGTCTTGGCGGTTGAAAAAAAGAGCGAGGCAAAAACCAATCCACCCGTAGACAAAACCGAAATCCCGAAAGCGGTCAACCCCGCACCCGCACCTGCGGCAACCCCGCCTCCAGCATCTGCATCGCCGGTTATATCACGCACGACGCCCCTGCCGAACGAAAAACCCCAGGTGCCTGTTCAGCAAACAGTAGCAAAGATTGCCCCCGCTCCCCAGGCACCACCGGCTGCACCTCGCAAAGAAACCGCAGCGGCACCGGCGCCGGCGACATCCCCCCAATCGGTCCCCGCACCGGGGATTGCCGGCGGGGAACGAAAAGCCTCTGCGGAGAAGCGTATCGAGCCCTCTCCCGGCAAGCCCGCGGTCGCTGATAAACCCGTTGAAAAACCGCCTGCACAATCGACAGGGCCTAAAGGGATTTTTGCCCCTCCCCTCGCCGGCGACCTGAAAATCGAGATCACCGGCCCAGAGGAAGCCTTGAAAGCCGTAAAAATATCCGTTAATTTCCGCGCGTACCCCCAGTCGCGTCACAACCGGCCGATGACGAAAGCACAGTCCCGGAATATTCGGGTACTGACACCGAAAATAACAAGAGTGGCAAAAAACACCCTTCAAGCAGTTATTGAAATTGCGGAAGAAGGGGTTTATGATTTCGAGAACCTTTCAGATCATGCCGGACCTGCAAAAGCAGCCTTCAGCGTCAAGATCTACGAAAACAGCGGCAGGGCAAGAACGAAATCGGCAGGCTCACGGATGATCGGCGATAAGGGGAGCATCGCGAAGGTCCTGATGCCGGAAGGTATCCTCTGGAATGATGAATCGGCTTTCGGCGGCAGCATGGAAGATTCGGAAAGCATAACCAGATTCAATGTCGAAACCGGCCTGGTCTGGAAGGAATACAAGGAATAGCGGATAACTTCGAGAAGGGGAGATAAACTGAAAACAGTATGATTTCCATCATCATAGGGGCATTCAACGAAGAGCAACGGATAGGGCAATCGCTGCGGAAAATCGACGGGTTTCTCCGAGGGCGGAGCACGGATTACGAAATAATTGTTGTTGACGATGGCAGCACAGACCGGACCGCTCCGCTGGTGGAAGAGCTGGCTCACTCCATCGCCGGTCTCAGGGTCATCCGCTACGAAAAGAACCGCGGCAAAGGCTATGCCTTGCGAACCGGCGTTCTCGCCTCAAAAGGAGACATTGTGCTCCTTTCCGACGCCGACCTCTCCACTCCCGTGGAAGAACTGGACACACTTCAGCCCTTCCTTTCCGAATACAGCATTGCCATCGGCTCACGAGCCCTCGCCCTCAGCAAGATAATCGTAAAGCAGCCATGGTGGCGGCAACAGATGGGGAAAACTTTCAACCGGGTCGTAAAGCTCCTCATCATGAATGATTTCAACGACACCCAGTGCGGCTTCAAGCTCTTTTCGGGCGAAACAGCACGGGAGCTTTTCGGGGAAGCACTCATCGACAGGTTTGCCTATGATGTTGAAATCCTCGCCCTCGCCAAAAAGAAGGGATACGGGGTCGCGGAAGTGCCGATAATATGGCTTAACGATCCCGCCTCGAAGGTGCATCCGGTCCGCGACTCCCTGAAGATGTTGATAGACCTTATAAGGATCAGGCGGTTAATTCAAAGACAAGCAACGCCGGACGCATTTTGAGTATCCTGACAACGGACGCTCCCACTTGGGGAAACTACCCAAGAGGGAGGAAAACATGAAAAAGCAAGCAGCAGCTTTACACGCCAGAGTTTCGAGCCGAGGCTGCTTTTCCCTACTCCTGACGGGTCCGCCTGACCAAGAGCAGACCATTACTTGCACGCCTTTTCATCTTGATTGGCCCCACTGGTCGTAATGAATTCGCATGGGATTAAAACGTGTTGCCGCAGGAAGACATTCGGCAGGGTAACCAATTGCAACAAGGGCAAAAGGTATAATATGTGCCGGAGCATTCAGAAGATTACGGAAATTGGCGACACGCCTTTCGTCCGGGAAAACTCCTATCCAGACAGCTCCCAATCCCAGTGCATGAGAGGCAAGAAGGAGGTTTTCCGTCGCTGCTGAACAGTCTAATACCCAATATCCACATCCTTTATATTTTTCAAGATGAATGTCGCTGCAAACCAAGATAGCCACTTGAGCTTGATGAATCATAGTAGAATACGGATGAAATTTAGGGATAGCGTCAAGTATGTTCCTGTCTCTTATAACTACAAAATGCCAAGGCTGCTCATTTCCAGCAGAAGGAGCAGCCATAGCCGCTTTTAGCACTTCAGCAATCAGCTTTTCAGGGACTGCCTCGGGTTTGAAACTACGGACACTCCTCCGGCTAAGGATCATTTCCAGCGCATTCATAAGTACTCCTCTGGCTTTTCATTCACTGCATTTCAGCTTTTAGCCAATTTCCCTGTTGGGTGAGTATCGAATTAGATCTCACGAAATTCATCGGGATGCTGCTATGTTAAAACGCAATGGATTGTTTCGATTTATCATAGAGATAATCGGTATCCTTATCAGTTATTGTTACATTTTGCCGTTCGAGAAGCTCTCCAGTAGTTTTCATGAGTGTCACAATGGCGTTATTGTAATCAGTGACCGCCTGTATCTCATTCCCCTGCGCCACCACCAGGTTGTTTAGTTCATCAAGGACATCCTTGGTTGTTGCTAGCCCAGCCTTCTGCTTTTCGATATATGCCTGCAGCACTTCCTCTGCGTAACTACGTCCCTGGGCCGTAACGTCGAGCTGAAGAAAGCCGGAACTGACTGCACGCACCGCAGTACTTACATCGTTGGAGACAGATTCTTCCAACTCCTTGATCTGGGTTTTAATTTGCTCTGTACGTAACTTGCTCTTAATATAGTCATTTCTCGCTGAATCATTACCTATAGGATAAGTCAGTCTCAAACCGACAAACCAGATTGGATATTGTCCTGAGCCTACTCGCTCCAAATCACGATTGTAGTTGTCCGCGAGTCCTGTGAAAGCGGCACTTGCTATCGCATTGAGTTCTGGAAGGATCTGGGTTTTTGCCACCCGGGACTGAAGTTCGCTACTCTTCAGAGAAATCTTCATCTGTCTTAGGTCAGGTCGCTGGGTAAGCCCACGTTGGATCTCCTGCGATTCGTCGACTTTATACTCGTCTCGTATAGGCGCATCTGTCGGAATTATGTCTGTTATTCCATGCAGTTGCAGTAAAACCCGCAGCACGCCTATTTGATCCCTTAGTGCACGCTCCGCGTCGATGTAATTTTTTCTTTGAGCGGCCACGCCGAATTGCGCGTTTAAAATTTCTATAGGCGGCAATACACCCGCCGTAACCTGGTCCCTGGTGTTGTTTAGAATAGTTTCTGCTAAGTTAAGGGAGGTGCGCTTTACCTCAAGATTTTTGTGCAGGCTATACAGCTTGTTATACTGGGTCATTACCTGTGATACTATATCAAGTAACTTTGTTCTTAGCTGTTCAATGGAACCCTCTTTATCAAACTTCGCAACACTTATGCGCAACTCGGTCGTCTCGCTGCCGAAATTTTTCAACAATGGTTGCGAAAGACTCAAACCAACTTTTGACCTGAAATAAACATCCATATTGGATATCCCGAAGGCATCCAAATTATTCTGGTCCCAGTTGTTATTAAATGATGCGCTGATTGTTCCGCCACCCGGCAAAAGTTGGCTGATTTCAGCATTATAAATTGCATTTTTCTGCCTATCTACAGACGATTGAGAATCTATGAAAAATGATTGCTGAACGTTTAAATCCTGATAACCGACAAAAAGGGATAGAAAAGGATTGTAAATACTTTTCGATTTGATAACGACAGCCTCTGCCGAAGCGGGATTATAGAGTTCTGCTTGGATATCCAGGTTCCGCTCCAAGGCCATCTTAACGGCTTCTTTCAAGCCGAGATCTATCGAATTTTGTTGCGCCTGAGCAAGGCCTGAATGTAGCAAGCAGAAATTCATAACTATGCAAAATACATACCTTTTCATTCTTTAGATACCCCCTCTGGTTGCCTTTGTAAAAATTTCAGGACAGCAGTTCACTGGCGCCTCTCTACCTTCCGCACGACAGATACCAGCAAGAACATAATGCCAAATAACACTGCAACCAAGAACCACATATCGTTATAGGCCATCACCAGAGATTCCCGGCGGACGAGCTTGGCTAAGACCTTAACCCCCCCTTGACCGGCTTGCTCCAGATCGGCCATCCGCCCGCCAAAAGGAGTTTGCAGTTGATCGAGATAGTCAGAAAACCTTGCAGGATTGAGGGTCTCAGCCAGGCGCCAATAGTGGAGCGCCGTACGCTGTTCGACCATGTAGTTGATCACGGCGATCCCTATCCCCCCTCCAAGGGAGCGCATCAGGCTGTACAGTCCGCTGGCGTTAGGAACGGCTTCAATGGAGAGGCGTCCCAGTGCCAGTTCAGTAATGGCCGACAGGCAAAACATTATTGCTACACCACGCAGAACTTGAGGCCAGAATAGTTGCTCAAAGCCGGTTTCTGAGGTTAATGAGCTGTTGATTGACAAGGCAAGACCGAACATAAAGAGTCCTAATCCCAAGCAAGTCCGCCCATCAATATATCGTCTGAGTATTCTAACCAAGGGGAGGGATGTCAGCATAGCTATCCCCGGCACCGCCATGATCCGTCCGATCTGAAGACTGTTGAACCCTTTCACCATGCTCAGGAACAACGTCATTAGATAACCGGTGCCGAACAGCCCAACCCCCATAATGAAGTTAAACAAGCAGCCTGTGGAAAAGTTGCGGTCTCGAAATGTCCTCAGGTTAACTACAGGGTAGCGACAAGCCAACTCCCTCCAAACGAACAGGATGGCAGATACGCCGGCAACGATCGCCATTGACACAATCAATTTTGAATCAAACCAGTCTTTGTCAGGCCCTTCTCCGAGAACATATTCCAAGCAGCCGAGGAAAAGCGCCGCCAGGAGAATGCCAAGAAAATCGAACTGTTTAAGCAGATCCCACTTCGGTCCTTCCCCGCGCACAAGACTGAAGACCATTCCAGTCACTAGCGCTCCAGGAAGAAGGTTGAGCAGAAACAGCCATCGCCAGGAATATGTTTGAGTGATCCACCCTCCGAGTGTCGGACCAATGATTGGAGCAAATGAGACTATAAGGACAACGTAGAGCGTCACCTCGGCCTGCCGTTTCCGGGGGAACATCATATATATGCCTTGGTAGAGCAAAGGAGTCAGAATGCCAGAACACATTCCTTGGAAGATACGGAATACGAGAATTGACCCGATCGACCACGACGAAGCACAGCACAGGCTGGCCAGAGTGAAAAGAGCACAGGCAATTGAGTATAGGTAGCGTAATGACAGGGATCGGGAAAGCCATCCTGATAAAGGGATCATGATTGCTTCAGCGATCATGTAAGCAGTCTGTATCCAGGAAGCTTCTTCGATGGTTGCGCCAAGTCTGGCCGAAATTTCAGGAAGTGAGCTGGCAACGATCTGTGTGTCGAGAACGGCCATAAAGGTACCACCCGACATGGCAAAAAAGCCAACCCAGGTTCTCAGCGGCAAAGCTTCTTCCATTTCACTTCCCTCTAACGCACTTCTGAGCGACTGGCCATGGAACTTCCGGCAGGATCAGAACGAGTATCCAGGTTTACAACGACAGACATGCCGGAACGCAAGTCCTGGAGAAGAGGTTGTCCTGGTTCGAAGCGGATTTTGACCGGTATTCGCTGAACAACCTTAGTAAAATTCCCTGAGGCGTTCTCAGGAGGGATAAGGCTGTACTCCGCCCCGCTCGCGGGGGAAAGCGATTCAATCCGCCCTGCCAGAACACGACCCGGGAAAGTATCGACTTCTATGGAGACTCGCTGGCCCTGGTGCATCCTGGTAACCTGAACCTCTTTGAAGTTTGCTTCGACCCAAATATCGTTTCTAGGAATCACAGCCAAGAGGAGCGTCCCAGGCTTGACGTACTGACCGACCCTGACCCTGCGATTCCCAACTACTCCCGCAATGGGAGCGCGTATTACGGTATCGTCAAGTTCCTTCAACAAAAGTTTCAGTTCCTCTTCCTGCTGGTGAACCTCCGTTCCAAGGCGCCGCTCTTCAGCAAAAAGAACTTCCTGTTCTCTTTCCGCCATTTCCAGGTTGGCACGGGCTGTTCTCACCTCGGCCCTGGCCTTTTTTTCCGTCGTCACCACAGTGTCATAATCCTGCGCTGAAACGATGCCGCGGGGATACAAGCGGTCTATCCTGCTGAGGTCGCTGGTTCGTTTATTCAATTCCGCCTCTGCGGCAGACAATGCCGCTTTGCAGGCGTCGATGCGGGACTCTTGCTGCCTTGTTCTATTTAGTCCGACCCGCTGAGCTGCTTTACGCTCCTCAAGTTTTTGTCGGCCATGCTCTAATCTCAACCTGAACTCAACGTCTTCGATACGCACCAGTATTGCACCTGCAGCTACGGGCATATTATCTTCGGCAGGGACATCTTTCACATATCCTTGAACTTTTGTGCTGATCTGGGTTATTTCAGAGCGAATATAGGCATTGTCGGTTGTTTCGATAAAACGTCCCTTGGATATCCAGTACCAACCGAACCCGCAGCCGGCTGCCAGAATGACTATGCCTATAATAGCCAGCACAAT
The DNA here is from genome assembly GCA_036518435.1 of Geobacteraceae bacterium. Classification (GTDB taxonomy): domain Bacteria; phylum Desulfobacterota; class Desulfuromonadia; order Geobacterales; family Geobacteraceae; genus JAMPXD01. The sequence goes on from DATDNF010000031.1 coordinate 155,593, forward strand.
GCGCTTCATCGTCCTTTCCCCCTTTAGCAAACTTGCCAATGTTGTTTGTTGTTCTTTAGTGCCTTGAATTTACTTCATCTATCGCACGATAAAATGGCTGTTTCGTTTTTTCCACGGGCTATGCCCATAATGAATAGTGGCAGGCAACAGAATGTCCAGGAGCAATTTCCTGCAACTCTGGTTGAGCTATGGCACACTTTTCCTGAGCACGGGGACAACGGGTCCGGAAACGACAGCCGGACGGCGGGTCGACAGGTGAAGGAGCTTCGCCAGGCTTCAGACATATTTTTGCAAGAGGTCTCTGTGGGTCCGGCCAGGGAACGGCATCAAGCAACGCTCGTGTGTAAGGGTGAGCCGGCACAGAATATAAATCTACGGTTGACGCCACCTCACACAGACGACCTAGATACATAACTGCAACACGATCACAGATATTCTTTACCACCGCTAGATCATGGGAAATGAACAATACCGAAAGGCCATATCTTTGTTTGACCTCTCGCAACAGGTTGATAATCTGTGCCTGTATCGATACATCAAGGGCTGAAACCGGTTCATCGCAGATTAGGAGTTGCGGTTCTGGCATTAAGGCACGGGCGATGCTGACACGCTGGCACTGGCCACCGGACAGCTGAAAAGGACGCCGGTGATAGTATATTTCGGGGTCGAGCCCCACCGCCGTTAACATATCACGCGCGCGAAGCATGCGTGCTGTTCTGTCAATCCGATCCTTCCCACGCAGCGGCGCCTCTATGCTTTTACCCACTCTCCGAAACGGATTAAGGGAGGCAACGGGATCCTGGAAGATCATCTGAAACCGATTACGTAACAGCCGCAGGCTGTGCCGGTCAAGGGCGGTCAGGTCTTCCCCGTCAAGTACTACTTTCCCGGACGTAGGCCTGGGAAGATGCATAATTGCCCGCGCCAGTGAAGACTTCCCACATCCAGACTCTCCCGCGAGTCCGAATATCTCGCCACGGCCTATATAAAAGCTCACTCGTGATACCGCATGCACCCTCCGTCCTCGGGAAACCGGAAACTCAACCACCAGGTCTTCAACTCGCAGGAACGGTTGGCAGGTATCGATTTGTCCGCTCATGTTCTCTCCTCGAGCTGAAGCGGAAACCAGCAAGCATAGCAGTGACCATCGCTGTCATTGATCAAGGGAGGAGATTGCGCAAAGCACTGACCCTCTGCCCTGCGGCAGCGGGGAGCGAATCGACAACCTGGAGGTAATTCCGCTAGATCGGGAGGCAGACCTTGAATAGCCTCGAGATCACGATGAGGAGGATCGTTAATGTGCGGAATTGCATCGAAAAGGGCGCGGGTATAGTGCATTCTCATTTTTGTAAAAATGGTCTCAGTCGGACCGCATTCCACAATCCTTCCCGCATACATCACCGCTGTCTTATGCGCTCTTCCAGCCACCACGCCCAAGTTATGAGTCACCAGTATCATAGCCATGCCACGCTGAACCTGTAGGCGCCCCAACAAGTCAAGAATTTCGGCCTGAATGGTCACGTCGAGTGCAGTGGTCGGCTCGTCGGCTATCAGCAATTTCGGTTCACAGGCTAAGGCAATCGCAATGGCCACTCTCTGACGCATTCCGCCGGAAAGCTGGTGAGGATAGCACTCAACCCGCTCCCGGGGATGGGGCATCCCAAGATCATAGAGTAATTCGATGGCACGCTTTTTTGCTTTTGCAAACGATACCCCCGAATGATGAACCAGAGGTTCGGCAATCTGCCTCCCTACCCTCACTACAGGGTTGAGAGACGACAGGGGATCCTGTAGCACAATTCCTATTTCCTTGCCACGAATCGTATTCAATTTTTTATCAGGAAGTGCCCCCAAATTATGCCCATCGAAAAGAATTCGTCCCTCATCAGAGAGAACAGCGCAACGAGGCAAGATGCCCATGATAGCCCTGCAAAGCATACTCTTTCCGCTTCCCGACTCTCCGACAATCGCGAGGGTCTGCCCTCTCTCTATGCTAAACGAGACCCCGTCAACAGCGCGCACCACCCGGCCAGCACTCAAAAGTTGAACCGCTATATTTTCAACACTGAGCAGATATCTATCCGATCCACTCATAGTCGGCTCTCCCTCGCATCGAAACTCTCTCGCAACCAGTCTCCGATGATATTGACCGAGAGAATCGTCAGAAACATTACCAGTGCAGGAATGATGCTTACATGGGGCGCCTGGTCAAGAACCTCCCGCCCCTCGGCTATCATCCCTCCCCAACTGGGGGACGGGGAGGGGACACTCAGACCCAGGAACCCCAGGCTCCCCTCGGCAATGATTACAAAGCCCATTACCAACAGCATGTAGACAAGCAGAGGTACGGCCACGTTGGGAAGTATCTCCTGCACGAGGATCGTTATATCGTGAGCACCCGCTGCCCGGGCCGCCAGCACGAACTCTCGACCAGCGAATCTGATTGTGTTGGCACGGGCGACCCGAGCAAAAGAAGGGATGGTCAGAACGCCGATTGCAAGAGAAAGGTTAGTCAGACCGGGGCCAAAGATGAAAATAACTACAAGCAAAAAAACGATTCGTGGAAATGCTATGAGGATGTCGATGGTGCCAACGATGATACTCTCGGTATACCCGCGATAAAAGCCTGCCAACAGGCCCAGCAGAGATCCGGTGATGAGTCCGATCAATGGAGCGATAGTACCAACAGTCAAGGAGACACGCGCACCAAAAACGAGTCGCGCAACGATATCACGGCCCATCGGGTCGGTACCTAACAGATGACCTCCAACCCCTGGCCCTACAGATAAATTTTTCCAATCTATTCTGTCCGGAGGTGGCACCGGCCACCAGCCAGCGCCCAGCGTACAGACCATTACAAATGTAAGCCAAGCAGTGGCTATCCAAAATGGAGCAGCCGATCTTGTCTTAAATTTAGACGACCGGGAGTTGAATTTATCCAATGGGACCCTCCTCGCGGATGCGGGGGTCGAGCAACCCATAACAGATATCGACCAAGAAGTTGATAACCACATAGCCAACCGCGATCAAGACTGCGCAGCCCTGAACCATGGGGAAATCCTGGGCAAAGATACTGTTAACCAGCAGCCGGCCAATTCCTGGCAGTGCGAAGATAATTTCGATAATTACTGCTCCACCTATTAAATTGCCGATCTGAAGACCGAAAAGGGTAATGAAAGTGAACCAGGATGGCCGGAGAGCATGCCGGATGAGGATCTTCCAGGTTGGCAGCCCTTTCGACCTAGCTAGCAGGATGAAATCCTCCTGCAGAGTGGTGATCAGATCACTTCGCAGCACTCGCATCAGGGGAACCCACTCGACCAGGGCAATTGAGAGTGCCGGCATCAGTAAGCCTTGTAGATTCAACGCGAGCCCACCGGACATTGGCGTATAGCCAATGGCTGGAAACCATCTAAGGCGCAAGGAAAAGAAAAACATGAGGAGAATGGCAAGAGCAAAGCTTGGGATAGACATCATACCAAAAGCAGCCGCCCCCAGAGCCCGATCAAGCGTTGAATCCGCTCGCCAAGCCGAGATGATGCCGATCGGAATAGCGAGGATAAGGGTAAATAGCTGGGCCAAGACCAACAACTCGAGGGTGACGGGAAGATGTGAACGAATTGCCTCAATTACTGGCTCGTTGGAATAAAGAGAATATCCGAAGTCTCCCCTTACCGCGCTAGATGCCCATCTAACATAACGTACAACCACAGAATCATTGAGCCCAAGTTGATTCCGGATTATAGCCAAGTCCTTCACAGTAGCGTTCTGTCCGCCTATCTCGGCAGCTATGTCGGCCGGCAACTTATCCGTCATTAGGAATGTCAACGCAGTGACGGCGAAGACAATTACGATCATATGAAGGAATTTCCAACAACAAAAGCGCATGGAGTTCTCCAAGTTGCTAGAGACTTTATTCATTCAACTCAATTCAACTATCGCACTCCCCCTTGGATTCAAAAGCTCATTTAGCTTCCTTAACTGCCTAGCATAGCCATCTCCACTATGAAACAGGGGCATATGAGCCTTGATGTTGATGCCCCCACTCTTTCAGTTTTGGAGAGAAGACTTTCAATCACAGTTTGGCCTTCTGTGTTTTGTTTTCTCTTCGTTTAACCCAGGCATCTCGAACACGGATAATTCCATGATCAACCTTCGATATCCCTTGTACTTTCGATTTAGCGATTATATTGAACCGTAATCCACCACGATAAAGAAATGGTGCATCCTCATTAATCAGCTTTGCCACACCACACAGCGCTTTCTGCCTTGTTCTTGGATCGGTGCTGGTTTCCTGAATCATCAACATCTCGTCCATTTTCGGATTCTTGTAATGGGTGACATTGACCTCGCTTTTGGAAAACAGAGAACCGAAGAGGTATGGACCCATGTCGGTTGCATCGAACAACTGCCAACCTGACATCTGGTAGTCATTGGTCATGACCCGCTTAATCCACTGCCCGAATGTCAAGGGAGTGAGCCTGACTGTAACGCCGATCTCCTTAAAGAGGCGCTGTACGATTTCGCCGAATTCCCGTCCCCGAGACGTATTGGTATGCAACAACTCAAGGCTGACAGGTTTCCCGTACTCGGCGAGCAGTTTTCTCCCCTTCTCGGGATTGTATTCATGGTAGCTGACTTCACCACAGGAGATAGCGCCACCGAAAGGATCTTTAACAACCGGGATTGTGTCTTTGTAGCTGGCCTTGACATAAAAGTCCTGGTTCCAGGCATATGAAAGGGCTTGTCGTACCCGCACGTCATCCAACGGCGGTTTTGAGGTATTTAAAGCAAATATTTCCGCGCCGGTTGACTCACTACTATAAACCTTGAGAGATGGTTCGCCTTGTGCCTGCAGAACGCTGGCACCCCGATCGGTTATAATCACGTCAAGTTCGCCCGACTGCAAACCGGCAAAGCGTGTTTGCATGTCGGGAACCGTACGAAAGACGATGTTGTCGAGATACGGTTTCCCTTTGCGCCAGTACTTCGGATTACGGATAGCAACAAACCGGTCATTCGTAATCCACTCTTTAAACATATAAGGGCCGGTGCCGACCGGCGCCCGGTCCTGTGTCCCTTCACGAACGGCCTTAGGCGAGGGAATGTAGCTGGCAATGGCATGGGCACCTGTGATTGTGTCTTTGAAAGAGGACCAAGGATGTTTCAGCAGGAAACGAACGGTAAATTCGTCCTCCTTCTTCACCGATTCAATAGGCTGAATGTAAATGAGACCTTTAAAACGGCTTTTCGGATCAAGAATTCTCTGCCAATGCTGGACTACCGCATCTGCATTAAAAGGGGTTCCGTCATGGAAAGAAACTCCCTTACGCAACCGTATCGTCCAGGACATGCCGTTTTTCGACGGTTTTGCCGAGAGCCCGAGCTCAGGGACGAGGTTGCCTTTCTCGTCCATATCGAATAACCGTTCCTCAATCGCCATAGCGACACTCCGAGTCGAGGTATTCATGGAGCCTGTCTTTATAGGATCGAACCCTTGAGCATCGCTTTCTACCGCCACCGACAATGTCCCCCCGTACTCTGGGCCAGCAGCCAAAACTTGATATCGCTGGCTGCAAATATCCTGAAGAAGGAAGCAGAAGCCAACAATCAGTACGGATACAATAATTTCCCCCATCTTTCGCATTGTGCCTCTCCTTTTTGACTTAGAGTTAGAACGGGCGGCTTTTAAGCGTATGGCTGATTTTTCCAGATGGTTCCGCTTCATGTTTCGATATTTACTTGAACTGGAAGTTAAAGCCGCAATACAAGGCCATACTTGCATTCTTTATATAATCCTCAACTACAAGTCCTCTTTCTTCGAGGTAGTTGCTGTTCTTATTCATCCAGAAAGCCAAATTCTGAGCCAGCATCGTTCTTGAAAATCTAACGAGGTTTCGTTCAGAGTCGCTAAGCTTAGAGAATAGTGGATATCCGACAAGAGTTCCCGAAATGAAGTCCTCAAGATCTCTACCGCACTTCCTCAGCAGCTCGACATTTCTTCCATCCCAAAGACAACGGAAAAGATGTTTCTCCTCCACTGCAAATCTGACGTAATTTATTGCCTGATCAATCCATATATCACCAGTGACCTCATACAGCAGACGTTCTTTGAGTAGATCAAAGGCTTTCAAACATACTGCGTCCTCAAGATCGCACACATTGAGAAATTTAGAATATATAGGCATTGTGGACCCATTGATTGCGGCTGCCACGGCTTGAACAGAAAAACCATCCCAACCTTTTTCCCGAACAAGTTGAAACGCAGCATCAAGAATTTCTTCCCGAGTGAATTGCACAGCCCTGGGTGACATATGCTCACCTGCCTTAAAATAGTGACGTTATATAACGTTATTATATAACCATTTTGTTTTTTTCGTCAAGTGTTTTACATACCCTTCCGGCTTAACTTTCATAGTTGGTAAAAGGCAGAATTGACGAGACTATGGCGAATGCCTTACAAAGCAACCACACCGGCGCGATACGCGAATTACAACTGCCGCAATAGACAAAAAGTGAGCAGTATACTTGCCCCCCGGAAGCCGGATTAGCAAAGATATTTGCAAGACATCTTCTATATACGTCACAACGGCTTGAACATTTCATAGTCTTCCAGAATATGTTGATATTTTTCATTGACGTTTGCTCGGGTTACCTCAAACCAATCCTCCAGATCTCTATTTCTTAATTCATCATATTGTTGGTTTAGCCGATAATTAATATGTTTAGCGATGCCAATATTGGGTATGCATTCTAAAAACCGATAGGCATCTTTAAAAGGCTCAATGGTCAAATGGCTTATTATTCCCATGTCGTATGCCTGATTACCACGTATCAAATCACCGGTCATATTAAGAAATTTTGCCCGAGGCAAACCGACTTGCGACGCTAGGAAACTGAACCCGCCCATTCCGGCATAAAGATTTGATTTTATCTCTGGGGTGCCCATCTTGACCTGCGGCAAAACGAAGTGAAAATCGCAGGCAAGTAGAAATTCAAACCCTCCTCCTTGAGCCGTACCACAGCACACTGCAACCAATAGAGGGAATCTTTCTGATGGGTGTGACCTGATCATCGTCTTCAAACTTTCGAACCAGCCGCGGAACTGGTCGTTTTCGATCTCACGATCGCCATTGATAAACAGTAAGCGATCGCCCCCCAGCAGGAATTGCTGGCCATAATGCGTAAAGTAAAGAATCGGGACCTTTCCCAAATCCAGCCGTGTACCGATAAAGCCTTGCAACGCACATATATCTGCAATGGTCTCCATCCCCATAAGGCTTGTCTTGAAAAATACCCAGATACAGTTTCGTGCATCGAGAAAGACATCTATAGTTTGGAACGATGGGACATCGGCATCGGAAGGCAACATTTCTCTTTTTAAAAGTTCTTCCCTGCAAATTCCGGTTAGCTGCTTAAGCATCTCCTGGCGTTGCCGCTCTATTTCAGGTGTATTAATAATTATATGTGCAATGTCGTTTCGCGTTAGGCTGCGCGACATTTCTTCAGATGAGAGATTGGTGTACCCCATTTTTTCACCAATCTTGTCATATCCGGGTTTTCTCTCAATTACTGAAACAATGTCGGCCAACGTTTTGCACTGTCTAATTTCACCAATCTCCAAAGATTCGATATGCTTCCTCAACTTGCGGTAGAATTCCATCAACACTATCGAATCCATTCCATATTCATCCAACGAGAAATTATCGGGGACCTCCTCAAGATTCATTTGCAACAGATTCCCAATCATCTGCTGCACCTGCCTTGTCAACTCAACATTGCTATCGTCCCCTCGAATTGGAGTATTATTCTGTCGTTTTTTTTCAATGCCCGTTTCGCCTTGGTCGGCAGGCTGAGGGTTAAAACCTGTTACTCTTGTCGGGCTGATCCAATATTGTTGTTGGGCAAACGGATAGGTGGGCAAGGAAATTCTACGCACAGTTGCCGCATTATGGAGTCTTTCCCAAGGGATCTTGACACCCTTTACCCACAGCTGGGCCAGTCTATCGAGGTTTTTGACTGCAAGGAGCTCAGAAAGAGATGCTGCGGCATTTGCTTCATCCAGGTCTGATGGTTTTGCAAGGTTTACTTCTGGATACGACACATACAGTGCAATCTTACCCTCCCTTGCATTAGTGCCATCAAATCCTTTCTCCGCGAAAGCTTTCAATGTATCGAGCAATTCCTTTTTGTTACCAACAACCATTGCCAGACGGCATCCCATCGCCTCCCTCCCGACCTGAAGGGTATAAGCAAGGTTTGGCAAGGAGATGCCCGCTTCAACCTGTAGGAAATCGATCATATTCTGAACTATCGCCCGCAACCTGTCCGGCTTTTCCGCCGAAAAAACTACTACCTGCGGCAAGGCTAGGAGCCTGGGATCAAATGTTGGTTGACATGGTGGGACATACTCCTCAACAATTAAGTGAGTGTTGGCCCCGCCAGCTCCAAAAGAATTCACAACCGCGCGTCTAGGAACTTCCTGCTGTATGCCGTCTATCTCGATTACCGGCTTTTCCCAGTAACAAAGCTCCTTTTGCAGGAAGAATGGGGTGCCCTCCCATTTGACATCCGGATTAAGACATTGCGGGTTAATGGTCGGCACCAGTTGCCGGTGTCTTAACTGTAAAATGACTTTCGTCAGTTGCGAGATTCCCGAAGCGGCTTCAAGATGCCCAATGTTCGGCTTCACTGAGCCAACGGCACAGTACTGTTTTTCCTTGGTATATTGAGAAAAGGCCTTTACTAGAGCATTCACTTCGATGGGATCTCCTAGATGCGATCCCATGGCTGCGGCTTCAACATAGCTGACAGTCCGAGGATCGATGCAGGATTTTCTAAAATTTTCCGACATCAGTTCAGTAAGAGCATTGGGGTTGGGAACCATATAGCCGTTCGTTTTTCCGCTATGGTTGGTATGAGTGCCGCGGATAACAGCATAGATATAATCGCCATCTTTTTCTGCCATCGAAAGTGGTTTTAGCAGGACACAACCGACCCCTTCGCCGGGGACAAACCCATCGCCACCCAGTCCGAACGCGGCAGAATGGCTGTCCCGTGAAAGCATATCCAGAGAAGCGAGCAGCGTATAAGCGGAAGGATGAAGATACAGATTGACCCCTCCGGCAATAGCCATTTCACAGGCGCCCCGATGGAGATGTTCACAAGCTTCGTGTATCGCGGTCAATGACGACGAACACATCGTATCGATCGGCATACTCGGCCCTTTTAAATTCAGAAGATACGATACCCGGTTAGCAACAGAGCTGAATGATGTCACCGGTTGTGCCTTCTGGCCTTGTCTCAACAGTTCCGGACCATACAGACTGAAACCGGTCTTGGTTATTCCCGCAAAGACACCGACCCGCCCCTTGTGCATCGTAGCAATCCGCTCCCTGGTGTACCCTGAGTCTTCCAACAACTCCCAGCAGTTTTCGATGAAGAGTCGTTCCTGTGGATCCATACCAGATGCTTCGCGGGGCGAAATTTTAAAGAATAAGGAATCAAAGTTCGCGAAGCCTTCCAGAAAACCACCCCATTTGCTGTAACTTTTGTGCTGCTCAACCGCTTTCTCCGGGTCCGGTTCATAGAATCCGTCCAACGTCCAGCGCACTTCAGAAATTTCGGTAATACACTCTCTTGCTGTCTTCAGATTTTCCCAATACTCCTCAACGTTTCCAGCCTTCGGATATCGTCCGCTTAGACCAATAATGGCAATAGGCTCTTGAGTCCCTTTATCACGTCTTATGAATTCATAGTTTTTCGGTTGATTGACAGTCTGAGCCTTGGAAGCGAGAACCGCATCCTCTTTCCCTGGTCCCATTCCTGCCTGAGTTGTCTCTGCCTTTGCCGGAACCGGTGCGACTATCCCGACCCAATTAGCGGATTCGCGAGGGTATGCGTCAACAAGATGCTCCGCTAAAGCCCCGATAGTCTGGTATTCAAACAACAGCGTAGTCGACAAGCCATCAAATCCCTCGGCAAGTTTCTGATTCAGTTGAATGATCATCACAGAATCTATGCCGTAATTCTCGAATTCAACGTCGGCTCCGATGCGGTTTGCTTCTAACTTGGTGACATCTGCTACCATTTCCTTAAGTCGTTGGACAGTATCGATTAAAATGATTTCTCTGGACGTCGTTGTCGCACTATATTCATCAAAAACGGCGCATGCGGTATTTGCTTGCAGCCACAGTTGCAGGTTGCCTTTATGCTCTTCTATTAAATAGTCTGCAACCGCGTTGAGGCTCGGAATACCAACCAGGGCGGACAAGGGGAGATCGAGGTTGAATTCCCGGTTTACTTCCCTTGCGAATTGTTCCAGCAGGACATAATCGAAGCCGTACTCGATTAATTCAGCATCAAGATCCAATTCATCAGCTTTTACATTTATCAGGCTGGCAGCAGTTCGTAATAAGATTTCTTGGAGACAAGCCAGCAAGTTTTTAGTGCTGTCCCCGCTATACGCATTGTTTATGCTTGCGCCTTTTTCCGCAGAAGAAGACGTCAACGTGCGCAGAGCCTGCTTCATTTTCCTCACATTCCCTTCCATCACCAAGACTTGGGCCTTTCCCGAGGCCAATGCCCTATTCAAAGCCTCGATGCCGGTTTCAGTCCGCATGGGCATGACGCCAATCTTTTGTATCGTTATCTTCTCGGTTTCTTCATCGACGCGCATTCCGCCCTCTTTCCAAAATGGCCAATTGATTGATAAGGTTCGGCCGGAGCGTTGCCTCAATCCCGCCAACTCGTTGCGGTATCTGGCATAAACATCCATGAAATAGTTAGCTGCAGCATAATCCGCCTGTCCTATATTGCCTGTAGCTCCCGCACCTGAGGAAAAGAAGATGAAGAAGTCGAGGGGCATATCTTTGCTCGCTTCATCCAGATTGACCAGTCCGGTAACTTTCGGGGCTAAAACCTCATCCACCTCGTCGCTGGGTTTCTTGATAATGAAATTATCGCGAATTACCCCTGCGCCATGTATGATCCCATTCAGGTTTCCATATTCCGATCGGATATCCTTCATGAAATCCACAACCTCCTCTTTCCGGGTCACGTCCATTCGCCGATATATGACCCTTGAACCGGTGGAATTCATTTCATCCATTTCAATTCGTCTTTTATTGCTTAATTCCGATCTCCCTGTGAGAATCACGGTCGCGCCTTTAGCTTGCCGGACAATCTCATTCGCGAAAATGAACCCCAGACCTCCGGCCCCACCTGTTATCAGATAACAACCATTATTTTCCCAGGGAACGTCAGCTTGTTCAGTGGTTATTTCCATTTCACTCCAACTTGCAACCCATCGTTTCCCCTTTTGATACCGGACGTGACGGTCGATATAAACATTATGGTTTTCCTCTAGAATTTTGATAACTCCATCGGCATTCTCTTTTGCGTCAACTTCAATTAACTGCCAGATGAGTTTCGGATTTTCCAACCCCGCTGTCATCAACAGACCGGAGAGCCCCGAGAACAGCTGCTTTTCCTCTTCAGCGCGCACAACAACCTGGACCAACACATTGCCTTTAGGCTTGCGCAGGAAGATGTCTTTGATTTCCTCGAAAAGCTGTGTCGTGTATGATCGGAATCTGGCATCAACCCCGGCATTCTCGGATTCCAGAACAAGACAACGAATGTCTTTCATTATGGCTTCAATATCTTCTCGCAAGACACCCGCTTCACAGAGAACCACCAGACGTTGCAGGTAATTAGGTATCGCAGTACAGCGAACTAAGGGCTTTTCCTCCCAGCACGGTTCGATCATCATCGTGCCAATAGCTTCGTCAGGCGCTATAGTTACAAGATCCTTCCCGAAGCCGATAGAACGTACCCGTTGACCGGAAAAGTCGGAGGCGTGGCGATGCGGCGTTATTGCGGCGGCAGGCCCAGAGTTTTCTGTTGTGTGGTCGCCGGCAGATTCCGGCTTCGTTCCCGGCACCCAGTAGCGTTCCCTGGCAAAGGGATAGGTAGGGAGACTGATGCGCCGAAGCAGCCGGTTGCCATAGAGCCTGCTCCAATCGATGACCATGCCCTTCGCCCACAGTTCCGAAACCTTGGCGTATTCCCCTTTAACGATCCAGGCTTCCACAGCCTTCTGAACTTCTTCGTCTCCGATAAAAATCGACATTGTCTTCTTATTGCTTTTGACCTGGCCCCGGAAACAATTTGCCATGCCGGCCCGTCCTTCTAAGAATTCTTCCAGCATTCTCCCCAACTCATTAACTGACTCAACAATAAGAGCCAACCGTTCTTCCATGGCTTCTCGCCCTGTTTGGAGTGTGTAGGCAATATCCGCTAAAGAGTGGTCGGAGAATTGCTGCTCACGTATCGCCGTCAGCAATTGCTGTGCTTGCTCTTTTAGCCGGTCTTCATCCTTAGCAGACAAAACAACGATTGCAGGAGTTTGAGGGGCGGAGGGTATGACATTGTCCCCTGCTTCTTGAATGTATTCCTCCACGACTATGTGGGCGTTTGCTCCTCCCGCTCCGAAAGAGGAGATGCCGGCACGCCGTGGGAACTCTTGACCATCGACTACCGGTCGTTTCCAATGTTGCGTATCCTGCTGCACAAGGAAGGGACTCTCGCTGAAATCGATATTTGGGTTAAGCCCTTTACCGTGGATAAGATTTTTCACCAAGGTTTGATGTTTGAACTGAAGCAGTACTTTGGTCAGCTGAGCAATTCCGGCGGCGGCTTCTGCGTGTCCCATATTGGACTTCACGGATGATATTGAGCAGAATCCGATATCCTTCGTGTACTTGCGGAAGACATCGGTAAGTCCGGCGATCTCAATGGGATCACCCAGCGCCGTTCCGGTGCCATGCGCTTCGATGCAACTGATTGTTCGGGGGTCTATCCCGCTTCTGCGTATCGCCTCTTCAATCACAAGGGATTGCGATGCCGGGTTGGGAACGGTGTAGCCATTGGTCTTGCCGGCGTGGTTGACAGCAGTCCCCTTCACGATGCCGTAGATGAAATCTCGATCGTCTATCGCTTGCTGTAGAGGTTTTAGAAACACTGCGCCCACACCATCCGAAGGAACGTAGCCCGTCCCTCCTTCCGAAAAAGCCCGGCATCGTCCATCGGAAGCGTGAAATTGACCTTGGGCAAGTGTGATATACTTACTCGGGTGGAGAGATAGATTTACTCCTCCGGCAATTGCCATACGAGAGTATCCGTTTCGGATGCTGTCACAAGCCATATGTAAAGCGTAGAGCGAGGAAGAACATGCCGTATCAAGGGTCAAGCTGGGTCCGGTAAAATTCATCACGAAAGATACCCGATTCGCTATGGAGAAGATTTGGCTGTTTGCGACGTACATCTCCTGTTTCGCCTTAAATGCGGACTCTGCCATGATTAGTTGGTAGCTGTTGAAGGTAGCTCCGACGAATACGCCTATTTTGTTCCCGTAGCCGGGTTCTTCCAGTGCCTTACGCGTATACCCAGAGTCTTCCACACATTTCCAGACCGTTTCCAGGAACAAGCGTTCCTGCGGATCCATAAACATCGCGTCTCGCGGCGAAATGTTAAAGAATAACGGATCGAAACATTCTATGTCGTTCAGAAACCCCCCCCATTTACTGTAGCTGAGTCCCTGGGCAATGGCCTTGATGCGATCCGGCTCGAAAAAACCATCCAATGACCAGCGGTCTGGCGGAATTTCTCCGACGCAATCCTTGCCATCGTAGAGATTTTTCCAGAATTCATTCAGATTATTCGCCTTCGGATATCGTCCGGCCACCCCTATAATAGCGATATCGATGTCTGCATCAGCTTTCGGGACAGAAAAATTTCGATTGCGATTGGGCGTTTTGGGTCGGATTGAAAATAGGGCTGGGACCTCGGGGAACAGCATCCGGGACCGGTGATGCCCGGCTCTTGCCGAGACAGCATTTTCCCTGATTAAGCCGGAGACGGCCTCAGGATATGCCTCCGCAAGATAAACTCCCAGAGACCTCAAGTTGTCATACTTGAAAAAAAGCGTTGAATCCAGTTTGCCAACCCACTGTTCGACTTTTTGGTTTAGATTCGCGATCATTATAGAATCAAGCCCAAGCTCCTCAAAGTGGGCCTGTTCATCCAATCTCTCCACCGGAATTTTCGTTACTTCACCGAGCAGCCCTTTAAGATGGTTTACCGAAGTCTCCAGCGGAATCTGGCCACTGACGGCCCCTTCGCGATGTTTTCCAGTGGCTGTTTCGCTTGCATTGCTGCTTTCGTTTGCGTTTTCCCCATATCCATTCGTGTGGCGAAGTTTGACCCCCTTCATCCGGAGACTGATATTCCCCGCTTCGTCGCAAAGACTGATGTCTACTTCGGGTTCCTGCTCCAAAGCTGCTCTTTCCTCATGGTACTTCACAATTGCCCACATCTCACCACCGACATTACCGATCAGTTCAAGCTCCTGCAGCGCAATCGGCTGAAACAATTCGGAGCTACCGAAGCCTGTCATTAAACCGGGCAACGCCTGCAACACTGTTTCGAGCAAATCAGGATGCAGGATCATCTTCCTGCCGTCACCCGAAACAGAGGAAGGTATGCTCAGCTTTGCCAATATTTGCGACTTGCCTGCATACACGAGATCGATCCACCTTGATGTTGCCCAGCATTCCGTTCCCCCCTCTTTGCTAGTTATATTGGAGCCGAGCCTCTGTAACGCCTCAAGATCCAGCGTTGGCACCTCGGCAAACGAAGTAAGTTTCGCCATCCCCTGGCAGTGAATTATGGAGTCCTCACTATTCGTTAGCTCGCTGTAGATCTCATAGGTGATCCATTCTTCGTCTTTGGGATAAAGTCCAATGTGTACCTGGACCGGCCTCTCCCCGACGGAAAGGGGCCTCCCCCATACCACGTTTTTCAGCAGCATCCCGTTCTTCCCTTCCTTCCCGCCCGATGCCGCTTCACCCACTGCCGATCTTGCCATCTCAAGACATGCCGCCGGCTTCAGTACCTGTTCCCCATTAACCGCACTCCCGGTCAGAAAGGGGTCTCCTTTGGAGAAGGTGGAACTGAACCTTTGCCCGAAGAAGTCAGAGGTATTTTGATGCAACAGGGGGTGGATAGCCGCGATGCTCCCATGGGCTGCTATTGCATAGCCGCCGGCAGATTTTGCCTTTGTTTCGGAAACCCAGTAGCGTTCCCTGGCAAAGGGATAGGTGGGGAGACTGATGCGCCGAGGCAGCCGGTCGCCGTAGAGCCGGTTCCAATCGATGGACATCCCTTTGACCCACAAGTCCAGAATCTTGGCATATTCTCCTTTGGCGATCCAGGCTTCCACAGCCTTTTGAATTTCTCCATCCTTCCACAAATCGTCAAGATTCTCGTTGCCGCGTTTGATCCTGCCTCTGCATAATCCGGTGATTTCGTCCTTACCTTCTACGAACTGCCCAAGTTTTTCCTCAAGCTCTTCGACGGAATCTACTTGTGTCGCAATGCGCTGTTCCATGGGTTCGCGCCCCACCTGTAAGGTGTAAGCCGCCTCAGCAAGATTTCCGCCATTAACTTCTCCTGTGCGAATGAATGCAAGCATCTGCAAGGCATATTTCTTGAGCCGTTCTTCGTTCTTCGCCGACAGCACTATGATGTGACCGCCCCGGACTTCCCTTTTCGCCTCACTCTGCAGGAGCTCATACTCTTCTACGATCACATGCCCGTTGGCACCGCCAGCCCCGAAGGAGCTTATGGCCGCCCGGCGCGGATAAACAATTAATTTACCGCCAACGTCAAGCAGAGGTTTTTTCCATTCTTTCAACTCCTGTTGAACATGGAAAGGGGTCCTCGCAAAATTAACGTTCGGATTGAGTCGCGTCGAATGCAACGATGGCACCAATTGCCCATATTTCATCTGCAACAGCACTTTCGTGAGGCCAGCGATGCCTGCGGCTGATTCAAGGTGACCTATGTTCGATTTGACGGATCCTATGGAACAGAATTGTTTTTTATCGGTGAAAGCGCCGAAACTGTTTGTCAACCCGGCGATTTCAATCGGGTCGCCAAGAGCTGTTCCCGTGCCGTGCGCTTCCACATAACTGATTGTGCTCGGATCGATATCCGTTTTTCTCAGGACTTCGGCTATGAGTTCCGCCTGGGCCGCGGGATTGGGAACAGTGTATCCGTTCGTTTTTCCGTCATGGTTAACCGATGTCCCCTTGATCACCGCGTATACATGATCGCCATCTTTGACCGCCTCACGCAACGGTTTCAGCAAGACTGCACCTATTCCCTCACCGGGCACGAACCCATCTCCGCCTTCGCCGAAGCTTCGACAACGACCATCGCTCGAGGGCATCGAAAATTGCGAGTGTACCAGATACTTATAAGGGTGCAGCGACAGGTTGACTCCTCCAGCGATGGCGGCACTACATTCTCCCCGCTTTATGCTTTCCACTGCCAAATGGAGCGCCGTCAAGGAAGAAGAACATAGCGTATCGACTGCCATGCTCGGCCCGTGGAAATCAAAGACATAGGAGACTCGGTTCGCAATGGAACCGTGCGAGGAAAGCGCCAATAATTCGTCGCCGCTCTTGTTGGTCACATCGCTCAGAAGCTGATATTCACCATACATGACCCCTACGAAGATACCGACTTTCCCCTGAAAATGGAGCTTTAACCCCTGCCTGTTATAGCCCGCGTCCTCGAAGGTATGCCACACACACTCCAAGAAGAGACGTTCCTGAGGGTCCATCACCTCAGCTTCCCGCGGTGAAATATTGAAGAACATGGGATCGAACTTGTCTATGTCGTCAATAAATCCACCCCATTTCGAAAATTTCCCGGAACCGTCTTCGCCGGCACCCGAATATTCCCGATAGTCCCATCTCTCCAGCGGGATTTCCGTAATGCAGTCGGTGCCATTTTTCAAGTTCTGCCAGAAATCGCCGATTGTTGCAGATTTTGGATACGTACCGCTCAGTCCGATAATGGCAACTTCAATATCACCGTTCTCGGGATTGCAGACTGGAACCCTTGCCGATTTCTCCCGCTTAGACAGTCCCGTATTCAGCGGTCTAACGGTCGACTGCGAGCAAGGTTCGAAAATCCCAAATAACCTGGTGGATGTCTCCGCGTGGCATTTCAGGATATACTCGGCTACATCACGGATCGTCCGATATTCAAAGAAAAGCGTTTTCGACAACTCTTCGAAATCTCTCTCCAGATGTTCGTTGAGCGCCGTGATCATCAATGAGCTGATCCCGTACTTCTCCAAGGACGTATTTGCGTCAATCCTGGATACCGGTATTTCCGATACTCTCGAGAAGAGCGCCTTGAGATACTCCTCAGCCTTGGTAAGCAATGCGTCAGGAACAAGCCCTCTGCACTGGTGACTAGTAAAAGACGCGGAGGGAAAGGTTTCATTGCAAATCTCACCGTTTCTTTCATCGCAATGCCCCGAAGCTCTTTTCACCCAGTGCCTCTCACGGGCGAAAGGATAGGTCGGAAGAGGGACTTTCCCTTGTTTTTCGAGGTCCTCCTCGATATGTGCCCCCTGAACCCAACGCTCTGCGAGATAGAACAAGTCGGCGTGGTCTTTGATCGTCTCTGTACCTGCCTCCGGCACAGCAGTTCCGCGGTAGAAAGAGGGGCCGTTCTCATCACCCTGTAAAAAAGCCCTCAACGTTTCCCGCAATTCTTCAGTACTGCTGACAACCAGCGCCAACCGTTCTTCCATTTCGATGCGCCCGACACGAAGGGTATAACCGATGCTGGAAACATGGTAATGACGATTTTCTTCCTTCCCGAGAAAATTATGTAGCCTTGCGGCATATTGATGGAGCTGTTCAGGGGTTGCAGCCGATAGTTGCACCAGAGTCGGCTGCGCCGCATTCCTCATCGTGCGCTCCCCCCCGATATACTCCTGAAGTAAGACATGGCCGCTGGAGCCGGTTGCTCCAAGGGCATTAACCAGCGCAACCCGTGGGGAAGTATCCAGTGGTGCGCCCGCTACAGTTCCACGGGGTCCCCCACCCCACGGTGTTAGCCGGTCTGGAATTTCGAGCCCGCTTCCTTCGATCCGTATCAGGGGGCTTAGAGGTTTAAAGTTTACGGTCGGCGCCACCTTCCCGTGCTTCATTTGCAGCAGGACCTTACTGATCTGGGAAAACGCAGAAGCCGACTCCAGGTGGCCGATATTGGCCTTTACCGATCCGACAAAGCAGGGAGATAGGCCGGGGGCACGATATTTGAAGACATCGATCAGTGCATGCGCCTCCGAGGCATCCGCGAGACTTGCTCCAGCCGCGGCCATCTCAACGTAGCTTATCGACTCCACAGACAATTCGGCACCATCAATCGCTTTTCGAATCGCCTCCGACTGTCTGGCGGAACTTGGCGCACCAAAGCGCGCGGTCCTGCCACTATGACCGATCGAGGTTCCCTTGATTACGCCATAGATATGGTCATTGTCTCTCTCGGCGTCTTCAAGCGGCTTGATCAAAATAACCCCGATTCCCTCCCCCGGGAGCCAGCCGTTTGTCTGAGCCCCCAGCGGTCGGCACTCGCCGTCCTTGGACAACAGATCGAAACCTGTCAGCAGCCCCTGGTGATAGGGATGGGTTATCAAGTTCACCCCCCCCACAACTGCTGCATCGCACTCCCCTCTTTTGATGCTTTCGCATGCAAAATGAATTGCGGTCATAGCCGAGGAACAGGAGGTATTGAAAGCAACGCTTGGGCCACTAAAATCGAAGAAATAGGAAATTCTGTTGGCCAGCGTCGAGTGCAGGGCCGACACCGGCAGAGAATCTTCCGAGGAAGGGTCCTGGTTTTGATAGTCGTTCCACATGGCGCCCACGAACACGCCGATGCTACCGGAGCAACGCTTCAACTGCTCCGGTGTGTATCCGGCATTTTCGAGGCATTCCCAGGCGACTTCCAGTAGGAGCCGCTCCTGTGGATCGGTGCTGCGCGACTGCGAGGGGGACATGTCGAAGAGCAGATTGTCGAAGCAGTCTATATCTTCCAGATATCCCCCTCGGAAAGTCGATTTTCGACCCCCTTCCGGTAAGGAGAGGTGACTCCACAGCTTTTTCCTCCCCTCCGGCAACTCTCCGATGCTAACCTTTCCCTCATTGAGGTTTGCCCAATAAGCATCCAAGGTCTCAGCGCCGGGATAACGTCCGCTCATCCCGATAATGGCGATATCATGCTGGACCGGCAATCTCCTCCTCACGGCGACCTGTTGCAAAGGCTCGGCCCTCCTTTGGGCCTCCCCTCTTCCCACTTCCAGGTATCTCCTTTCTTTAGGCATCTCCCGCTCAAAAGCTCCGCAGGTAAAACTATGGAGCAACACCTGATCGTCATTGAGCTTGAAATCGTCGCGGATCTTTTCGAAATTCAGCCCGCCGATAGGACAGATTCCCATGTCGAATTCAGCCTGCCTGTCCATCAGAAGCTGTCCGATGTAGCCAGCTTCCAGCAATGCAAAATACAGCGTCTCTTGCTCAGGGTCTCTTGCATCGGACTGTCCGATCAAAAACAGGGAGAACATCGATTTTTGATAATGGGTACGGTTGAACGGCGTATGACTGGGCTTTACTTTCTGTGACAGTTGCCGGGTAACAAGAACGAGAGCGTGCTTGGTTGGGTGGTAATAATAAATACCTTCAGCAAGGCCTTCCACACCGTTCTCTTTTATATAAAGGTAGGCTTGAACGCCGTAATTGCCAGACAATGAAGGATACAGGCAGTTGGACCTGCTATCTTTGTCCTCTTGTCGCAAAAGTGACAGGAATCTGCTCAACTGCTCAAAGCGGATCGGCTTGCTTTCGTACTCACGGATGGAGGACCGTATCAGATAATCGCTATCGGGGAACTTGGCCCGGTCCAAAGGTATCACCGGCTCACCCCGGGAGAATTTTCTCAAATCCACCTGTTTTGCATGAAAAAGGTCATGCTCTTCTTTGGTCAGGTACTTCATCTTTTCGTATTTTACGAAGGAACCCGCCGCCAAAAAAGCCGAAAAGGTCCCGTCAGTCGAAGGATTCAGGAAATGGTGGTAAAGCGCCTTCCCGGTGCGCTGCAGGTATCCGACAACACCACTGTCCTCTCTCCCTTTGGCGCCGCCGTCAGTCGATCCTCCTAAAAGGCAGTGGATGAACCTGTGGTTTTCCTCAAGCTTGAAATGAGCTCTAATCCTGTCGAAGTCAACGCCTGCCACCGGGCAGAGCCCCACCTTGAAATCCGCTTGCCTGCTCAAAAGAAGCTGTCCCATATATCCGGCATCCAGAGTCACCAACGTCGGGCTTACTGCCTGATACACAGGGGTTATGGCGTCCATCTGCGCAATGATGAAGAGAGCGAATCCGGCAGCATCGAAAAGTGGATGATCATACTCTGGAAAGATCGAACTGTCGATCAAGGGAGCATCGTCAATGAGGTACAAGGAATGTTCTTGCGGATGGTAATAATAAATCCCCTTTGAGATCCCGTTGATAGCGTTCTCTTTTACATAGAGATAGGTTTGATCGGCATTCAATCCACCTGCTGAGGGATAGAGATATTTGGGTTCTCCGTTCACCGTTTCCATTTTCAGCAGCGCCAGGAAGTGGCTGAAATCGCTGAAAGGGATCATGTTACCGGAAAGACTTCTTACGACGCATCCCAGGGAATAGGCCGATTCCTTGAAACCTGCGTGCTGCAGCGGAATCATCTCTTCGTAACCGCCGGTTTCTCTGTGCCTTGCGGCCATACTGGGCATAACTGCCGCGCCGCCCCGTGCGACACTCGTCTCGTCCACAGTAGGGACAGCGGTCGGTAGCTGTAGATGCTGCGCTGGTTGTGCTTCTAAATTCAGCGCGAGATATTCGACAATCGCCGCAATTGTCGGTACTTCGAGGAAGACTTCAACCGGTATGGCCACATCGTAAAGCTTCTGGATCTTTTCCACCATCTGGACCATGGTCAGTGAAGTCGCCCCGGCATCGAACAGGTCGTCGTTGGCGCTGAGGGCTTCAAGCCCCAGCACCTCCCTGAAAATTCTCGACAGCTCAGCAGTAAGCCCGCTCGGATCTGCTGACATTTTGGCGTTTGTCCGTCTCTCCTCCTGCTTTTCAGACTCGTCCGGTACTACGTCTCCCTCGGAGACCACAGTATCGTCGCCCCTCCCCACTTTGCCGGCACTCCCAAGCTCGGCTGACAGGTACCGGACTATCGATGTGATAGTCGGATCCTCCAGAAAAACATCAATGGGAACGAGGACTCCGAACCGGCTCTGAATGTTCTCGACCAGTTGCACCATCGTCAGGGAAGTCGCGCCCAGATCGAACAGATCGTCGCCGTTTTTCAGGTCAGTAACCCCCAGAGCTTTTTCCAGGTAATCAACGAGCACGGCAGTTATCTGTTGTCGGCCGGTCGGCTCCGCTTGCTTTTTTGGAATCCTGCTATCGCCCCCCCCGTCGACGATAGGCCAAGGCAGCGCCCTGCGGTCAAGCTTCCCATGCTGCGTGACCGGCATAGAATCGAGGATCGCGACAACATTGGGGACCATATAATCGGGCAATTTCGCCTTGGCATACTCCCGAATCTGCTTTGACGTCGGTGCTTCCCCCTCGGCTAGCAGGTATGCCACCAGTTTCGGGTCGCCGCTCTCCTCACCCTTCACCAACACGACAGCCTCCCGGACCGCAGCATGGGTTCTCAAAACAGTTTCTATCTCCCCCAGCTCAATGCGATTCCCGCGCAGCTTGACCTGAAAGTCGATTCTGCCGAGGAACTCGATGTTACCATCCGGCAGATATCTCGCCTTGTCCCCTGTCTTGTATAGCTTCGCGCCAGGTTCCGCGCGGAAAGGATTCGCAATGAACTTCTCCGCCGTAAGTTCCGGCCGGTTAAGGTACCCTCTGGCCAAGCCTATGCCGCCGATGTGCAATTCCCCTTCGTGGCCTATCGACACCTGCTTCAGATCCTGGTCCAGGATATAGGTCTTGATGTTGGAAATGGGACGTCCGATGGGAACCCTTTTATCCTCTCGCTCCTCGCACTCCCAATAGGTAACATCCACGGCCGCTTCCGTTGGCCCGTAAAGGTTATGCAGCCTGGCCGAAAACAGTCTTCTGAATCCCATCACCAAATCAAACGACAAGGCTTCTCCGCTGGTAAAGACGTGCCTCAGGCTTTCGCAGCAGCTGGCGTCGGGATTGCCGATGAAAAATCTGAGCATCGAGGGTACGAAGTGGCAAACCGTTACCCGTTGTTTCCGAATTGTCTCAACGAGGTAGTTGCTGTCTTTGTGCCCTCCCGGCTTAGCCACTACCAGACAGGCCCCCGTCATCAGCGGCCAGAATAATTCCCACACCGAAACGTCAAAGGTGAATGGAGTTTTCTGCAAAACCCTGTCTTCACTGCTCAGCACGTAGGCATCCTGCATCCACAGCAGACGGTTGCAGATTGCCTTGTGCGAAAGCATGCATCCCTTCGGCTTGCCAGTCGAGCCTGAAGTAAAGATGACATACGCCAGATGTTGCGGCTCGGCTGCGCGGCCGATATCGGCTCCCGACTCTGCTGAAAGATAGTTCCATTCGCTGTCGAGACTGAACTTTGTTCCTCTGAAATCCGGCACCAGATCCGTGAACCTTTGCTGCGTGAAAAGCACAGAGACGCCGGCATCTTCGAGCATGAAGCTCAACCGCTCTTCAGGGTAGTCGGGATCGAGCGGGAGGTATGCTCCGCCGGCCTTCATGATTCCCAAAAGGGCCACCACCATTTCGACCGATCGCTCCATCAGCACACCTACGATGCTGTCCGGCCCGACTCCCATCCCTCTGAGATAGTGGGCGCACCGATTCGCCCGTTCATTCAGTTCGGCGTAGGAGAGCCGTTGGTCCTCAAAATGTAGCGCGGAGGAACGTGGGGTCCTTCTCACCTGGTCTTCAATGAGCTCGTGCAGGCACCGGTTCAGCGGATATTCCTTGTGCGTCTCGTTCCATTGTGTAGGCGTTTCATCTACGGCCACCGTCGGCACCCCGGTCATGACGTCCATAGTTATACCCCTCCCCTGCCAGCTTTCAGGTTGACGAATTCCCGGGGCTGTGCAGCAATCAACGCGGCAAAATCTATCTTTTCCCAAGGCTCTACAGCTAAGGCTTCCAGGACCCGTGTATAACCTGAAAACATTTTTCCTATCATTCCTTCCGGAAAGACCCCGCTTGCCGCATCCCAGTTGAAGTGAAGATTCCCCGCGTGTTCTTCGCTGATATTGTCGAGATAAACCTGCGGAGTTTTGCTGATCATCTCCAGCGTCGTAAACCCCGGGGGATTTTTCACGCTGGAACCGGCCATCAGGTTTGTAAAAACTACAGGGAAATTCAGCGTCTCGTTCTTGCGCCCTCTCATCATTGCCTTTCGTAAAGCCTTTAGGCCGCTCACCGCCATATGTGACAAATCTTCCCGCACCGTCTGGTGATTAAGGCGCACTTTTTCCTCAAACGAGAACGAGGTTTCCTCGGCCACAACCCAGCTCAAAGAGGTAAAATCCCCTACCACGTTATATATGTCAGGATGAAGCGGAAGTCTCTCCCAGCATGGGACAACGATGGAAAACGGTTTCCGGTCCAGCCACGCGGCAAATACCTCAGCATATGCCGTGAGTAGGATCATCCCCGGCGATACCGACAGGGACCGGGCTTTCTCCTTGAGCGTCGTCCACCCCAGCAGTACGTCCTTGAACTGCTCATGACCATGAGCTGTCACATTGCCATGGGTATTCATCGGGAGTTGCGGTCCGGGAGGTATCCCCGCAAATTTGTTCTCCCAGTACTGAATGCTCTTTTGATACCCCTCGGTTGTTTTGTACTCTTGCAGGGATGAGAGGTAATCCCGGAACAGCATCTTGCTCCGTTCCAATTCTTGGTCCGGATCTTCGTAGAGACGGTAAAGTTGCTTCAACAGCAAGTGGATGCTGTTAGCATCGGCTATGAGCATGTCGATGCTGAAATGAATTCTCGATGTGGTGCCGCTTATGAGCGATACGCGCAAGTCGAAGTATGGCCAGCTGTCCAGGCTGAAGACATGGCCGATCATGGTTGTTTTGATGTCAAGCAGTTCCGACTGTATCTCTTCCATTTTTTTGCCGGTCAGATCGGTCACCTTGACGCGGTAATCCGGGACCTCTTTCATGATCCTTTGGGTGCCGTCCGAACCGATGACGGTGACCAGCATCTCGTGCGCCTTTATCAGTTTCTGCCACGCTCTTTCCAAACGCTGCACATCGAGACCCTCGATTTCAACCTCCTCGTACACCTGACAGCTGAAGTTACCTCCCGTAACATATTTGCTCCTGCCGAAAACATACGCCTGTTGCTGGTCAGTCAGAGGAAATGGCTTGAACTTGTCGGCGGGGGAAACCACCAGGGTCAAGCCTTCTGGCAGAGCTTCATCAGCCCGCTTTGTCGCAACAGCATACTTGGGCGCCGTTTCGCCTTCTACTCCCATCAGCGCCGACATGCCCTCCCTTTCCACAAAAGGTAAAGGCTTTGCTTCCCATCCGTCGTTTTCAGATGCAACCTGACAGAGATACCGACAGTATTGATTAAACATTGCACTGATAACATCCGAACCAAAATGATCTTTCGCAACATCCCAACTGAATCTCAATTCTCCATTCTGTTCTAAAATCTGATGATCAAGGTAAACTTGCGGAGTCTGGGTTACCATGAATGATATACTCTCGAAGAAGGTCTTCGATTTTGGAATCTTGTCATTTTCAAAACCGTTGACCATCGAGGTAAAGACAACGGGAAGGTAAAGGGAACTTTTTATTTTGCCTTGGGCCTTGAGTTCTCTCAACACTCTGATTCCGCTTACACTGCTATGGTCCAGGTCGTTCCACAACTGGTCCTGATTCCGCCTGAGCACCTCTTCAAAGCTGCACGCCTCCGGCTCCTCCACGACAAAAAGGCTCGTCGAGATAAAAGGACCGACAATGTGATCCAGCTGTTCATGAAGCGGAAGGCGATTGAAAAAGGTCAGGATTATAGAAAACGTCTTCTCTTCACTCAAATGACGAAGGAATTCAGTGAACAGAGTTAGAAGCAGCGCCGTAGGAGATACATTCAACTGATGCGCTTTCTTTTTTAGTGCACTCCATTGCCGTTCATCGAGGGTTCCATTCAGTCGCGTTCGGAAGTAGTACTCCCTGGCCTCAGGCACACTCCTTCTTGACGGTACTGGTAACCGGGGCCCTCCGGGCATGTTTCTCAGCCTGTCGGTCCAATATTTCATGTCCCCCTTGTAACGCGGGGAGTCTTCAAACTTCTTCACGGCAACTAGATAATCCCGGAACGACAACCTCAACTCCGGGAGTTTCCACTCCGGGTCTTCATACAGCTGCTGCCACTGCTGCAACAACAAGTAAACGCCACTGGCATCGACTATGAATTCATCGATACTGAAATGGATTAAATACTTATTATCAGGACAAACACTGACGCTGATTTCAAAAAGAGGCCATTGCTCGGGTTCATATACCTTGTGGGATAAAACCTTTCGCAGGTTTATGAGGTGCTCGTTACGCTCGGCAGCATCTTTCCTTCGCAAATCGGCAATTTTGAACTTGTACGGCGGAGTTTTCGCGAGAATCTTCTGCTGCCCATTACTCAAAATCGTGCAGCGAAGCATCTCATGATGTTCGACCAGCCTTTCCCATGCCTTGTTCAGGCGGTAGAGGTCGACTCCACCCGCTTCCACTTCAAAGTAGATGTGGCACCCGACCCAATCGCCGCCAAACCGAAGTTTTCTACCAGCTAGGAATGACGCTTGAATATCGCTCAACGAAAACGGTTCATACCTGTTAGCAATATCGGGTACAATCATCGGGAGAATGCCTGAAACAGGAGGAACTGCATCACCAGCACCAATTTGCTCATTTGCATCGTACTCGTCTGCCTTCAGTCGTCCTTCCCGTTTCAGGTCTATTATTCCCCGCAGATTCTGTTCGAGATCTTTGATGGTCTTGTTTTCGCTGACCACGGCGATGGGGATTTCAGTATCAAAATCCTGTTCGAGTTTGAATCTGAGGGTGACTGCCTGCATAGAATTAAATCCCAGATTATTAAGCAGCTTCTTGTCAGGCAGTTCCTCCGGAGCCATGCCCAGTAGCTCCCCGATCCTCGTTCTTATATGACGGCCCAGGTCGCCACTCTCGGAACAGCCACCTTTATCGACTTCAGACGAATCTAGTCCTGTTTTCTCAATGGCCTTCTTAGCGGCTTGTGAGAGCCAATAATGCCGTTTTTCAAAGGGATACGTTGGGAGTGCTACTATGCTGGCTTTTTCATCTTCGTGGAGTTTTTCCCACGGAACTTTGCCCCCCTTGCTCCAAAAGAGGGCAATCTGTTCGAGATCACGTTCTGTCAGAAGCACCTGTAGCAATGACTCACCCAATTTTCCGGACACCAGGCTTTTAATTTCCAATTGGTCATCTTCTTGGGCACCTATGAAAAACGAGCAAGAGGCTTCCGGAATCTTGTTCTCCTGCACTGATTCCAGGTATGCCACCATACCCTGAATCAATTCGTCACGGTCCTTTACCACCAGGGCCATGCGGCTTTCCATGGCTTCCCGCCCTACCTGAAGGGTGTATGTGATATCTGTCAGAGAAAGATCAGGGTTAAGTTGCATGAACTCGAGCATTTGTCGAACGGACTCCTTCAGCCGGTCGGAGTTCCTGGCAGAGAAAACGGCGATCTGGCGTTGTTTCAGCGAAGGATTACGTACTGGCCCGGTTTCCAACTGAGGAACATATTCTTCAACGATCAAGTGGGCGTTGGACCCGCCTGCCCCGAAAGAGCTTATGGTGGCTCGCCGCGGGATCTTCTGGCTACCTGTAATATCCAATGGCCGTTTCCACTCCTGAAGTTCCCGTTGCAAGTAAAAAGGGGTATCGTTGAAGTCAATGTTAGGGTTTTGAGGATGCGCCTTGATCGTTGGGACGAGTTGCCGATGCTGCAATTGCAAAATCACTTTAGTGAGTTGGGCCATTCCCGACGCCGCCTCGGGGTGCCCTATATTCGATTTCACCGCTCCGATTGGACAGGATTGAGGGGCAATCCCAAATTTTTTAAAGACCTTATTAAGGGCGGTAATCTCTATGGGATCTCCCAAGGCGGAGCCGTTGGCAGCGGCTTCCACATAACTTATGCTGCGAGGATCCATTCCGGATTTCGCAAAGTTATCCTCTATAAGCTGTGCTTGTGCATTGGGATTGGGAACGGCAAACCCATTGGTGTATCCCCCATGATTGGTTGCCGTCGATTTGATGATGGCGAGAATGGAATCGCCGTCTATGATGGCCTCGGTGAGAGGTTTGAGCAACACGGCGCCGACACCTTCCGAAGGAAGATATCCGTCACCGTCGCCAAAACTCCTACTGTCGATATGACTGCCGATCAGCTTGTTCTGACTCAACCCAATGTACTTCTTGGGATGAATCGAGAGATTGACTCCCCCGGCAATTGCGACACGGGATTCTCCCCGCTTCAGGCTTTCGCAGGCAAGGTGAATCGCATATGCCGACGATGAGCACATCGTATCAATGGCAACGCTCGGCCCCTGAAAATTGAAATAGTGGGAAACCCTGTTGGCAATCAAGCTGTACGAAGTCACGGAACTGGCCGACTCCTTAACGATATCCGAATCCAGAAGGTGATACAGTTGGTACATTGCGCCCACATATAACCCTATCCGGCCTTGATAGCGGAGTTCCAACATTTCCTTAGTGTAGCCGCTGCTTTCCAGCAATTCCCAGACAGTCTCCATAAAGACGCGTTCCTGGGGCTCCATGATTTCCGCATCGCGGGGAGATATATTAAAGAATAGGGGATCGAATTGATCAATCCCGTCCAAAAAGCCGCCCCACTTGCAGTAGCTTTTCCCGGGCTTGCTCTTGTCTTCGTCAAAATACAGGCTGTGATCCCAGCGATTCTTGGGAATTTCCGAAATGCAGTCCTTGCCGTCCTTAAGGTTTTCCCAGAACTGCCGAACATTGCTAGCACCGGGATAACGCCCCGCCACGCCAATGATGGCAATATCCAGGGCTTTAACCTGTCCCGCTGATGGAGCTTCGGCACGACGGGAGGCAAAGCGCGTGGATTTGCTGCTGAATGGTACCAGGTTCACCGACTCAGCCGCGACAACTTTGGACGAAGCGGGAGATGGAGCCAGCTTCTCATCAACCCCCAATAGATCGCTCATCCGTTCCCAAAACGATTCCAGGAAATATTCAGTTAATTCCTTGATGTTCTGGTATTCGAAGAAAAGTGTCTTGGACAGAGATCCGAAGATTTTTTCCAGAGCGTTCGTCATCTGCATAACCATTACCGAATCGACCCCGTACCGTTCCAGCGGAGCATCCGCATCAATTCGGTTGGCCGGAACTTTGGTGACCGAAGACAGCAGTTTCTTGAAATAGTCGATTGCTTTACCCAGAATCAGATCGCGTTCCACGGCCAGCGTCCCCTCGTTTTCTGCCATGCCGCAAACGGGCTGCGGGACTTGTGCCGTAGGGGGCTCAGTCAAAAGCCCTTGGAGCTTCGACAGGTCCCCCTCCACCACCATCACCCGGTGATGAGCCGAAACCATTCCGCGGTACAAGGCTCCGGTGCCGGTGGAAGTTTGCATGGGGACCAAGCCGGCTCTTTGTCTCATCATCTTCTCGGTCTCATCATCGACGTGCATTCCGCCATCTTTCCATAGCGGCCAGTCCACTGAGAGGGTCCGCCCCCGTCGCTGTCCCGATTCCACAAGGGCTGCGCGGTAACCGGCGTAGGCATCCAAAAAAGCATTGGCGGTAGCGTAGTCAGCTTGGCCAGGATTGCCGAAACTTCCCGATATGGAAGAAAAGAGCACAAAGAAGTCCAGTGGCAGCCCCCCTATGGCTCGATCAAGGTTGACCAGTCCGGCCACCTTCGGCGCCAGGACATCACGAAATTCCTCTATCGTTTTTTTGATGATGAAGCTGTCCCGTATCACTCCTGCGGCATGGATGACGCCGTCGAGCGCCCCAAACTCCTCGCGGATGCCTTTAACCAGTGCGTTAACCTCATCCTTACTGGCCACATCCGCCTGCCGGTATTTCACCCTGATAGACATTGTCTCCAATTTCTTCAGACTGACCCGTTTTTCTTCGCTCAGGGGGGAGCGCCCCGACATGATGACGGTAGCTCCCGTGACCCTGTGGGCGATTTCTTCTGCAAATACGTTCCCAAGCCCTCCGGCCCCCCCGCTGATCAGATAGATGCCGCCGTCTCTCCATGGGATATCGAATTGATCCGACAGATTTTCAAGTCTCTTCCAGCAGGCAACGTAGCGCCGGCCATCGCGGTAACGGATCTGGTTGTCCATGGGACTTAGACTGTTCTCTCGCAGCTTCCCGATGATTTGCTCGGGACTGTCTCCCGGCTCCACTTCGATGAGTTGGCCCGATAATTTTGGATTTTCGAGGCAGGCGGTCTTCAATAGCCCCGAAAGTCCGGCAAAAAGCTGCTTTTCGCCCGTACCGGATACTACTACCTGAATCAGCACCTTACCTTTGGGCTTATCTCTAAGTACTGCCTGGATCTCCTCGAAAAGGCGCAGGCAATGGAATTCGAATCGTTCAGCGATGCCATCCCCTTCCGACTGAAAGGCGAGGCACCGCACACCCTCAATCTGGGTTTCAACACTTTCCAAAACATCGTCATCCTGATCACAGAGCACCACCAATTGCCGATCATACTGAAAAGACGGACATTGTAGCGGGACGGGCCGTTCGTTCCATGCCGAGGTGAGCATCAGGGTCCCATCGGAAGGCGGGAGAGTCGCCAAAGCCGTATCACCGTCCAGCACTCGGGCAGAGAATCCCTTCATCCGCACATAAATTTTCCCGTTCTCGTCGCACAGGTCGAAGTCAAATTTCTTCACGTTGTCCGTCGGACCATTGTTGTCACTGTAGCGGACCAGCGCCCACGTGGGTGAACTGGACCCGTCCAGGATCTCCAACTCGTCCAGCGCGAATGGGAGGATCGGTTTGAGAGGTACCTCGTTGCCGGATTCTGATCCGACGAAGAATCCTATGGCGGCCTGCAATGCCGAATCCATCAGGCTGGGATGCAAGACAAACTGATCTTGAGTAGCAGAGACACAAGAGGGAAGTGACAGCTTCGCCATCACCCGACCCTCCCCTACATACACCTCCTCAATCCCCTGATGAGCGGGACCATAGTTGATCCCCATGGCTCCATATGATTCGTAGCATTGTTCCGCGCTGAGGGTCTTCAGGTCGCATCCTGTCCGCAAGGCTTTCAAGTTCAGGGGTGGAACCTCGGCAATAGGTCCAAGGATCGCGATCCCCTGGCCATGCACAACCGGCTCCGTCCCGGCGGTCTCACTGTATATTTCATATCCAAAATCTTCGTTCTCTTTAGGGTAGAGCCCAATATGCACGGGGATTGGCCGTTCCCCCACCACGATGGGTCGGGCCCATACCACATTTTTGAGCCTTATACCATCCTGACCATTTTTCAGGACACCTACAGAGCGCTCCATCGCTGCCCGCGCCATTTCAAGGTATGCCACACCTGGCAAAAACTTTTGGCCATTAACCACGTGATCAGTCAGAAAAAACTCGCGCCCGGTAAAGGTGGATGTGAACCGTTGCTCAACTAAGTCAGAGGTATTCTGATGCAGCAGGGGATGAAGTGTTACGTTGGCGGGAACAGCCGTTTCACGGGTGGCATCGGACGCGTATTCCATCTCGGGCACCCAGTAACGTTCCCTGGCAAAGGGATAGGCAGGGAGACTGACCCGGTGAGGTGCGGTATCGCCGTATAGCTTGCTCCAGTCGACTTCTCTTCCCTTGACCCACAGGTGCGCGATCTTCGCGTAATCTCCACTCCGTGTCCAGTCGTCGACGGACTCCCGTAGTCCGTCTTCGCCGGGGAAAGTCGAGGTCTTTTTGCGGGACTTGGCACCTCCCAAGTACAGAACGGGCACTTCTCTCCCATCAAGGAAAAGCGCAAGTTTCTCCGTCAACTCATTGAGCGATCCCGCGACCACTGCCAGGCGCTCGTCCATGACTTCGCGCCCCACTTGGAGAGTCCAGGCAATATTGGCTAGGTCCGCATAAGCCCACTGCCGCTCAAGGAGAGCGTCCAACAACCGCCGCACTTGCTCGTTAAGGCGGTCCCTGTTCTTCGCTGAAAGTACGATAACAACGGGATCTTGAAGAGTGCCAGTGACAGCGGGACATTGCGGATCTCGGGAAATATATTCCTCAACCACTACATGGGCGTTTGCCCCGCCTGCCCCGAACGAGGAGAGGCCGGCACGCCGTGGGACCTCTTGGCCATCGACAACAGGACGTTTCCAATATTCTGTCTTTTCCTGAACAACAAAAGGGGTCTCATCAAATTGGATATTGGGATTTAAGCCGTCTCCATGCATAACATTTTTAACCAGGGTCTGGTGCTTGAACTGCAACAATACTTTCGTCAGTTGGGCTATTCCCGCAGCTGCTTCTGCGTGCCCAATATTCGACTTTACGGAGGAAATGGAACAGAACCCTGCTTCTTTTGTGTACCTCCGGAAAACATCGGTTAGTCCTGTAATTTCTATCGGATCACCTAGTGCCGTTCCGGTGCCGTGGGCCTCAATGCAGCTGATGCTCCGAGGATCGACCCCCCCTTGGTGCAGCGCTTTTTCGATTGCCATCGACTGGGAGACCGGGTTTGGGACGGTGTAGCCGTTCGCCTTGCCTCCATGGCTAGTAGCCGTTCCCTTAATAACGCCATATATGATATCCTCATCCGCCACCGCCTCCTGCAGGGGTTTCAGGAAGACCGCGCCGACTGCCTCCGCGGGAACGTAGCCGGTACCACCTTCGCAAAACGCCCGGCACCGCCCGTCTGAAGCGCTGAATTGTCCCTGCGCTAGAGTGATGTATTTGCTGGGATGAAGCGACAGGTTGACTCCACCGGCAATTGCCATCCGGGACTGTCCACTGCGGATGCTCTCACACGCCAGATGGAGCGCATAGAAGGAGGATGAGCAGGCAGTATCCACCGTCAGGCTGGGTCCAGTGAAGTTCATGACATAGGAGACCCGGTTGGCAATGGAAAAGACCTGGCTGTTAGCGGGGTACATCTCGCGATTGCCCCTTAGCGCGGCTTCCGACATGAACAGCTGGTAGTTGTTGAATGTTGCCCCTACGAATACCCCGACTGCGTTTCCATATCCGTCACGTTCTAGTGATCTCCGAGTATACCCGGCATCTTCCAAACATTCCCAGGCGACTTCCAAGAACAGCCGTTCCTGCGGGTCCATGTGCATGGCATCTTTGGGAGAGATGTTGAAAAACAGCGGATCGAAACAATCCACGTCATTCAGAAAGCCACCCCATTTACTATAACTAAGCCCCTTTTCGACGGCCTTGTTTCGATCCGGCTCAAAAAAACTCTCCAGCGACCAGCGGTTCGGTGGAATTTCCTCGATGCAGTCCCTCCCCTCGTACAGGTTCTTCCAGAATTCGTTTAAATTGGCGGCGCGAGGGTACCTCCCTGCAACCCCTATAATGGCAATGTCACAATGGAGATGGTCACCGGACTGGATCGCCGACCGTTTGTACGTTGTTTCAGATAGAAGGGAGGCGGATCGGCAGGCAGGAACACTCTTCAACGCGAAATCCGATTTCACCAGCCCGGCAATGGCCGCTGGATAACACTCATGGAAGTAGGCGGCAAGTGCGCGGATGTTGTTGTATTTGAAGAACAACGTGGCATCCAGCTTGCCAACCCATCGCTGAGTCTTCTGGTTAAGTCTTGACACCATTATGGAATCCAGACCCAATTCCTCAAAGTGGGCGTCTGAGTCCAGATTGGCCACCGGAATGCCTGTGACCTCCGTTATCATCCCTTTGAGATGATCTACGGCGGCAGCGAGGAGCAAACTGGGTTCCACCTCCGCCACCACTTCCGTCATTTCCGGCGTCGCGCCCCTGACTTCCTCCCTCCGCATCAGCGCCCCTCTCATGTCCGGTGGCTGACCCCCTTCATTTATCCGAATGTCAATCGGGTGAGGTTCTGCATTGTGAAAACCCGCTTTCTGCGCCCACACGCCGGATTTCTGCCGCGACTCGGGAATCCAATAGCGTTCTCTGGCGAATGGATAAGTAGGCAGACTGATCCTGCGCGGCTTCTGATCTCCGTATAATCTTCTCCAGTCCACGTCAAGACCCCTGACCCAGAGAGCCAAGAGTTTGGCGTACTTTCTCTTGGTAAGCCAAGCATCAACGGTTTTCGCCATATCCTCATCAGCGGCGAACAGAGCAAATGTTTCTTTATTTCGCTTGACCTGCCCCCGATACATCTCCGGACCAAACTCCCGCCCCGCCAGGAAAATTTCCAGTTTTTCTCCCAATTCTTTGAGCGAGGTGGCGGAAAACGCCAGGCGCTCCTCCATGGCGTCGCGCCCCACTTGGAGAGTGAAGGCTATATCGGCCAAGTCCGTATCTTGGAACCGCTGCTCCAGTACTGCTGCTGCAAGTTGCCCGACCTGCTCCCGGAGCCGCTCCTCGTTCTTTGCCGACAAAAGGACAAGCACGGGATTCTGAGAGGTTATTGCGGGGGCACAGCGTTCCTCCCGAGGAATGTACTCCTCTATCACCACATGGGCGTTGACCCCTCCCATTCCGAAGGAACTCACCCCAGCTCTTCGGGGAAGCGGGTTGCCTGCCTTGTCGCGCAGCTGTTTCCATTCATGCGTTTCCCGAACCAGATAAAGTGGACTATCCTTAAGTTTGATGTAAGGGTTGACCGTATCACAGTGGATAATCCCGGGAATGGTCTTATGCTTGAGCTGTAACAGGACCTTGACCACACCTGCGACTCCGGCCGCTAGCTCCAGATGGCCAACATTGGTCTTGACTGAACCGATGCCGCAATGAGCCGAAGGTATCTCCAGGTCCCCCACGGCCTGGTACATCTCCTGGAACGCAGCCTTCAACCCATTGATTTCGATAGGATCACCCAGTTCAGTACCAGTCCCATGGGCCTCGATATAGCTGACAGTTCGCGGATCGATTCCCGCCTTAGCGTATGCGGAAACCAGAACGTCTGCCTGGGCCTTTGGGTTTGGGGCAGTCAGGGAACTGGCTCGGCCGCCGTGATTTTCGGCTGTCCCCCGGATCACCCCGTATATGTGGTCTCCCGCATCTTCAGCGGCCTTTAGCTTTTTCAGGAATAGCATCGCTGCGCCTTCGCCCCTCACGAAACCGTTGGCCCCGTTGGAAAAGGTCTTGCAGCGGCCATCTGGACTGAGCATTCCAGCCTTGCTGATGCTGACGTGGAACTCCGGTGAAACAAAGGTGTTGACTCCGCCGGCGATGGCCATCTCGCAACTGCCACTCTCGATGGCGCTGACCGCCCGGTGAATAGCCACCAAGGAACTGGAACAAGCAGTTTCGATAGGCTCGCTGGGACCGTGGACGTTGAGAAAATAGCTCATCCGGTTGGGACCAACCGATGGCATGACGCTGGTTACGCTGAATCCTTCCATCGGCACATCGGCCTTGGAGATCCGTCCCACGTACCCACTGTTCATGGTCCCGACAAATATGCCGGTTTTGGTCTCCGAGAGACTCTGGGGGGAATAGCCAGCGTCTTCAATAACCTTCCAAGCATGAGTCATCAGCAGACGCTGCTGCGGGTCCATAGTTTCGGCTTCCTTGGGAGAAATACCGAAAAAAAGCGGGTCGAATTCATCGACCCCGTCAACGACTCCAGCCCACTTGACATTGGTCGTATTTCCCTCGCCCGCCGGGTCCCCGTAGTACTCCCGCCAGTCCCAGCGACCATCTGGTATCTCCGAAATGCAGTCTTTCCCCTCCACGATGTTTCGCCAGAATTCGTCAACATCGCGGGCCATGGGGAATACGCCACTTATCCCCACGACGGCAATGGATTCTGACGTAGGCTTAGCTTCCTGAGGAGAAGAATGGGAAGACTGCGCCAACTGCGGCTCAGCAGCCGGAACAACCTCCTCGGCAGCTTCCGGCATCTCAACCAGAGATCCAGTAGTTCCCCCCATATTTAAATGCGCCGCCAACAACTCCCGGTACTCTTCCACAAGATATCGGGCGAATCCACTCAGGGTCGTGTGCTCGAAAAATATGGTGGGAGTCAGGTCGAAACCGTAATCGTCATTGAGCTTGTCAGCGAATTCGGTAAAGGCGATGGACCCGAAGCCGTAATCGTTCAGGTCTGTATCCATGTCGATATCCTCGATACCTACCTTCAAAATCAGCGAGACCTGCTCCGCCAGCACCGCTTCAACACGCGCGGCGAAGGAAGCATTGTCCACGGTCTGCTGCCTGGTGGCGATCTCCTTCTTCTCCGGCCCCCCGAGTTTCACTGCAAGAAGTTCAGAAAATTCACCTGCTAGATATCTTCCAAAGTCGCGCAGAGTCGAGTACTCGAAGAATATGGTGGGAGCGAGGTCGAGACCGTACCGGTTGTTGAGTATCTCCGCGAACTCAGTGTAAGCAATGGAGCCGAAGCCGTACTCATTCAGCTCAATGTCGGGATCGATCTCGCATGCCTCGACCTTCAAAAGCTCTGATACGATCCCAGCCAGCGCCGTCTCAATCCTGCCGGGTAGAACGTCGCCATCCATTTTCGACACCGCTTCGGAGTCCGGGTCGAGGGCAAGGGAAGCCGCAGAAGGCTCATTTGCCGTTGCCAATTTGTCGGCGGCAAACGCAAAATCTTCCTCCGGGATTCCGAAGGTCACTCCCTCCATCCTGAAACAGACAGCTCCCTGGTTGTCGCAAACGTCCACGTCGAATTTGCGTACTTTGCCATCAGGACTGCTTCCATCGGCGTACCTGACCCGGCACCATGACTCGGTCGGAAACTCGCAAAAAATCTCCACTAAACCCACAGTGAACGGGATTGCGGGTTTGAGTGAAGCAAATCCACACAAGAGCCCCAAGGTAGCCTGCAGTGTTCCATCAGCGATGCTCGGATGCACGACAAATCGGTCGCTGTTGGCCAAGACGGAAGACGGCATGACGAGCCTGGCGAGAAACTCCCCCTTCCCGACTAAGACCCGTTCGATCGCCCGGTGACCAGGCCCGTAGTCGAACCCTGCCGCTGCGAACGCTTCGTAGCACTGCATGCCGGATAACTCCTCTCCGGTACAACGCCCTTGCAAAAGCACCAGATCGAGTACAGGGGCAGTGACCGTCGAATGCCGCATTCCCTTTGCCACGCTATATATTGTTGGCTCGCCCCCCCCTTTCGCGAATGTCGTGATTTCGCAGTTAAAATCGCCCTTTCCTCTTGGTGCAACCGTTGTCATAACTCGCACCGATCGCGCATCGATGGTCAACGGCCGCAGCCAGACAATGTTCCTCAGCACGAATGGCCCCGTCTTGTCTGAAGTAGCGGCCTCGAGCGCTGCCCGGAACATCTCCACAAAAGCAACACCTGGAAGAATACGACGCCCTTTCACCACGTGATCCGCGAGGAAAAACTCATCTCCGGTGAAGGTCGATTCGAAGCGACGGCCTGAAGCATCGGAAACATCGCGATGCAGAAGCGGATGAATTATGGGGAGCGGGCATAGCGTCTCTGACACCGTCTCCGCCTCTGCGCACGGCACCCAATACCGCTCTCGCGCAAATGGATAGGTCGGCAGCCCGGCCCGCCGCAACGGTGGTCCATCATGCAATATCTCCCAGTCAACATGAGCTCCCGTTGTCCACAACTCGGCGATCTTCCCTAAATCCCTCTCCACTGCGAGACGTTTCACAATTTCGCGGGTCCCCTCGTCAGAGACGGCAGAAGTTACTTTCTCCGTTTTCACATGCCCTGTAAAACAGTGGGGAATTACATCGTCACCGACGACAAAGGCGTTTAATTGCCCGATCAGCTCTTTAACGTTGCTGGCTAAGAAAATAACCCGCTCTTCCATCGCGTCGCGGCCGACCTGGAAGGTATAGGCGATCTCTGATACGTTCACTGCGTCCAAAATTGAAATACCGTTGCCTTCCTTGGCCGAATATACTGGCTCGGCGGCAACCTCCCCCACCAATCCCGGATATACCTGCCACAGACGTTCAGCAATCGACGCAAGAGAGTCCATGATCTGGAACTCATTCGCTTCGAACACGATCCCGAACCGCTCGCGGATCGCCTCCAGCAAAGATGCGAAATGCAATGGCTCAACACCGTGATCGACCAGCGGAGCATCCACGTCGACTTCCCACTCCGGCACATGAATGATGCTGGAAAGCAAAGCTGCGAGAGTTTCCTGAAACGATCTATCTGGCGCCCCGTTTTCCGCATAGTTACCGGACAATTTCATGAGGAAGTCCAACAGCAGTCGTACGTATTCCAGCAGCCGCTCAGGATTTTTCGCTGACAGGGGAATGAGATACGGCCCCTTCCTCTCTTGGGATACTGAGAAAAGTTTCTCGTCCTCAGTTGGAAGATACTCCTCCAGGAGCACATGAGCATTCCCCCCGCCGAAGCCAAAGGCGCTCACACCAGCACGGCGAGGCGATGTAATCGTCTCTGCCTCCCACTTCTTAAGCCTGTCGACCATGTAGAAGGGGCTATCGCTCAAATCTATGAGTGGATTGAGTTGCCGGATGTTGATCGTCTCGGGAAGCGCCTTGTTCCGTATCGCGGCGATGACCTTAAGTACTCCCGCAACCCCGGCAGCCGCCTCTGTGTGACCTATGTTGGTTTTCACCGACCCGATGCCGCAATACCCTTTTCTATGCCTCAGATTTTGCTTTTGATAGAGCTGTGCGAAAGCCGACTTAAGCCCTCGCACCTCCATCGAATCGCCCAAAGGAGAGCCCACCCCGTGTGCCTCGACATAGGTCACCGTGTCAGGGGTTACCCCTGCCTTTTCATAGATGTCCCGGATCAACTCCGCGTGCGCCTTTGGGCTCGTCACGGTAAGCGAATTCGTCCGTCCACCGTGATTGGTTCCAGAACCACGGACAATCGCATATATGTGGTTTCCGTCAGCGAGCGCCTTCCCCAGTGATTTGAGGACCAGAATCCCCCCCCCTTCTCCCCTAACGTAACCGTCGGCCGCTTCATCAAAGGTCTTGCACCTCCCCTCTTTCGACAGTGACCCACTTTGGCTCAGCGCGATGAAACGTCGCGGCGACCAGCACAGGTTTACCCCTCCTGCCAGCGCCGCGTCGCAATCGCCGTTTCTTAGTGCCAACATCGCCAGGTGGATTGCCACCAACGATCCGGCGCAAGCGCTGTCGATAGTGACGCTCGGCCCTCGGAAGTCTAAAAAATGCGAGATACGATTAGAGATGACAGCGTTTGAGGTGCCGGTGTTGACGAAGGCGTCGACGACGGCAAGCTCCCTTTCAACAATCTCCGTGTAGTCGTTGTTAGTTACCGCCATGAAGACGCCGGTACACGATCCGCGCAGCAAGTCGCTTCGGTATCCAGCGTCCTCGACCGCCTTCCACCCCAGCTCCAACGCTATCCGCTGCTGCGGATCCATTAACTCTGCCTCGCGCCGCGAAACTTTGAAAAATGATGCGTCGAATGCATCGGCGTCTTCGACGAATCCACCCCATACACAGCTGCTCTTGCCCTTCTCCTTGCGAGGATCGCCGTAGTATGCCGCCGCATCCCAACGTTTTGCGGGAACCTCAGTGATAAGCGACCTTCCGGCGGCGAGATTCTCCCAGAATTCGTCCAACGTAGACGCCCCAGGAAACCGCAGGCTCACTCCGACGATCGCGACATCATCTATAGTTTGCGGCATATGCATTATTCCTGTCCCTTCCCCATGATTCATCTGAATTAAAATATGGAAAATATTGAATAAAGATCTTTGCTGATTTTATAATCACAACAATCAAAGCTTTCACAGCTTTGATCGACTGCCCCCTATTAGATCATTATTCATTTCCGTTTTTAGCGTTTTCAAACCACCAATTTCCTCGAAACACAGTCTACAATACTAGAAACACTAACGAACACATTATCTAGTATCTCGTCCTCCGTAAATTCGATCCCAAACTCCGACTCCAGGTTCTTGAGCAGCTTGATGTAACCGTACGAATCAATGATGCCCATCTTGAAAAGGTCGCTTTCGAGCGTGATTTCGTCGTTAAACTCGAACATGAATGTTTCTTCCATATATTTCTTAAGCATCTCGATCATCGCATTCCTCCATAACTGAGATTGTATTGTGACGACGCTTTGCGTCCGACGATAGTTAGCACCTTCCTCTTCCAGTAGAGAGCCCCGTCCTTCATCACAAACCACTTTGCGATCTCGGCGTCCTGCATCCCCGCTTCGAACATGGCTGCGACTCTCTCGCGGGCATCTTCACTTTGGAAGGCATGGTTAATATAGTCGAAGAAGTTAAGATCCGAGACGGACTCGAAAATCCGCGTCACCTCAATGCCATTCCCGCGGTAAAGATCCACCATCGCCCGGCGTGAAAGCGAACAGTGATGGCAATCGTCGATCTCGCACTCCAGCAGTTCAAAGTAACCATCTAATTTTTTCTCGCCGTAGAGTATGACGTCCTCCAGACAGATGCGGCCACCTGGCACACAGCAGCGCTTCATCTCGCCAAAGACGGTGCCTGAGTTCTTCATGTGGTGGAATGCCGATTTTGATACGACACTGTCGAACATGCAGTCATCGAAGGGGAGTTTTTCAACATCGGAACGAAAGAAGTCAACGTTATCAAGTTCGTTCTTCTTCGCTTCTTCAATGGCTATGCCGATCATTCCCTCTGAGATATCAACTCCGCGGACTAGCCGCGTTCTTTGGGCAGCGTGAATGGCAAAAGCTCCGGTACCACATGCGACGTCCAGAAGCCTGTCGTCAGACTCGATCCCGAAGAAGTTATAGAGTGAATCCAATATCTTCGTGTTGCGTGTTACTGACCACTCGTCGAACTTATGTGCCTGCTTGTCGAACTGTTCCTTCACCTTCAGATTTCCACTCATCGTCTACCCCTTCTCTCCTTATAGTGTTTGTAAAAATATCGCTGTATCTAATCTTTCCGGAAGGAGAACGTGGAATCTCCTCAATCAGGAATACGTCCACCAAGTCCGGTGGCAACTTGAACTTCCTGCAAGTTTCCTTTTTTATGTCCTTGAAAGTCAGATTGTGCCGATCATGGTTGTCACGGTGCGAGGCCACAACAAGTCGGTCGTCGGCCCCGCCACAAATGCATTTCCACCCGAGACTTTCGAAATGGTCCTCTATGTCGGTAAGTCCGAAGCGCTTTCCCAGCATCTTCAGGAACCGGTTCTTGCGGCCACTTATGTAATAGAAGCCATCCTCATCAAAGCAGGCAAGATCACCGGTGGGAAGAACGCCACCGTAGTCGTCCCCTCGTGAAAGGTCATCGCGACAGACGGCGTATCCCATCATCACATTAGGGCCAACGTAAACCAACTCTCCGACCTGGTAAGGCTCTGTTACGGCGGCGCCGGAGTCGTCGAGGAGGCGAATCACGCCGCCAGGGATCGCGACGCCGATGCTCCCTGGCTTCAACTCGGCATAGGCGGCAGGAAGGTACGACATGCGCGCCGTCGCCTCAGTGGCTCCGTACATAACAAAGAAATTGACGTTTTTGTGCCGGCACGTCTTCGCTACTTCCGCCACTGTCTCCGGGTTCATCTTTCCCCCAGCCTGCGTCAAGTACCGCATTGTCGGAAGCTCCATCTTCGAAAATCCGATCCGCTTCAGCATCTCAAATGTGTAGGGAACTCCTGCCAGTGATGTGACTCCGCCGTTACGGATGAAATCCCAGAACTCTTTCCGCACTACAGGCGTTTCGGTGAGAAAGATTGTAGCACCGACAATGAGATGGCTGTTGATAATGGAAAGGCCATAGGAGTAATGAACCGGCAGATGTGCAACTGGGCGCTCGGTCTCGCCGAGGCTGAGGTAATCAACGATGGAGCGAGCGTTGGAGATGAGGTTGCTTGCGCTCAGCCTCACAACCTTCCGAGAGCCCGTTGAACCTGAAGTAGAAAGAAGCAACGCCAGATGGGGATGGAGCTTCATGCGGCTCGCACCTTCAATAGACGTGAGGGCGTAAGTACCGTATCGAGGAGAACCGGCGACTTTGTCGGCAGCCGGTCCCCAGACAAAGTCGGGTTTGTACATCTGCGCGAGAATGTCAACGCCCGCCTTGTCCAAGTTCGCGTCGAGGAGCATTGCGCAATGGCCGCTCTGCAGCGCCATCAGGTAACCTACAATCGTCTCAACATTGTTGCGGGCAAGAATAAAGACAAGTTTCTTCTCCCCTGACGGAAGCAAGTCCCCAAGCTGCCTGACAGAATCGTCCAACTCGCGATAGGAAAGACCCTCCCTCCGGTCATCGACGAGGGCGATACGGTCATTGAACTGGCGGAGGTCGAACACGCTCATGCTGCACCCGCAGAGTATCTTACCTTTTTGTTCTCTGTGAGCAGGGCCTTCGTGTTGAATTGACTGATCATCGGCACAGCGTTCTCATGGAGCCGTTGCCAACGCTGGTCTGCAAGGTAGATTTGGTGCAGGGTGTAAGGGTTTGGCACGCCGAGCTTGGCACAGTGCTCCATAAACCGACGCACCCTGTCGTAGGTCACTTCCCGCACAGGGTCAGCGTTCACGACCCATGTTCTGACCATGAAGCGATCGGCGAAGCGCTCAGGGAAGAGGAGGCTTACGCCGTTTTCGTTAAACCATCTGTCAGAGCCGACTTGCGCCGAGGGGTAGTACCAGAAAGGGTTGCACTCGGCCTCCCAGATGTCATCCTTCATCTCCTCGATCAACTCTAGCGTCTGGCGAAAATCCTCTTCAGTCTCACCGGGAAAACCAATCACCCAGTAGGTGCTTGTCTTGATCCCAGCCCCCGCCAGATTCGATAATGA
This sequence comes from Geobacteraceae bacterium, assembly GCA_036518435.1. Classification (GTDB taxonomy): domain Bacteria; phylum Desulfobacterota; class Desulfuromonadia; order Geobacterales; family Geobacteraceae; genus JAMPXD01. The sequence continues at coordinate 197,492 of DATDNF010000031.1, forward strand.
ACTCCTGATCTGGGCGGTCGTGATCCGCTTGTCCATCAGATCAAGCACCCTTTGAGACCCGCTCTCTACCCCCAACCTTGCACGGTAGAAGCCACCTCGCCTCCATTTCAATGTGTTGTTGAGATTACAAACATGTCGGTCGGCCCGCAGGTACCCATCCCAGTAGAACGAGAGGTCTCTTCTGATCATCTCTTCCGAGAAATCGTCGACAAATGGGTTCAACAACGAATCGCCGAACATGAAGATCTGCGATTTGTATTGTTCATAGAGCCGTACGAGCTCGTCGGCAACCTGCCCGGCATCCTTCTTTCTGAATTTCCCCCACTGAACCGTCTCAGAGCAGAAGGTGCACTGAAACGGACAACTGCGCGAGACGTAAGTCGCCATCTGCGGGTAGCCCGGTACGTTGAAATCCGAAAAATCGGGCGACACAGCGGCAGCAAGACTGAGATACTCGTCAGCATTATCCTCTAAGCTATAGACCTTGCGCCCGGGGGGAAGCTTCCCCTGTAGGTACTTCAGGAAAAGACTCTCACCTTCACCAACAATAACGGTGTCAATGTATGGCGTACGGTCAAGGAATGATTGGAAATCAGGAGTCCCGATAGCGAGTTGGTCGGCGAAGATGCCCCCCCCCATGACCGTTGCGATAGTGGGATCAAATTTCTTCACCGTCTCGAATGCGAAGAGCGATGCCGCGAGATTCCCCGAATAGACTGACAGCCCAACGATACTTGGACTGTTTTTTTCAATCAGAGCTAGGGTGTACTCTTCGACGCTCTGGAAAAATCCCGCAACAATCTCATCCAGCCCTGCGGCCTGCTCATCCGAGATGTCACAAAAATAGTGCCTTTCGACGACAATTTTAATTAGCTCAAGGTGGTCGTCCCGCTCCTTTTTGTTCATAAATGCCATGCAGTGATGCCGCAAAACGTTGTGCCCCGTGTTTAAGAAGTTCCCTCGCATCTTTTCCGGCACACATTTCATCAGCGCGTTATTGTAAAGATAATAACGTTTCCATATATCCGCCTGCTGATTAGCGTCGGCGGTAGTTACCTCATAGCCATGCTTTTGAAGAAAACTTTTCAGACAGGCGATACCCAGCGGCGGGATCAACGGCGTCCAAAACGGCAACAGCATGAGGAGGATTCTATTGTCATGATTTCCGAAAACGGATTGTGTCATAATGACTCCTTGCGAAGAAGGGAGGGTTCAGGAACTCCATCAACCTAATTCTTAGGTGGTCGTCCGGGCGGGAGATCACCCAAGGCGGCAACCAATGACATGGCACATTGGAGGAGATCGACGTCACCCCCTCGCCTACCGATGAGTTGCACCCCAACCGGCAGCCCGTTGCCGTCCTTTCCCACCGGAATCACTACCGCGGGGTGTCCAGTGAAGTTGAACGGAAACGTAAAACTCAAAGCCGACGAGAAGTACCCGATCTGTTTCGCCTTGCCGTTCTGTATCAGTGAAACTGGCGTTTTTTCTGGATTATGTCGCGGGGCGGTGGTGGGAGTTGCAGGAACAAGCCAGCAGTCCCACCCCTCCAGGAATGTATCCAACTCGTCTGCAAGCTGCATCCGCTCGTCAAGCAGTTTTTTGTAATAGGCAAACGTCCCCCCCGTAAAGAGACTCTTCCAGAAGATCTTTTTCAAGAATTCATTCTTTTCGAAAGGGAAAAACTCGAAATACATCAGCGCCGTTGCAGAACGTACCGCCTTAGCCATATCGATGGCGGAAGGCTTCTCCTCTACACTAATTCCATTTCCCCGCAAGCACCCAACCGCTCTAGTTATGACCTTCCCGACTTCGTCATCGAGCGGCATCCCGGGAAAGTCGGCGGTCCAAGCTACATTCGGCGCACGTGTCCGGGCGGTTTCCGGTGCTGTTTCACCACTAAGAACTCGATAGCAAAGGAGCAAGTCGCGGACCGACCTCGCCAATGGCCCCACCGCCGTAAGGTGATGGTCCAAGTCGACCGTTTCCGGCATGGGGGGAATTAGCCCCTGCCGTGGAACCTTCCCTACAGTCGGCTTGAATCCATAGATGCCGCAATAACTTGCAGGGATCCTGATACTTCCTGCCGTATCGCTTCCCAGCCCCAGCGGCGACAGCCCAAGTGCGACTGCAGCAGCTTCACCACCAGAACTTCCTCCGCTCGTCCGTTCCTCATCCCACGGGTTTGAAGTTGTACCGAAGAGGGGGCTGACTGTCTGCACATCCATGCACAAAGTGGCACAATTGGTCTTGCCAAGCAGTACTGCTCCGGCGGATTTCAGCATCGAAACCGCAGCCGCATCAATCAGCGGTATGTGATCGCTGAATGCCGGGTGGCCAAATGTTGTTCTGATACCGCAGGTAAGAAACGCATCTTTAATCGTCACCGGGATTCCGTGAAGTGATCCTCCGGGCTTTCCCCTCGCGAGGAGCACATCCGCTTCCCGCGCCGCTGCAAGTGCATTCTCACGGTCTGGCGTGACAACGGTTGTGCCGGCGGCGTCATACCGTTCAATCCGGTCGAAGTGGGCCATCACGAGTTGATACGAGGAGACCTCTCCTCGGGATAGCGATCCCGCCATCGCGGTTGCATCCATAAGTGGCAACCGGTCGTGCAGTTCAGCGGCATGTTCAGTCATCTCAATTTCCATCATACTTGCCTCTCGGTGCGAAGTAGTCCCGCTATGCCGGCTCTCTCAAGCGACGGCAGTCACGCCATTTCCCCCGATAAACGCTTCAAAGCGCCGGTTTAGAAGGTTCGCCGTTTCCGTCATGATCTTTACGCCCAGTTCGTCCACGCGTCGGTTCCTCCAATCTTCAAGTTCTGTTCCCTTGACCCACTGATTGAACGCCCCCAGCGCTGGCCCGCAATGCACTTGGTAATCGACTCGAGATTCCCCACTTCCCGTTAGGGCGAGCCTGCTCGTATGTGAGAAGTACCATTTAAAAATCAAAGCCATCTTGTTCTTGGGACTCCGTTCTGCCTTCGTGATATCCTCGGGCGGACAATTCTTTTTGATTTCCTCGTACAGCGTCTCGAAACTTCTCTTGAAGTATTTCTCCTGTAAATGCGCCCGGGTTGCCTCGTCAATTTCATCGATGGAACCGTGAGTGCGGTATAGATCGAATAGCTTATTAGCTCGCGCCGGGAAGAACAGTCCCTTCTTCAGTACCTGAACCTTCGCCCCCATTTCGAACATATCACCTGCAGGCGCATAGTCGGTGTCCTGCACATTCATCTGTTGCAACAGGTCCTTAACCGCCTCGCTGGTCCCCGCTTCTACCGTGCACTGGTTGATTGAGCCAGTCATGATGAAGTCGGCACCAAGCACGAACGCAGCAGCAGCGGCTTCGGGGGTCCCGATGCCGCCTGCCGCACCAACCCGGATTTTTTTACAGTAGTTGTGTTTTTTCATCATATCGTCGCGAAGTTTGAGCATTGCTGGCATCAACGCATAAGCAACACCTGCATCGGTATGCCCTCCCGAGTCGGCTTCCACACAGAGGTCATCAGCTACCGGGACTTCCCTCAAGAGCGATGCCCGCTCCTCCGTGAGTTTGTTCTCCCGGACCATTTTCTCAATCAACCGTTCCGGCGCGGGGGAAAGAAACGCCTCGGCCACTTCGGGACGCGAAACTTTTGCAATTATCCTGTTGGCAATTGATACTGTTCCATTTTGGTCTTTCCGCAAACCGTCGGCGCGATATCGCAACAGTGCCGGAGTTATGGAAAGGTACGCTGATGCCTCAATAGTTCTGACTCCAAGTTTGAGAAAGATATCGACTTTCTGCTCTTCTCTAGCAGGGTTATTCAAATTGTTGAGCAAGTTGAGTCCGAATGGTTCCCCATGACACAGCTCATTCTGGATGTAGCGAATTGATTCTTCAAGCTTGTCCAGGTCAAGTCCCCCGGCACCAAGAAAACCCATGATGCCGGCTTTGCCGAGTTTGACAATCATCTCTTTTGAGGAGATGCCTCTATACATGGAGCCTGCAAGGTACGCATAGGCAAGGTTGTAATCTTTCTTGAACTGGACATTGCCGAGCGTGAAAGGGGTTATTTTCCTGGGGACCGGATCATCTTCTGCTGCGCGGATTTGAGATATGCCATCCACGGCAGCAGCATCCTCCGAACGAGAGTTGCAACTATCCTCAGAGAAAGCGTTGAGAGCTGTGGGTGTTTCTTTATGCTCACCCTTTACTGCAAAGGAGGCGGCCTCGTCTTTCACGCCTGTTTCTTCATAGTCTGCAACAATCAACGGCTCCGCTTCTTTTCGGATCGTTTGCACAAGCCTTGTCAGGACATTACCAGGGCCAATTTCTTCGAACTCCACCTCACCCTTACCCATCAAATATCTGATGGTTTCCGTCCATTTCACTGGATGTGTAATCTGCTCCACGAGGTATTTCTTTATTTCAGCCTGTCTGTGGGGTCGGGCGTGAACATTGGAAATGACAGGAGTAGTCAAAGTCGAAAAGGCGAACTGATTTATAAAGCTTGCAAACTCCTTCTGCGACGCTTCCATATACCGGGAATGGAACGCTCCACTTACGCTGAGAGGAATATACATAACCCCTGGCATTTCGAAAAAAACGGCAATGCGCTCAATCTCGTTTTTTCGCCCAGCTAGGACCGTTTGGGAGGGAGAGTTGATGTTCGCAACGTCGATGGTGTCGACACAATTTCGCTGCAATATTTCCTCGATGTTCTCCATGCTGAGGCCGATCACCGCGGCCATACCTCCGCCAACCGCCATGCTCATAAGTTCTCCGCGCTTCTTCACAAGCCTGAGCCCGGTAGTAAAATCGAATGCTCCCGCCGCGAACAGTGCGTTGTATTCTCCGAGACTATGCCCGGCAACGTAATCTGGCTTCAGCCCCGTTTCTTTCACCTTCTTCATATAGGCAAGCGCGTTCACGGTGTAGAGCGCGGGTTGGGTGAACTGCGTAAGGCCCAGTTGCTTCTCCGAATCTTCCAGACAGAGCGTTTTAATGGGGTAACCGAGAATTTCGTCAGCCTTTGAAGTAATCTCGGGAAACTCGTCGAAAAGGTCTCTCCCCATTCCTTTCTGCTGGGACCCCTGTCCGGGAAATAGATACGCCGTGGTCATGTGTCGTTTCCTTTCTGAACGTTTAGGATCATATTTCGCAGAATTTCGATGGTTTCCAGTTCCCGGTGGAATGGAGTGCTGAATGGAACCGCGCCAGACCCGGAGCCTTCCACTAAATTTCGGGCGGCAAAATTGACGAGGGAGACTGTGAAAAATCAGGCCGTGATGCGTGAGATACCGTGCGATGACGTCAATTCCGTTGGTACTGCCAGCGACAACGAAATGCGAATAAAAACTGATCGACAACAACTCCGAAGAGCGATTCAAAAGCTGCGTCTCATCATAGACGGTGGGATCGGAAAGATCCCCTCTGTGCTTCGCACCGTCGTACAAGTAGCTGATAGCCGATTCGCCAATCAGGGAAGCAGCAAGCGCTTCCAGTCCCCGTACAGTGTCTCGAAAACATGAAGACAACTGAGGATGCCATTTAGTAACAATTTCCCCTGACTGTTGAAATGCCGGGAAACATGCGTTCCTGTGCCAATCGATCCCTGATTGACGTTACGTCCAGTTGGCATTCGGTCTTCCTCGGACATGTTATAGAACAAACGTGGTCCCCTAAGACGAACGTCAGCCCTTTGTACTGACCGAAGTGTTTGAAGGTTGAAACATAGCCGGAATCGCTTTCGTCCATTGTAGCTAGTTCGTAAATGAAAAAAGGGACCGTTAAGCCGGTCCTCAAAACCTTAGATAACGATTCCTTTATCGTCCAGGCAGCGGTGACGCGTTCCGCGTAACCGGCGGGATGAGCGAAATTCCTTAAAAGGTTTAGCTCGTTTGCCGTCAACTCGCTTTCGATGACGGATGTTTTGGTAAGATCGACGGGCTCGATATCAATCCCCATGGGGTGAGATGCGGGGAAGACAAGGGCTGCTGCGAATTCCGACGAATGGGTGATACTGACATCGAAGATTTCTTGCCCGACACCACGCATGATGGGGTTATTGAAAATGCCATGCTCGATATGAATATCTTCTGGGTTCTCGTCGCTGAGTACCGAAAGCGCCTTTTTCGCAGCGTATCTCCCCATCGCATAGCTGCGCCTTCGTTGCTCAAAGACTAAGCGGTCGAGATGCTTCAGTTCACCTTTACTGAGAACCGCACGCACGGCGTGTGATGATGCAAATCGACAGCGGCAGATGCAGAGCCCGGCCTGAAACGTCATGCCGGCGCGCTGCAAGCTAATTCGGCCGATGGTGGCTGAAGGGAATTCATCTTGGAGGAAATCCTGTTCTCTATGGACCGTTTCTCTTTTTTCGATTGTAAACACGCAGTACGTCCCTCACAAGTCCATCATTTAAAAGCGCTCAAATTCTTCTGGCCTTTACGCATCCTGAAATCGATAAAGATGTCTTTCGTGTCAATCTGGAAGTAAATATTCTCCTTTGTCAATAGCCCGAACTCGCAGCCAGGGGCCTTTCCGTAACTGTGGCCGGGAAATACCCGAACTTGTGGTGCTACTGTCCTCTTTAACATCATGATGCTTTCGAACATTTCACCGGGACATCCACCTTCCGCCGTACAGATGCCGCATCCCTCAATAAAAATGGTGTCTCCTGTGAACAGGCTGTCCGAGAGCAGATAACACATCCCTCCTGCAGTATGCCCAGGTGTCAGGAGACAAGATATCGCCGTTCGTCCGACATGCACCTCGTCAATATGATTTACCTGAGATAGGTTTGTGCACGGGAAGCCATAGAATTTAAACTCGTTCCAGGAAATGACTACTCGTGCGTCGAATTTTCGTATCAGGGATCCCACCAAATTCACATGGTCATAATGCGAATGCGTGAGAAGGATTATCGTCAGTTCACCGCCGATCTCTTTGAGCTTGCTGAGCACCGTATCCAATTCCCATGCAGGATCGACGATTGCAGCATGACCGGAATAGCGATCATGAACGATGTAGGAATAATTGATTATCTGCTTGGACCTGACCTTCAGTGGGAATACCTCATAGGTCGGCACAGTATCTATACTCATTATCGAAACAATGTTGTTGGTGCTCGATCGGCCGGCATGCGTAAATCCTTCGCGAAAATTCGTGCTGCTGGAACACACCCTGTCTATCCGTTCCTACAGCTTTCGTAGATGTCCAATGATGTATTCGTACTTCAGTTCCGCACCCTAGCCAAACTCCCAAGGATAGCAAGCCCCCCCCTTTACAGGTGCCGGCGGTTCAGCATTGAAATGAATTGTACAAACATTGCTTATTAAGCTAAATAGAACAATGCTTTTTTAGATTAATACAACAACAATATGGCGGCTTTTTAACCCCGATTGAGCCCCCGTTAATTAGCCGTATATACTTGATGTACAAGGTAAAGTTGATATTACAATATACTCTAACACCGTTCTATTTTTTAGTTGACATTAGTTTATTTTTTTGTAAATATTAATTCAACTGTCCTTAAGGACAGGATATTGGCCCCTATCGCGAGAGATAGCTAAGCCTTCTTATGATCTTCTTCGTCAAGTTGCAACTAATTAAAAAATGCACATTATCTCTTAAGCTGTAAGGGTTGCCGATACTTTAGAATCCTTGCTAATCAAGTGAATTTATTAGTAACAACTCTGTACGTTGCAAGGTCTTATCAAGGCCAACCTCTAGAACATTGCACTTGCTTCAAGACAGCTGCCGGATGACTCATGTGCAAACATTCAACTGCGACTATTAATTCTAATAACAACCGTAGCTTTGATTGTTAGCGGTTGGTTAGATATGTAAATATCGGCAACCAGAATGATTTCTACATCCAGCGAATTTTGCAACTGCGAGGAATTGATACAAACAAAGTTGTTGAATGATCCTTTTGGGGAACGGTAACACGTTACTAAAGGGTGCATAAGTATTACGACATTGGTTCCCTGGAACCCTTGGAATCAGGACGTGTACCGGATTCCTATGTCGAGTTGGAAATGTACTCTTTAGTAATTATATTTGAGTTTTTATGGGTCAAGGAGTCGACCATGAATTATCTCGAAAGAATTATCTCTAAACGAGATGCTATGACTCTTCTGGAAGTGATTTGTGATTGTCTTTCATGCGCAAACACCTCGGATGCATTTAATATAATGCACAAGATTAGTATGCTTATTGATTTCAATAATGTTGTTTATGGTCTGGCGAGACTAAGTAAAGATGGATACATAACATGTTATGATACTATAAATTTTTCCTATCCAACGGAATGGTTAAGTATCTATCAGAAAAAGAAGTTCCACGAGAAAGACCCCATTGCTTTAGAAAATTTTTCGAATTTTAAGCTTCAATACTGGGCCGATACATATAAGAAATATCAAATTGACAAAGAATTTATCAATTTATCCGGTGATTTTAATTTAACAAATGGTTATGCCTCTGGCGCAATTAATCAATCCAGGACTGAAGGCTGCCTGTTGTCAATAGCAGGAAATCTAGAAAAGCATTTGCGCAATGATTATATACTAAACAATCTTTCCCCTCACCTGCATGTCGCTTTCAGTAATGTCCTGCATAAACAAAACAATCAGAAAACTTTGTTGCAGATTTCAATTCGCGAAAAGGAAGTTCTCAACTGGGTTAAATATGGCAAAAGCACTTGGGATATTTCAAAAATTCTCAATATAAGCGAAAGAACAGTCAAATATCACATTAATAACATTATGAGAAAACTTGATGCGGTAAGCAGGCCCCACGCTGTGGCAATTGCGTTAGCGACTGGTTTAATTGATTTTGGCTAAACCAGGCAAACATTTTTGATCGCTTTATTTTACTAGTCTCTTCAAACTCTCTCCAATCCAGCATAGCGGCAACAGCAATGACTCCGTCCGGCATTACTTTCGCTTCTCCAATCAATTTACAGGGGAAGCCTCTTGCACATAACAACCGGTAAATCTTTTCTTCCACAACCAAATAGAGATATCTTATTTTATTTTTCAAACACCAGTGATAAACGCCCTTATAAAGCATCATTGAAACGGAATGTACACCGAAATTACCCGCTAATTTTTCATTTCTTGCTTCGGGTGCTACACACAATCTTGAAATTTCAATTGTGTCATTTTCTTTACGTATTTTGTTATGTTGACTTAGCAAATATGGGAATTCTTTTTCCAACATGAAGGTGCTTGGAGGCATGACAACGCGTAGAAATGCTTTAATCTTGTGATACTCATCAAATACGCCAAAAAATACTGCCTTTTCATCGTAATCATCGACTTCCAACAAATTGTTAGTCTGCGGCACCCAGCCCAATTCTTGACAGAATACTCTATGACGTAAACTATACACCTTCATTTTTTCGTTTTTGTTGGTAATATTTTTTAAGTAATAGAGTCCTTCTTTTACGAATACGGAAGATAATGTTGATCCATTACAAGCAAACGATTTCCCTTGAGTTATTAATCGCATAATCTCCCCCTTTGTTTAGCAGATTAGAGGAGAAAGCATTTAAAATAACCTGTCTAGAAGTACAGGTACATGAAGGCGTAAGCTACCGTAAACTTCGCTAAAATTGAGACAGGCTAAAAGTAGAGCTTTCTGGCAATATACGGCAGGAGGTTCAAATGATTTGGCGATAAAAGTTGGTTCTATATCTATAGGAAGGAAATGAATTTGTGGAGGAAATTGGTAAGCGGTATGAAATCGGGTAGGAGGCGGGGTCACCCCCGCCGTCCTCCCACACCACCGTGCGTACGGTTCCGTACACTGCGGTTCATGAAGTGCGTTGAAGGGCCATTCTCATTTTCCCGCCACGTATTCGGAGGTGGCGCTAACCAACTACCCTCTTTACGAAAAAGGGCCGCCCCCGAAGAGGCAGCCCTTTTTGTTGCGCCGCGTAAAATAAATATATACTTTCCTGGTGACAGTATGCACGCCGTGAGCATGAACGCCGCGAAAAATCGCGACCAGCACCATACACAGGGTTGTTGGTTGTCAAACGGACCGTACGCGTTGACAAGTCATCATCGTGATGTAGACTGAAAATTCGGTGAAGGCAAAATTCCCGGCAAACAGAAAGGAGACGCATCATGGTAAAACTGCATCGCATTCTGAAATTACTGGTCTGCATGGGGTTGATAACCACATTCCTCGGGTGCGCATCCACGCAAAAACGTGAAAGCACCGGCCAGTATGTCGATGACTCCACCATCACAACCAAGGTAAAAGCCGCGATATTTAGCGAACCAGGGCTGAAAACGTTACAAATCACTGTCAATACGTACAAAGGGGTGGTCCAGCTAAGCGGTTTTGTCGATTCGGAGCAGAAAGCCAAAAAGGCAGGAGAGCTTGCCGGCAACGTCGCGGGTGTCACCGAGGTAAAAAACGACCTGGTTGTAAAATAGCTGCGTAACCTCAGCTGAATTTACGACCAGCTCCGGCGGTTTTTTTCGATTCTGCCAGACGTTTAACAGGGTTTTGAAACGGCTTGCTGACAGCTGCCGTTACATGGGAGGATGCTATGCTGTGGACAATCTGCATGATCCTGATAGTGCTCTGGCTGTTAGGTATGGTTACTTCATATACCATGGGCGGTCTGATCCATATTCTACTCGTAATTGCCATTATCGTGGTTCTGGTACGCGTTATTCAAGGGCGGAAGGTCCTTTAGCAAGTTCGAAGTGATTTTCTGCGTTTTTTTGGCAGAAAATAGCTTCGTTAACGCACTTATCCTGGTGTAGGGCGCGAATTCCCGCATTGAGCAGTTCAATTCAACGGAAAAAGGGCGCACGCGATGCGCCCTTTTTCACATATCTGCTCAAAACGATACGTTGACAAGCATTGACCACGACCCTGCTTATCGAAATGGAGGACAAAATGGAAAAAATACGCTACGGACTCATTGTGCTGTGTATGTTGCTGTGCATGGCGACTTCTGCCGCAGCCCAGGTGAGCATCGGTATCGGGATAGGGTTGCCCAACGTGAGCATCGGGATCAACCTGCCGTTGTTCCCGGAACTCGTCCCGGTGCCGGGCTACCCGGTCTACTACGCTCCACGGGTGGACGGCAACTATTTCTTTTACGATGGCATGTACTGGGTGTACCAGGACGATAACTGGTACGCGAGTACCTGGTACAACGGCCCCTGGGCGCTTGTGGACCCAGGGGTCGTGCCGCTGTTCATTCTGCGCGTCCCCGTGCGCTACTACCGGCAGCCTCCTATGTATTTTCGCGGCTGGCGATCGGATGCGCCGCCCCGCTGGGGTCAGCACTGGGGCCACGAATGGGAGCAGCGTCGAAGGGGATGGGACCGGTGGGATCGAGGCTCTGCACCAAGGCCCGCCCCGCTGCCTGTCTACCAAAGGCAGTATTCAGGAGATCGGTATCCCCGCCAGGTGGAGCAGCAGCATACGATCCGCAGCCAGCAGTACCGTTACCAGCCGCGTGACACGATAATCCGCCAGCACTTTCAGCAGCAGGGAGCACCTGCCCAGCGGGGAAGACAGGAAGAGCCTCGGATGAGGAGTCCACGAGAGCGAGATACCGAGCGTTCAACGCCTCTCCAGCAGGGCGGTCCGGCTGGCCAACGCTCGCAGCCACAGCACCAAACCCCTCCTCAGCAGCGAGGCCCGGCATTACAGGATCAGAGGCAGCCGCCAGGGGCTGGACAGCGTGAGCAGCAGCCACCCAGGTCGCAAGGCCGGGAACAAAGGCCGCAGGACAGGGGGGAGTCGCAGGCACCCAGGCAGGGCCAGGGGCAAGAGCAGAAGAAAGATGAGGAACGTGGCCGGGAACGCAATAATTAACCCGGATTTGTCCATTAAACCGAAAAAACTCGTCATCCCCACCTGTGCGGGGATGACGAGTTTTTTTCTTCTGTATCTCCTCAGTAACCTCGAAAACTTACTTTGACGTCGGCTCGTTACTCCGGCTGCTGTTTCATGGGCACCCTTTCCCGGGGGCGTTCGGACCCGTCTGCGGGCTCTCGGGGAGTGGGGGCCGGCCGCTTTTTCCCTGCCGGTGGAGGCGCCTGCGGGGAATGTTGTTCAGCGGGTGCCTCCTTACGAGGCGCGGACTGCTGGGCTCCCGGCTGCTGTGGTGTCTCCGTGCGTGGCGCGGCCTTCCGGGAGCCTGGTTGCAAAGGTGCCCCCTGGCGTTGCACCTCAGGCTCGCGGGTGGGGGTTGGCTCCTGCCAGCGCGGCTCACGCTGCATCTTCGCCGGAGGACCGCCACGCGGCTGCGGGGTTGATTGGCCGGGAGCTGCCGACTCGGGACGTTCCCGCCGAGGCTCCGGTTTGGCTGATGGCAGCGTCGGCCCCCCCTTGATAATTTCCGGCTGTTTCGCGGGAGGCTGCCGCTCACCCCGGTGAGTCGGCTGTGTCGGTTGTGTCGGCTGTGCTGGTTGCGGTGTCTGCCGCTCCCTGGTTGTTTCCGGCGCTCTCGCAGGTGGCTGCTCACCCCGGGGCGCAAACGGCGACTTCTGCGCGGGCTTTGCCTCCGGGACCGGGGGATGCTGCTGCCGGATCGCGCTTTGCGGCTCGTCCCGCTTCTTTACCGGCATCTCGGCGCCGGGCCGGCCCGGCTTGAAGACCGACCCCTTCTCTTCGCGCACCACCCCCCTTTCCCGCTTGATCTGGTCCACGCTTATCTGTCTCACCCGTTCCGGCGGTTTTCTTGCAGATGGGATGTTCCTGTCGACCGGTCTGGCCAGTTCTCTGGTCGGCTTGATGACCGGCTGCCCTACGTTGACGTTTGCCTCTCTGAACGGGTTCGCCCTGACCCTTGCCGGCTCTTTCCTGCCACTGATGAAGGTAGTGTTGCTGACGACCGTCACGGCATTACTCACGCTGACATTCCGGTAATTCCGGACCACGGTCTGGTTGATGGTGACGTTGGTTATGTTCACGCTCGCCGGTCCGTAATAGCCGCGACCGTAGAAAATCTCTCCCGGCGCCAGCGGAACCCACGCCACGGAAGTCGGGGTATGGACCCATCCCACGTAGCCCGGCGACCAGTAGATTCCTCCGGCGCGGGGCGGGACCCAGCACCAGCCGAAACCCACCACGAAGGCCCATCTCCCGTAGTGATGCGGGGCCCATCCCCACGGTTCGGAGGCTATCCAGACATAGTCTCCGTTGATCCAGACCCATCTGCCGTCCCGGTACGGCGCCCAGCCGGCGGATACGGTCAGGGGGGTCCAGCAGTAACCGTAGTCGGTGACGTAGACCCATTTCCCGTAGTCGTCGAGCTCATAGGCATAGTCGTCAAGCTCCTCAGGGATGTAGCGGAGGCTCCTGTTTCCCGCGACGAGCATTTTATCCCGCTCCCGGTTCCAGTTTTCCCATTCGTCCGGAGGCGCCAGGGGGGAGATCTCCGCTGTCAGGTCACCCCCCACATGGAGCTCATCACCGGCCTCGACCCTGGTCTTGCCGCTACTTGTCTCTGCAGCGGCATAACCCTTGAGGACGGCAACATCGGTGGCACCGTTCTCCGCCACGTCGATCATTACCAGGGAATTATCATAGCAGCCGACCGACGACTGGGGGGTGTCGACCTGAATGTGGTCGATCCCCCCTTTCCTGTTGTTGATGTAGGCATGGCCGCCGTTCAGGTAGAACTGGTAGGATTCCTCCTGGAGCGCCAGGATATCGAAGGCAGAGGCGGCACCGAGCCGGATGTAGACTCCCCCCTGGATCTGTACTTCGGTCCGGGCATCTTCCGGCACCCAGAGCCTGTCCCCCTCCCGGAGCGGCATATTTATGGAGGCGGCGACCCAGTCCTGGGTATCGGCGGTATAGATCTGCACGTCCCCCTCGATGAGGCTTATCCGTGCCGGGCCCAGCTCTGCCGCAAAGGCGGCGCCCGGCAAAACCGCCAGAAAAAGAAGCGCTGCTCTGAGAAAAGACATGGCACCTACCTCCTTGAGAGAAGAGATCGATTTCTAAGTTTACCCGATGACAACGGTTTTCCGCATCCAACGTCCTGGCAGCGGCAATGTTACATCCAATGGGAAAACAAGTGTGCAAACCACTCCTTGACCCTTTGGAACACGGGTCTTTTTTGCCACTCTTCCCATCGAATCTGGCCGGACTTCTCGAGATCCCTGGCAAACATCTTTTCCATTTCGACGGCAAACTCGCGATTCAGGATAACCGCATTCACCTCGTCAATACTTGAAAGGCTCCAGTAATCCAGGTTGGTGGAGCCGACCGTCGACCAGACGCCGTCAATCACCGCGGTTTTCGCATGCAGCCAGGCATTGCGGTATTCATAGACCTTCACCCCCGCTTTCAAGAGCTTGGAGTAATTATACCGCATTGCATCCAAGGCCATCGAAGAATCGCTGGTTGAGGGAAGGATGATCTTTACGTCAACACCGCGCCTTGCAGCATCAGTGAAGGCATCCAGAATCTGGTCGTCGGGGATTATATAGGCATTCGTCAGGTGAATCGAGTGCTCTGCAAAAGTGATGGCAGACACATAGACGACAAACGTAATTCGGTTGTTCTGTCCCGGCGTGCTGCCGACCACCCGCACCAGGGCATTACCCTCTTCTTTCAGAGCAGGGAAATAGCTCCGGTCAGAGAGTTTCGGGCCCTTCTGCTTCTCCCAGGTGTCAAGAAAGAGCTTCTGGAATTCAGCCACCGCGGGGCCTTCTACTTGGACGTCGGTGTCACGCACAGGCAGTGGCGCTCCTGCTTTTTTCTTTCCGGAAAGACTGCTTGAATAAACCGAACTGATATTGATCCCCCCGGCAATGGCGACCTTGCCGTCGATGATCAAGATCTTGCGGTGGTCCGGATGCTCCAGAAGCCAGTGCCCGTTGGCCTTCAGCGGGTTTACCGGATTGAATTCGACCACGTGAATCCCCTTGTCCCGCAAACGCTGAAAAAAGGGAGCGGGAGTGGTGTAACTCCCCACGCTGTCGAAAATGAGATTCACCTGGACACCTTCCGCCTGTTTTTGCAGCAACAGATCGGCAAATTTGCGGCCCACGTCATCACCTTCAATGATATAGGTCTCAAGGTTGATATGGTCTTTGGCATTCTGTATTGCTTTGAACATTGCGGCATAGGTGGCCTGACCATCGGCGAGCAGGGTGACTTTGTTCCCCTTCGTCGGCGGGCTTTCGGTGACCGATTCCACCACGGCGGTGAAGCGTTCCAGGATGTCCGTCGGGTTGACCGAGTTCTTCAGCCGTTCCATGATAGCCTTGCTTTTTTGCGGAGACAACAGTCCCTTGGACGAAACTATTTGACGGGGTTCCTGGCCAGTCTGCGCCTCATCGATCACTTCAGAGACGTTCGGCAGGGTCGCGCATCCACTGCCGAGGATCACGATGGATAGGAACAGAAAGAACAAATGTAAAGGTCTACTGATTTTCATATGTTTATATTATCATGAAACAACTCCTTCGCCATTAATACCACTTCTCAGTAGCAGAGGCGAATTCTTCATGTCTTAAATCCTGATTGTTTCTCCTCGGTCAATTTGCGGTCGCGTTGGCTCGTAATAAAATATTCTCTTCCTTCATCTCCGTTTGCTCTTTCGCGGTGATGCTCCGGAAGGTTCTGTGTGATTCCGTTCAGACTCAATAAACTGATCGGCGCCCGTTACATCCCGCCAAACGGTGATGAGGATAGCGAAGAGCACAGGTCCCAGGATAAGGCCAAGAATCCCCAGCGCAAACACGCCGCCGATCGCGCCGAGCACAACCGCCGGTACAGGGATATTGCTCTTTGCGCCAATGGCAAGCGGACGTATCGCGTTATCGGCAAGGCCCACGAAAAAAATACACCAGAGCGCCAGGAGTCCCGCCTTGAGATAGGCGCCGTTGATGGCAATAAGGACTGCAAGGGGCACCCAGATAATGGCCGTGCCGACAACCGGCACGAGCGCCGCCAGAGCCGTCAACGCACCGCAGAGAACCGGGGCGGGCACTCCGGCGACAAAATACCCGGCTCCGGCGGTTACGCCCTGCACAAGACAGGTGAAGATTGTTCCGACTGTCACGGCTGTTGTTGTGGCGCGAATCTCGGAAAAATAGCGACGCGCTGTGTCCTGTTTGGGGGCGAAACGAATGATGCCAGCGGACACAATCCTTTCGCCGTCACGGTAGATGAAAAAGAGTATAAACAGGGCCACCGCCAGAGTGAAGAGGAGTCCCCCAAGGTTTTTTGCGGTATTGGTCGCCGCATCGAGGAGATATCCCGAAGCACCGGCAGCCAGCTTGGCGCCGAAACCGGAAAGATCGATGCCGAAGCGCTCTCCCAGGGTGATAACCTCGCGCGAGAACGGAAAATGGCTGAGCGTGCCTGCCCCGGTCGTCGTAAATGCCAGAACGAGCCGCTCACCTTCCTTGTACCAATCGGCGGCGTTTTGAGCGACCATGACGATCAGGGCTGCAACCGGCAGGATGAAGCAAAAGGTTATTGCGATAACCATCAGTCCGGCAGAGCGGCCAGGGTGGTCAGGGAATCGCCTGGCCAGCCGGTCGTGGTGGGGAGAGGTCGCGATGCCGATGATAAGCGCCCACGCCAACGGCTTGGCGATTGGTGCCGCCAGCAGGGCAAACAGCCAGACAGCGGCGGCCGTAGCAAGGGCCGCCATGATGCTCAGGTATATTTTCTTGTCCATTGTTGTCACCATTCTGAGGGAAGGGCGCCACAGGCCATCCTGCACGAAACCAGCTTATTGTGAGCTGAGTGACATTATGCAGATCCAGCCATCGCTCCTTGCCAAGAGACTGCTTCTAATTGCCAGAGAAGCGGCCTCCCAGGAAGTATACCTGCAAAAGAACATGTTACAATTGAGGAACGGTAAGGCCGTGCAAGGCAAATTACCTGCTTGATCAAAAGTGAAATGAAAAGTTGCGAAGGAATGCATGCCTTGAGACGTGGACTAATGCAGAGAGCCCGGACTATTGTCCTGGCGGCGATTTATTCGCTGCTTGCAGGGACTGGATTTTCGATTGCCGGCGAGAGAACTGGGACAGGGCCTGCACCGACAGCGGAACCTGTCCCCTGGCCAGGGCCTGTCCCCTGGACGGAACCTGTCCCCTGGCCAGCACCTGCTCTCTGGCCAGCACCACCCCCCTGTACGGAACCTGTCCCTTGGTCAAAGCCTGTCCTATGGCCAGGGCCTGTCCCCTGGGCGGGACCTATTCCATGGCCAGGGCCTCCCCCATGGGAGGAACCCGCCCCATGGCCAGGGCCTGTCCCGTGGCCATGGCCTGTCCCACCGCCGCCCGGTTACTTCGAAGCCTTCGGGAAGACCGTGGATAAGACCCACGCCATGCTCGAGCGGAGCATTCTCAAGCAGACGGTCCGCTTCGACAACTTCTTCGGCAGCGTCAAGCCCGAGCATCTCCGCCAGACCAAGTACGAGATTCGCTTGCGGAATTCCATCAGGGTAGAACATGGAAAGGATTTGAATTCAGGTACAAGCTTCCGGGGCAATTTCGCTCTCTCCAAGGTCAGCGAACGGCTGCATCTTTTCATCGCCGGGGAGGACGAACCCGGACTGACCACGCAAAGCATCCCGCAGGACCCGGGCAACCCCGGCTTTGACCGGACCACCCCGACCACCCACTTCGCCAACACGGAGCTTCGTTACGAGTTGATCCGGAAACCCTCCTTGAACCTATTCCTGGGAGCCGGCGTTCGGTTAAAACTCCCCTTCGAAGCATTCGCGCGGAGCCGGTTCGAGTACACCCGCAATCTCGGCGACATTTCCCTCATGCGGGTTACCGAGACGTTCTTCGTGAAGAATACCGACTATCTCGGGGAAACCACGGAATTCAGTCTAGAGCGGCTGCTCGGCGGGACCACCCTCCTCCGCTGGGCCAATGCGGGAACGGCTTCCGAGGAAATCAGGGGGCTGGAATGGGGATCGGAACTCTCCCTGTTCCGGCAGCTCTCATCCAAGAGTGCAATCACCCTGAAGGGAGGCGTATACGGCAACACCCCCTCCTCCGGCCTGGTGCAAAACTACCAGATCCTCGCGCTCTACCGACGGAATTTCCTGAGAAGCTGGCTGTTTTACGAATTGGAGCCCCAGGTAACCTGGCCCAGAAACCCCGAGGGGAGCTACCCCGCCATCCTTGCCTTCACTTTCCGCATCGAAGTCGTGTTCCAGGGAACCACCGCCTACTAGGAGAAA
Organism: Geobacteraceae bacterium; assembly: GCA_036518435.1. Classification (GTDB taxonomy): domain Bacteria; phylum Desulfobacterota; class Desulfuromonadia; order Geobacterales; family Geobacteraceae; genus JAMPXD01. The sequence continues at coordinate 215,688 of DATDNF010000031.1, forward strand.
ATCCGTAACAGGAGACGCGATGGATACACCGGATCGTTTTGCACCGGGCTGGCCCGGCATTCCGGCATGTTGGACCTCCAGCGCCAAGTCGGCTATGGGCACGTCCCTCGGCACCAGGAGCCGTGTCTGGTTCACCCTGAGCCACGGGATATTAAACGAGATCTACTATCCGCGGATCGACCAGGCCTGTGTGCGCGACATGGGATTGATCGTCACTGACGGAGCGTTGTAGGAAAGAGTATCGGGAGATGTAAGAAAACATGTTACAATTGAGAAGCAGAATAGCGCCGGGCAAATTTCACGGAAACACGCGTACCGGCTGAATAACGGGCAAAGGAGATTGCCATGAATATTTTCGATTGTGCCATCAAGATGGAAGAGGAAGCCCGGATGTACTACGAAAAACTGGCGGCGGACGCCACCGTTCCTGAGTTGAAGAATCTCTTCACCATGCTGGCGGGAGCCGAACAGGAGCACCACGATGCCTTGGTGGAGATGAAAGGGAGCATAGATCCTAAAAAGGCACAGTTCAAGGCTTTGCAGGAGGCGGCGTGCCTGTTCCAGCCCCTCCTGGCAAAACGTGACCTCATGGCCGAACTGAAGGAAGATCCTGACGCATACAAACACATGGTAAAGGAAGAGGAGGAGGGCGTCAGGTTCTACGAAGAGCTGGCCGCGCAGGCGAAGGACGAGGGAACCCGCAAGATACTTCTCATGATCGCCGACGAGGAACGGAAGCACCTGAACATCGTCGAGAACATATACTCCTTCGTCGAGTCGCCGAAAACCTACCTTGCCTGGGGCGAGTTCAGCAACCTTAAAGAGTACTGAGCGTAGCTCGATTGTGCTTCACTTCGCCTGCCAGGTCTCTACTTCGACAAATATGCGTTGAACCTGTGGGTAGGCTTGTTTTATCGCCCAGTCCAGTCCGGCCACGGTTGCCTCGACCTCCGTCGCCAGGATCGGCTCCACAGGCCGGCATTTTTGCCCGCCGCAATCCGTACAGCAGCAGGATCTCGTTACCCGTATCGGCGCCCGAATGGATCGCTTCCGACAGCATGGCCGAACTTCCGGTCATGAGGGCCGCAACAGCCTTGGTTATCGCTATCAGGCAATTTCCGGCCAGAGCGGCGTAGATGACTTTTCGGGAAGACGGCGCCATGCGGTGGACCCCTCCATCATGTCTCAAATCCCGACTGTTTCTCCCCGGCCGATTCGCCCGGTTTGCGCTCAAGTTCTGCAATGACCTGGGCACCCAGCAACAGGGTTAATGCCACAATGTCTATACTGAGGAGGGCCACCACTACGGTGGCAAAGGGACCATGAATCAGATTTTCCATGGTTGCGACCGTGTAATACCAGACCAGCACACGGCGGGTGATCTCCCAAATAACCGCTGCGGTTATCCCGCCGATGAGCGCATGACGAAACCTGACCCGCACCACGGGCATCACCAGATAGAAGGAGGTGAGCAACAGCACCTCGCCGACTATCCCCAGGATATACAGAGCTACGCCGTTAGCGCCACCAAGGTTCAAACTCCTGCCGAGAATGGTCAAGTGCCTGCTTTCCAATGTTTCGATGGCACCCACAAGAAATGACACCAGTATGATGCCCAGACCCATCACAAAGATGTACACATAGGGAATAATTGCGGATATAAGAAAGTTGCGGCGTTGAATTCTGACCCGCTGGGAAAAAATTACCGACATGGCGTTTTCAAGCATGGAAAAGGCTGTGGAACTGAAAAACAGCATACCGAGAAAGCTGATGATGCCGACCACCTTACGGTGCAGAAGGAATCCCCGCACCTGTTCGGTCAACGTTGCCGCATAGCCGGGGATTACCATTTCCAGGTACGTTGACAAGGTGTGGATCAACTGCGGCTCTTCAATGAAATGCATCAGCACAATGATGGCGAGGATTGACAGGGGTACAATTGACAACAGGGTATAGTAGGCGACAGCGCCGGATAACAAGAGCCCCTGGTTGCGTCTGAAACCGCGTACGACCCGCCACAGAAAGCCGAAAAGACGACCCATTGACCGATATATATGTTGTCGTTTCCACCACCGCAACAGTTGCGGGACTCCAGCCATGTCAGACCTCGGTCCACAACGCCGAACACTCCCGGTGTTGTGTCGATTATCCCAGGGTGAAGTAGAAAGTCGCACCCATGCCCGGCTCCCCCTCCGCCCATACTCGCCCGCCGTGGCGCTTTACGATCCTTTCCACCGTGGCCAGGCCGATGCCGTGCCCTTCAGCCTCCGTTCCGGGGAGCCGCTGGAAGGGAATGAAAAGTCTGTCCGCATGCGCCATGTCGAAACCCGACCCGTTGTCCCGGACGAAAAAGGCCGGCTTCCCGTCAACCTCCGCCACGCCGAATTCGATGACCGTCTCCTCACGTGTGCCGGCGTACTTCCAGGCGTTGCCGATGAGGTTATCCAGAAGCACCCGCAACAGACCGGCATCACCGTCGGCCGATATCCTTTCGGCAATCCGGAACGTGACCCGCCGCTCCGGCTCCGCCGCTTGCAGTCCCAAGGCCACTTCCTGAGCAATAGTGCTCAGATCGACCTTGTCATGACGCATGTCGACGCGCGTGACGCGCGAAAATTCGAGCAGGGTATCGATGAGCCGGTTCATGCGCAGGGTGCCTTCGTACATTTCCCGCATGTAACCCCGGCACTGTTCATCGAGGGTGGTGCCGCACAGTTCCTGGACAATCTGGCAGTAGCTGTTGATCACCGTCAGGGGCTTGCGCAGATCGTGGGAAACGGTGTAGTTGAACGCCTCCAGGTCGATGTTGGCCGACTCCAGCTCGGCGGAGCGGGCGGCAAGGTCGGTGTGCAGAATTTCGAGTTTCTCTGCCAACTGCCTGCGCTCGGAAATATCGATGAGCGCAATGCGGCACTCCTCCCCTGAAGTGCCGGCCATGGCTTCGATCTGCACAAAGAACGCGTGATTTTCCGCTTTCAGGAGCGCCACCTCACAGGATTCCTTGCCTTGGCAGGTAAAGACCTTTCCGAGGAAGGTGGCAAAGGTGGGACGGTCGGCAGCGGCGACGAGCAGATCGAAGCGCCGTCCGATAAGCCGGGCGCGTTCTACCCCGAGAAGGCCGGCGCCGGTGAGGTTGGCGGCACGGATGGTGCCCTCGCGGTCGAGGGTGAAGTAGCCGACCGGGGCGAAATCATACAGGTCGGTGTACCTTTCCAGTGTCGCCTCCACCTCGTCCCTTGCCTGGCGGAGCTCCGCATTCTGCATCTCCAGTTCGATCTGGTGGACCTGCAATTCGTGGAGGAGCCGCGGATCTTCCTCTGTCCCGATAAGATGCGCTGTATCTCTGTTCTCTCCGAGCCGCTCTTCAGCCCGGCGGCGCATTTTCTCGGCTCCTGTCAGCAGGTTCTCGTCTTTGTCGCTTCCCATTGTTTCCCTCACAGTTCAGGTTGTTCGTGGGGGCGAAGCAAAAGCCCCATCTGCGTCGCCCCTACCTCAGCCTTCTGCCTTCAAAAGTTTCTTAAGCCTGGCATTCTCCTCGCGCAGTTCCGCCTCCACCGTCTTGGCCACAGTGATGTCCGCAAAGGTGATCACCACACCGTCGATCACATCCTCCATGGTGCGGTAGGGCATGATACGCACGGAAAACCAGCGCCCGTCGGTGGCGGAGACCTGTTTCTCCGAAAAGTTCAGCGTCCGCAGCACCTCCCGCGCTTCCTCGGTCATCTCGGGGAAATGCAGGTCGTTCGCGATGTCGGAGAGCGGCCGCCCCACATCGCCCGGGATCAACTTGAAGAGTTTGTTGGCCCCGGTGGTGAAACGCCGGATGTGGAGCGCTCTGTCCAGGAACACGGTGACTATTTCCGTGCTGTTGAGCAGGTTCCGCATATCGTTGTTCATCCGCGAGAGCTCGTCCATTTTAGCCTGTTGCTCGGCGTTCACCGTCTGCAGTTCTTCATTCAGGGACTGCATCTCTTCCCGGGAGGTAGTCAGCTCCTCATTGGTGGACTGCAGCTCCTCGTTAGTGGACTGCAGTTCCTCATTGGCTGATTTGAGCTCTTCCTGCGAGGACTGCATCTCCTCGCGAGTAGTCTGCAGCTGTTCGCGGACTTCCCGGAGTTCCCGCTCCAGTTCGAGAACCCTGGCGGTGCCGGCCGGGATGGTCCGGGAGCGGCCCGGCGCTTTCTTTTCCGGTGGCGTTGCCACGTCGGTAAAGACGATCATCACCATCCCCCGCAGCGCCTCCGGCTCTTCGATCGCCTGGACCGTGATATCGACGGTCTGCGCGCCGCCCCCCTCACCAACCGTGAGACCCTTGACGATAATCGCCTCTTTTTGCCGGAGCGCTTTCTGGAAGGCGCTCCCCAGATCGAAACGGAGCCCTTCGCGAGCCATGGCGAAGATATTCCAGTTGGCCTTGCCGGCCGCCGGCTCGAGATATTTGCCGGTCCGCCCGCTGATATAAAGGATATCGCCCCTGTCGTTGACCAGCACGGCAGGGGGGGAATAGTGCTGCAGGAGCAGCTGGTCCGCAAGCGACTGGAGATTGGCTGCAGGTTTCACCATCGGTAACTCCTTGGAAACTCCCGGCTGGGCAGGAACAAATAAGGCTGGAAACACGAGCGGTTCGGCCGGCAGGACCGATTCGCGCCGCCGGAAGAGTCTCGACTTGATGTCCAGCGGCGAGAAGCGATCGGTAAAGGCGCTGACGGTCTCCGCGCTCCCCAGAAACAGGACACCCCCCGGGTTCAGGCTGTAGTGAAAGAGCGGCAGGAGCTTTTTCTGGAGTTCCGGCGTCAGGTAGATCATAAGGTTGCGGCAGATGAGGATATCGAGCTTGGTAAAAGGGGGGTCCATAATGACGTTCTGCGTGGCGAAGGTCACCATCTCACGGATCTCCTTGCCGACCCGGTAGCCGTTCTCTTCCTTGATAAAATACCGGTGCAGGCGCTCGGGAGACACGTCCGCGGCGATGTTGGCCGGATACAGCCCCTGGCGGGCCTTGTCGATCGCGTCCCGGTCCAGGTCGGTGGCAAATATCTGCAGCGTGAAACCCGCCGTGGGCTTGACCTGTTCCAGCGCCTCCTTGAAGGCAATCGCCAGCGAATACGCCTCCTCCCCGGTCGAGCAGCCTGCCGACCAGGCCCGCAGCACCCCGCCGGAATGGCGGCCAGCCAGGAGCGCCGGGATGGCCTTTCCCTGCAGTTGCTCCCATGCCGCCGGGTCGCGGAAAAAGCTGGTCACGCCGATCAAGAGCTCCTTGAAGAGGAGTTCCACCTCCTGGGGATTCTCCTGCAGATAGCGGACGTACGCAGCGATCCGGTCGATCTGGTGAATGCCCATGCGCCGCTCTACCCGGCGGTACACGGTGTTCTTCTTGTAGAGTGAGAAGTCTTGGCCGGTCTTGGCCCGCAAAAGTATCAGGACTTTCTCCAGGGCGCTCTGGTCCTTCTCCTCCAGGGGATGCTCGGTCTTGGCGATGACGCGGGCGTGCCTGAGATAGTCGATGATCTTTCCGGGCAGATCCTCCGCCGGAGCCACCAGGTCGGCCAGCCCGGCATCGATGGCGCTTCGGGGCATGCTGTCGAACTTGGCCGAAGAAGGCTCCTGCACCAGCACTACCCCCGCCTTTTCCTTGATGGCCCGCAGGCCCATCGTGCCATCCGAGCCCATGCCGGAGAGGATGACGCCAATGCTCAGCTCCTGCCTATCCTCGGCCAGGGAGCGGAGGAAGAAATCGATGGGAAGGCGGAGTCCCCGGGGCGCCGTCGGCTCGAACAGGTGCAGCACCCCGTGCAGAATGGACATGTCCCTGTTGGGGGGGATCACATAGACGCAGTTCGGCTTTACCTGCATTCGGTCCCTGACCTGGAAGACCTCCATCCCGGTGGTGCGCTGGAGCAGTTCGGCCATGATCCCCTTGTGGGTCGGGTCAAGGTGCTGGACGATGACAAAGGCCATGCCGCTTCCTTCGGGCAGGTGCCTAAGGAACTGCTCCAGAGCCTCCAGCCCGCCGGCGGAGGCGCCGATACCGACGATGGGGAAAAGGGGACTCTCTTGCCGCGTCGGGGTCTCTTTCGGGGAAGACTTGTCTCGTTCTTTACCGCTGTTTGCCGGTTTCAGTCGCTTTTTCATGAGGATGAGTATATCAGCTTAACATTAAATGTGCGAAAAGTATTTGACAGAGGAAACGCCGGTGCTGAATGCCTAAATTTCGTAGGTTGCGTTGGCAGCCTCATTGCGTAACTCCACGGTTCTCGGCACCACGATATTCGTCGTGCTTCGTTTCAAACTAGAAAAGGCCACATAATGGATATTAGTTCCATCAAGTGGCCTTTTTTCTCTTGGTCTTCGACTCTGAGATTACTCGATGGTCAGATACGCCGCGCTCACTACTTCCCTAGAACCTTCTTGACCTCGCCGATCTTTTCCTGAACTTTGCCGGCTATCCTTTCTTCCGTACCTTCAGCTTCCAACTTCGGATTATCGGTTAGTTTCCCGGCGACCTCCTTGACCTTACCCTTGACTTCGTGAAACGTGCCTTCCGCTTTGTCTTTAGTGCTCGATTTCATGGTATCCTCCTTTAGGATATGGTGATAAATTTCTTCCCTGCCCGATTTATTCAACTCGTGGAATTCTCTGTGATGCATTCCCATTGCGTACCTCTTTGGAGTGGGCGATACGGAAGCGGGACATCCCGTGCATTCAAGATCCATGAGGAGTGCCGTCACGGGATGCCCCTTACTCCAGATTTCAGACTGATGACTGAAAAACTGTTACTACATGTTTTTAGCCTGAAGATGAACTTTATGATTTTCACAAATGTATTCTATCAGGAAATGACTCCTTCGCTATAAACATCCTCACCTCCAGTCGTATAGGCGTGCAGAATTGTGGCTCAGTTGAATCATGGTATAATGGAATACGTGGAGGTCTCCGGTACCATAGAAGGGAGGAATGGCAGATGAAAAGATCTCTTTTGGTCAGACTGGCAATGCTGCTTCTGATAACCTCGACACTGTCGGGTTGTATCTGGTGGCCCGGATATGACGAGAATCGCGGTGGCGGTTATCATGAAAGAGACCGTGGGGAACATCGCGGAGAACACCATGAAGATCGCGATGATCGCCGTGATTATCGCTAATCGGGAAGTGGCATTGCGTGACGGGCAGCCGAAAGGTCCGGACTGATCGACAGTTTCTCTTCCGGAGTTCCATGGGGAAACTATTACTATACGAAGTGATATAAGGAGCAACAGCCTATGGGTGGATGGATTACGGGCAGAGGGGGAATCTTAATCGTATTCCTGACCATTGCCTGCGCTCTCGTGTGCCCCGGCAGGACAAGACACGGAATTGCCTGTGCCGACTCATTGGTTGAGGCGTCTGCTCCCCTTGAAGAACGGGTGGCAGCAGTCTCCGGCGAAACCGCGGAATACCACACGCCGCTGGCCGGAGAGCCGTTACACACTGCCTTCATGGGCAAACCGGTAGACATCCCCGCCATGGACCGCGGTCGCGTGACTGCCCTGACGCTGGGGGGAGCATTCTACACTCCCAAACAGGGTGAAACCTTCGCCACCCCGATCGGCGCCATCTTCCTGAAGCGGGTGTGGGAGGAGTCCAGGACCCGTGACGTCATAAGTATCTTCGTCAATGACCTGGAGTATGACAGAAGCTTCGGGAACCTCGAACTCGTCACGCGGTTCGAAAACAACACGATTCCGTTTGGCCAGAAGGAAGTGGTCAACAACCAGGAGATCAAGACGTCCGACACGGAATGGGGGACGGTGATCGCCTCGGTGGGTCCCGGACTCCGCTACAAGGTGGCCCCCTTCCAGGTCGACAACGACCTGAGGCTCCAGCTGCTCGGCAAGGTCGGGTACTTTTATGCCAAGCGGACAAGCGACACGGGACCGAACCTGGTGCTGCCGCCCGACACCATGCTGTACGGCGTGAAACTGCGGGGCCGTTATGACGGGATGCGCCGGAATCTGCTGGAACTCCCCCATACGGGCATGGCAGCCGGGTTCGACCTGGATTACCTGTACCGGGACAAATGGGCGAATTTCGGCACCATCCCCGATGCGGTCTTCACCAAGGAGAATACCCGGGACTACCTCCAGTTCAACGGCTATATCATGGGTGTCGGCGGTATCCCGTGGCTGTCGGAGAAGAACCGGATTTTCTTCAGCCTCCACGGCGGCACTACTCGCCAGAGGAGCGCCGACCGCTACAATGCCATCACGATCGGCGGCGGTCCTCTTCCCGGCGAATCGGATGACCTCTGCCGCCCCGATTATCCGGGCACCATGTTCAACCAGGTTCTCGTATCCAATTATGCCCTGGCGGCGCTGCAATACCGGCGCGAACTCGCCTTCTTTCTCTATCTCCACTTGCGTGAGACGCTCATCTGGGCGGACCGGGCAGCTGTGACGGATACCAACCAGTTTCTGTTCAAAAGCTCGAACGGGGCAGCAACGACCATCGGCCTGGACACCGGTTTTTTCTGGAATTCCGAGCTGTATCTCGGGTATTCATGGGATTCCGGTTTCATTCGCAATGGCAAGTCGGGAAGCGGCCTGATCCTTACCTGGAACAAGTCGTTCTAACGTGAAAGGACATTTCCTTTCATGTGCTACAGGAAAATGATCTTTTTCGCAGTGGCAGCCCGCGTGCCGGGGGCCATGTTCAACCAGTTTTATGTAACCGATTACGCGATCGGCACGGCGGAATACCGCCGGGAACTACTCTTCTTTCTTTATCTGCACCTGAGGGAGACCTTTATGTGGGCCAATCGCAATATCTTTTCCTCACCCCAGGAATTATTTTCACAAGCCAGGGGGAATGCCTTTTCAGTAGGCCTGACCAGCGGCTTTTTCTGGCGATCCCAACTCTATCTGGAGTTCACCCGCGACAACGGCATTCTCAGAAACGGCGCATCAGGGGATAGCGTGCTTTTATTGTGGTCGAAAATATTCTGATAAAGTGCCCAGTAAGTATTACTTTGCAGCCGGAGCAGGCGGAGCTTCTCCTTTCTTCATTCCTTCTCGGCTTCTTTCGCTTCAGAGGTTACACGAAAGGTTACACGTAAATAAAAAGGGGCCAGGTCATACGACCTGGCCCCTTGATTTTACTGGAGCGGGAAAGGGGATTCGAACCCCCGACCTTCAGCTTGGGAAGCTGACACTCTACCACTGAGTTATTCCCGCTCAATGAAGCTATATATTTAGCGCATCGCCCCCTGCTTTGTCAACAGGTTTTTCCTGATGAACTCCCGCGTCTCGTCCCTGCTGTTGACGTTGCCGCAGCTCTCCGCTTCCCTGAGCCGCTCCAGTGCAGCGCCCACATCCGGACCCGGACCGGTGCCGAGCATCCCCATGACCTCCTCGGCAGAAAGGAGAAACTCCGCCTCAGCGGGGTCATAATCGTGAAAATAATACCGGATGAGCTTCGCGCACAGCCGCTCGTCTGCCACCCCCCGGACACGGGCGAGCAGCGCAATCTCCACCCCCGCCGGGTCATGGTCCCTGAAGAAGCGAAACATTGCCCGCCCGAACAGGTGCAAATCGTCAGGGAATTGGCTGGTGCGTTGCATGTGAAGGCTTATCTCGTCCTGCCGTGCCGAAGGTATTCCCCACCATGTCCCGCTCAGTCAAAAAGGGGGAGTCTCAGTAGGTCGGAGAGCGCCGCCACATGATAATCCGCCCCGGCAAGTTCATCCGCGTAACCGTACCCGTAGGTGCAGCCGACCGTTATCACGCCGGCCCCCTTGCCGGCGGCCACGTCGTTGATGCTGTCCCCCACCATGACCGCTTCACCAGGCGCCACACCGAAATCATGCAGCAACTTGAAGACCGGCTCGGGCGAGGGCTTGCGGGACGGAAGGGAGTCGGCCCCCAACACATCGGCGAAGTATCCTCCGACGCCGAGCAGATCGAGGAGCCTGCGGCAGAGGAGAACGTTCTTATTGGAGATGACCGCCAGACGCATGCCATCGGCGCGCAGCTTGTCGAGAGTCTCCCGCACACCCGGATAGAGCGTGGTCTTGTCGGCGATATGGGCATTATTGTAGTCAAGAAAGACCTTGAGGCCTTTCTCGATCTCGCCGGCCGGGGCGTCAGGCATCGCCCGTTCCACCAGCCTGCGCGCCCCCTGCCCCACCAGATTCCGCACCTCTTCGCAATCGAGCGCAGGTCTGCCGAAACCGGCCAGCATTTGGTTGGTCGCGTCGGTCAGGTCGGCGAGGGAGTCGGTGAGGGTGCCATCCAGGTCGAAGATTATGAGCTTGATGGAGTTCATAAGATACTAGATGATGAGCAAGGGGCAAGGGAAACGACAAAAGGCCCAATATTGTTTCGACTTGAGCCTCCTCCAACCGGGCGAGGAGTTTCGGGTTCTGGCAAGGAATCCGAGGAATCCCGCGGAGGCGTAGCAGGGCTACGCCGCACAAGAGGATTTCGAAGGCTGACGCCGCCAGGTTCCGGAAATCCTCGTCCGTCTATTCCCATTCGATAGTTGCCGGTGGTTTTGAGGAAACATCATACACCACGCGGTTAATCCCCTTGACCTCATTGATGATCCGGCTGCTGATCCGGGCCAGGTCTTCGTAAGGAAGCGGATACCAGCCGGCGGTCATGAAATCCTTCGTTTCCACTGCCCGCAGGGCAACCACGTACTCATAGGTGCGGCCGTCCCCCATGACACCAACGCTCCTGACCGGCAGAAACACGGCAAATGCCTGGCTGATCTTATCGTAGTGGCCGCTGGCGTAGAGTTCCTCGATGTAGATGGCATCGGCGCGGCGCAAGATGTCGGCAAAGTCTTTCCGTACCTCTCCGAGAATGCGCACCCCCAGCCCCGGTCCGGGAAACGGGTGGCGCCAGACCATCTGGCGCGGCAGTCCCAGCTCCTCGCCGATTGCCCGCACCTCATCCTTGAACAGCTCCCGCAGGGGTTCCAGGAGCTTGAGTTTCATGTACTCGGGAAGCCCGCCGACGTTATGGTGGCTCTTGATGTTGTGGGCCTTGCCGGTCTTGGCTCCAGCCGACTCGATGACATCGGGATAGATCGTCCCCTGGGCAAGCCAGGCGGCCCCTTCGATCTTGGCCGACTCCTCCTCGAATATGTCGACGAAGAGACCGCCGATGATCTTCCGTTTCCGCTCCGGGTCGGTCACCCCGGCAAGGGCCGCCAGGAAGCGTTCTTGCGCATCGACCCGGATCACACGCACCCCCAGGTTCTCGGCAAAGGTCGCCATAACCTGGTCCCCTTCCCCCAGCCGCAAGAGACCGTTGTCAACGAACACACAGGTCAGCTGGTCGCCGATGGCCCGGTGTATGAGGGCAGCCGCCACCGATGAGTCCACCCCGCCGGAAAGGCCGAGGATGACCCGCTCGGCCCCTACTTGGTGCCGTATGCGGCTGACCGCATCCTCGATAATATGTCCCGGCGTCCACTGTCCGGTGCAGCCGCAGATTGTGCGGACGAAGGTGTCGATCAGGAGCTCGCCGCGGGGCGTATGGTTCACCTCGGGGTGGAACTGGACGCCGTAAAGGCGACGGCTCGTGTCCTGGATGGCGCAGACCGGCGCATTGGCCGACTCCGCCACCACCTTGAAGCCGGCCGGAACCCGGGCCACGTGGTCGCCGTGGCTCATCCAGACCGGACTTTTCCCCTCGAGGAAAAAGCCGTCGAACAGCGGCCCCGGCTGGTCGCAAGCCAGGAGTTCGGCATGACCGAACTCCCGCTTGCCGGCGGGAACCACCTCGCCGCCGAAGTGGCGGCTCATGAGCTGCATGCCGTAGCAGATGCCGAATACCGGCACCCCCAGTTCGAAGAGCTCCTCGGCCACCGCCGGCGCACCTGGCTCGTAGACCGATTTCGGTCCGCCGGAGAGGATGATCCCCGAAGGACGAAAGGCGCGGATCGCCGCCAGCTCCATGTCGAAGGGATGGAGCTCGCAGTAGACATGGGCCTCCCGCACCCGCCGGGCGATCAGCTGGGTGTACTGGGAGCCGAAGTCGAGGATCAGGATCTTTTCGCTGTGGATATCGGTGGACATCGTTTTTCCTTTTTCATGCATCCCAAAAATGGAACGCCGATTTTTTGTCCTGGCAAGGCTGTCGAGGGATGACGCGGAGGCCTAGCAGCGCTAGGCCGCACAAGGAATCCCGAAGACTTACACAGCCAGGGCGAAAAAGCGGCGTTTCCCTAATTGCCGCCCACTCTATAGTTGGGCGCTTCCTTGGTAATCGTCACATCATGGACATGGGACTCCTTGAGTCCGGCTCCGGTGATCCGTACAAATCGTCCCTTCTGCTGGAGATCCGTGACGGTACGGCAACCGGTGTAGCCCATGCCGGCCCGCAGCCCCCCCACCAGCTGATGAATATTGGCCGAGAGTGGCCCGCGCAACGGCACCATCCCCTCGATCCCTTCGGGAACCAGCTTCACCTCGCTCTCCACGTCTCCCTGGAAGTACCGGTCCTTGCTCCCTTCCTTCATGGCGCCGATTGAGCCCATGCCGCGGTAGCTCTTGTAGGCACGTCCCTGGTAAAGGATGGTGTCGCCGGGGGACTCCTCGGTCCCGGCGAACAGGGAGCCGATCATGACGACGTCCGCGCCGGCAGCCACCGCCTTGGGGAGGTCGCCCGAATATTTCACCCCGCCGTCGGCAATGATGGGAACGCCGTATTTCCTGGCGATACCGGCACAGTTGCTGATGGCGGTGATCTGCGGGACGCCGACTCCCGCTACAACACGGGTTGTGCAGATGGAGCCGGGGCCGATGCCGACCTTGATGGCGTCCGCCCCCGCCTTGATCAGGGCTTCCGCTGCTTCCGCGGTGGCGATGTTGCCGGCAACGAGATCGATCCCGTCGAAGTTCTGCTTGATAGTCCTCACCGCGTCGATGACCCCCTGGGAGTGGCCATGGGCAGTGTCGATCACGATCACGTCCACTCCTGCCCGGATCAGGGCATCCACGCGGGCCTCCATGTCGGCTGTTGGGCCTACCGCCGCCCCCACACGCAGCCTGCCGAGGTTGTCCTTGCAGGCGTTGGGGTATTTGCGCACCTTCTCTATATCCTTGATGGTGATCAGCCCCTTCAGATACTTCTCATTATCGACCACGAGGAGCTTTTCGACCCTGGTGTGCTTCAGGTGCTCCTTCGCCTCTTCCAGGGTGGTCCCGACCGAGACGGTCACCAGGTTGCGCTTGGTCATCCGTGCGGAGATGGGGAGGTCCAGATCGGTTTCAAAACGGAGGTCCCGGTTGGTGAGGATGCCCACCAGCTTGCCGTTGCTCTTGGTGATCGGCACCCCGGAGATGCGGTACTTGGCCATCATCTCGAGCGCCTCGCGGATTTTCTGGGTAGGGCGCATGGTAATCGGATCGACGATCATCCCCGATTCGCTCTTCTTGACCTTGTCCACCTCCATTGCCTGCTCTTCGATGGTCAGGTTCTTGTGAATGAAGCCGATCCCACCTTCCCGTGCCATGCATATGGCGGCACGGGCCTCGGTCACGGTATCCATGGCGGCACTGACCAACGGTATGTTCAGGGTAATCGTGCGGGACAGGCGGGTGGTGAGATCGACATCGCGGGGGAGCACATGGGAATGGGCGGGAATAAGAAGCACATCATCAAAGGTAAGGCCTTCAGTAATACTTTCGTCCAGCATCGCGGACTCCTTTGCAACGGTGTTGTCATCTGCCCGACTGCGGCATCGCGCCCCCTCTTCACCGAACGTGCTGCATGCGTCCTGAAGACCCCGGACCGCGTCCCGACAGCCGGACAACCTGATGTGCCGTCAGTAGGTTTACGATGGATATTAACCGCACAATTTAGTCCAGGCGGCGGAGTAAGTCAAGCCAAAAGGTGGTTTTTCAGTTGGGAATGAACGCCTTCTTGTCCGTTATCCGAGAGAGGACCGCCACAATGAGTTTAACAGCATTTTCCAGGTCAGCTAGAGAGAGGACCTCCACCGGCGTATGCATATAGCGAAGCGGGATCTTCACAAGTGCGGTGGCCACCCCTCCCCGCGATATCTGCATGACATTGGCGTCAGTCCCGGTAGCCCTCGGTATCCCGGTAAACTGGACCGGAATATTCTCGATTGCCGCGGTATCGGCCAGCAGATCGAACAGCGCGGGATTGATGTTCGCGCCCCGGGGAAGGATCGGTCCCCTCCCCAGCGCGACATCGCCATTGTGCTTCCGCTCCACATCGGGCTGGTCCGTCGCGAAATCAACCTCCACGCAGATGCCGATATCCGGATTGACCGAATAGCTGCTGGTCGTCCCCCCTCGCAACCCGACCTCTTCCTGCACCGAGGAAACCCCGTAAAGGTCGACCCCGGGTTTGGTCGCGGCGGCTGCGATTCTTCGCAGCACCTCTGCCACGACAAAGCTCCCCGCCTTGTCGTCAAACCCCCTTGACGTGACCCGGTCACCCTGCAATCTTTCGAGAGAGACAGCGAAGGTGATGGGATCTCCCACGCGCACGAATCCCTCCGCCTCCTTCCTGTCGGCGGCCCCGATATCGATGTACTGGCTGTCGAGCTTCACGACCGTTTCCCGGTCCTTGGGCTCCATAAGGTGAATCGGCTTCTTGCCGATCACTCCGGTAACCGAGCCGTTCCTGCCATGGATGTGGACCCTCTGGCCGGGGGTCAGGTGGGCGTCGACCCCCCCTATGGCGCCGAAATAGATAAACCCCTTGTCGTCGACATAGCGAACCTGGAAGCCGATTTCATCCGAATGCCCGACGAGCATCACCCGCGGAAGGCCCTCCCCCTCTCCGGGGATATGGCCGAACACGTTCCCCATGACGTCCTGGGTCACGTGGGCAAAGGGGGAGAGATAGGAGCGGAACACCCGCTGGGCCGGCTGCTCATACCCGGAGGGGCTGGGGGCGGTCACCAGTTCCCGGAGAAAGTTGAACGATTCGTCGCGCATGAAAACCTCCTGGAGGATCCACACAGGGTCACCCATTAAAAGTCTGCTGTCAACAGCAAAAACGTTCCCTATGCAAGAAAAAAGCTTTTATTCAAAGCCTTGCTGTTTTCGGTCATCGGCATCGTTACCATTCTCGTTATTTTTTATCTTTTTCGATGCCAGACTTTGCTGCACCAGTCTAATCATTTGACAAAACTTTGTCAAATGTGTAGTTGCGGCAGGGAGCCGGCGGTTGGTTTATTCCGGCGGCCCTCTACCCTTTCACAGAATCGCGGCGATTGCATAGTGATTCACAGGCGCTTCCCGAAAATTCACCTTAGCCTCCCACCCCCCATAAAAACCTTGACACGCCATATGCAAATATATTAATTATTTAATTTTATTAAACCTCGATTTATATTATTCTGCGAATTTGTCAGTGGGTGTTGGTCTTCTGGGATAAGGGAATTCGCTTGGCCTGGGTGTAGCCCTGATTTTCAAAAATGCACGGAGGAGAAATGAAGAAACTTATCGTGTCGATCTCTGTATTATTTCTTTTAGCTATCACCAGTGCTGGAATCGCGAATGCTGATCCTCAGTTTGACCCCTTTGTTATTAAATCCGAAAAAAATGATGTTTCTCCGAAACTCAAAGATGTAAAACCGATTTCTCCCGGAGAACGACGGGATATTCAGCAGCATCCTCTCGGACGGCTGGCCCAGCCAACGGGAATAGAAAAAAAATTCGACACTGTTGTTCAGACATTCGGAGGAGATTCTGGCTCATTGCCATCTATGCCCTCGACAACCCACAATTTTGAAGGCATCTCCAATCTCTACGGGGTTTACCCGCCGGACACGAACGGTGCCGTCGGCCCTAACCATTATGTACAGACCGTCAATTCAGGATTTCAGATCTGGGATAAGAACGGAAATTCACTGTATGGTCCTGCGAATATTAACACACTTTGGAGCGGTTTCAGCGGGGAGTGCGAAGCAGACAATAACGGCGATCCAATCGTGCTTTACGACCATTTAGCAGACCGTTGGATCATGAGTCAGTTTGCCTTGGGCCCTAATAACTTAGGCCCGTATTATGAATGCGTCGCGGTCTCTAAGACAGGAGATCCCACGGGCGCATGGAATCGGTATGCGTTTTTATACAGCACTACAATTATGAATGACTACCCGAAGTTCGGAATCTGGCCCGACGGCTATTACATGTCGGCTAACCAGTTTTACAAGGCCTCTTCATGGTCAGGCGCCGGCGTAGTTGCCTTTGAACGGAACAAAATGCTAAACGGACAGCAGGCGCAGATGGTTTATTTCGACCTGCACAATGTAAATTCTTGCTACGAAGGCCTGCTTCCGTCCGACCTTGACGGAACCCCTCCTCCTGCCGGTACGCCCAATTATTTCACCTCATTTGACGACGGTTCGGCAAATTGCGACAGCTCCAGTGACAATCTGAAGATCTGGGAATTCCACGCAGACTGGACAACTCCCGCAAATTCAACGTTCGGCGTAAGCAGCAGGCCCAATGCCGTTCTTACGACTGCTCCGTTTAATTTAATGACCGGCGACATTCCGCAGCCTGGTGGCTATTCTCTCGACTCACTTGGCGACCGGCTTATGTACAGGCTGCAATACAGGAATTTCGGCGACCATAGTGCTATGGTGACGAACCATACGGTCGACGCAGGCGGAGGCAGGGCGGGTACAAGATGGTATGAACTGCGTAACAGCGGCAGCGGGTGGTCGATATATCAGCAAGGGACCTATGCGCCATCCGACACGGAAAACCGCTGGATGGGGAGCGTTGCAATGGACGTGCGGGGCAACATCGCTCTCGGCTATAGCGTCTCAAGCTCGACTGTTTATCCGTCTATTCGATATGCCGGGAGATTAATCGACGACCCTCTGGGAACTCTCGGCCAAGCGGAAGCCTCAATTATTGCAGGAAGCGGATCCGAAACCGGACCAATGCACCGCTGGGGTGATTACAGTTCCATGAGCGTTGATCCGACAGACGGGTGCACATTCTGGTACACGACTGAGTATATTCAGACTACAGGAACTGCGCCCTGGCAGACAAGAATAGCTTCCTTTATATTTCCGGGATGTGCTGCAGGAAAATTGGAAAGTTCTCCAGCATCTGACGACTTTGGTTCCGTTAATTTGGGCGGTGCTTCCTCGCCCAAAACATTTACAATTTCCAACACAGGAAATGCAAACACGATTATAGCGTCTACAGCAATAACAGGTATGAACAATTCGGATTTTGCAATAACATCCGACAATTGTTCAGGGAAAACACTCTTGCCAACGCAAACTTGTACTATCCAGGCATGGTTCGCACCCACATCCGTGGGTCAAAAGAGCTCTAGCTTAAATGTCACATACAATACCTCATCCACTTTGACCGTTCCGTTGTCTGGAACGGGCATTGTGTCTCTGACTATTAATAAAACAGGCACCGGAACAGGAACGATCACCAGTTCTCCGTCAGGCATCAACTGCGGTCTCGTTTGTACGGGACAATACAATGTGGTAACTCCCGTAACATTGACTGCTACACCATCTACAAATTCATCATTCGCAGGATGGTCTGGCGGGGGATGCAGCGGGACAGGTGCTTGTACAATCAACATGAATTCGAATACGACAGTAACAGCCACATTTACATTGTTACCGCCAGTAGCAAATTTTTCCGCATCTCAAACGACGAGTTGTGCTCCGATTTCATTGTCATTTACTGATCTTTCATTGAACAGTCCATCAACATGGCTTTGGAATTTCGGTGATGGCACTACCAGTACACTCCAAAACCCTGTCCACACCTATGCCGCTCCGGGAAATTATACCGTTTCTCTCCTTGTTACCAATACAACTGGCTCCAATAGCAAATCTGTACCAAATTATATAGCTCTGCAAACATCTCCATATCTCCCTGTAAGAATCGCAGGTGCCACGCCACAATATTTCTCAACGCTTCAGCAGGCATACAATGCTGCTAAGGATCAGGATGTAATCCAAAGTCAGGGAATAGATCTCACCGGAAATTTTACAACCAGTCAAAACATCGCCGTTAACTTGCAAGGTGGATACGATTGCAACTATAACCCAGGCTGGGTTAGAGATACCAAACTTATCGGATCCTTTACGGACAACTTAGGTACCCTAACTGTCGGCAGTTTTGTATTCGGGAACTAATCTGCTCATTTGTGCGTATGGACTTACAAGAATGACAAAATATCAAGGAGGAGTACAATGAAAAAGATAATGCTTTTACTGTTCGTATTGTTGCTGCACGGAGTAAACGGTTATGCGGCAAATGGTGACCTTGTTGTAAATGGCAATATCAGCGTAGGCACGGCGATTACGTTTGCTGATGGATCTAAACAATATTCCGCTGCTTCGGGGGTTCTAAATGGCATGATGAGATATGCCACTCCCGGTTCGTACACGTTTACCGTCCCCGCAGGTGTAGGCAAGATTTTATTTGAAGCATGGGGCGCTGGTGGCGGCGGTGGTGGTTATACCGGTACTTCCTATGCGGTTTACGGTGGCGGCGGTGGCGGTGGTGGCCAATATCGTGGGTCCTTCGCGGTGACGCCGGGACAGACATACACGGTGATAGTAGGCGCCGGTGGCGCAGGCAGTCTTCATAGTAATGGCGGTAACGGCGGTGATACCTCGTTCGGTGGGACTCTGGCGGTCGCACATGGTGGCGGCGGCGGTGGTGTTGCTGTAGGTACGGTTGTCGGTACTCCAGGCGTCGGGGGCACCGGCGGTGGCTGGGATCCTATGGATGGCGGTACTGCCATTAGTGGTAGTCTTTATGGCGGGGGCGGTACATCGACTAGTGGTAGTCTTTTTGGCGGTACATCGACAACACCTTTAAATAATAATGGCGGCTCTGTCGGGTATTACAGCCAATATGGTAATATCTATGTTTCCGGTGCAAACGGTGGACCGGGCCATGCCAATATCTACTGGTAGATCATGATTGCGCCTTGCTAGTCGGTAAATGTTGTGGGTGGTGAAGACAACTGAGGGGCCCGCGCAATAGGCAACCAAAAAATCTATGACGTTAGGCAATTGCCTAGACCCCTTATGCTCTAAACTGCTTGACTTACATCCTCGTCATGTTGGTAAACGGCCTGTCCCTGCAGGCCGTTTATCGTTTCCCCGTATCAGGCTGCAAGGTCGGCCACCCGAATGAAGGTGATTTCGGAGCTCAATAGCCCGGCCTGCCCGCCCCCTGTCAACGCTTCGCCGCCTCCCTCACGAAAGCCGACACATGACCCAAGACCAGGCTGGTCCCTACCCAATTCACATCACAAGTACTCCAACCCTTTGCCGGCTTTTACCGACGCTTCCGATCTGACCACTGTCATTTACATGGGATATTTGCCGAGGGCGGCAGGGTCCAGTTTTTCGAGAAACTCGGTAAACCTCCGGGCGTTGTTCTCTCGGGCGAGATCTTCATCGCTCATTGCAAGAACGGAAGCCCGCGCCACCACCTCCTCGGCGACCATGAGCGGCAGCTTGTACTTCAGCGCCGCGCTGATGGCTTCGCAAGGGCGCACCTCCACCGGCACCTCCTCGCCATTGCGGATGAACTTCACCTGGGCCGTGAAGACCCCATCGTTCACCCTATCGATGACGATCGTCCCGATTTCGGTTTCCGTCCGGGCCATCAACTGGGTCAGCAGGTCTTTTCGGCCACCGCGGCCCGAACCGTCGCACTGTATGAGCTCCGCGGCAATGGCGAGGGCTTCGGTGGTGCTGAGCCAGATGGGGATGGTGTTGCTCTCCGTGGCATCCTTAAGGATAACCACCGGTCTGTTGGCTAGAGAATCCATGGTGAAGCCGAAAACCGACATCTCAAGATACATTGACTACCTCGTCATAAAGCCGCTAGCAGCTAGCGGCTGATTATTATTTCCCCACACAGCGAATTCTGAAGGGCACGCGTTATCGCGACCTCCGCCATCCCGCCGATCAGGGCGGGAGCACCGGCAAAATTCACCGCACGGTTGCCGTCGGTCCTGCCGTACAACTGGTCGCCCCGCTTGCTCACCCCTTCGACCAGGACGTTCTGGACGGTGCCCACGAAACTCCTGTTTCTCTCCAGGGTCAGGCGCCGCTGCAAGTCCTGGAGCCTGGCGAGCCTCTCCTGCTTGACAGCGCCCGCCACGTCGTCCGGGTATGCGGCGGCCTTGGTGCCCGGCCGGACGGAATACTTGAACGAGAAGAGATCGACGTATCCCACCTCCTCCATCAGGGAAAGGGTATCATGGAAATCCGTATCGCTCTCCCCCGGAAAGCCGACAATCATGTCGCCGGTGATCTGGATGCCGGGCCGGGCCGACTTCAACGCGGCTATCCGCTCCAGGTATTCCCCACGGGTGTACCCCCGGTTCATCCTGGCCAGCACCGCATCGCTCCCCGACTGGACGGGGAGATGGATATGGCCGCACAACGCGGGTATCTCCGCAAAACAGGCAATGAGAGGGGAGGAGATGTCCTTGGGATGGGAGGTGGTGAAGCGGATCCGTTCTAACCCCCGTATGTCCGCCACCCGGCGCAGGAGGCCGGCAAAATCGGGCTCCCCGCTGCTTTTCAGGCCATAGGAATTGACGTTCTGACCGAGCAGCGTCACCTCCTTCACCCCTTTATCGGCCATTTCCGTGATTTCCCGGAGGATATCCGCGGAGCGCCGGCTGACCTCGCGCCCCCGCACGTACGGAACGATGCAGTAGGAGCAGAAATTGTCGCATCCCTGCATGACGGTCACAAACCGGGAGACCCCATCCGCCTCGTCTTCTACGGGAAAGAGGTCGAGCCGGGCCTCGCCGTCTATAAATCCCACCTGGGCGACCCTCTCCCCCTCCTCGGCCTTGCGGATCATGTCGGGCAGCAGGTGCAGGTTGTGGGTCCCGAACACGATGTCCAGATAGGGAACCTTTTCAAGCAGCCGCTCCCCCTCCTGCTGGGCAACGCACCCCCCCACGGCGAGGATCGGACGGCGCCCCCTCATTTTCAGTCCCTTGAACCTGCCGAGACTGCTGTATACCTTTTTCTCCGGTTTTTCCCTGACGCTGCAGGTGTTCAGAATAATGAGGTCAGCACAGGCAGAATCCTGGGTGGGATGATACCCGACTTTCTTGAGCAGGGCAACGATCTTCTCCGAATCGCTGACATTCATCTGGCAGCCGAAAGTCTCGACATAGAGCAGTTTTTCTCTGGTCACGTTTCCTCTTCACCACGATTTTTCACTCGATATTACGCAATTTGCGCGCTGCAAGTCAACAGCTTTCGCCTCCCGCGCTCCCTTGACTCTCCTTCACGAGGAAAGAACCGCTTCAGTTGTGCCGGTCAATTCCATACCGTACAATCAATGATCAGACCATGACGTAAACGGCATCATATAGCGCACCTATGACTGGTGAAGATTGAGCTGCAGTAAGAAAAATTAATTTACTTGACCGCCAGCCACACTACAAATATTATGTGAATATAAATTCACAAGGAGAAATGATGCTGGCAAAGAAAAGTACCCGCGTGCGCAAGGAGGAAATTATCCAGGCAGCTCTTGAAGTAATAGGAAAATATGGCGTGCGGGCGCTCACCATCGCGGCCATTGCGGAAACGGCAGGGATGAGTGAAGCTAACATTTACAGACATTTTAGCGGAAAAGAAGAGATATATTTTGCCCTCGCGGATTACATCGGTGCCGCTATTATGGGTAAGGCTGCGACAATCGCTGCCGGAAGCCGCAAACCACTGGAAAAACTGGAAACCATCTACTATTCCCACATGAACTTAGTTGACGAACTTCCGGGCATTCCGCGTTTAATCTTTTCCGAGGACATTCATCTCGGCAACCGGAAACTGGCAGAAACCTTTGCTTTTCGCATAGGGAACTACGTGGAGACGGTGTCAGGCATCATAGCCGCGGGTGTCCACGAGGGCGAAATAAGGGCGGGCCTTTCTCCGCGCGAAACCGCCCAGACCTTTATCGGGATGATCCAGTTTACCGCCTTGAGTTGGGCTATCGGCGGCGCGTCTTTTGACATCAAGTCGGAAGCGGAGAATCTCTGGAACAACTTTCTAGGGCTGGTCAGGTAATTTTTTTTACCAGTAAAGTGAATTAATGGTCACATTTAATTTGTTTTATTGTATATATTAACTATATAAACTATACTTAGCATTCCTGGCAGTTACCCTGGCTACATTCATCCTTATTGCCCAGTCTTTCTATGCTGCGGTCCCCTTTGCCTCGACGAAGCCATGGAATCGCTCCGGAAACAGCGGCCGTTTAATTGAGATCAGGGAATGAGGTATAAATGGCGGCTATTTCAGCCAGTCGGAAAGACAATCCAATACTGCTCTTGTGGAGGATTTAAACATGCAACAAGCAACCTTCACCGTCACCGGCATGTCGTGCGTCAATTGCGCGAGC
This sequence comes from Geobacteraceae bacterium, assembly GCA_036518435.1. GTDB lineage: Bacteria > Desulfobacterota > Desulfuromonadia > Geobacterales > Geobacteraceae > JAMPXD01. Next base: position 238,095 of record DATDNF010000031.1, read on the forward strand.
CGGATCGAGAAAACACTTGCAGAAACTGCCGGCATCAGCCGGGCTTCCATAAACTTCGCCATGGAGGAGCTGCTGGTGGAGTTCGAAAGCTCAGTCATCACATGCCGGGAAATTAAGGAGAAAATCACGAAATCCGGGTTCGGCATCCGGGACAAGGAGGGTGCGGGAGAGCTCCGCTTCGGCGTCCAGGGTCTGCACTGCGCTTCGTGTGTCGCCAACCTGGAGAAGAAACTTCTCGCCGTGCCGGGGGTAACGGCAGCGGTGGTAAACCTGGCTCAGGAATCGGCCTTCGTCCGTTTCGTCCCGTCCTCCACCACCCCGGCGGAAATATATGCCGCCGTGACCGCTGCCGGCTACCAGTCGGTTCCGGAAGAGGCGGCGCAGGAGGACGTGGCAAAGACTTTCCGGAGCCAGCGAAACTGGTTCATCGCGAGCCTTCTCCTCGCCCTCCCCATCATGTTCACTATGGTGTTCACCATGGAGATGCACGCCAACCCCGTGGTGGGGTGGATGAACCTGGCGCTCGCCTCCATCGTCCAGTTCACGGCGGGGCTCACCTTCTACCGCGGCTCATGGTATGCCCTCAAGAACCGCAGCGCCAACATGGACGTGCTCGTGGCCCTGGGGACGTCAGCTGCCTACTTTTATTCTCTTTTCGCTTTCTTCGGTGCATTCGGCGGGCACAACGACGAGGTATTCTTCGAGACCTCGGCCATGCTGATCGCCTTCATTCGCCTCGGCAAGTACCTGGAAGCGCGCGCGCGCGGCAAGGCAGGTGAGGCCCTGAAGAAGCTCCTCAGGCTCCAGGCCGACAAGGCACGGCTCATTACCGAAGAGGGAGAAAAGGAGGTGCCGGCCTCCATGGTGCGGGTCGGCGACCTGCTGCTTGTCCGTCCCGGCGAGACGATTCCCACCGACGGAGAGATTGTGGAGGGGAGCACCAGCGTGGACGAATCCATGGTAACCGGCGAGTCGGTGCCTGCGGACAAGGGAGAAGGGGATGCCGTTACCGGTGCCACCATCAACCAGACCGGACTTATCCGGGTGCGCGCCACGCGGGTGGGAGAGGAGACTCTTCTTTCCCAGATAGTGAAAATGGTGCAGGAGGCCCAAGCGGACAAGGCGCCGATCCAGCGCTTCGCCGACAGGGTCTCCGGGGTGTTCGTGCCGGTAGTTGTGGCGCTCTCGATTCTCACCTTCTGCACTTGGTACCTTGCGCTCAACGAGCCGTTCCTGTTTGCCTTCAAGCTTGCCATAGCCGTTGTAGTCATCGCCTGCCCCTGCGCCATGGGACTTGCCACGCCAACCGCTATCATGGTCGGAAGCGGGGTTGGGCTTTCCCGCGGCATCCTCATCAAGCGGGGATCGGTGCTGGAGAACATCTCGAAGCTACGGTCGATCCTTCTCGACAAGACCGGGACCCTGACCGAAGGGCGCCCGACGCTTACCGATGTAGTGACCGCACCGGCCGTGGACGAAGGGAGATTCCTTGAGTGCCTCGCCACGGCCGAGTCGCAGTCGACCCACCCGTTGGCCCAGGCTGCGGTGCAGGGTGCAGCGGCGCGGGGAATCGCTCCCGGGGCCGTCTCCGATTACCGGGAAAAGGGGGGATTCGGCGTTTCCTGTACCTTCAGCGGCATGCAGGTTCTGGCCGGGAGCGCCCGGCTCCTGGAAGAAGCGGGGATATCCGTGACGCCGCTGGCCGCTGATGCGTTGCGTCTTGCCGTAGAGGGGAAATCGCTGATCTATGTGGCTGCAGGGGAGCGGCTCCTGGGCATTGCGGCCCTGGCCGACCGGCTCAAGGCGTCCTCTGCAGCCGCAGTGGCGGAGATGCGGCGCATGGGAATCAAGACCTTCTTAATTACCGGCGACCAGCAAGCCGTTGCCGTTGCCATTGCGCGTCAGGCAGGGGTGGACGGTTTCGAGGCCGAGGTGCTCCCCGACCGGAAGCAGCAAGTGGTGAAGGAGTACCAGGAAAAAGGCCAGCCGGTGGGGATGGTGGGGGATGGAATCAACGACGCCCCGGCCTTGGCCAGTGCAGACATCGGCATAGCCATAGGCGGCGGGACCGACGTGGCGAAAGAGACCGGCGACGTGGTCCTGGTGCGCGACGACCTGATGGACGTGGTACGGGCCATCCGGCTGGGGCGCGCCACTCTGTCCAAGATCAAGCAAAACCTCTTCTGGGCGCTCTTCTACAATATCCTCGGCATTCCCATCGCCGCGGGAGCGCTCTACTATCCCCTCGGGATCACTCTGAAGCCCGAGTTTGCCGGCCTCGCCATGGCCTTCTCCTCGGTTTCGGTGGTGACCAACTCGCTTCTGTTGCGGCGTTTCGGCAAGAAACTGTGATCACAGTGTTCGGTAGTCTGGTTTGTCAAAACGTATGAAAGCTATTTAACCGTCCAGGAGGATTCTGCGATGAAAGCGGCAGAGAGCTCAAAAAAGCGCACAGTTGATCAAAATGAGCTGCGGGTCAACTCGATTTTGGTTATAGCGGTGCTGGTTACGGCATTCGTCATCAACCGCTGGGAATTGGTAGCATTTCAGGCCGGAGCGATGCTCATAACAACACTGCATCTAAGCCTCGGCCCCTATGTTGCCCTGTACCGTCATTTTCTGCGGCCGGCCGGTATCGTGAGGCCGGACATTCGTACCGATAACCCGGAGCCCCATCGTTTTGCGACAATGTTCGGCACGATCGTGGCGGCAACGGCAGCATATCTTCTGGCAACGGGTCGGAGCGTTGCGGGCTGGGGCTTGGTGTGGCTGCTCATATCCCTTGCTGCGGCGGGCTTCACCGGGTGGTGTGCCGGTTGCTTTACCTACTACATGATGAATCGACTCGGGCTTCGCGGACTGTTCAAGCACGCCCCTGTTACAGGCACTTTTCCCGGGGCGCGCCCGCCCAAGGCATGATAGCAAGACAACACCCGATGGGGGCAGACAATGTATCAACGATTGGTGATTAGTTTTGCGGTGATGGCATGTGCCTGGATAGTGTTGTCACTCATGAAACGTCGGCAGACCTCTCTCGCAAGTCGCGCATCGCAGCAATTGAATACGGCATCGCCTATGCCGACCATTGTGTATTTCTGGTCTGATGGATGCTCTGTGTGCAAAATGACACAAAGGCCTATCCTTGAAGGAATCCTCGCTGAATATGGCGCGGAGCGATTAACGCTTACCGCATACAATATCGATGAAGCACCGGATGTCGCCAAGGAATGGGGAGTCAGAACGCTTCCGACGACTTTTTTGCTCGATTCAACCCGATCGATACGACATGTCAATAATGGATTGGCTGTCCGGGAAGATCTTCGCAAGCAATTGGAGCCCATGATAGTACAATAGCCGCCCCCCTCCCACTCGTCGGCCGCTTACATGCGGCAAATCACCCATCCGGCCAAATAACCGGGTCAAATTACGCTATTTCACCAACCCGTAGCCAGGCAACGCACCGCAACATATTGAATTATAAATTTTTACTTATATGGCCCGCTAATTGCATTTTCAATATATATAATATACGTAACAATTAGCTTGAACTTACATTCCGTTTGAAGTAGATTACCTGACTGGCCAAGCTCCCAAAAAGGAGGTGATTAATATTACCGCAAAGCCAGGCGGTAACTAGCCTGCAAAGGTTGTTGGCAGTCTATTTAATTTAAATTGGAAAGGAGAAATCATGAAGAGAATCACCAGAAATTTCGTATCCGCATCCCTGCTGCTGGGGATGGCCCTGCCGGTTTCGGCCATGGCCGCCGACCAGGACCTCGAGCAGAAGATCGACAACCTGAACAAGGAGATCGAGGGCCTCAAGAGGGACGTTGGCCAGACGAAGCAAAAGTCGATGGGGCAATGGCTGACCATCGGCGGCGATTACCGGATACGGCTCGACTCCCTGCGGGGGAGAACCGCCGCGTACACTGATGCTATCGGATCGATTACGAATGCCCAAAATGCATTACAAGGCACAATATTTACCGGCGGCTCCGTTACCGGCCAGCCATTATCAACGTTTATTCCCCTTATGCAAACCATACAGAATACGACAAGCTACAGCGCAGCAAACGCACTAGTAAATAGTTTAGGTACCGTACCCCCTGGCGGCCCCTCATTAATTCAACAAATGGCTGGCCAACTAATGACCCCGCAGAGCCTGGGAGGTTTTGCAAAGCAGGTCCAGGCCACAACAGTGGCAAACGACACCATGTACACCAACCGTTTCGGCTTGAACCTCAGCGTCAAGCCCACTGAAGATGTCAGCGTTCACGCCCGGCTCCTCATGTACAAGGTAACCGGATCGCAGGACGATTCGGCCATTACCGGCACGGGTACCGGCCCGTTCTTTGCCGACCGGGTCGGCGTCTTCGACGCCACTGTCGCCCATGTCCCTTCCGACAACAAGCTGGCCGTGGATACGGCCTATGCCACCTGGAAGAACGTCTTCGGCCAGCCGATCTGGTTCTCGGTCGGCCGTCGCCCCTCCGCCGGCGGCATACCTTCCACCGTGAAACAGAATAGGCCGGGACCGGGCCAAGCCGGCACCCCCGCCTTGATGATCGACTTCGCCTTCGACGGCGGGACCCTCGGCATCGCCCCCGATATCGAAGCGCTTCCCGGCGCCTACGCCAAGTTCTGCTGGGGCCGCGGCTTCGACAGCGGCATCGTCGACAAGAATGCCCCCCATCTCCACGACACCGAATTTGTCGGGATCGCCGTCATTCCGATCGACACCGACCCGCTCCGCATCGACTTCCAGTGGGACCACGGCTACAACCTCTTCGACTTCCCGGTCATGAAAAACACCGCCTTCGGCGATACCGCGCCGTCGGTCCAGTTGGGTGGCATCGACTGGTATGAACTGGGCGCCATCAGCACCCTGAAAAACATCGGCCCCGGCACCCTCAATGTCTTCGGCACCGCCGGCCTGAGCGTCACCCATCCCAACGACAACGTGTCGGGTAACGCCGGTTTCGAAGGCCTCCTGACCGGCCAGTTCTTCAAACCCGAAGCGCCGACCGACAAAACCGGCTGGGGCGCCTGGATAGGCGCCCGCTATGACGTGACCGCCACTCGCACCAAAATCGGCGCCGAGTACAACCATGGCTCGAAGAACTGGATCACCACCGTCCCGTCCGCAGACGACCTGTGGACCAGCAAGGTGGGGACCCGCGGCAACGTCTACGAAGGCTACATCATCCAGGAACTGCCGCTCAAACCGATCTCCTCTTACCTCAGCAAGGCCTTCTTCCGGCTTGGCTACCAGTACTACGACTTCGAGTACACCGGCAGCAATAACTGGGTAGGCGCACCGGTCAAGATCGCCGACATCAAGCCTACCGACATGATGCTGCTGACCCCGCTGAAAAGCGCCACGGACCTCTACCTTACCTTCGAGGTTCATTTTTAGCATTGCTATATATTGCTTAATATATTATTATCGGTACCAATAGTTTGTGTATATGCGGGGGGCGCAAGCCCCTCGCCTTTCGTCAGAAAGAGTGATGGGATGTCAGCAGTAGCACTATTCAGCGAAACAACACCAAAGGCAAAAAAGGAGAGGCGCGATGAAAAGAGTGGTATCGGTACTGGTAGTAGTTGCAGTTCTGGCTCTGGGATTGTTTTCCTTCAGCAGTTTCGCCCATGCGGACGAAATCAAAATGGTTGGCATCATCACCAAGATCGAGGTTGCCAAGGATGGCAAGTCGGCCACCGTCACCCTCAAGGATGACAAAACGGGCCAACCGCTTGTTGTCAACGTTACCGACGACCTGACCCTGGACAAATTCAAAGATCACAGAATAGTCGAGGGCGATCAAATCAGGTGTAAATACGAAGTGCTCGATGGCAAGAATGAAAGCAAATTATTCAGAAAGACCGCCGGGTGTTGAGGCTAAACATCAATGCTGCGCTGCTTTTCTAGTTGCACCACACGGAAAGATTCTTTTCCGCAGTAAGTCAGCCGCCTAACGCTACCACCCCGAAGTCGGTTAAGGGCTGATAACTTTATAACACCAGAAGCAACCCCTTCATTGATTTAGGGCCGTTACAGACGGCCCTTTTTTTATATCGGTCAAGACAGAAAAGGGAATTGTCGAAGCCAGGCAAAAACACAGTAGGCTTATGTGCAGGATGATTTGACAATAACCGGAGGGGATAAATCGAACGGCATATAAACGCAGTCAATAAAATTCTGCAACGTCCTTTCCACATGACTGTTTTTGTTGAGCGCCAAGGTGCGGAGACGGCTGCTGCAAAAGCCATTGACGTGATGCGCGCACAATGTGCCCTCATCGAGATGCTTGCTTACCAAACTCTTCGAAACGTACGCAATCCCGCTCCCTTCGAGCACGGTATCGATCGTCAACCGCAGATCATCATAAATGATCATGCTCCGAAAATCGCTCAAGTTCCTTCCCATCGCGGCAAGATTCCTCGTCAACAGCCTTCTGGAACTGCATCCTTCTTTTCGGGCAATAAAACGTTGCTGCATCAGCGTGGCCAAATCGATTTCCGTAGTCAACAAATTGAGATTAGGGGAGCTTATAAAGATCAATTCATCCCGGGGGAGTTCGAAAGTCTGGAACTCGGCAAGTTCCAGATTCTCGCAATGCTCGATAATGCCGAGATCACATTCATTGTCATGTAGCCCCTTGATTGCCTGCTCCGGCGAATAGAGCATGAATTTGAGGTCAACCACGTCCGCATTGTGCGCAATGAAGCTGTTCAAAACCTGGGGCAGGTAGGCAATACCGAAAGTGGGGGTACAGCAGAGGGAGAGACGGATCTTGCCCCCTACATGCTTGAGTCTTTCATCGAGTTCCTTTTCGATAAGAAGGATACGCTCAGCCTTCTCCAGAACGATCGCGCCAATATCCGTCGGAATGAGAAGCGGCCCTGACCGATCAAGAAGCTGATAACCGTATCGATCCTCCAAAAATTTCACCCGCTGGGACACGGCAGACTGGGTTATGCAGAGTTGCGCCGCGGCCTTAGAAAAGCTCCCAGTCCGCGCGGCTACAACCAAGGTTTTCAAATATACCGTTTCCATAATTGCATGCTCACATCGCTAGGTTATTCAAACGTACACAATTATATTTATGCCAATATATCAATCAATGTGTTTTAAACTATAACCATTTAATAATGCTAGCAAATACCCTGCCACATCCGACATCTTTTCACGTAAACAGTCTTATACGCGTGCAACGCTTGTGGACATTATTTATCTTGACACGAAAGCATAACAAGTGCTATATAAATAACTTTCGAATTTCAATTCATCCATTTACCCATAACGCGGAGGTGCAGTTTGGCGAATCACAAATCGGCCCTGAAAAGGTTCAGGCAGAACGAAAAGAAAAACATGAGAAACAAGCATGTTCGCTCAACATTGCGAACCTTCATAAAGCGAGTTCGTGATGCGGTCGCGGGAAAAGACGTTGCGGTAGCCAAAGAAGCTCTGGCCGCAGCTATCCCTGAAATAGATGCAGCCGCCTCCAAGGGTGTCATCCACAGTTCAAACGCTTCCCGCAATGTGTCACGACTCACCCGGCTGGTAAACACACTGGGCCAGTAAGTTAATCCGTCAAAAGACGCTACTCCCGTCAAATAACGGCGAAACAAAGAGGGACTCCGGCAAAAGGAGTCCCTTTTCTTATTTTCCCTTCGCGCAAATATCCATCACCAACCGCTCAAGCAGGTCCAACGGCCTCCCCCCGCTCGTTTTAAGAGCCAGGTCGGTTGCATAAAACCTCTCGAACAGTGCTATGAAATCTGCACGCGAAAAACCTCCCGCCTGTTCCATGACTCCACGAATAAAATAGGGATGTATTCCGGCCGCCTTGCTGATCTCTTGAGGTGTCACCCGCTCGCCCAAAAGCTCCTTCACGCGCCAGAGTTGGCGGAAATGGCGCGTTACCATGGCCAGCACCATAAGCGGCGCCTCCCCGTCCCGCAGTATGGTTTGCAGGCTCCGGAGAGCCCGGCCGAGGTTCTTTTCCCCGAGTGCATTGGACAGGTCGAAAACCGACTCGACTTTCGTGTCGGAGGCAATAGCCCTTACATCATCGACCTTGATAGTTTGCCGCGCCCCGATATAGATGGCAACCTTTTCCACCTGGGCGGCAAGTTCCTGAAGGTTGTTCCCGACGAAGTAGGCGAGCATCTCAACTGCAGCAGGCTCCAGGCGCTTGTCAAAGACCGCAGCCTCCTCCCTGATAAAGAAGCCGAGTTGGTTCTCGTAGGGGCGTTTATACTCCACCATCTTCCCGTTCTTTTTCATATCGAGAAAAAACTTCTTGCGCTGGTCGATCTTTTCACCCTGGAATATGAGGCAACTGGAAGGTGCGGGATCCTGAACATACCCTGCCAGCACGTCAAGGGCGGCTGCCGACAGCGCACCGCTTTTCTTGACAAGCACGACCCGGCGCTCGGCAAACATCGGCAGAGTCTGGGCCGCCTCTACAATCTCGGGTCCCTTTGCCTCACCCCCGTAAAAGACGGTCAGATTGAATTCGCGAAATTCGGGGGAAACCGCCCGTGCCAACAGGCGCTTGACACCTCGTTCGACAAGATACGGTTCATCGCCGTAAAAATAATAAAGGGGACCGATCTCCCCTTCGCAAACTTCTTTTTCGAATTCTTCCGGTTTCATGCAATGATCCTGTGAAACTAAAACCCCTGGCTGATTTTCTGGTATAGCTGAAGCGCCACCTTCTGGCATATTTCCCGAATGGCGGCCTCCTCGCTGTTCTGCTGCACCGCGATGGTATCTACGCCGTTCTGCTGCACCGCAAAATTCGTGTTGGCAGGATAGTCCTGGCTCCAGGAAAGTATCCCCTTCCAGATCACCTTGCGGGTACCCTTCTCGGCCAGGGTGGCCTCCACTGTCATGACCGCACGGTACTCCTTTACCGTGTCGGCTGCGGAATATGAGACCGCAGAGGTGGTATAGCCAAGGACGGTCCCATCCAGGACTAGATCGGCCGATTCCTCGGGTACCACCAGCCCTCCGCTCCGGCGGGCGGTTTCGTCCACGAGACTCTCGGTCAGCATGGCACCCACATTCGCCCGATAGCTCTTGTTGGCGAACACGGCAATGGCGATCGTTTTCCCCGCAACTGCGGCTGGAAGCCCCTGAATACCGGTCAGATGATAACCGCAGCCGTTCAGAAGCAAAAAAGCGATGGACAAGAAACTGCAGAAGAGTTTTTGCACGGCAAAACCCCGTTAACCGACTACTATATTAACCAGCTTGCCCGGCACGCAGATCACTTTTTTCACAACTTTGCCGTCCATAAACGGCTTGATCCGTTCGTCGGCAAGGGCCGCATCCTTCATCTCCTGCTCCCCGGCGGATGCCGGGACAATGACCTTGCTCCGCAACTTGCCGTTAATCTGAACAACGACCAGCAGCTCCTCGTCCGCCGCAACAGCGGGGTCAAAGGAAGGCCAGCCGGCCTGCTCAACCCCCTCCTCATGCCCCAACACTGACCAGAGCTCGGAAGCCATATGGGGGACAAAGGGGACAAGGAGAAGAACCAAGCTTTCCAGGGCCTCTTTCACTACCAGGGCGTTAGCCGGGTCATTCTTAGGCTCGAAGGCCTGGACGGTGTTCACCATTTCCATGATAGCAGCAATAGCAGTGTTGAAGTGGAAACGTTCTTCAATGTCCTCCGTCACTTTCCGAATGGTCTTGTGAACGGTACGGCGCAGGGCCTTCCCCCCCTCTCCGATGGACATCGTGTCGATCTGACCGGCATGTCCAAGAAGCGGCAGAGTATCATGAACCAGCTTCCAGACCCGGTTCAGGAAACGATAACTCCCCTCAACTCCCTGATCGCTCCAGTCAAGGTCCTTTTCGGGGGGGGCAGCAAAGAGCGAAAAGAGACGGGCGGTATCCGCCCCGTATTTTTCGATGAGGGCATTGGGATCGACCACGTTCCCCTTGGATTTGCTCATCTTCGCCCCATCCTTGATCACCATTCCCTGGGTGAGAAGATTGGTGAACGGCTCATCGATGGCGCAATAACCGAGGTCGCGCAGCACCTTGGTGAAGAAGCGGGCGTACAGGAGATGGAGCACGGCGTGCTCGATCCCTCCGATGTACTGGTCCACCGACATCCAGTATTCGGCCTTCTCCTTGTCCAGGGGGCCTGCCGTGAAATCCGGGGAGCAATAGCGGAGGAAATACCAGGACGACTCAACGAAGGTATCCATGGTGTCGGTTTCCCGCCGTGCCAGTTCCCCGCACTGCGGGCAGGCGACATTGACAAAATCTTCCACCATGGCGAGCGGGTTCCCCCCCTCGCCGCTGAAGACGGCATCCATGGGAAGCACCACCGGCAGGTCCTTTTCGGGGACCGGCACCACGCCGCACAGGTCGCAGTAGATGACCGGAATCGGGTTGCCCCAGTAGCGCTGGCGGGAGATCCCCCAGTCACGGAGGCGGAAGTTGACGGTCTTCTTGCCTATTCCTTCCCTCTCCAGAAAATCTGCGATCTTTTCCTTCGCCACTCCGCTCTTCAGCCCGTCGAACCTGTCGGAGTTCACCATGACCCCGTCGGCGGTATAGGCTGCTGTCACGGTTTCAGGGTCGAGGGTTTCACCTTCTGGCTGAATCACCACCTGCAGGGGGAGACCGTATTTCCGGGCGAATTCGAAATCCCGCTGGTCATGGGTCGGCACCGCCATGACGGCCCCGGTGCCGTAATCGGTCAGTACAAAATTGGCAAGGTAGACCGGCATGCGGCGGTTGGTGACCGGATTCACGCAGAAAGCGCCGGTGAACACCCCCTCCTTTTCGAAATCCTCGGCCGTCCGTCGTGCCTTGTCGGTCCTCTTTACCCGCTCGATGAACTCCTCCACGCTCGCCCTGTTTTCCGGCAGGGTCAGCTCCAGGGCCATCGGGTGCTCGGGGGCAAGCGACATGAAGGTCGCGCCGTACAGGGTATCCTGGCGGGTGGTGAAGACCTTGATCTTCGTCAGATGCCCCTCCACCGGGAAGTCGATCTCGCAGCCGCAGCTCTTGCCGATCCAGTTGCGCTGCATGGTCAGGACCCGCTCCGGCCAGCCGGGGAGCTTATGGGTATGCTCCAGAAGCTCTTCGGCATACTCCGTAATCCGGAAAAACCACTGGTCGAGCTCCTTCTGCACCACCGCGCTGTCGCAGCGCCAGCAGCACCCTTCCTCCACCTGCTCGTTGGCCAGGACCGTCTCGCAGGTGGGGCACCAGTTGACAAAGGAGTTCCTCTTGTAGGCCAGCCCTTTCCTGTACATCTGGAGAAAGATGAGCTGTTCCCATTTATAGTAGTCCAGATTGCAGGTGGCCAGTTCCCGGTCCCAGTCGTAGGAAAAGCCCATCTTTTTCAGTTGGCCCCGCATGTAATCTATGTTCTCATAGGTCCACTTGGCAGGATGGCTCTTGTTCTGGATCGCGGCGTTCTCGGCAGGCATCCCGAACGCATCCCACCCCATGGGATGGAGGACGTTGCACCCCTTCATCCTTTTGAACCGTGCGATCACATCACCGATGGAGTAATTGCGTACATGCCCCATATGTATCCGGCCGGACGGATAGGGGAACATCTCCAGCAGATAATACTTTTCCCTGCTTCTATCTTCGGTGGCCTTGAAGCTCTTCCGCTCTTCCCAGAGTTTCTGCCACTTTTTTTCGACATTTTTCGGACTGTACTTTCCTTCCACGTACTACCTCCGGGGATTCTTCGAATATTCATCTGAGAAATCTTGCCACAAAGACACAGAGACAGGGGGGAATCACAGAGAGAATCCTGTCAAGTTACCTGTTCTCTGAGTCTCCGTGTCTCCGTGGCAGACGTTGCCGTCGTCAATCGATGTTGAGCAGGGCTCTGGCCACATCAAGGATCTTGTTGGGCTGTATCGGCTTGGTAATGTAATCGTTGGCACCCAGGGCGAGCGCCCGCTCCCGGTCCTCCTGGGCGCCTTCGGTGGTAATTACCACCACAGGCGTGTCCCTGTAGGTGGCATCGTTGCGCACGAGACTCACCAGCTTCAGTCCGTCCATGATCGGCATGTTTATATCGGTAAAGATCAGATCGAACTTTTCGGCTGCAAGCTTTTTCAAACCATCCACGCCGTCGTTCGCCTCCACTATCCTCAGGCCGCGCAGCCTCTTCAGGGCAAAGGAGATGAGTTGCCGCATGGTGGGAGAATCCTCAACTATCAAAACCTTATATTCTGACATATCAGCGTATCCTCCGAAAGGTTAATGACTATCTGGTCAGGAGATCAAGAAATCCCTGGATGGTTGAGAGCTTGCGTTCGGAGTCGGAATAGAGCCGGGAGCTGAAAATGGCGGTTGCCGCATGCCCGGCAAGGAGTGTGAAAAGCTCATAATCAACATCGGCAAACTTGGTCTTCTGGATCAGCAGCTTGTAAATCACCAGCGCACCGATGACATGCTCCTTGATCTGCAAGGGTATGCAGACCACTGGTTTCGACTGATCCCCCGTCTCGGCGGAGACATCTTCGGCAAAGTGGCTCTCTCCGGTCTTTGCCACCTGCCCGATGATACCGCTGCCAAATTTCACCGAAGGGATGTCCTCCCGGGAAACCCCTTCGGTGGCGACCGCTTGCAGTTCGTTGGTTTTTTCGTCGAGCAGCATGATGGCAAATTCTTCGGCACCGATCAGGTTGATGATGATCTCGGTGATTATCTGGAGCACCTCTTTGAAGTCGAGGGTGGAATGAAGCTGGTAGCTGGCGATATAGAGATTGGCCAGGTTGTTGTTCTCCTGCTCGATCTCCACGTAACGGGCGGCAAAATCCTGATTTTCCTGCTCCACGTGCCGGATTCGCGCGAGAATCTCCTCCTTCTCCCGCTCCAGTTCCTCGATGCGCTGGATAAGGCGACGGTTCTCATCGGTATCCTCCACATCACGCAAAACGCTCCGTTGGGACTCCTCCAACTCGACGATCCGGTACCTGAGCCGCTCGTTCTCCTTCATCAGTTCCTGGGTGAACTCGGCCCCTTTCTTGAAGACCTGGAGAAACTCTTCGCCCCTGTTGTGAATCCCTTTTTCCTCTTCAGTTGACATATGCGCTCCTAGCGTAGGGGCCTTGCACGTGTGCACCGGAGTACCTGCCCGCCGCTCTGCTTCGACAGGCGGGCTCCAACACACAGGCGTGTGATCGCCCGGATTGGGCAGGCCAGATGTCTGCCCCTACCTCTGTTGTCTGCATTCATTCAAAATCGGGGATCAAGCCGCACCGCACCACGATCTCCCGCGCCATTCGATCAAGAGACGCTACCTTATCCACCAGGCCGGTGGCGATCGCCTCGCGCGGCATGCCGAAAACGACCGCCGACTCTTCCGATTCGGCCAGCACCTCGCCTTCCCCTTTTTTTACCGCCCGGACCCCCTTGCTCCCGTCATTACCCATCCCGGTAAGAACGACCGCCAGCATTCTCGCCCCATAAATGGGAGCCAGCGATGTGAACATGGCATCCACCGAAGGAACATACCTGTCCGCCGGGGACGGTTCGACCACCCTGGCTACAACCTCGCCATTGACTTTCTGGAAGAGCAGGTTCCTGCCGCCGGGAGCAATCAGCGCCTTGCCCGGCGAAACGAGGTCGCCATCCCTGGCCTCTTTCACTTCGAATGACGACGATCGGTTCAACCGCTCGGCAAAGGCCTTGGTAAAGCCCGCGGGCATATGCTGTGAAACCACGACCGCAAAGGGAGCCTGACTGGGAAAGGAAGACAGTATGCTCTGCAATGCCGGAGGCCCGCCGGTGGAAGCGCCGATCGCCACCATCTGAATCTGCGACTTCCCTTTGATAACTGGTGCGACCTCTGCCGGCTTCTTCTTTTTGCCGGGATTGGCGACCACAAGCGGCTCCCGCTTGATGATCTTCTCCATGTTGAGGCTGAATACGCTCCGCACCTTCTCCTGCAGATCCCCTGTTATCTTCAGGAGCTCATCGGAGATGCGGCTGGTCGGTTTGGCTATGAAATCGACCGCACCCAGTTCCAGCGCCTTGAAGACCCGCTCATCCTCGCTCCTGGAACTTATGATGATGACAGGAGTCGGGCAGGAGTTCATGACGATCCGGAGCAGGGTAAACCCGTCCATGCGGGGCATTTCCAGATCGAGAGTGACCAGATCGGGCTTCAGATCGATTATCTTGCGGATACCCTCTTCACCGTCGGCGGCGTATCCCACGACCTGCACATTCTCCACCGCCTCAAGCATCTTGGTGATGGTGCGCCGGTTGTAGGCCGAATCGTCGATGACGACCACCCTTATACTCCTCACAGGGCACCTCCGGAGGAGCAGGGTTTTTGATACACCATGTCGTTTTTCAAATGCCTGAGGCAAAAGGCAGTGGAAATATTCATGAGCGATTCCGAATGCCCCAGCAGGAGATACCCCCCGTCATGGAGCGTGCGGTAAAAAATCTCGACAACCTTTTTTTTGGCAATCTGGTCGAAATAGATGATGACATTGCGGCAGAAGATGACATCCATTGTCCCCAGGAGCGCCAGGCGATTCTGGTCGAACAGGTTCAGATGGCTGATAGTCACCAATTCCCTCACCTCGTCATTCACCCGGAAACCACCGTCCTGTTCATGAAAAAAACGTTTGATATAGCGCTCTTCCGTGGTCCGGAAGGAAGATTTGCCGTACACCGCTTTGCGCGACTGCTGGAGCACCCTCTGGCTTATGTCGGTCCCGACAATTTCCACCCGCCAGCCACGAAAACAGTCCATTTCCAGAATCAGCATGGCCAGGGTATAGGGCTCTTCCCCCGTGGAACAACCGGCGCTCCAGATACGGAGCGATTTTTCCCCTCGCTGCTCCTTCACCGCCTTCAACTCGGGGAGGATCTCATCGGTAAGCGCCTTCAGTTGGAACGCTTCCCGGAAAAAATAGGTTTCATTGGTGGTCAGGATATCCATCAGGTCGGACAGTTCCTGGTCCTTTTTCCTGTCATACTTCAGAAAGCGGTGGTAATCCTTGAAATCCTGCAACTGATGGAGCGGCAGTCTCCTGGCGAGCCGCTTTTCCAGGAGGTATTTGGTGTCGCTGTCGAAGAACAGGCCGCAATGGCTGTAAACGATGTCCCGGATCAGGCGGAACTCTTCTTCGCTCATCTGTATTTCCGGTTCGGAGAAGAACATCACTGCAGCCTCTCCATTAGATCAGCTATCGTTTCCTTGACAAGATCGTCGGTCTCGGTCGCAAGCGCAGAGGCAAGCAGCGGGAGAGCCATTGCGCCCCGCTGCGCAGCTGCGGTAGAGACAAAGCTGCGCCGGACGTCCCAATGGGGATGGGAGAGGAGTTTCTCCGCATATGCGTCGATCCATTCATCTCCACCCCGGGCAAGGATTCCAATGGAGGTCTTCACGACCTCTTCATCGGGGTTTTCCAACTCCTGCCGCACGATCGCCCCTACTTTTTCACCGCCGATCTCCGCCGCCGCCTCCAGCGCGGCAATCAATTCCAGCCCTTGCGAGCACTCAAGAACGGCGATAATCGCCGAGAGAGCCCGTTCGCTCCCCAGCCTGCCGAGGCTTTTGAGCGCGGCGCATTTCACCCACGAATCTTCATCTCTCAAGGCGAGGAGCAGTGGCTCAAGGACCTCATCTCCTCCGAT
This sequence comes from Geobacteraceae bacterium, assembly GCA_036518435.1. GTDB lineage: Bacteria > Desulfobacterota > Desulfuromonadia > Geobacterales > Geobacteraceae > JAMPXD01. The sequence goes on from DATDNF010000031.1 coordinate 253,747, forward strand.
TTCGCCGAGCGCGACGGCGGCAGCGATGCGCACATCCGCGTCTTCGTCGGCCAGCGCCATAACCAGATGAGAAACGCCGGCAGATGATTTGAGTTCAGCCAGCGAGGCAATTGCCGCCTTGCGCACCAGGGCATCTTCGTCCTTAATCAGGAGGGAGAGCTTCTCCGCGTCCCCCAGCGCCGCGAACAAAATGGCGGCGGAACGGCGTTGCTCGGCGAATTTCGCTCCGGCAAGCTCCATGGCAACCCTGAGCACTGCATCCCGCCCCTCTTCTGCCAGCCGGGAAAGAGCCTCGATAGCACCCTCGCGCACATCGGGCTCACCATCATCCAACAGACAGACAAGATCGTCGATGAGCGAGGTCAGGCCGATCTTTCCGGCAGCCAATGCCGAAACCTTGCGCAAAAGGGGGCTGTCGCTGCGCATCCCGTCGCGCAGGATCGATCCGCCCCCCCTGTAGCGGAGCTCGCCGCACACATAGACGATAAAGCAGCGCTCTTCGTCGTCCGCAGCGGGAAACGCATTGATCAGGGAGGTCGTGCCGGGTTCTCCCATGTTCTCAAAGGCCAGCAGGCAGGACTTGCGGAGCCTGTCGTCGCGACATCCATGCAGAAGCCGGGCAGTGGCCCGCTCGTCGCCGATGAGCCCCAGAATGCTGACAATGGCCTCTTTCAGCACGCGGTCGGCACTCTCCACCGACACAAGAAGCCCTTCCACGAAGGGAGATCCGGCCAGTTCCCTGAGCCGTGCGTCCACCATGCGCGCGGCAAGATCGGCAGGCAGACGCTCTCTGACCTTGACCAGAGCGGTTATCGCGGCCTCACGGGCATTCTTCACCTTTTCCTTCAACCCTTCGACCAGAATGGGGACCGCCTCGGCCCCGCCGATGACACCGAGACAATCGAAGACCGCCTTTTTCAGCAGGTTTTCACTGACCAGGGGGGCAACGACATCCATTGGCACCGGCCTGCCGATCCTGCTCAACGCCTCGAGAACGGTATAGCGCAACCACACATCGTTTTTAGCCAGCGCCTTCACCAGGTGCGGGACCCCCTGCGGGTCCGCAATCTTGCCCAAATTCTCCGCAGCCGCTGCGCTCACATTCGGGTCAGGGTCGTCAAGGGCCGTGATCAGTAGAGGTCCGGCCGCTGCATCGCCGATATTGCCGAGAATGTCGACCACAAATTTGCGGACGTCGTGATCATCATCATTGATGTGCCGAGACAGGACCGGCACGGCCAGCGATCCCAGCCTTTCCAGGGCTTCGACCGAGGAATTGCGCAACCCGGCGTTATCGTGTGCGGCCAGCATGCCGACCAGGGTTTCCATGATCTCCTCGCCGACGGGACCACCCAGCAGGGCATCCACCGCTTCCTTGCGGACCCGCCAACTCCCGTCGCCCATGGCAAGCAGAAGACTCTCCCTGACGTCCGCCAGGGGATATGCCGCCAGCCCGACCACGGCAAGCCGGCGCATTTCTTCATCAGGAGACCCGAGTTGTTCGGTCAGGATTTGTCTCTTTTCCACTACCGGCTCCATCGTTTACGCGTCATTCCAGCATTCATCACAGGCCCAGTTCCCGTCTCTTCTTTGCTATCAGCTCCTCAAAGGCGTCTTCCAGATAGGAACTCTCCCTGCTGATCTCCTCCGTCACACGACGCACGTAGAGTGCCCTCCCCTCCCGGATGTCATCAGCCAGAAGCTCGTAGAATGTGCCGTTTTCTACCCCCTCCTCCACTTTCGCCTGATTGTAGAGAACGATGTCGGAAACGATGATGCGGGCAAGTCGCTTTGCCTTGATGTGGGCTTCGGTGGGCTGCGGAGCGGACGGGACGGGCGCTGTCGAGGTTTCCAGTTCTTCATCCCGCTTCAGTTCCTCCCGGGTCGCCTCCTGTACGGCGATCTCCCGCTGGGTAGGCCATTCCACCGCAGCCTGCCCCTCTTCCTCGACCGCAGCCTTCTTCCCCGCCGGTACCGCCGGTGCCGAGGCTGATTCAACCGGTTTCTGTCCGGAAACCAGGCGATAGATCATGTCCACCAGCGAATCGGGAATGTGGTGCTTTTCGATATACTCGTCGGCCCCATAAAGTGAATTGGGCGCACGTTTGTACCTCGTCTTGTCGTAGATGGCCGCAATGAGAATCAGCTTGACAGCCGAGAGGGCCGGGTTTTTCCTGACCGCTTCGCATACCTCGAACCCGTACATGGAAGGGAGCGCCACATCGAGCAGCACCACATCCGGCTTTAGCTGCTCTATCGCCGCTAGCGCGCCTCTGCCGTCATTGTAGGAAAATACTTCGAAAGGCTCCGGTGCCAATACCTTTTGCACCGCAGCACAGAATGCTGGGCTTTCATTCGCCACCACTACCTTGATCCTGGCAGCAGCAGGCGCAACAGCTGGCTTGGGGGCCTCCGCAGGCACAGGAAGGGAAGGCGCCCGCCTGACGACCCTGAATACGGTGCGGCATCTGCTGCAGCGGAGCTTTACCCCGTCTGTTCCCACCTTTTGTTCATCAAAACTGAATTTTGTCTTGCAGGACGGGCAGACAATCAACATAGCAACCCCTTCATATCAGCGGACTGGAAATCAATCCCGACTAACAACCATCCGGTTCAATTCGTCCGATTCACGATCGGAAAGAATTCTGTCAAGGTTCAGGAGCATGATGAGGGAATCTTTTACCAGGCAGACCCCTACGAGGTACTCCGCACCGACCCCATGGGCAACATGGGGGGGCGGTTTTATGTCCTTGACCGGTACGGAGATGACTTCGGAAACTTCGTCGACGACCAGACCCAGAAGCTGCCCCCCCACCGTCACGATCAGGAGCCTGGTATCCCGGCCATGGGAAGTGACGGGAAGATCGAACCTCTTGCGCAGATCCACCACCGGAATGACCGTGCCGCGCAGGTTCAGAACCCCCTCCACAAAGGGGGGCGACTTGGGGAGGTTCGCCAGCTTCTGCAACCGGATGATTTCTTTGATACGCATGATATCGGCCGCATACAAATCTTCGCCGAGCCGAAAACAGGCAATCTGAATTTCTTGTATATCCGTAGTCATCAAAATCCCTTATCCCTTACCCTGTTCCCGGCACCCTATCAGTTGCCGAGGAGTTCCTGAATTATATCGAGGACCTTCGACGATTTGAACGGCTTGGTGATGTAAGCATCGCTGCCGACCTGCTGACCGCGCTCAATATCCTGGCTGTTTTTCTTGGCCGTGAGCAGCACAACCGGAATGTGGCGGGTTTCGGGGTTTTCCTTGATTCTCCGGCAGACTTCGAAACCGTCCACTTCGGGGAGCATGATGTCGAGGATAACCAGGTCGGGCTTGTTTGCTGCAACTTCCTCCAGTGCGGACTTGCCGTCCATTACCCCGGTGACGTTGTATCCCTTCGAGGAGAGCAGGATACTCTCAAGCTTCAGCAAACTCTCTTCATCCTCAACGACAAGTATCCTGTTCTTTTCCATAGTCTGCCCTTTCCATGGATTAACCGAGGGTTAGATCAAGGATCTTCTCCTGATTGAGCACAATCAGCATCTGGCCGTCGAAACGTCCGATACCGCTGACAAAGTCGCGATCGATGTCATCCAGGACTGCCGGCGGCTTTTCTATGGATGCCGCGGGAATGCGCACGACCTGGGTCACCTCGTCCACGAGGATGCCGAAAAATTCTTCCGATTTTTTCAGGACAATTATCCGTTCCCTGGCTGATTTTTCAACCATGGGGAGCCCGAGCCTGAGCCGCATGTTAAAAATAGGAATGATGATGCCGCGCAGCGAAAGGACGCCGGGAACAAACGCGGGAGCACGGGGGACCTCCGTGACCGCACGCGGCTTGATGATCTCCTTGATGTCCATGATGTTGATCGCATAAATCTCGGAAGAGACCCTGAAACAGAGAAACTCCTGGAACTCTGCGCTCCCTGCCTCGCCGGCTTCCTCATCCGCAAACGCCAAATCATCGTACAGCGCTGTTTCCCGACCGGCCAGCAAAACCGCCAGGGGATCGAACGCTGCCCGCACATCTCCCCCGGCGGGGGCTGCCGAAGGCTTGACGGGGGAGGACTCATGATCTTCCCGGACGGAAGAACAGACCTGCTCCGCATCGGGCAGTTCCTCTAAGGATGACATATCCAGCGCCTCGTCCACAGGGATAAGTTCCGCGGGGAAAACGGCAGGACGGCCGGCATCCTCCTCCTTCTTCTCTTGCTGTGCCTTTTTTCGTAGTTCCGCCAGGTTCATTGGTGTCCTTCACTCTTTCAGATGGAGAGTTCATCCCGCAACCCTTCGACAAGCGCCCCATCGATCCATGCCGCCTCCATGCCGAACCCTTCCAGCAAGGCATTGGTGGCTATGACGTTGATTCTGCGGGGCACGCCGCCGGAAAGCTCAAATATCCTTTGCACCGCATCGGGCGAGAAAAGGCCTGCGCTCCCCCCCGCCACCTCCATCCTGAAGTCGAGGTATTCCAGGGTCTCCTCCAGATCAAGGGGGTTCAGATGATAGTTGAGTGCGATCCGCTGCCGGAACGGCTCATACACGGGAGCGGCGAGAATGGTGCGCAGTTCCGGCTGCCCCATGATGATCATGCTCAGAAGATTCTGGTCGTCGAGCTGGAAGTTGGTGAGGAGCCTGATCTCGTCGAAAATCTCCCGCTCGGGGATCAACTGCGCCTCATCGATAACCAGGACCGGACAGCGCCCTTCCTGGTGAAAACGGTAGAGGGCCTCGGTAATCTCCCTCAAGAGCTCATCCTTGTTGGCGGAAGGGGTTGCCACCAGGAGCCCGCGGGCAATCCCGCGCAGAAACTCCATCACGTTCAGGCGCGGGTTGAAGATGAAGCTGAAATGGTACGCATCTCCCATGGAGTCCATGAGGGCACGGGAAATTGTGGTCTTGCCGCACCCTATCTCGCCGGTCAACAGGGCGAGCTCGCGCTCTTCGAGCACGTACTGCAGACGGGCAAGCGCCTCCTGGTGCCCCTTGCTCAGATAGAGAAAACGGGGATCAGGGGTCTTGCTGAACGGTTTTTCCCGCAGGCCATAGAACTCTTTGTACATAGATACCGTGACTCGTTACCAGTTACCGGTTACCGCCATTACCCCCTGGTGGCTTCGTTGATTATCCCCCCCACGTCCAGGACGAGGATAGTCCGCTGGTCCCCCAGGTCTGCTGCTCCCGAAATCCCCTTGAACCCTCTGAAGGTCTCCCCGATGGACTTGATCACGATGTCCTGCTGGCCAATCAGGTCGTCCACCACGATACCGAGACGTTTTTCCGCTACCCCCACTACTACCACGTAATAGGCGTCGGGCACCTCCGCTGCGTCGGCGATTTCGAAGAAGCTCGCAAGGCGCAGCAGCGGCAGGGTGGCGTCACGGAGCTGGATCACCTCTTTGCGCTCCACCGTGAGCACATCTTTGCGCTCCACCATGATAGTTTCCTGCACCGAGGTGATGGGGATCGCGTAGGTACGACGGGCAGTGGCGATGATCAACGCCTTGATGATGGCGAGGGTGATGGGGAGGGTGATGGTGACGAGGCAGCCGGCCCCCGGTGTGCTGTCGATATCCACCATGCCGGAAACAGCGGCGATGTTGTTCCTCACCACATCCATCCCGACCCCGCGGCCGGAGATCTCGCTCACCCTGTCACTGGTGGAAAACCCGGGGAGAAAGAGAAACTCGAGGGCGTCCCGATCGGAGACGGCATCGATGGCCGGTATCAGCCCTTTCTCGAGTGCCTTGCGCTTCACCTTGGCAAGATCGATACCCCTGCCGTCGTCCTGCACATCGATGACGACGTGATTCCCCTTCTGGAAGGAAGAAAGCGTTATGGTCCCCTTTTCTTCCTTCCCCTGCCTGAGCCGCTCCTCGGGGGGTTCGATGCCGTGGTCGATGGCGTTTCTGATGATGTGCATCATGGGATCAGAGATGTCCTCGATGATCAGTTTGTCCAGCTCGGTATCGGCGCCGAACATCCGCAGCTCGACCTTTTTCCCCTGTTCCCGGGAAATTTTCCTGACAATGCGGGACATCTTCTCATACAGCTGTCCCACCGGAATCATCCGGATCTCCATCACCCCTTTCTGGAGTTCGGACAGTTTTCTCTCCAGTCCCTTGGCCGCCTTGGAAAGCTCGATGGCAAGGGCGGAAAACCCGTCGCGACGCATACGGAGCGTGAGGTCGGCAATGGTCGAGTGGCAGAGGACCAGTTCGCCAACGATGTTCATCAACTCATCGAGCTTCGCAATATCGACCCGCACCGTCCGGCTCAGGCTCTTGGTGGTCAGTGCGGTTTCATCGCCGGCCGCGGCCGGTATATCCACCGGTTCAGGGATGGCCTGCTGGAAAGCCGCATCGAGCCGGGTAACGGCGACATTTTCCCCTTCAACCATGGCGGTTATCTCAGCGGTATCCTTGTCGGAGCCGTACAGTATCTCGAAATCTATGGAGAACCCCAGCCCTCCCCCCGAACTCGGCAGGGTACTGATCACCTCTCCCGCTTTTTTCAGGATCTCCGTCAGTTCTCCCAGGTCCTGATCGAAGGTAGCCAGGTTGAACGAAGCGCGGATAGAATAGATCTTGCGCCCTTTTTTCGCGTTCTCCAGAAGCCGGTGTTCTTCGTATTCGGTCAGGGTGCCGAGCACTTTTTCGGGAAGCCCGAGCTTGGAGAGCGGTGAATGGGAGCCGGCATTGGGCACAGCAGATATGCAGGCGTTTATCCGGGTCACCGCCTGGGCGACCGCGGGCCCCTCGGAATTCGCCGTTCCCGCCCCCCTCACGAGGTTCCCCAAGAGGTCCACGGAATCAAAGAGCACGCTCATGGTCCCCTGATCGAGGGAAACGCGGCCCAGTCGGAGCGAGTCCAGAAGGTTTTCCAGGTTGTGGGCAAGCTCCGCAATCTCCGTGAAGCCGAACATCCCGGCAAGCCCTTTCAGGGAGTGGGCACCGCGGAAAATGGAGTTGATCAGATCCGGGCTGCATTCCCCGCTCTCGGCGCAGTCGCTGAGGCCGACCAGATCGAGGCTCAATTGATCGATGATCTCTTCAGCCTCAGCCAGGAAGTCCTTGACAGCTTTCCCCATGTTTTCATTCACGTCGGTCATGGCAACTCGCAGATGGTTGATGTGGGGCAAATCTTTGTATTCGCCCGACCATAGGCGATCACAAGGATCGCCCCTACCGGATATACTTGCGGATCAGCTCCTGCAGCTTTACCGGATTGAACGGCTTGACCAGATATTCGTTGGCGCCGAGCGCCAGCCCCTTCTCCATATCCTTCTCGCTCCCCTCGGTGGATATGATGAAGAGGGGAATGGAGCGATAGTTGGGATTGTTCCTGACGTAGCTGATCAGTTCGAGGCCGTTGATGTCCGGCATGTTGATGTCGGTGATAATCAGGTCCACCTTTTCCCGGGGGAGAAGACGCAATGCCTCGAAACCGCTCCCGGCCTCGACGATCTCGTAACCCTCCAGGGACTCGATGGTTGAGACCAGGAGAGAGCGCATGGTCGCGGAGTCTTCGGTAATCAGTATCTTTTTCACGGGCCCTCCGAACTTTTTTCCTTCAGACGGCGCACCAGCAGCGCCTTTTCCATGGCCAGCCCCGCCTGGGAAAGAAAGATTTCCAATGCATCGGTATCGCCAATAGGGGTCGCCCCGGGAAGGTTGTCGCCGTACAAGATGGCAACCACCTTTCCTTCGCTGACGATCGGGCCGAGGAAAACCTCCGCGGGCACCCCCCCCCCCAGTTGGGCAAGGAGATACCGGTTCCAGTCGGTGTCATCCGGCTGCAGCTTGACCGGAAGCTGCGAGTCGATCACCGGGGTGAACAACGAATCCACCTTCCGGGGAATCCGCAGGTTCCTCACTCTGGAATCGGCAACCCCTTCCTGGTTATCTATACCGAACTGTCCCAAACCGGCGATCTCATCCCGCTTGACAAAGAACACAACCGCGCGATTCATGAACTCGGAGGCAAACCGCAGCACCAGGAGAATGATCCCCCCCCCGAGCGCCGGATCATACAGTTCCTCCATCATCCTCCTGAGCAGCGAGATGCCGGTGCTCTGCGGTGCCTGAGCGGTGGCCTGCGCCGGCGCCTCTCCCATCTCGAGGCGAAGTTCGTCGCCGATGTTCACCAAAACCGGACGGGGGGGGACTTCATCAATGACCGGTCTTTTCTCTATCGGTGCAGGCACAGCCTGGGCAGGAGTTTCCACGAAATGAAAGGCAAAATCGTCGATTTCTTCATGGGGTGCCGGTTGCGGCACATCGGGTGTGGGGTGCGCCTCATCCGGCGATTCGCCGCGATGGCGCATCTCATCGATAATCCTCGACCCTTCCATAGCCAGAAACTGGGGATTGAGCCCCTGCTCCAGCATGAACTGCAACGGGTCCATCCGGATGGAGTCGCTCACCTCCACGCTGTCCTGCAGCTCGAAGTCGAAGGTCCCTTCCACCCAGGCGAACAGGGAATAGACCACATTTTCGATCTGCTCGCGCACCACCTCTTCTATGGTGTTGTCCGCAACGCCGAAATGCGAGATAAGGACCGTCCCGAGCCGCTCCCTGAACCCCCCTTCCTCCTGGAAAGCGAGCGCCTTATTGAGGGTGGCGACATCGAGGACCCCCTTCTGGACCAGGACCTCACCCAGGTTCTGTTGATAGGTGGTAGAGGTGGCACGCACCACCATACCCTGGCGGAAGACAACGTTCCCCTCGCGCCCCCTGCTGTGCAGCGCAAGTATCCCGGATTTGCGACTGAGGCTGACTATCTGCAGGATCTCGCCAAGGCCGAGGTCTTCCAAGTTTCCGACAAGACTCATATCACCACTGCTCTACGCTGCTCGAAATGGGTAAAATGGTGGTTGATAATAAACCATCCGCGCCGCCAAGTAAAGTAATTTGCGCCCCTTTTAGCGCTCCTTCCCCTTAAAAAGAAGACGCAGCGGAGTGCCCGTAAAACCGAAAGCCTCACGGAGCTTGTTGGCAAGGTATCGCTCGTAGGAGAAGTGGATCCCCTCAGGCCTGTTGGTGAAAACGACAAAAGTCGGAGGCTTGGTCCCGACCTGGGTCGCATAGTAGAGCTTGATCCGCTTCCCCTGAATCAGGGGGGGAGAATGCGCCGCGACGGCCTCGGTAAAGACCTTGTTCAGCTCCGCCGTCTGCACCCTCCTGCTGTACTGGGCCATGACGGTATCCACTTCGGCGATGATCTTGCCGGTCCGCTGCCCGGTCAGGGCGGACACGAACAGGACGGGAGCAAAGGGGAGGTATTTGAACTCCATCCTGATCCTCTCCGCAAATTTGCCCATGGTGGAATTGTCCTTGGCAAGGGTGTCCCACTTGTTCACCACGAAGATGCAGGCGCGCCCCGCCTCATAGGCATAGCCGGCGATCTTGGTATCCTGCTCGGTCACCCCCTCCTCGGCGTTCAGGACGATCAGCACCACGTCTGCCCGCTCGATGCTGCGCAGCGCGTCCACCACGCTGTACTTCTCGATCTTCAGGACGGTCTTCCCCTTGCGCCTGATCCCCGCCGTGTCGATCAGCATGTACCGCTTCCGGTTGCAGGTGAAGTGCGTATCGACCGAATCACGGGTGGTGCCCGGGGTGGGGTTGGCCACCACCCGCTCGAAGCCGAGGAGGCGATTGACCAGGGATGACTTCCCCACATTGGGGCGGCCGACCACGGCTATTCGCGTCACCTCCTCCTCTTCGCCGGCAGCGCCCCCCTGCGGCAGCGCCCGGACAACCTCCTCCATCAGATCGCCGATGCCGCGGTTGTGCTCGGCGGAAACGGCGTAGAGGTTCTCCACCCCGAGGCCGTAGAAATCGCCGATGCCCGTCTCCAGCTTTTCGCCGTCGATCTTGTTGACCAGGTAAAAGACCGGCTTGTTCACCCGGCGGAGCATCTCCGCCACCTCCGTATCGGCGGGGGTCAGCCCGTCCCGCCCGTCCATGACGAACAGGATCACGTCGGCCTCTTCCATGGCGAGCTGCGATTGTTCCCGCATCTGCTGGAGGAGCCGGTCGCTCGTCTCCGGCTCGAACCCGCCGGTGTCGATCAGAATGAAGGGGACATCGAAACGGTCAACGCTGCTGTAGTTCCGGTCCCGCGTCACCCCGGGCTGGTCGTCGACCATCGCCTTGCGCCGGCCGATGATCCTGTTGAAAAGGGTCGATTTCCCCACGTTGGGGCGCCCCACTATCGCTACAATCGGTTTCACTTGTTCTCCCTAACCCGGACAGACCGGGATCAATTCCCACCACGAAGGCGCAAAGACGCTAAAGCGCCTGCCTCCATCCTACTCGTAGCCGAACTCCTTCAGAAGCCGCGGGTTCTCGCTCCAGTCCTTCCTCACCCGGACGAAAAGTTCGAGGAACACCTTGGCGTCCAGGAGTTGCTCGATCTCCCGGCGGGCCTGCGTCCCGATCTTCTTCAGCATGTCGCCCTTTTTGCCGATGACGATCCCCTTCTGGGACTCCCTTTCCACGTTGATCGCCGCGGAGATCGAGATCAGGCTCCCGTCAGGACGCTCCTTGAAGCTTTCCACCTCGACCGCCACGGAATAGGGGACTTCGTCGCGGGTGAGGCGGAACACCTTCTCCCGGACGATCTCCGCCACGAGGAAACGTTCGGGGAGGTCGGTCAGGATTTCATCCGGAAAATAGAGGGGCCCTTCCGGCAGACAGCCGTATACCGTGTTGACGACACGTTCCACGCCATCCCCGGTGAGCGCGGAAACCGGAACGATCTCCCGGAAGGGGTAAAGCCGTGCATACCGCTCGATGCTTGCCAGCAGGGACTCTTTCGGCACCAGGTCGATCTTGTTGATGACCAGGATCACCGGCATCGTCACCTCGGCGAGGATCTCCAGAATGAGCGCCTCCTGGCTCCCTGCCGGGGCATCGGCCTCCACCAGGAAGAGGATGACATCCACCTCCCGAATAGAAGAGAGCGCCTCCTCCACCATGTACCTGTTGAGCATCGATTTGGCCCGGTGGATACCGGGGGTATCGATGAAGACGATCTGGGCGCCGGGGATGTTGTGGATCCCCTTGATGCGGTTGCGCGTAGTCTGGGGCTTGTCCGAGGTGATGACGATCTTTTCCCTCAGGATGGCGTTCAGGAGGGTCGATTTCCCCGCATTGGGGCGGCCGATGATCGAGACGAAACCGGAGCGGAACGGTTCAGCAGTCATGCGGCACGTCCTCTCCTTGATAGTTCAGGTCTAGCATAGTACCAATCCTTTCGAAGTGTTCGGCCTCCACCCGCAACTCCAGGGAGGAGAGACGGGGGTCGGCCTTGAGTGCGGCGACCGTGATGCCCCGCTCCCGGTGAAGCCGTTCAAGGTTCGCGCGGCGCTGCCCCGCCAGATCGGAAACCCGCGCCGGCGCGCAGCTCAGGGTGATCGTACGGGCAGGAGGGAGGTCGCGGGTCAGGTGCGTCGCGAGATCGAAGAAGAGCTCTCCTTCCACCAGTTGGCGGAAAGCCGGGTGCCAGGGACCGGCAACCACGGCGCCGCCGGCCTGGATTTCCCCGGTCGACTGGAGACCGATCCGGACCACCGGCACGGCGGCCCGCAGAGCGTCGTGGAGCATGACCTTGCAGATTTCAGCAGCCTCGGAGAGCCCCAGAGGGACATATTCCCCCCGGCGATACATGCTTTCCAGCTCAGTGCCGGCAATCACCAGGGTGGGGTAGATCCGGATGAAGTCGGGCTTGAGTGACAGGACATGCCGGAGTGAGGCACGGGCCGCCGCCGGACTGTCGCCGGGGAGCCCCGGCATCAGTTGGGCACCCACACTGAATCCTCCGTCGGCCAGGAGCCGGCTGGCGTTTTCCGTGTCACGGGCGGTATGGCCGCGCCCGGCGCGGTCGAGGACCGCATCGTCCATGGACTGGACACCCAGCTCCACGGTCCGCACCCCCATCCGTCCGAGAAACTCGACCGTCCGCGGATCGATTGCATCGGGCCGGGTCGAGATCCGCACCGAGGCGAGCTCGCCTGTTGACAGGAGAGGCTGCAGCGGCCCGAGGAGCCGCTCCTGGACGGACAACGGAAGGCTGGTGAAGGTCCCCCCGAAAAAAGCCGCCTCCAGAACTCTTTTCCCGCCGGATTCCCGGTACGCGGCAATGCGCGCCAAGAGCTCGGCAGGACTGGGGACACTTTCGGCACCGCCGGATATCTTCACCTGGTTGCAAAAGATGCATTGATGGGGACATCCCTGATGGGCTATGAAAAAAGGAACGATGAGCGGCTTCACGAAACGCCGGCCACGGCTTTCGCGCGGAGACGGGCAAGCCCTTCCCCGGCGGCCGCCTGCTCCGCCTCCTTCTTGGTCCTGCCGGCCCCCTCACCGAACGGCTCTTCCCCGATGAAGACCGCCACGGAAAAAACGCGGTCATGGTCCGGCCCGGAAGGCTCCCCGTGCACGTAACGCGGCATCTTCCCGCACTGCGCCTGGGCCAGTTCCTGGAACTCCGTCTTGCTGTCCCTGGCGATTGGCGAGGCTCCTCCACCCTCCAGGAGCGGCCCGAAATGGCGCTCCACCAGAAGCCGGGCAGGAGCAATCCCGCCGTCCAGACAAACGGCCGCCACCAGGGCCTCATAGGCATCAGCCAGGAGCGATCTCTTTTCCCTGCCGCCGCTCTTCTCCTCGCCGCGCCCCAGCCGCAGATACCTGCCGAGTCCGACCCGGCGGGCAAGACTGGCCAGGTTCTCCTCCCCCACCAGGGAAGCCCTGATCCTCGTGAGATCTCCCTCACGGCTCGCGGGAAAGCGCTCCAGGAGGAGATGACTCAGGAAAAAATCGATCACCGCGTCTCCGAAGAATTCGAGCCTCTCGTTGTCCTTGAGCCCCTTCTCCTCCGCCTCGTTGAGGAAGGAGCGGTGAGTCAGCGCCTCGTACAGCAGGTCACGATTGCGGAACCGGTAGGCGATGGCGCTTTCCAGCTCCGCCAGCATGTCGTTAGTATCATTCGTCATGGTCATAGCAGGGTCGCTTGGCATGCGCCCATATTGAGATGTTTCATGAGTCCTTCTCGGGCGGACGCCGTACACCCCTGGGATTCGAACATCTTTCCGCAGTATAGCGAAACATATCGATTTTATCAATAGATATGGGACGCGACGGGGATAATTGTCTTGATTAATTCCCGTCCCTCTCCTATAATTAATGTTTTGAGATCGAGGGGACACACGGCATGGCCTGTTTTATCACATTCGAGGGGATTGAGGGATGCGGCAAGACCACCCAGCTGCAGCTTCTGGCCAAAAACCTCAGTACCCGCGGCCACCTCGTGACAGTGACACGGGAACCGGGCGGATGCCCCATCGCCGACCGGGTGCGGGAGATTCTCCTGGACGCGGAGAACAGCGCCATGACCCCCATGACGGAGCTCCTCCTCTACGCTGCGGCCCGTGCCCAGCATGTCGCCGAGGTTGTCGTTCCGGCCCTGGACGCGGGACGGATCGTACTGTGCGACCGCTTCACCGACGCCACCGTCGCCTACCAGGGATATGGCAGGGGGCTCGACCAGGCCGTGATCGCCGATCTTGGCCGCCTCGCCACCGGGGGGATACGCCCTGAGCTTACCGTCCTGGTGGATTGCCCGGTCGAAGTGGGAATTGCACGGGCCATGTCCAGGATCAACAGCTCCCACGGAGCGCGGGAAGAACGCTTCGAGCTGGAATCGCTCCAGTTTCACCAGCGGGTGCGGGAAGGATACCTGTCCCTGGCGGAACGGGAACCGGACCGCTTCATCGTCATCGACGGCGCCGGGAGTATCGAAAAAACTGGAGCCGCCATTGCCGAAGCCCTGCTTCCCAGGCTGGCAAAGGGATAGGGCGATGCCGTACGGGGAGATAGTGGGGCAGGAGAACTGCCTGACCATTCTGAGGCGCTCGCTGGCGACGGGAAAGACGGCCCATGCCTACCTCTTCGAAGGGATCGAAGGGTGCGGCAAGAGAAAGACCGCCCTCGCCTTCATCGAAGCAGTCTTCTGCGGCCGGGAGGAAGGATGCGGCAGTTGCCCCGCCTGCCGCAAGGTCGCCGGCCTCCAGCACCCCGACCTCCACCTGGTGGAGCCCGACGGCGACTTTATCAAGATTGACCAAGTCAGACAGCTGCAGAAAGAATTATCCTTCCGCCCCTTCGAGGCGCCGCGCAAGGCCTGCATTATCGACGGGGCGGACCGGCTCAACCCGGCCGCCGGCAACGCCCTTCTGAAAACACTGGAGGAGCCGCCGGGGAGCGCCCTGATCATCCTGCTCACGGCCAATCCCGCAGCGGTGCTCCCGACGATCCTCTCCCGTTGCCAGCAGCTCCACTTCCCCGCTCTCCCCCAGAAGAGCGTGGAGGAGTTTCTGCTGAAAACGGGTTGCGCCCCCGATGCAGCCCGGACAGTTGCATCCCTGGCGGGAGGGAGCCTGAAAAAGGCCATGGAGATCGCCGCCGAGGAGGCGCTGGCCGACAGGAAAAACCTGCTGGAACGGATCGGCTCCCTTTCGACCCGCGAGATAACGCCGCTCTTTACGGCCGCCGAGGAGTTGGCGGGAAACAAGGAAAAGGCACTGGAGACCCTCGATCTCCTGACCACCTACCTGCGCGACATCCTTCTCATGCAGGGGGGGAGTGCGGAAGTGGTGAACGGCGACCTCCTCCCCCTGATCGGGCGGAGTGCCGCCCGCTTCACAGCGGAAGAGATCATGGAGCGGATCGGCCGCGTGTTCGAGGCACGCTACGCGCTCCAGCGCAACGTCAACCCGCGGCTCACGCTGGAAGTACTCTTCATGCGCCTGGCGGAGCAATGATTGTTCGACGTTCGATGTTCGACGTTGCAGGGTTAAGTCTTTAACAATCGAACATCGCGCCTCGAACTCCGAACATTTTTTCCTGGAGGTAGTTTTGCCAATACGGATAGTAAAGGTCCAGTTCCACACGGCCGGCAAGCTGTACGATTTCAACGCCGGCGCCCTCGACCTGAAACAGGGGGACAAGGTCATCGTCGAGACCGAACGGGGGAAGAGCATTGCCACCGTGGTAGTCGCCCCCGTCGAATTCCCGAAGGAACTCGTGCCGGAAGGGGTAAAATCGGTCCAGAGGAAGGCGTATGCCGATGACCTGGAAGCCGCGGCACGAAACGCCGCCAAGGAGAAGGAGGCCTTCAGCTTCTGCCTGACCAGGATCAAGGAGCGTGGGATGGCAATGAAGCTCGTCAAGGTGGAATATCTCTACGACGGGAGCAAAGCCATTTTCTACTTCACGGCGGACGGCCGGGTAGATTTCCGGGAACTGGTCAAGGACCTTGCCCATACCTTCCATACCCGCATCGAAATGCGCCAGATCGGGGTACGGGACGAAGCGAAGATGGTTGGAGGGATCGGCATCTGCGGCAGGGAGCTCTGCTGCTCGTCGTTTCTCCGCGAGTTCGAGCCGGTTTCGGTGAAAATGGCAAAAGAACAAAGCCTGGCCCTGAACCCCACCAAGATCTCCGGGCAGTGCGGCCGGCTCCTCTGCTGCCTCGGCTATGAGTTCGAGACCTACTGCACCCTCAGGAAATGCCTCCCCAAGTGCGGCAAGGTCGTTCAGACGGGTGGGATCAAGGGCGAGGTGGTAAAGCTCAATCTCCTCAACGAAACGGTCACCGTCAAGACCGACGACGACCGGGAGGTCGTCGTCAAGGGGGAAGACATCAAGCCGGAAAACATCTCGGACCGCGTCAAGAAGCCGCAGAAGGAGCAGGAAAAGGCCCCGGAAGGGGAGCGCAAGGAAACCAGGGAACCACCCCGCCCGCACGGCAACGGCAAAGGGCGGCGGGACCGGCACAGAGAGGGAAAAGACAAGAGCAAGAAGAAGCCCCAGGGCACTCCCGGAGGAAATTGATATAATAACTTCAGGTATCGAGGCTGAAGGCTGAATTCAGCCTATTCACCTGTCTTATTCCTCCGGCCTATCCACCTGAATAAAGGAGAGACGATGAGCCGCACCTTTTACGTCACCACCCCCATCTACTATGTCAATGACGTACCCCACATAGGACACGCCTACACCACCCTGGCCGCAGACGTGCTGGCTCGCTACAAGCGCCTCAAGGGGTTCGAGGTGTTCTTTCTGACCGGTACAGACGAACACGGCCAGAAGGTGGAAAAGGCCGCCAATGCCGCGGGGGAGACCCCCCTGGAGCTGGCGGACCGGGTCGTGAAGCGCTTTCAGGCGCTCTGGGAAAAGCTCGACATCTCCTCTTCCGATTTCATCCGGACCACCCAGGAGCGGCACAAAAAGGGGGTTGCCCATTTCTTCGCCAAAGTCGAGGAAAAGGGGGACATTTACCTGGGGGAATACGAGGACTGGTACTGCACCCCCTGCGAGACATTCTGGACTGAAACCCAGCTGATCGACTACAAGTGCCCCGACTGCAACCGCCCCACCGAAAAGCTGAAAGAAGAGTCGTACTTCTTCCGAATGAGCAAGTACCAGGAGCAGTTGCTGGCGCACATCGAGGCGAATCCCGACTTCATCCAGCCGAAGAGCAAGCGCAACGAGATCCTCTCCTTCGTGAAAGAGGGCTTACGTGACCTCTCCGTCTCCCGCACGACCTTCAAATGGGGCATCCCGGTACCCGGGAACGACAAGCACATCATCTACGTCTGGTTCGACGCCCTCACCAACTACATCACGGCGCTCGGCTACCCGGACGAGGGGGGGAACTTCGAGCGATTCTGGCCGGTGGACGTCCACCTGATCGGCAAGGACATCCTCCGTTTCCATACCGTCTACTGGCCCACCTTCCTGATGGCCGCCGGGCTTCCGCTCCCCAAGAAGGTCTTTGCCCACGGCTGGTGGACCGTGGAGGGGCAAAAGATGAGCAAGAGCCTGCAGAACGTAGTCGAGCCGAACATGCTGATCGACAAATACGGGGTGGACGCGGTCCGCTATTTCCTGCTGCGCGAGGTCCCGTTCGGCCTGGACGGTGATTTTTCCCACACCGCCCTGGTCCACCGGATCAACTCGGATCTCGCCAACGACCTGGGTAACCTCCTCAACCGCTCCACCGCCATGATCAACAAGTACTTCGACGGCATGGTCCAGGAGCCGACGGATGGGAACGAGGTCGACCGGGCATATCGCGCCAAGACCGAAGAGATGGTCCGCCAGGTGGATCTCCACATGGAGGAGCTCGCCTTCAGCAAGGCGCTCCAGGCCATCTGGGAGGTGGTTTCGGCGGGGAACAAGTACATCGACGAGACCGCCCCCTGGGCACTGGCGAAAGACCCGAACCAGAAGGGCCGGCTTGCCACCGTCATGTACCACGTGCTGGAGTCGCAGCGGGTCGTCTACGTTCTTCTCTCGTCATTCATGCCGCGCACCGCGGCAAAGGGGCTCGGTTATCTCGGCTGGACAGAACCCCCGACCGAAGAGGGGCTCGCCTGGGGAGGGCTCGCGGCTGGCACCCGGATCACCAAGGCAGAGCCGCTCTTCCCGCGGATCGAGGAGACGGGGGAGTAAGGACCTGTCTTTTCATTTACGGCAGCAAAAAAGGGACGTGATCGGGCGTCCCGTTTTTGCGCAAAATGCGGTGCACTACAAAGCCCCGATCTCACCCGGCCGCAGTTCCCCGGGGGCGAACAGGAAGAAGAAGCGGAACAGACAGTACTTGTAGAACTCGCTGAACAGAAGCCGGAAGCTGCCGCCGTGGCTCCACCACTCCTCCTTCAGGTTCTTGCTGTCCACCGGATACGGATAGATGGCAATGTCCCTGGGGAGCGTGTTGCGGAAGATCAGGACGGCGCGCTTCATGTGGTATCGTGAGGTGATCAGCAGGATGGAGCTCACCTCGTTTTTCAGGAGCATGTCCCGGGCATAGAGGGCGTTCTCCAGGGTGTTGCGGGACACCTTCTCCAGAAAAACCCCCTCCCCTCCCCCTTCCCCGCGCCGCTCCCTGAACAGGTCGCTCTTGCGCACCGAGGGATCGACCCCGATCAGAAAGAGGTAGCGGCCCTGATGCTCCCTATAGAGCCTCACCCCCTCCTCGACCCGCCCCCGCCCGCCGGCAAGCACCACGATGGCATCCGCTTTCACGTTGCGCCGGTTCACGGAAAAGGTCTTGTAGGTAAAATCGACAAAAAGGACGGCGAGCACCAGCAGAAAGATCACCAGCAAAGAAAAGAGTCCCTTGATAACAGTCATTGGTCCGGTTCAATCCTTTAAATATTTTTCTTGCACGCTGAACTTCATTATGTTATAAATTTATGCTTCAAACAGTTCAGGAGGGTATGATAATGTCCAAAGTATGCGAAATCTGCGGCAAAGGTCCGAGCTTCGGAAATAACGTGAGCCACGCCAATAATAAAACCAAAAGAACTTGGCACCCTAATCTCCAGAAGATCAAGGCCGTCAGGAACGGCAGCGTCAAGAGCATCAAGGTCTGCACCCGCTGCATCCGCTCCGGCCACGTCGTCAAGGCGCTGTAACAACAGTTCGACGTTCAAGGTTCCAAGTTCAAGGTTAACAAGCGGAAGCCGCCACGATAAATCGTGAGCGGCTTTTTCTATTGGCTGCATCTTCGAACGTAGAACATCGAACACTGCTTCTAGCGCGCCAGCGCGATGACCTCGATCTCCACCCGCGCTCCCCGCGGCAACCCCTTCACCTCCACGGTGGAACGGGCCGGAGGGCTCGAAGGGAACCTCTCCCCGTAAACCTCGTTGACCGCTGCGAAATCTGCCAGGTCGGTCATGAAAATGGTGCTCTTCACCACATCTCCGAAAGTCAGCCCGGTCGCCGCCAGGACAGCGGCGATGTTCTCCATCACCTGCCCGGTCTGCTCCCGGATGTCGGCGCCGCGCAGCTCGCCGGTCGCGGGGTCGAGCGGTATCTGTCCGGAGCAGAAGACAAAGCCACCGGCCTTGACCGCCTGTGAATATGGGCCAATCGCCTTGGGCGCCTGGTCGGTCGCGATTATTTCCTTGCTCACGTGTACCTCCTCGCCGATTTTGTGAGACGTGAGATGTAAGAGGTGAGACGTAAAAGCCTTTAAACGTCTTACGTCTCACTTGATTCTAGCCTTTCAATCGTTCCACCTTGATGACCCCTGCCACCTTCATCACATTGTTCATCACCTTGGTAAGGTGGTCGAGGTCGGTCACTTCCACCTCGAAGGTGTTGATACCCCGCTTGTCCACGGTACTCTGGATGGATGCCTTGGAGATGTTCGCCTCGCAGTTGGTGATGGCCTGGGTGATATTGGCAAGTATCCCCTTCTGGTCATGGCAGTAGACCCTGATATTGACCGGCAGCGCGGATTTTTTACTGGTATTCCAGGCGATCTCGATGCGCCGTTCCGGGTCGCTTTCCAGGGCAAGGACACAGTCGGCCGTATGAACGGTGACCCCGCGGCCTCGCGTGATGAATCCGACAATGTCGTCCCCCGGCACGGGATTGCAACACTTCCCGAACCGGACCAGGACGTCATCGACCCCGTTGATCTGGATGGCGCTGGTTGATTTGCGGGTCAGCTTCTCTATGACCTTGCCGACCCGGCTTTCCTTCCGCTCCTGGCGTTCTTCCAGCTTCTCCGCCGGAATCAGCTTGCCGACAATCTGGGTCGCGGAAAGCTTCCCGTAGCCGACCGCCGCCATCAGGTCGTCTTCCCCCACGAAGCCGAACTCGACGGCCACCCGCCGCATCTCGCCGCTCTTCTGGAGCTTGCCGTAATTCAGGGAGTAGCGCCGGAACTCCTTCTCGGTGATCTCCCGCCCCAGTGAGATGCTCCGTATCCGCTCTTCCGTCTTGATCCAGGCCCGGATCCTGTTCCGCGCCCGGGAGCTCCTGACGATCTTCAGCCAGTCCTTGCTCGGCGTATGGTGGGGCGAGGTGATCACCTCCACGATATCGCCGGTCTTCAGCTCGTGCTTCAGGGGGACCAGCTTGCCGTTCACCTTGGCGCCGACGCAGCGATGTCCGACATCGGAATGGATGCTGTAGGCGAAGTCGATCGGGGTGGAACCCTTGGGGAAGGCCTTCACGTCCCCCTTCGGGGTGAACACGTAGACCTCCTCGGGAAAGAGCTCCACCTTGACGGTGTCCATGAACTCCTTGGAATCCTGCAACTCCTTCTGCCATTCCAGGAGTTGCCGGAGCCAGGCGAAACGCTTGACCTCCTTCTCGTCGTACCCCTTCCCCTCCTTGTACTTCCAGTGCGCCGCAATCCCCGCCTCGGCAACCCGGTGCATCTCCGCCGTCCTGATCTGCACCTCCATCCGCTCGCCGAACGGGCCGATCACCGTGGTATGGAGCGACTGGTACATGTTCCCCTTCGGCATGGCGATGTAGTCCTTGAATCGCCCGGGGATAGGCTTCCAGCTGGAGTGGACGATGCCGAGCACCTCGTAGCACTCCCGGATATCCTCTACGATCACCCGGATGGCGATCAGGTCGTAGATCTGGTCGATATCGACGCTGCGGCTCTCCATCTTCCGGTAGATGGAGTAGAGGTGCTTGCTCCGTCCCGAGACCTCACCCTTTATCCCGTGCTCGGCGAGCTTCTCGGTAATGATCTTGGTGACCTCCTGGACGTCCGCTTCCCGCTCCTTCTTCTTCTTGGTCACCTTGGAGGCGAGGTCGTAATAGAGCTGGGGATCGACGTAGCGAAACGACAGGTCTTCCAGCTCGCTCTTGATCCAGGAAATACCGAGGCGGTTGGCTATGGGAGCATAGATGTCCAGGGTTTCCTTGGCGATCGAGCGTTGCTTCGGCTCGGGCTGATACTGGAGGGTCCGCATGTTGTGGAGCCGGTCCGCCAGCTTGACGAGAATGACCCGGATGTCATTGGACATGGCCAGCAGCATCTTGCGGAAGTTCTCTGCCTGGCTCTCCTCCTTGGTCTTGAAGTGAATCTTGCCGATCTTGGTGACGCCGTCAACCAGGTTGGCCACTTCCGTACCGAAGGTCCTCTCCAGTTCCTCATGGGTGGCAAGGGTGTCCTCAACCGTGTCGTGGAGAAGTCCGGTAACTACCGTTGCCACGTCGAGCCTGAGATCCGCCAGTATTCCTGCCACCTCCATCGGATGGACCAGGTAGGGCTCGCCGGAGAGACGGGTCTGTCCCTGGTGGACCTTGGCGCAGAAGACGTAGGCCTTCCTGACCAGATCCAGCTCGGCGGCAGGATTGTAGGAGGAAACCTTGTCGAGAATGTCGTTTAATCTGATCATAGATAAAAGAGATGCAAAAGGCTAAAGGCAAAGGGATAAACGTAAAGCAACGCGACTGCCCTTGAGCCTTGCCTTCACCTTTTGCCTTCAGCCTTCAGCCTTTTGACTTGTGTAGAGCGGAGACAAAAAAAGGGCGGAAGCGCACCGGCTTCAGCCCCTGTAATCCACGAATTAACGACTTTTTCGCGATATCAGGTCATAGTTGACCTTCCCCGCCGCGATTTCCCGCAGGGAGAGCACCACGTTCTTGTTGTCCCCCTTGTTCTCGATCAGCGGCCTTGCCCCTTTATAGAGCTGCTTCACCCTCTTCGCCGCCAGCATGACGAGCAGGAATCGGTTATCGACCCTTTCCAGACAATCTTCTACGGTAACCCTTGCCATGTATGCTCCTTTCAGTCGCAAGCCGCTAGTTGCTAGCCGCTAGATATTGAATTTCTCAGCCACTGCCGCCAAAACCCGTGCACTCCGGCACCGTTCGGCGATGAGCACCGACTTGAGTTCTTCCACAGCCCTGCTGAAAACGTCGTTGACGATGATGTAATCGTACCAGCGCGCCTCCCGGATCTCAGCGGCCGCATTCTCGATGCGGCGGGCGATCACCTCGACGGTGTCGGAGTTGCGGAAGTCGAGCCGGCGGCGCAACTCGTCAAAGCTCGGGGGAAGGATGAAGATGAAGACTCCTCCCGTATAACGCTCCTTCAACTGGCATGCCCCTTGACAGTCGATGTCGAGGATCACGTCAATACTGTCCCTGCGAAAATCGTCAAGGGTCTTGAGCGCCGTTCCGTACAGGTTGCCGTGCACCTCCGCCCATTCCGCAAATTCGCCCGCCGCGACCATCCGCTCGAACTCCCCCTCGGGGACGAAGAAATAGTCGCGGCCATGCACCTCGCCGGGACGTGCCGGGCGGGTAGTGTAACTCACAGAATGCCGCAGATCGGGGAAAATGTCAATTACTTCCTTGCAGAGCGTGGTTTTGCCGGCCCCCGACGGCGCGGAGATGATATAGAGTATCCCTTCCCGTTTCATGTTTACCCCGGTGACTCGTGACTCGTGACTCGTGACCCGTGACCCGTGACCCGAACAGCTTTCCCAGTCACCGGTCACCAGTTACCAGTCACTGTCTTTCACTCGATGTTCTGGACCTGCTCGCGGATCTTCTCCAGTTCCGCCTTCAACTGCACCACGGTTGCGGCGACCTCCGCATCGTTCGCCTTGGAGCCAATGGTGTTCACCTCCCGGTTCAGCTCCTGGAGGAGAAAATCAAGCTTTCTCCCCACCGGCTCCTCCATGAGGAGGGTTTCGTCCAGCTGCAACAGATGGCTGCCGAACCTGACCAACTCCTCGGTGATATCGCCACGATCAGCCATGAAGGCTATTTCCTGGGCGAGGCGCCCCTCGTCCACACCGCTCTCGCCCGCGAGCTGCGCCACCCTCTCCTTCAGCCTTTTGCCGGCCTCGGCCACTACCCGGGGGGCGCACTCGGCCACCCGCCCGATCAGGGTCGAGAGCGTCGCCCGGCGCTCCCGCAGGTCATCAAGGAGCGTCGCGCCTTCCCTGAGCCGCATGGCGTCAAGGCTCTCAACAGCGCCGGCCACCGCGGAGAGGAGTTCCTCCCTGAGCAATTCGGACAGCTCCTCGCTCTCTCCCGCAGCCAGGACATCCCGCTGGGAGGCGATCAGCGCGAGGGTTACCGGGTCGGCCAGTCCAAGCTCCTCCTTTATCCTGACGAACACCCCGTGGTAGGCCCGGGCAAGCGGGACATTGAGGACCGGCAGAGCACCCGGGCCGGCACCGCCTTCCAACTGGACGAAAACCTCGATCTTCCCCCTTTTCAGCCGACCGGCAACGCACTTGCGCACCTCATTCTCGAATGCCATAAACGGGCGGGGGAGCTTGACGAAGATCTCCCCGTAGCGGTGGTTCACCGCACGGATCTCCGCGACTATCCGCCCCCCTGCCGAAGCGGCCTCGGCCTTGCCGTAACCGGTCATGCTCCTGATCATTGCAGCTCCTTTACCTGTACGTTTCCAGAATCTTTTCGATGATGTTCGTGGTCGACTTCCCGTCCACGAACTCTACCAACTCGACGCGGCCGCCGTACGACTCGACCAGGTCCTTCCCCACCACCCCTTCGGGGGTGTAGTCCCCCCCCTTGACGAGCACCTGCGGTCGCAGGGTCTCAATCAGCCGCAACGGGGTGTCTTCGTCGAAGATTACCACATAATCGACGCAATCCAAGGCAGCCAGGAGCTGGGCCCGCTCCTGCTCGCCGATCAGCGGCCGCGTGTCCCCCTTGAGACGCCGCACCGACGCATCGCTATTCAGCCCCAATACCAGGAGATCGCCCATTGAACGCGCCTTCTGGAGATATTTCACGTGCCCGACGTGAAGGAGGTCGAAGCAGCCGTTGGTGAAAACCGTCCGTTTCCCCTGCTGTCGCTCCTCGGCAATGATCGCGGCCAGGACCTCCCGGTTCTTGATCTTCGCATTGCTGTCACGGTGGCCCCGCCCCACTTCGTTGATAATCTCGGGCGGGGTGACGACCGAGGTCCCCAGCTTGCCAACCGCGATCCCGGCGGCAACGTTAGCGAGCCGGGAAGCCTCCTCGAAGCAGTGCCCGCAGGCGAGCACGACCCCCATGACGGCGAGCACCGTATCGCCGGCCCCGGTCACGTCGT
The DNA here is from genome assembly GCA_036518435.1 of Geobacteraceae bacterium. Lineage (GTDB taxonomy): Bacteria > Desulfobacterota > Desulfuromonadia > Geobacterales > Geobacteraceae > JAMPXD01. The sequence goes on from DATDNF010000031.1 coordinate 277,658, forward strand.
ACACCTCGCGGGCCACCGTGGGGATGTGGACCGTACGGCCGGCAGCCTCGAAGAGGGACATCCCCTCCTCGCTCCGGGTGATCAGGAGCGCCTCGAGATCCTCTTCCCGGAGCAGTTGTTCGGCAGCCCGCGCCAGACTCTCCTCGCCGTCGATGCCGATGCCCGATGCGATTTCCGCCTCTCGACGGTTGGGGGTGAGGATCGTCGCCCCCCGGTACTTGCGGTAATCGTTCCCCTTCGGATCGATCACCACGGGAATTCCGAGCCGGCGGCCGGCCACCATGATCGCGGCGAGCACCCCGGGGGTCAATACCCCCTTCAGGTAGTCTGAGACGAGGATGACTTGGTACTCCCCACCCCGCTCGGCGAGAAAGCCGGCGATCTTCTCCTCGAATTCGGGGCTAACGGGCTGCCTGCTCTCCCGGTCGATGCGGACGATCTGCTGGTGGGCCGCCACGACCCGGGTCTTCTTGCTCGTCCGGCGCATCGGGTCCTCGAAGACCCCCGCCGTGTCCACCCCCTTGCCGCTGAAGGCGTGACGGAGAACGGTGCCGTTTTCATCGGCGCCGATCACGCTCAGGACCGTGACCCCGCACCCCAGCGCCACCAGGTTGTTCGCCACGTTCCCCGCACCGCCGAGCCGGATGTCCTCCCGGACCACATCGACCACCTGCACCGGCGCCTCTGGGGAGATCCGCTCCGCCTTCCCCCACAGGTACTCGTCGAGCATCAGGTCGCCGACCACCAGCGCCTTGATCTCCTTGGCCCTGGTGAACAGGGACTCCACGTTTTTACGATCCATAGTGCATTCTCCGAAAGCAGACAAAAGGCACGAGGCTGAAGGCTAAAGGTAAACCAAAACCGTTTGCCCTTACCCCTTTGTCCTGAGCCTGTCCAATATTCCCGCCGCCAGAAGCGGCAGCATGATCTCGTGATGTCCGGTGATGGTATAGCCGCGGCTTTTGCCCGACGTGGGACGCTTCACCACGTTCTGCAGGGGGCGATAGTGCTGCTGCATGTCGAAATTGGCGGTGGTGAAGTTATCCACCCGGTGGCCGAGGTTCTGGGCAATGGAGAGCGCCTTGAGAAAGACCTCCGGGAGGAGCACCGCACTCCCGACGTTCAGGTAGACCCCCCCGCCGCCCAGGTCGGCGACCACGGAGGTGAAGAGCCTGAAATCGGTGAAGGTGGCTGCGCCGATCACGGCCCCGTCGGCCTCGGGATGCTGGTGGATGATGTCGGTGCCGAGCGCCACGTGGACCGTCACCGGGATGTCGCGCGCCACACAGGCGGCCAGCAGGCTGTATTCCCGGTGGGGATTGTCGTTATCGATGATGAAGCGTCCCACCGCCTCGCCGTAGCCGAGCCCCCGCGCAACGCCGCTCTTCAATGCCCGGTTGATGTCGCGGCCGGTTTCCTCAGCCATGCCGAAATGACCTTCGTGGAGCACCGCGCCCACGTCCTCGCTAGTTTCGCCGATCAGGGAGATCTCGTAGTCGTGAATGGAGCCCGCCCCGTTCAGGGCTATGGCGGTGATGACATCAGCCTCGATCAGGCCCTTCAGGACCGGCTGTAGACCGCACTTGATCACGTGGGCACCCATGGCCACCACCACCGGCCTCCCTTTCTCCCGGGCAGCCACCACCGCGTCGACCACCCCGAGGAGCGCCTGGGAACCGAGCTGGTCGGGAAGGGCCGCCAGAAGTTCCGCGACCGTCATCCCGGCACTGAGCGGGCCGGCCTTGTGCTCCGTCATGATCACCTTGTTTTTCCGTTCCGCCAGGGGGTAGGTCTGCACCCCGGACAAATCAATCGGTCTGTATTTCATACGATTCCTCTTTTGATAGCAAGCAGCTTGCGGCTAGCTGCTTGTATTTTGGGCTACAGGCGAAAACAACCCCTCGATCCCCTTCAGAAGCGCCTCGGCCGAGAGGCTCTCCCGGCACTGCCGGTCCCGGTCGCATTCCTTCCGGAGACAGGCGCGGCAGTGGAGCGGCGACTGGAGGAGAAAATGGCGCTCTCCCTTCGGGCCGTTCCTCCTGGCGTCGGTCGCCCGGTAGAACGAGGCAGTGGGGGTCCCGACCGCCGCGGCCAGATGGACCGGACCTGTGTCCCCCCCCACCAGCAGGTCTACCTTTTTCAGGAGGGCGCAAAAACCTTTGAGAGAAAGACGCGGCAGGAGCCGCACGTTCCCGCCGATGCCGGCCGCGATCCGCTCCGCAGTGGCCCGCTCCTGTTCATTCCCCCACGAGAGGAGGATGGTGGTATCGGGAAACCTCTCCAGTGCCAGCTTTCCGAGCTTTACCCACCCATCTTCGTGCCAGAGCTTGGTCGTCCACGTGGTGCCGTTGTGGAAAACGAACACCAGCCCGTCGGAGAGAGTGGAGAGGAGGGCCTCCGCCTCGGCATCGTCCTCGGGGGATGTATGAATGTCGGTGGCGAGGGTCATCGCCGCATAGTCCCTGCCGAACGGGACGCTCACGACCCGGAGCGCCCGGGCGGAGACATGGCTGTCCTGGCGGCGGAGCGGCACCTGGTTGTTGGTGAAGATCAGGTTCAGGGGTTCCCGCACGTCGTCCCGGTCGAAGCCGTAGCGCCGCTCCGTGCCCGAAAGCCAGGTGATCAGGCCGCTCTTGAAATTCCCCTGGAGATCGAAGACGATGTCATAGCGAGCTTTCCGGAGCGCCCGCCGCACCGCGGCCATCTCCCGCCAGGTCGCAAGGGAGGAGAGGTGTGTGCGCCAGGCGCGGGTCCTGACCAAGTGGACCGTGCGGATCAGCGGATGCCCATCCAGCACATCCCGGTTTCCCTCCTCCACCACCCAGTCGATCTCGACGCCGGGGCTGACTTGGTGGAGATAGTCGAGGACCGGGAGGGCGTGGACAATATCACCCAGGGCTGAAACCTTGACTATGAGGACTCTCAAAGGTGCTCCTTCATGCGGTCAGACAGGACAGAGGAATTCAAGTTATCGCTTCAGCCAGAAGGTCTTCCAGCTTCTCTTCTTCCTCGGGATTAAGTCAAGGGTGGTATCCCAATTGGACTGTTTGATGATACCCAGGTAATTTTCTGCAAATATTCTCTCGTTTTCATTATGCGCTAAACTCTCTTCATATTGCTCTTTGTAGTGAAACACTTTAAAAAGAGGCTCCACCGGCATGACCTGGATCGGCCTGTAATACAGCAACGCCTCTCCATACCAAAGCATCTCGTTGGGAAACATTGTTATCATGTCGGCAAAACTAAGGTTATTCGACTTGCCGTAATGCTCCGCGAGGTTTTTCCAAACATCGGCATTGCAAATGATCGGAGTCGGCCCGAAATCGTACACCCTCCCCGGACGGCCAAAGTATTTTTGAGCCGCAGCCCTGTCTTTGATAAAATTTCTCCTGATCTTGTCCCTGCCGGTTCGCGCGGCAAACCCTAACAATTCCTTGCCTTCATGCATGACAGTATACGGAACAGTTTCGTCGTACATAAAATCTTTGATATTAAAATCGCGGATAAAATAGGAATCAGAATCCACCATCAGATAGTTTCTGCAAATCCCCAGCCTCCAGAACTCAGATTTTATTACCTGCTGCATATAGTTCCCTGGCATCTGATCTATCAATGATACGGAGTGCAAGGGATTTGCGGCAAGAATCTCATCATCCGCCAGGAGTGTAAGCGTCAAGCCGGCAAGCGTCTCGCGAAACAGACCCATATCCCGGGAAGGGACAGAAAGATAAAACGGAATCCGATCCTTGTTAAACCTCTCTACACTCTCGGCCAGGACTTTTGCACGCAGCAGATCATGCTTGTATGATTTGCAAAATATAACAAAAGGTTCCATGACTACGACCTCATCTCCGAATGCTTTGAGTTGGCGATAACATCTCCGGCAATCTCCACGATCTTATCAACCGCTTTTTGAACAGTAAACGGCGCCAGTGTTTCACAATCGTTCAACTGATCCGCCTCCCACATTTTGCATAAATCCAGCAAGGTTCCTCGCACCCCGTCAACATCGAGGGCATTGAGAGAAATTTGACCCCGCTGTTCAAGAATTTTATTCAGTTGAGGGTTGTTCCAGATTAAGCCGATTATTGGTCGCTTGGTCCAAAGGTACTCAAATAATTTAGAAGGGATATATTCTTCGCAAAACGGGTCGCTGCCATGCAGCAGAATCAGGGCATCACACATGCGCATGGCTTCCAGCACACGCTGCCGGCCACTTTTGCCCGTAACAGGATCAGATTCAAGCCTGCCATGCTCCTCGATTATCCCCGCCAGCGGGTATTGCTGCAAGGCTTTCCTCGACAGAGGATCAAGGCTTGAACCATAGATATCGAGTTGCACCACAGTATTATACTCGGGATAATCCCGAAGAAATAGATGAAGGGCCTTAATGAATACGACAAGATTACGGGTTGCGGCCAGAGAACCGAAGTGCCCAAAATGAATTTTGTCACGGCAGCGGTAGGAACACCCCTTGAAATCCGGCTCCTGAACTCCGGGAATTATCATATGCCCGCGATTACCAAGGGAGGGATTCCTTTCTCTAGCCTTCGCCAACGCACCTTCTGTAAACCACCATGCTGCGGAAACATTATCACAGATCTTTTTTTCCAGATAGGCCGCCCACTGATACGCCATCCTGGAACCGCGCCAGTCACCATGTATCATCGGGTCATGCAATTCCGCTATCCAGGGCAGACCAAATTCCTTTGCCAGCAGATAGCCTGCGAAATGCGCGGAGTTTGCCCCACCTGTCGAGTAGATAAGAGCAGGCCGTCTTCTATGGATAATCTGTCTGCCCTTTATATAGGCCATGAAAAACCATGACCACTGGCTTTCCAACCGAATGAACGTCCTTTCGATGCCGTACAATGGAAGTAGAAAAACATTCGCCATTGTCTTGCATAGACGGTATGAAAAACCGTTTTGCAGATGTTTTTTCAAGATATGGCGAAGGTCGAACTTTAATCCGGAAGGAGCAATGGCAGGCACCTGGTAATGCTCCACCATGCGGTCTTTTTCACCTGTCTGGGCGCTAATCACAATCGGCGTAATCCCCTTTTGCAGGAGATAGGGGATTTTGTCCGTAATTGTCTGGCTGGCAGCACGACCATCCATATTGAATGCATGGGAAATAATAAGCCAGCTTTGATCTGCCTGCCGGCTGGCATTTTCAGACATTAGTAACATTCTCCTCTATAACGGACGGCTCATTGCAAATTTCACCATGCTTCAGGGCAAGCTCTACTGCCGACAACACATCCTCAACCCCGATACCCGTTAGGCACGGGCTCTCGGACTCTCCACTGTCATCGCATCCAGCCTTGCCGCAAGGCATGCACTCCAAATCCTTTTGCAGAACGACAATTTTCCCGCGCTGCAGAATCCCTCTGGCAGACGGACACCCCTGAGCCGGAGCTCCGCTATTATCCCAGGGGAACCACCGCTTGGTAAAGGTAGGGCCATAGAGGGCAACCACCGGCACCCCTGTGCTCGCCGCCAGATGGGTCACGGCAGTATCAAGCCCCAGATAGAATGCTGCGTGGCTCAAGAGACAGGTCATCTGGTTGAGTGTCAGCTCTCCTCGCAGCAACACGGGCTGAATCAGGCACTGCTTTGCAGCCTTTTCGAGCTGTATCATCTCATCCGGAGCAGGAGAAGATGTCCATACCGGTTGCAGGCCATATCGTCTGGCTATGGCGTCACTAGCCTCCGCAAAGCGATCGAATCGCCAGAATTTATAAATCCACCGGGCAAAGGGGTGTACCACAAAAAATGGGCGGCTGCCGACTCTTTCGCTGATGAGGCCTGTCACCCTGTTTTCGTCAGCCTGGTCCCAGAAAACCTTAACCGTAAGCTGTTTCACCGGGATGGCAAGAGAAGCGGCAATCGATGCGCAATATCTGGCAACGGGAATTTCCTGCGGAAATTTTATGGCATGGGTAAAAAACAGCCGTTTCCAGATATCCTTCCCGAAAGAACTCCCGAGGTAGAAACCGACGCGTTGGCTCCTGCCCGCCAGCAGCACCGCCAGATTTCCCCTGTCGGACGCGTTCATGTTTATTGCCAGATCGTAGCGTTGGAATATCTTCCGGTAATACCCGCTGCCCCCCCTTTCAAAATAGAGTACCTGCCGAACGCGCGGGTCTTTTTCCAGAAATTCGCCGGTGCCTCTTTCAACAAGCAGATCTATTGCCGCATCGGGACAGGCATCTCTAAGCAGACCGATCAACGGCGTGGTGAGGATTACATCGCCGATCAGTCGAATGCAGACTATCAAGATAGATTCAGGAGATTTGTACACAGAGGTTTTCCACGCTATTAAGACGGCTGTTCATAGATACTTGCAAATGTCCGATGATGGCTACCCCCATGTCATCACTCTTTCAAAAACCTGCGCCGGTTTTATCGCCTCGGTGCAGGCGCACGATTCGCCGCTGGATTTCTCCGAACACCGTAAACCGCCAGGGACACATCGCTCTTTGAGACAGAGGAATTCGGCCTTCGCACCAATGGGCCCCCAATGGCACGGATCTATCCTGTCCCGTGGAGGGAATATGCCAAGAACATGTTTACCCATCGCAGCCGCCACGTGTAACGGTCCCGTCCCGCTTGCAACCAGCCCATCCGCGTTGAAAATACACGCAAGAGACTGTTGAACGCTCAACTTGCCGCACAGGTCAACCAGATGCGGCAGCGTAAAAATATCCGGGATCTCCCGACGCAATACCGCGCCCTCGCTTTCAATCCCCGTCAGAAAAACTCGAAACCTGTCTTCAGGCAGCATCCGTACCAGGTCAAGATAATGACCGGCCGGCCATTCACGACCATTTTTGCTGGACTTCGGATGGATAATAAGGTTGAACCTGTCAGATGTCAACAGGCGGGCCAGCTCCGGGGGCAAGGGAGGGATTCGTGTCAGTCCGAAGCACCGAATAATTTCCGCTCTGTCGTAATTCACCGGCAAACCGAGTCCCGCCAGATTCTCCAGATTCAGTTCAATTTCATGACGATTGTTTCTCTTACGGCTGTACATGACAAAACGATTGCAGTACCTGACCGTTTTCAGACGACGCAGATTGCCGACACGAATCGGCACCCCGGCCCGATGCGCGGCTACCGCCAATTGGTGGTGTGGAAAAGGGTTAAGAAAGATATCAATCCCGAGATCCTTGAGGATGTCCGGCTCACTGATGACCGTTTCGGAGTCCACATGCAGATCAATATGCTCGCAGCAATCTATCAACGGCTTGACATAGGAATTCCCGACAAAACAGATCTTGATATGTGGGTAGACAGCCTTCAGAATGCCGGCCATGGGTAAACAGGCAGTCACATCGCCGAGCCCCATGGGTTGGGCAATAGCGAGCCATCGTGCCTCCTTCAGATGCCCAGCGGTTGTCATCCTGTTTATGAATTGTAGAGGAGTCAGCATAGTATATTAAAACCCAATTTCTTCACTCCGTTAGTAATTGACTAAGAATATGTCAAAAGGAGGTACATAAGAAAAAGCAGTTAGACACGAACAGTGTCAATCAAGCTTCATTTCCGAAACGATTCTTTCAGATGCTTTCCAGCTCCAGTGGGTGTCGTCTGCATAAAAAATGTCTTTTTCCCCGCTACGCAATTCTTCCTGAAGAATGGCCTTGGTATCCACCCAAATATACCTTCTAGGCAATTTTCGTAGTTCTTCAAAAAGCGTGCTTGAAGGATACGGCTGTTTGATCAGATACTTGCTATACAAATTATACTTTTCCACACACGGCATAAATACAAGTTTGATTCCTTTAAGAGCCAGCCTTTCTGCGAGAGTATTCAGGTTATCATTCATCTTACGCACAACGTCGGCAGTTGGCAGCCTTTTATGCCTCAAAAAAAGTAGCAGATTGTTGCTCGGCACACTGAACATCTCTGAAGATAATTTACCGGTATAAACTTCTCCCCAAAAGGCATGATCGGATATCTTGTAAAGAGCGTTGTAAAGGAGATATTTTACGTTACCATCATTAATAAATGCAACCTTGGGAAAGGGAGAGTTGTAATTTATCACCTTCAACCTGTTCAATTGTTCATTTGAAAGCCTTTGATCAAAATTGACCGGTTCAGCCAAGTCAAAGCAACTGGTTTCTGTGATCTCGATCATAAGGTATTTCGGTTTTGTCCTGTCAAAAAAACCGCTATTGTTGAGAAGAGACGCCGTAGTAAGAGGGTAGATATCTTTGTGACGTGGAATATTCAACACTTCCAGATGCAATCGGGTAGCGATATAGTCCTGATAAAAGCGATTTTTGCCCATGCCGCCACCGTTGGAAAAGGAATCACCTATGGTTATCATATCAACAGGACGACCATCATACTCCTTGAATTCGATGTGGCGACGGGGAAGATCGTCAACATTCTCCCTAAGGTATTTGGATCCAAACAGGTAGCCCATACGCGCCAGATCACCACCCTTGTAGCGCGTGTCGGTGAGCAAAACCTCAGTCCGCAGTTTCCATATCGCATAGTTGCCACCGACGAAAAGAACCACAATAAAAGCAAAGCAAAGCACTCGAAATCGGTAACTCATTGCCAAATCCTAAAACTGGAAATATAAGAACTCGCTGACTTGATTGATATTGATGAGTCCGCAAAAAGCAAGGATCAGTAAAAAAGCAAAGTGCTTCCAATCCAATTTAACCGAATCGATCAATTGTATCGAATTCTTGCAGAAAACGACGAAAATCAATGCAAGGAGAGAGTAGACCCACGCGCGATCCGATCCGTTGATCCCATCTAGCCATGCCTTGTCGAACTTGACTCCAAGCATTTTGAGGAAATTGACCTGGCGGAGCGATTTGTGCAATATTATGCCGTTTGCCCCGCTCATCCCTTCAACCACCTTTATAGCGCTCTGCAGCGATCTTGCTCTAAAAAAGACAAAGGCAAGGTTGACAAAATTAAAGGTAATCAACCACGCAAGCAGGCGCGGCATTTTCATCTTCCTTTTTATCCAAAGGTGGTTTACCGCCAATGCGACACCGTGCATTCCTCCCCATAGGATAAACGTCCATCCGGCTCCGTGCCAGAAACCGGAAATAAGCATCGAGAGAAAAATGGCCGACAATGAAACGCCAAAGGTGATTCGCCCGAAAGAACGGAGGATCGGAGTATAGAGATACGTAGTGACAAAGTTGGTAAGGGTGATGTGCCAACGTTTCCAGAAATCGATAATACTGCACGCTTTGTACGGGCTGTTAAAGTTGACGGGAAGCTGTATACTGAACATCCATCCAATGCCGATCGCCATGTCGCTATAGCCGCTGAAGTCAAAGTACAGTTGAAAGGTATACGACAAACTCGCAAGCCATGCCTCGAAGAAATTCAGCGACGTGGCAGTATCAAACCCGGGAGTCGCCCAGGTCGCAAACTGATCCGCGATGAGGACCTTCTTGAACAGGCCGATGAAAAACAGAATGAGCCCGAGGTAGATATTCCTCCAGCCCACAACCTTATTGCGCAATCGGTCGAACTGGGGCATCATCTCCTTGTGGTGAAGAATGGGCCCGGCCAGCAGATGGGGGAAAAACGTCACAAACAGGGCATAGTTCAGAAAATCTCTCTCCTCCACCAACCCCTCTTTGGCGTCTACCAGGAATGCGATCTGCGTAATCGTAAAAAAGCTTATTCCCAGCGGCAGCACAATCCGCATGAGTGGCAGGCTCGTATGCGCGACCCCGTTGACGGTTGTCACGAAAAAATCCATGTACTTGAACCAGACAAGAAGAAGAATATTCACCGCAAGCCCGGTGATGAAAATGGCGTTCTGCGACACCGCCTTCTTTCGCGGGAGATGTGCTTCCGCAAGTAATCCGCCAATCGTATAGTTGAACAGGATCGAACCCATGATGAGCGGCAGGTAGCGGATATCCCACCATCCGTAAAAAAACAACGAGGCGAAGAGAAGCCAGACTCTCGCCGCCATCGTCAACCTGAGTCCGTTGAAGAAAAAATATCCGACAAGCGTAACCGGCAGGAAGATGAGCATGAAAACAAACGAATTAAAGAGCATCCCTCATCCTGCCTCTCACCTTGCCATTTTGCGATTTATCAGGTCGAGCATCTCTCCAACGTTCTTAAGCATTTTCAGCTCACCCAGGGCAAATTTGACCTTGAACCTCAACTCGATTGCCACAACCAGATTCATATGGGTCAGGGAGTCCCAGTTGTCGATATCATCGGATGACATCCCGCGGTTGAGGACAATGTCCGGATTGTCAAAGACCTCTCGAAAGATCGGTTCAAGCAATTCAAGTGTTATCATTGGCCGTACTCCTCCAGCATCGTAATATCGCCTTCATCCTGACCCAGGTAACGGGATTTCATGACGCGACGCATGATTTTGCCACTCTTGTTCTTAGGTATCTCCTCTACCGGAATTATCTCCTGCGGAATGGCCACCGATGACAGCCGATTGGCGACATGGAGCCTGATCTTCAGCATCAGCTCGGGAGTTAAGGTTACGTCGGCCTTGAGATGAACAAATGCAACCACTTTTTCAAAAAGCAGATCATCCGGGGCTGCAATTGCAGCTGATTCAACCACCTCGGGAAGCTCCAGGAGCGTGCTCTCCACCTCGAACGGACTGACCAGGTGCCCCGATGTGTTGATCACGTCATCGCTGCGCCCCAGGAACCAGTAGTAGCCGTCATCATCTCGCCATGCCATATCGCCGGTGTAATAGTAGCTGTTCTTGAACCTGTCTTCATAAGCCGCACTGTTGTTCAGATAGGTAGCAAACATGGAGTCCCACCCCTGCTTTATGCAAAGGTTGCCATGTTCGCCCGCAGCGCAGATTGTTCCATCGTCAGCAAGGATAGCCGGCTCCACCCCTTGGACCGGTTTTCCCATGGAGCCTGGCCGAACGGGAAAACGGGAACAGTTCGCAATCATGATGGCGCCGGTCTCGGTCTGGAACCAGGTATCAAAAATATCTTTGCCGAGCGTTTTTCTCGCCCAGGAAATCACCTCTGGATTGAGAGGCTCGCCCACACTGAAAATGCTTCTGATGCTTGAAAGATCGGCAGCCAGGAAAAGCGTCGGCTCCTCCCGCATCAGCATGCGCAACGCCGTCGGTGCCGTGTACCAGACCGTCACCCCCTGCCGGGCAATCAGGTCGAGCCAGCATCCGGCATCATAGGTGCCGCCGAAGTGGAGCTGAGTCACGCCAAGACTCCAGGGGCCGATAATGCCATAAGAAGTTCCGGTAACCCATCCCTGGTCAGCAGTGCACCAATAGAGATCGTTGCGCTGCAACCCCAACACTTCATGCGCAGTACGGGCCTGTTGCATGACACTCTTGTGGCAGTGCAGGACCCCTTTGGGCTTGCCGGTGGAACCGGAGGTATAGTGGAGCACCGAAGGGGTCTCTGGTGGGGTAACCGGTGTGGCAAAATCGTCATGTGCTGCGGTCATCATGCGGCCCCAGCTCAGCAAATCATGCGAGAGGTCATCGGCGACATCGATAAGGATGACAGTCCTGAGCTGAGGGAGACGCGCCCGTATTCTTTCGATTTTCCGATAGAGGCTCTTGCTGGTCACCACCAGCCTGGCACCGGAATCGGCAAGGCGGTCAAGAAGCGCATCGTCACCCAAATTAGAAAAAAGAGTACCGGTGATACATTGCGCCTTCAGGCCGCCGAGGAAAGCCACGAACTGCTCCGGCATCTTGGGGAGAAAGGTAAAGACGACATCGCCTTTACGAAGTCCCAACTCGGTCAATACATTGGCAAACCGGTTCGTGAGGCCATCCAGATCGGCAAACGTGTAATCCTGTCGTTCAAAGCGATGCGATATCCAGCGCAAGGCGGAGGTGTTTCCAAGACCCCGCCGGCATTGCCGATGCGTACAAATATATCCAATATTGTACTGATCATGCTCGACAATATCAGGTACCATTATGTATCCATTTCAACATGAGATTACAATCAACGGCATTTACTGTAAACTTGCACCCTGAAGATCCTGAACCACATGATTCACAACCGTAGAGACAAATCGTTCCGACCTGAACTCTTTGGCGACATCTCCCGAGAGAAACCGCATAATCTGTGACTGATAGGCGGTGTACTGTTCATGCGTAACCGAAAGCAGAAACCGGTGAACCTCCGCCGTATCCTTGAAGTTGCGCCGATCAATGAAACAGTCCGCGGGGATATATTCCAGCACATTGTCCGCCCCCCAGTAAACCGGCACACAGCCATGAACCAGACTGTCGAAGATTTTTTCCGTTATATAATTGGACAAGTCGCGGCTGTTTTCATAGCAGTAGGAAAATCTGCTCCGGCGCAGGATTTCACCCTTGTCGCGCACCTCGCCCCGATAGCTCGGGAACGGCCGATATCCGAACAGTTGCGTTCTCAACCTGTCGATACGCCTCTTGAGCTTACTCCTGATATCGAAAGAAGGGGAAGGTTTGCCCCACCCCATGCCGTACAGCTCAAATTTGTCAGCGGCATTCTTTTCGTACCAGCGGATAGTTTGCAGCCGCTCCAGGTAGAGGTCAGTCGGCATCTGTTCACGAAAAGCCTTGTTTGCATTAATCAGGCAGCTGAAAATGTCCCTTTCCTGAAAACCGGCGAACGAATCGCATGCCAGCGGATGAGGAATAAGTATGCGCACAACATTCGGCAGATCAAACAGCCGCTTGTCCCAGGCAAACACTCTGTTGAACCTCGAACAATATTCCCGGTTTTCATTCAGCCGGTTTATATTCGGATTTTCCAATGCTACGAGGTAGTTGGGACCAGTAGAATCAACGACCTGGTGGCCTTCAAAATAAAGGTTGAAAGCAGTAATCCTTCCTTTGTTGATGTCAGGAGTATTAATTTCAATCCCTTTTTCAAGAAAAGCCTGCCTCAGAAGTCTCGGCATATGGGTCGGGTTGTAGCGGTGAACACTGTCTTCCAGCCCAAACATCGAATTATTGCTGTGCCCCTCGGCAATGATATTACCCAAAATCATGACATTGAAGCCGATCTGACTATGGCCCGGGTTACAAGGTCTTGCCAATAAACAACTCGGGCATAGCGCGAATAACGATGTAGTTTCAAGAAAGCAGCAAGCAAACGGCGGCGTTTTGAAGCTGGTGCGGGATTGGACATCAATATCTTCTTGTAAACGAAGGAACGATAATCGCTCAACAGATCATCTCCGAAAACCGCCAAGTTTTTTTTCAGATACCTCAATAAGCTCAGACGGTCTCGAAGTACTTCCTCAGAGCCATCGTTAGTCTCGTGTATCCTGTAAGTCATCAATGGTTCTTTGATCCAGACAATAGGCGCATTGCGGACAAGATTCAAGAGCCACGTTACGTCAGCGTATTTTCCACCCTCCATCGTCGTTCGTTGGTTGCCAAGCATCAATTTGTTATACACATAACCAGGGAATGGGGCAATGCCGCATTGACAACTGGAAAAGTATCGCCTGGCAAGGCTACGTGGAGTAGCTACCACTTCATACTCTCGCAAGGAGCGAAAAGATGTCCGTGGCTGGAGTCTGTCGTTTATGGTAATTTTTGCATTGCAACCAACGGCAATTGCTTGAGGATATTTTGTTAAACATTTAATCATTTTTTCTACAAAATTCGGCTCCATTATATCATCATCATGAAAAAGACAGAAATAGTCAGTGGTTACCTCATCGACACATCGGTTAAAATGGTCCAAAGCCTTCAGCAGCATCGGCTTCCTGCGGATATAATTAACATTGGGGAATTCACACTTCACCATCTGTTCGACGTCATCGGTGCTGGAATTATCAGATACCGTCAAGGAAAATTCCCGGCAAATCTGACTGGTGACCGATTGAATTGCCTGTCTGGCAAAATCAGGTCTATTATGGCAAAGGATGAAAATTGATAATGCATTCACTATCTATCGCACCATAAATATTGCAAAATTCCTTTTTTCAAAACGATGCCGCCATGCCAGGCATTGGTGCTGAAACAGCCATAGTCATAGGGACTCTTCGGTCAACTCAGTTTCTCTTCCTTTGCCATCTCCAGTTCCCGCAGCTTCACATACTTGATGAACACCGACATGCCGTTGGCCGCGGCAACCGTTAATCCAGCCGCTCCATCCAGGAAACCCGCCCGAAGCACTAATGTCTTGAAAAATGCGAAGAGCGGCCGCAGCGTAAGGTCCGTGAGCCGGCAGCGCCGCCCCTCCTCGAACAACGCGTAGGCCGCGATGTCGGTATAGCGCCTTGTCTTCGTCAACATGTCGTCGATGCCGGCGAAGGAGTAATGGAGCAGGTCGCTGCGGCATCGACCGACCGCACCGTCCACGATCACCCGCTCGTGGACCGGATCGTCGGAAAACCTCCCCCTGCGCCGGTCGAACAGGCGCACGGTACGGTCGGGATACCAGCCGCAGTGCCTGATCTCGGTGCTCCCCAAAAAGGTCCGGCGGGGGATGGCATAGCCGGCATGCACTTCAGTGCCGGCCAGGATCGCCCCTATTTCCGCCGCCAGCTCGGGGGTCGCCCGCTCGTCGCAGTCGATGGAGAAGACCATGTCGTAGCTCGCCAGCTCGACGGCGGCCTGCTTCTGCGGCCCGAACCCAAGCCAGGGGATGTCGTAGACCCTGTCCGTGAAGCGCCTGGCGATCTCCTTGGTGTCGTCGCTGCTCCCCGAGTCGACCACCACGATCTCGTCGGCCCAGTCGAGGGTGGCGAGACATCCGGCAATCCGGTGCGCCTCGTTATACGCGATCAGCACGGCTGAAACGGGACGTCGCCCGGTTTTTTCCATACTCCCCCCGTTTCGCGTCACCCTTGTGCGGCCCCCTTCTCCAGCCCCCATCCGGCGGGACAACCGAGCAGATGCCAGAACAGCAGCATAGCGTTCACTCTCAGCCTGGTCCGGGCGCTGCGGCTGAATGGCGACGCCACGAGCTGCAGGGCCAGCGACATGCAAAGCCTGGCGACCAGCCCGGCCCCGAGAAAAACGAGATGCGCCGCAGGGTAGTGCTTCCGGAAAAACAGGTAGCGCGACTTCCAGTACTCGATGCGGGCGGCGACGATGTTCTTCCTCGCAGTCTGCCCCTGCAGGTGATATATCCGCGCCTGCGGGTGAAAAAAGACCCGCCACCCTTCCCTTTTCATGGAAAGGCACCAGTCGGTTTCCTCGAAGAAAAAGAAGTACGACTCGTCGAGCGGGCCGACCCCATCGATCGCCTCCTTCGCAACTACCATGCAGGCGCCGATAATCGATTCTACCTCGACGGGCTGGTCGAACCGGCTCTCCTTCCCCGGATAGCGCTCCGGAAACATGAGCCGCAGCAGCGACTTGTTGAGGATCTCGGTGGCGAGGGTCGGAACGCTGGCAATGGAGTTCTGCAGTGAGCCGTCGCCGTTCAGGAGCTGGCCGCCGCAGATCGCCACGTCCCGGTTGCGCTCCATGAACCCAAAGATCGTCGCCAGGGCCGAGACGGTCAGGACCGTGTCGGTATTGAGCAGGACCACGTACCGCCCATGCGCCTGCCGTATTGCCAGGTTGTTGGCCCTGGCGAACCCCAGGTTCCTGTCGTTCTCGATGCAGCGGACCGCCGGAAATGCGTGCCGGACCGCCTCGACGCTCCCGTCGGAGCTGGCATTATCCACCACCCATATCTCGAAGGAAAGCGGCGGGACCGTCGCGTACACCGAGCCGATGCAGGCAAGGAGTAGCTCCCGGGTATTGCGGTTGACGATAACGATCGAAAGGTCCGTCACGATTTCACTCTTGTGCCCGTTCTACGGTGTCCCTGAGGCGGAGCGCCGCGGCGACCACGTCCCCAGCCGTCACGGTGGTCATGCAGCGATGATCGGCGGGGCATTCCCGCTTGAGGCACGGCGCACACTCCGTCTCCTGCCGGACCAGCGCCGCCCGCTCGCTGAAGGGAGATGTGGTGGTATGATCGGTCGGGCCGAATATCGCCACCAGCGGCACGCCGAAAGCGGCGGCGAGATGCATCGGCCCGGAATCGTTGGTGACGAAGAAATTGCACCGCTTGACGAGCGCCATCAGCTCCCGCACCGAAGTGCGTCCGGCCAGGTTGAGGCATTTCCCCTCCATGGCCGACTCGATCTCCGCCGCTATCCCCGCTTCACCGGGGCCTCCGGTGATTACCACCCGCCCCCCCCAGCGCCGGGCAAGCTCGTCCGCAACGAACGCGAAGCGCTCCGGGTACCACCGCTTGGCCGAGCCGTAGCTGGCGCCGGGATTGATCCCGATGAGAAGATCTCCGCGGCCGATCCCTCCCTCCGCCAGCTTTCCCGCGACGACCTTTTCCTCCTCCGGCGTCACGGCAAGATGGAGCTTTTTCGCTGAGGATGTTATCCCGAACGTCGCCAGCATGGCAAGGTAGTAGTCCACATGGTGGAGCCGCTTCTTTTCCGCGCTTACCGGGACACCGTGGGTGAGGAGAAGCCCGCGCCCGTCGGTGCGGTACCCCATGCGGCGCGGTATCCGGGCAAGCCGGGCAATGAGTGCGGCGTCGAAGGCGTTCTGCAAGAGGATGGCAAGGTCGAAACCACGTCCCTTGAGCTCTGCAGCCAGGGCAAACCGCCCCTTGACCCCCCCATGGCACCCCTTCCGGTCGTAGACCACCACCTCGTCCAGCCAGTCGTGGCAGGCAAAGAGCTCAGCCACCAGCGGGTTCGCCAGGAGGGTAATGCGCGCGCCGGGAAACGACTCCCGCACCGCACCGATGGCAGGGGTGGTCATGACCGCGTCCCCGAGCCAGTTCGTGGCGCGGATCAGGATATTTTTTATCTCGGACCTGTCCAGCGTTTTCAAGTCACTCGTCACACGTCACTCATTACCGGTTTTCTCCGCCTCGTCCACCAGCATAACCGGTATCCCGTCGCGGATCGGGTATTTGAGGGAGCACGCCGGACAAACCAACGCTGTCCCGTCATCCGGAAGGGTCACCTTTCCCTTGCACTTGGGGCAGGCGAGGATGGCGAGCAGTTCTTTTGATAGTGCCATAAATCCTCCCTTAAACACAACGCCATATTTGAGCGCTACCTGCGTTGGGCGTCGTCTCGGCTACCTCGACGTACTATCAGTACGCCTCGGGCGCCTCCTCCTTGCCGCCTTGGTATCATCTCAACTCTGTCATTGTGTTCACCATAACATCAAATGAGTTTTTCCAGATGCGCCACCAGGTGTCCCGGGTCGGCCACCCACATCTCGAGCGCCGCCGTGTAGAGATTCGGGAGCCGTCCCCGGTACGCCCCGAGCTTCACTGCGTCCTTCGCGGTGGTGATCAGGTAGTCGGCCCCGCATGCGGCGGCGGCACCCAGTATCCGGGCGATCTCCCGCTCCCCGTACCGACAGTGATCGGGAAAGGAGACGGCGTCGGCCAGGGTCAGCCCCTCCTCTGCCAGATCGCTAAAAAATGCGGTGGGGTTGGCGATCCCGGCAAATGCCACCCCGTCCAGCCCTTTCAGCTCCGCAAGGGGACGAAGTTCACCGCCGTTCAAGGTCACCCCCACCAAGTGGTGAAATGCCCGGCAGGCGGGCTTCCCGGGGAAATGGGCGGTATCTTCCCCTTCGCTGCTGCGGGTATAGATGATGAGATCGGCCCGATCTCCCGCCACACGGGGCTCCCGCAAAAGGCCCGCGGGAAGAACCCTGCCGTTGCCGAACGGGCGGCCGCTGTCCAGCAGGAGGATGTTCAGGTCCCTCTTCAGCCGCAGATGCTGGTATCCGTCATCGAGGATAAAGATGTCCGGCGCGAGCCGCTCCATGGCCATGAGCCCCGCCCGGTAGCGATCTGCGCCGACCACCACCATGAGTCCCGGATTGGTGGCGGCCAGAAGGCAGGGTTCGTCGCCCGCCTCCTGTGGCGTAAGAAGCAGGACCGTGCCGTCCGACACGACCCCCTCCTTGCCGGCTAGGCTTCCGCCGTAGCCGCGGGAGAGGACCGCCACCCGTTTCCCCCTGGCCATGAAGAACCTGGCCAGCATGGCGACCGCCGGGGTCTTGCCGGTACCGCCGACCGTCAGGTTCCCCACCGATACGACCGGGAGGGGAAGTCGCCGCGAGGGTAACAGGCCGATTGCATAGGCGTGAGCCCGGAAGCGGACCGTCAGTTCGTAGGGGATGGAGCAGAGCGTGAGGAGAAAGAGCATGAGCCGGTCTACGAGCTTGTGCCGCTTCCCGTCCCAGAGTTCTCGAAAATACCGTTCAGGTTTTGCCTTCAACGCCTCTCCCCCACCCTCACCCCTACCCTCTCCCTGAGGGAGAGGGGGATTTTAGGATCAGCAACTTCTCAACGACCTCCAGGTGGAGCATTGTCGAGCCGCCGTTCTCCTCCATCAGCCGTGCCCCGCCGTCTCCCATGGCACGCCGCCGCGCCTCGTCCCCGAGGATCGCGCCGATGGTCGCAGCGAGTTCTTCCCCGTCACGCACCTGGCAGCCGCCACCGTGCCGGAGAACGAGCGCCGCCGCCTCCCGGAAGTTGCTCATGTTAGGGCCGAACAGCACCGCCACCCGCAACGAAGCCGGCTCCAGAATATTGTGGCCGCCGGTCGGCACCAGGCTCCCCCCGACGAAGACCAGGTCGGACAAGGCATAGAATCTCATCAGCTCGCCGACGGTGTCGACCAGGAGGATCTCGCCGGAACGGAACGGCTCGGAGCGGTCGCCAAGCCGGGACCTTAGGGTGAACGGGACGCTCTCCCGCGACAGGAGCTCCGCCACTTGGGGGACCCGCTCCGGATGGCGCGGCGCCAGGACCATGAAGAGCTCTCTCCCCTCCCTGAGAAGCTGTCTGTAGGCGGCGACCACCGCCTCGTCCTCACCCTGATGGGTGCTGCCGGCGGTAACCACGGGGACGGCGGGAGGAATGCGGAACTCGGTCCGCGCCGCGACTTTCCCCTCTGAAGAGAGTGCGGCAACCGGGAGGTCGTACTTCAGGTTCCTGGCGACCAGAACGCGATCCGACGGCGCTCCCATGGCGATGATGCGCCGGGCATCCTCGCCTGTCTGCATGCAGAATCGGGCGAAGTCGCCCAGTACCCGGGAGAAAAACCAGCGCAGGCGGAGGTAGCGGCCGAAGGAGCGGTCGGAGATCCGGCCGTTCACCATCACCGCCGGGATATCCATCTCCCGCGCGGTGCGGAGGAAATTCGGCCAGATCTCGGTCTCCACGATCAGGATGATGGCAGGCCGGATGCGGGTAAGGAGCCTTCGCACGGCAAACCGGTAATCAAACGGGAAATAGATGCAGAGGTCGGCCTCGGGAAGCTTCTCGGCGACGCTCCGGCCGGTCTCGGTAACGTTGGAGAGAACGATCCGCCGTTCGGGAAACCGCTCCTTCAGCGCCTTGAGAAGGGGCTTCACGGCGATGGTTTCCCCCACCGACACTGCGTGGACGAGAATCGGCCGCTCCCCTTCCAGCCCCGCCAGTTCAACCGGCGCCACGGCCCCGAACCGCTCGGCAAACGCCGGCCGCCTCCCCCTGCTGAGGGAACGGTAGAGGTGGTAGGCGACCACAAAGGGAAACGCCAGCCAGAGCGCCGTATTGTAGAAGAAATGTATCATTGGCACCAAGATTTATTGAACATGGGACCTGGAACCGAAGTACGCGTCCGCCCTGGCCGTGGTTTCCCGCAGTGCCTGCTCGATCCTCAGGCGAAACGCCTCGGGGTCCTCCCCCTCCTGCCAGAAAAGCGGCTCTCCCCAGACGATCACCCCCCGGGAGAAGGGATAGGGTAGCATGAACCGGTCCCAACTGGCAAAGCGCTTGGACCTGGAGGAGGCGAAGGCAAGGGGAACGATCGGCCGTCCCGTCATGCGGGCCAGGCTGGCCACCCCGAGCTTTACCTCCTCCGCCGGCCCCCTGGGTCCGTCGGGGGTGATCGCCAAGTCATGGTTGCCCTGGGCCAAATGCACCAACTCCCGATATGCCTTGTTCCCGCCCTTCGAGGAGGAGCCGCGTACCAGGCTGAAACCGAACCCTTTAATGACGTTGGCTATCACCTCTCCGTCGCCATGACTGCTGATCAGGACATGGACCCGTTTGCCCGTATAGGCGAACGGGAGCATCAGGAGCCGGGCGTGCCAGAACACGTTGATCACACCCACACCCCGGTCGTGTAAGGCCTGGGGTATGTCGCCGCCGACAGTCCGCACCCGCATGGTGGCGTAGAGCGCCCGAACGACGAGATAGATCAACCACGGCAGCAGATTGCCGGCCAGTCGGTTTTTCACTGTGCGCAACAGGTCTTTCATCAGATATGGAACTGCATGTCGTAGAGTTTTTTGTAGAGCCCGTCCTTCCCGATCAGTTCGCCGTGGCTCCCCTGCTCGGCAATCTCCCCCTGGTCGAGCACCACGATCCGGTCCGCGTTGAGGATGGTGGACAGCCGGTGGGCGATGACGAACGTGGTACGATGAGCCATCAGGTTATTCAGGGCGTTCTGCACCATCTGCTCGCTTTCCGTATCCAGGGCGCTGGTCGCCTCGTCGAGAATCAGGATGGGCGCGTCCTTCAGGATCGCCCGGGCAATGCAGAGCCGCTGCCGCTGCCCGCCGGAGAGCCGCACGCCGCGGTCGCCGATGTTGGTCCGGTAGCCGTCCGGCATCTCCAGGATGAAGTCGTGGGCATAGGCCGCCCGCGCCGCCGTCTCCACCGCGCTGTCAGAGGCGTCCGGTTTGCCGTAGCGGATGTTGTTGGCGATGGTGTCATTGAACAGGATGGTTTCCTGGTCGACCAGGGCGATCTGGTTGAGCAAGTCCCGCAGCCTGAAAAGACGGATGTCGATCCCGTCCACCAGCACCGCGCCGCGGCTCACGTCGTAAAAACGGCTGATGAGGGACACCAGGGTGGTCTTCCCCCCCCCGGACTGCCCCACCAGGGCAATGACTTCCCCCCGGCGGGCCTCAAGGCTGATGTTTTTCAGCACCCAGTCGCCATCCACGTTGTAGCGGTACCAGACGTCCTGCAAGGCGACATTGCCGCTCGCCCGGACGAGTTCCCGCGGCGTCGGCGGGTCGACGATCTCCCGCTCCTCGTCGATCGCCTCGAACACCCGTTCGGCGGCACCCAGGGAGCGCTGCAGGGTGTTGTAGGTGCTGCTCAGCTTCTTGATCGGGTTGTAGAGAAGGACCATGGCGGTGAGAAACGACAGGAGCGCCTCCGGCTTCATGGTGGCGTGGATCACCTGATAGCCGCCGAACCAGAGGACCCCGGCGATGCCGAAGGAGGTAAGGAGTTCCATGACCGGCACCGACAATCCCTCGTACTTGATCCCTTTGCGGATGAAGCGGTAGAATTCCCGGTTGACGGCCTCGAACTTGCCGACCTCGCGCCCTTCCAGGCCGAACGCCTTGATCACCTTGATCCCGGAGAAGCTCTCCTGGAGGATGCTCGACAGGTCCCCCATCCGTCCCTGGCTCTCCCGTGAGGCGTTCTTGATCCGCCGGCCGAGTTTCTGGGCCGGGTATACGGTAGCCGGGATGACGAGAAAAGCGATCAGGGCAAGCTGCCAGTTCA
Organism: Geobacteraceae bacterium; assembly: GCA_036518435.1. Lineage (GTDB taxonomy): Bacteria > Desulfobacterota > Desulfuromonadia > Geobacterales > Geobacteraceae > JAMPXD01. Next base: position 299,185 of record DATDNF010000031.1, read on the forward strand.
GGTAGAAGATCACCCCGAGCAGGAACAGCGCCCCGAAGCCGTCCCGGAACAGGCTGGTGATGACGCTCGCCGCCCCCTCCTGCATCATGGTCACGTCGTTCAGCACCCGTGACATGAGGGTGCCGGTCTGGTGCCGATGGAAGTAACCGAGGCCGAGCCCCATGGTCCGCCGGTACAGCTCGTTGCGGATATCCTGGATCGCCAGCTGGCCGGCGGTCCGGATGAAGTACTCGTTGACATAACGGCCGAGACCGCGCAGCAGGAAGATGGCGATGATACCTAGGGGAAGGAGCTGGAGCAGAAGCCGGTTGCTGCTGGAAAAAAGCTGTTTGAGGAGCGGGCCGGACAGGTAGGCGAAGACGCTGTCCATCCCTCCTACCACGAGCGAAGCGAGCGCCGAAATGACGATCCGCCACTTGTACGGTTTGCTGTAGATGATTAAACGCTTGAACGTTCCCATGAAACTCCTAAAATATAACTCCCCCTCCCCCCCCTCCTAAAGAGGGGGAATGGAGTGCAATTAAGCGAGCATTGCCAGGACGAGTTCCGCCACACGCCGCGAGCCGCCGCCGCTGCCGAGCTTCGCCCGGACCCCCTGCAACTTGCTCGTCATGGCCGCCGCATACCCCTCGTCCGTTAATATTCGCTCGATCTCGGCTGCGATTTTTGTCGGTTCGGCGTCGTGCTGGATCAGCTCCTGCACCACCCGTTCACCCGCCACGATATTGCAGATGCCGATGTGGTCCACCCGGATGAGCCGCTTCCCCACCTGGTAGGTAAGGGGCGAGACCCGGTAGATGATCACCATCGGCACTCCCATCAGGGCGATCTCCAGGGTCACGGTGCCGGAGACGGTAATGATGGCGTCGCAGACCTGCATGACGTCGTACCCCCGGCCTGCAATCACCTGCACCTCCACCCCGCCGGCATCCAGATAGGGCGCGATGTCGGCCGGCGTCAGCGTCGAGGCAAGAGGAAGGATGAATTGCAGGTCGCTGAACCGCTCCTTGAGCAGTTTTGCCGATGCCAGAATTGTGGGCATAAGGCCCTTGATTTCGCCCCGCCTGCTGCCGGGAAAGAGCCCGACGGTACGCCGGGCTGGATCGAGGCCGAAGGCCGCCTGGGCCGCCGCCCTGTCCATGGTGGGAAGGACCGTATCGACCAGGGGGTGTCCGACAAAGGAGACCGGCACCCCTTCCCGCTCGTAGAACGGCACCTCAAAGGGAAAGACCACCGCCATCCGGTCGACCAACCGGCCGATCTTCTTCACCCTCCCGACCCGCCACGCCCAGACCTGGGGGCTGATGTAGTAGAGGACCTTGATCCCGGCCCTCCTGGCGAGCCGGGCGATCCTCAGGTTAAAATCAGGGTAGTCAATCAGGATGAGGAGGTCGGGGGGATCGCTTGTTATGATCTTCTTCAGAGTGAGGTAGGCGCGGCCAATCACGTCGAAATGGGCAATCACCTCCACCAGGCCGACTACGGCCATCTGGGCGGAGTCCACGAGGGTTTCCACCCCGGCCTCTCGCATGCGCGGGCCGCCGATGCCGAAGAAGGAGAGGCCCGAATCGAGCTTCCGGGCCTCTTGCACCAGTCTTGCGCCGTGGAGGTCTCCCGACGCCTCCCCCGCAACGATCATGATCCGCTTGTTCAATAAAAACCTCGTGCAGGGGCGGGAGCGGTCTTCCGCCCATCTCGCCGCCGTGTCCTCGAAGCCCCGCTTTGACGTAGCGCTGCTACGCCTCAGCGAAGCTTCTGCGAGCCGGCGACGATCTGGCCGAAATCGCGCGCCCGGTTGGCAAAATCTTTCTACTCGATTTATTTGCCTTGAAGCACCTCGGGTTTCGGGTTTAACTCAAAACTCAGAACTGCTTTATAACCGAAACGACTTCACGCACTTGCTCGTCCGTCATCTCCGGGAATACGGGGAGCGACATGCAGCGGGCCGCGGTCTGTTCGGCGACCGGCAGGGAGACACCATGGTAGGCTGTCGCGAAAACCTCCTGGCGGTGGAGCGGGATCGGATAGTAGATGGCCGAGGCGATACCGGCGGCGGTCAGGGCCGCCATGATCGCGTCCCTATGGTCGGTGAGCACCGTGTACTGGTGGTAGACGTGGGTCCCCTTGCCGTCCTCGTAAGGGGGGCTCACCGCGCTCCCCTTCAGGAGTTCCGAGTAGAGGTGGGCAACACGCCTGCGCCCCTCGTTGTACGCCCCGATCCGTTTCAGCTTGACCCGGAGGATCACCGCCTGGATCTCGTCGAGGCGGCTGTTGTAGCCAATCACCGAGTGGTGGTAGCGGACCTTGCTCCCGTGGTTGCGCAGGACCTTCAACTGTTCGGCAAGCTCGTCGGAATTGGTGGCCACCATGCCGCCGTCGCCGTAACAGCCGAGGTTCTTGCTCGGGAAAAAGCTGAAGCATCCCGCAGCGCCGATCGCGCCGGTCATCTGCCCGCCGATTGCGGCGCCGAAGGACTGGGCGCAATCCTCTATCAGGAGGAGGCCGCGTTTCGCGCAGAGCGCCTCGATCTGCGCCATGTCCGCCGGCTGTCCGAACAGGTGGACCGGCAGCACGGCCCGGGTTTTCGGGGTGATGGCCGCCGATATCGCCGCAGGGTCGATGTTGAAGGTCCGCGGGTCGATGTCGACGAACACCGGGACCGCTCCCACGTAGCGGATCGCCTCGGCGGTGGCGATGAACGTAAAGGGAGAGGTAATCACCTCGTCCCCCTCCCCAATCCCTGCTGCCGCCAGGGCCAGGTGAAGGGCGTCGGTGCCGGAAGCCACCGCAACGGCGTGCTTCGTGCCGAGACAGGCAGCCGCCTCGCTCTCGAAGGCGGTCACGTTGGGGCCGAGAATAAACTGGGTCTTCTCCAGCGCCTCCAGGATACCATTGTCAATTTCTTCCTTGATCTGCTGATACTGGAACTTCAGGTCAACCATCGGAATCATGTCTTTTCCCTCTTTTCACATGCGTTGCGTGTAGGGGCGCATAGTATGCGCCCTTCAGGGCGAACGCCGTTCGCCCCTACAGTTTTTTATTGATCATCAGCGCCGTCTCCAGCGCACGCCGTCCGTCTTCACCGGTCACCACCGGCGGTTTACCGCTCGCAATGGCATCAAGGAACGCCTCGATCTCGCTCTTCAGGGCATCCCCGGGTTCGAAGCTCTTCTCCTCCATCCGGACGTTGGGGACTCCCGGGAACATCTCCCCTTCCCCCTTGCGGAACACCGCCAGCTTCTTGTTCTGGAAATCGACCGATATGTAGGAATCGGGCTGGAAGATCCTCATCCGCCGCTCGCTCTTCAGGCTGATTCGGCTCGCCGTGACGTTGGCGACGCAACCGTTTTCGAACTGGATCCGGGCGTTGGCGATATCCTCCTCGCCGGTGAAGACCGGTGCGCCTATGGAGTTTATCTGCTTTACGGGGGAACCGACGATGTGCTGGATGATGTCGATGTCATGGATCATCAGGTCGAGCACCACGTTGACATCGGTGCCCCGCGGCTTGAAGGGCGCGATCCGGATCGACTCGATGAAGCCGGGCGTGGTGAGCAGTCCGTCAAGTCCCATGACCACCGGGTTGAAGCGCTCCAGGTGCCCCACCTGGAACACCGCCCGCTGTTCCTGGGCGATCCGGATCAGTTCGTCGGCCTCGGCAAGAGTGGTGGTAATCGGTTTCTCCAGCAGGACATGGACCCCGCGTTCGAGAAACGCCCGCGCCACCTGGAAGTGGTACTGGGTCGGCACCACAATGCTGACGGCATCGACCTCATCGAGGATCTCACGGTAGTCGGCAACGCCCCGCGTCCCGAGCTTGGCGGCTATTTCATCCACCCGCTGCCGGTCGCTGTCCACCACCGCCACCAGATCGGCATGGGGGAGCTGGGCATATTTCTCGGCATGGAACTGCCCCAGGTACCCGACCCCCACGACTGCGCACCTCAACTTTTTCATCAGCGACATATTCCCCTTTCCGATTTTTCGATAAATTCAACGAAACGGGACAGCTCCGGCAGCATCGGGAGCTCGTTCCTGATCCGCTCCAGACAATCGGCGATCCGGAGCTTGGAAAACACCAGTATCTTGTAAGCCTTCTTGAGGACCGCGATGGTCTCTTCGGAAAAGCCTCGGCGCCGAAGCCCCACCATATTGAGGCCGCGCAACCTGGCACGGTCACCGGTGGCGATGGTGTAGGGAGGGACGTCCTGCCCCACCATGGCCCCCCCGCCGATCATGGTATGGGCGCCGATGGTGACGAACTGGTGGACCGCGGTGAGTCCGCCGAGGATGGCGAAGTCGTCGACCCGGACGTGCCCCGCCAGGGTTGCGCCGTTTGCCATGATCACCTGATTGCCGATATGGCAGTCGTGGGCCGCGTGGCAGTAAGCCATGAACAGGTTGCCGTCGCCGATGGTGGTCTCGCCGTCGCCGGTCACCGTGCCGGGATGGATGGTGACGAACTCCCGGAAGATGTTCCGGCTGCCGATCCGGAGCCAGGTCTCCTCCCCCCGATACTTCAGGTCCTGGGGAGTCCCGCCCACAGAGGCGAGATGGAATATCCGGTTCTCCTCCCCGATCTCGGTCCAGCCGTCGATCACCGCATGGGGGCCGACCTTTGTCCCGCGCCCGATTCGCACGTGCTCGCCGATCACCGCGTAGGGGCCGACCTCCACGTCGCTGCCCAGCGTAGCATTGGGATGAATGATGGCGGTGGGATGGATCATGGTCACTCCGTGACATGTAGGGGTGCATGGCATGCACCCCGGTCGGACGCCGTCCGCCCCTGCAACCGCGCTACTTATCCGCGAAGGTCGCCTTCAACTCCGCCTCGGTCGCCAGCTTGCCGTCGACGAAGACCTTGCCGTTGAAACACCAAATGTTGCGGCGGTTGGAGAGCGCTTCCATCTCGATCCGGAGCTGGTCGCCCGGCATGACCGGCCGGCGGAACTTGGCATTGTCGATGGCGACGAAGTAGCAGACCTTCTTGCGGATTTCGTCGTCCGAGGCGAGGTAGGCAAGGATACCGCCGACCTGGGCCATCGCCTCGATCTGCAGGACGCCGGGCATGACCGGATGGCCGGGGAAATGCCCCGGGAAAAAGGGCTCGTTGATGGTAACGTTCTTGATGCCGACGATCTTTTTCCCCGGCTCGTGCTCCACGACCCGGTCAACCAGGAGAAAGGGGTAGCGGTGCGGCAGAATCTTCATGATTTCATTGATGTCAAGCATGGCAACTCCTCGTCACATTCAATGGTTATGTAGGGGCGAGGCATGCCTCGCCCGATTTGTCGGTCCGCGGACAGAGGGCGACGCGTGCGTCGCCCCTACGATTCTTTCGAAGCGAGCTTCTCTTCCAGTTCCCGTATCCGCTTTTCCAGGGCATTCACGGTCTTGCGTATATCGGACAGCTTCGGGACAGTCCCCATGGCCCGCAGCCACTCCTTGTGCGGGATAGCCGGGATGCCGCTGAACATCCCGTTGGCGGGAAGATTGCCGGAAACCCCCGACTTGGCCCCGACCATGGTGTTGGCGCCGATCTCCAGGTGGCCGGCCAACCCGACCTGTCCGGTCAGAATGACATGCTCGCCCAGCTTTGAGCTGCCGGCAATCCCCACCTGGGACATGATCATGCAGTTCTCGCCGAGAACGCAATTGTGGGCGACCTGGACCAGATTGTCGATCTTGGTGCCGCGCCGGATCAGGGTGACCTCAAGGGCGGCCCGGTCGATCGCTGCATTGGCGCCGATCTCCACGTCATCCTCGACCACCACGACGCCGACCTGCGGAATCTTGTACCAGCTCTTCCCGTCCGGCGCATAGCCGAAGCCGTCGCTGCCGATCACCGTTCCGGCGTGGACGATGACCCGGTTGCCGATACGGCACCGCTCCCGCACGGCCACATTGGCGTGGAGCGTGACGTCGTCCCCCACTTCCGCTCCTTCATAGAGGACGACCCCCGGGTAGAGGGTCACCCGGTTCCCCAATTTTACGCCGTCAGCCACGTGGACGCCGGGGTAAATGGTCACCTCGGCCCCCATGGCAACGTTCGCGCCGACAAAAGCGCCCGCCATCACCCCCTTCGCCCGGAACGGCCGGGAGGTGAAGAGGGTGAGGAGTTTGGCGAAGGCGAGGTAGGGGTCCTTGACCTCGACGACGTTTTTGCCATGACCGTCAGCCCCGGGGGGGAGGACTACCGCTGTGGCCCTGGTGACGGCGACCTTGGGGGCATACCGCGGGTTGGCAAGGAAGGTAATCTCCCCATCGCCCGCGTCATCGAGGCTGGCGAGCCCCCGCACCCGGGCGGTCCCGTCGCCGATCACCCTCCCCCCGAGATACTCGGCCAGTTCGTTCAGAGTCTTTTCCACGCTGATCTCCTGAAAAATCTGTTCGACGTTCGAGGTTCGATGTTCATGTTGAACTTCGAACGTCGAACTACTTCTTCTTGCCTGCGTTGAATACCTTCAGTATTTCGTCAGTCAGGTCGACCTTCTCGTCCACGTAGATCATGATGTCGTTCTTGACGAAGACCATCGAATAGCCGTTCTTCTTGCCATAATCCTGGATGACCTTGACGATCTCTTCGACGATTTTGTTGGTCAGCTCGTCGTTTTTAGCCTGGAGGTCGTCCTGGGCATCCTTGAGAAAGCGCTGATACTCCTTCAGCTTCTGCTGGTAATCCTTCTCCTTGGCGCTGCGCGCCGATTCGGAGAGGAGGACGCTCTGCTTCTCCAGGTCGGCCTTCAGTTTCTTCAGCTCTTCCTCGCGGCTGTTTTTCTCCGTTTCGTACTTGTTCCCCTTGGCGGCGAGCTGTTCCTTCGCCTCCTTGCCCGCATCGGAAAGGACCAGCACCTTCTGGACGTCCACGGAGCCGAGTTTTACCCCGTCGGCACAGAAGGCAGCCGGAGCAAGGGCGAGGGAACAGGCGAGGGCAAGCGCGATGACGATTCTTTTCATCTGTTTTTCTCCTTTTATAAAATATTAAAAAAAGCTGCCGATCGAGAATTCGAATTTGCCGCTGCGGCTGTCTATGCCGTCGCGCGGGTTGACGGGGATGCCGTATTCGAGCCGCAGCGGCCCCATGGGGGAAGCCCAGCGGAAGCCGAAGCCGTAGCTCGCCTGGAAGCGGGAAAAGGTCGTGCTGATCCCGTCGTAGGCATCACCGAAGTCGAAGAACAGCACCCCCTTGAGACCCGCATCCTTGACGAGCGGAAAGACCCACTCGGTGTTCAGGATCGCCTCCGTGTCTCCGCCGATAGCGGTCCGGTTGAGACTCAGGAGCGGCTCGGTTGGATTTACTATCGGGAGAGGTTGCGGCAATGTGCTGGTCCCGGGCGTCGCCACGGACGTCACCTTGTACGGGCTCACCGTCCTGCCGCTGTAGCCGCGCATGGTGTTGATCCCCCCGAGGTAAAACCGCTCGTCGAGCGGCACCTCCTTGCCGACCCCCTTGATGTACCCCAGCTCGCCCCGCACCGAAAAGACCGTCCCCCACTTGAACGGGTAAAACACCTGGGTGTTGCCGACTGAGCGGAGAAAACGGTTGGTCCCGCCGAGGCCTGCGAATTCCATGGAGAGGTTGTTGACCATTCCGCTCGACGGATCGAGGCGGTAGTCAGTTGTGTTCCGCGTTATGCTGCCGGTGATGGAGCTGGTGGTGGAGGTCGTTTCGGGCTGGCTTATCAACCCGTTCTTGATGCTGTCCTTCAGGGGCTGAGTTTCGTTGAAAATCTCCTTGCTTTCAAACCGGTAGACCCAGAAGGTGCTCAGGGTATCGGACAGGGGATAGCCCCCCTTGATGTCGCCGCCGGTGACCCGCCGGCTGAAGTCGAGGAAGTCCCGCTTGGTCCGGTAAATGTCCCCCCCCAGGGTCCATTTGCTGTCCATGAAGTACGGGTCGGTCAGCCCCAGGTTGTAGGTCTGCGACTTTCCACCCAGGGAAGCGGCGGCGTTCGCCTTGAGCCCCAAACCGAGGAAGTTTGCCTGCTGTACCGACCCCTGGCCGACTATCCCGTCCAGCGAGCTGTAGCCAGCGCCGATGCTGAAGGTGCCGGTCGGCTTCTCCTTCACCTCCACGTTGACGTTCAACTTGTCGGCAGCGCTCCCCTTGGCGGTCGTGATGTTCGCCTCCTCGAAGAAACCGAGGTTCATCAGGCTCTGCTTGCTCTTTTTCAGGGCGGTCGAGTTGTACAGGTCTCCCTCGGCGAGCTTTATCTCCCGCCGCACCACCTTGTCGCGAGTCTTCGTGTTGCCGCTGATGCTGATCCGGTCGATGTGGACCATGTCCCCTTTTTCGAACTCGAAGGTGATGCCGATCGTTTTCTTTTCCTGGTCGACCTGGGAACGGGGAGTGACGTTGGCAAAGGCGTAGCCCTTGTCGGCATAAAGATCGGTCAGGGCGAAGATGTCGCCGCGCAGGACCCCCCGGCTGAACACCTCGCCGGTTTTCATCTTTACCTTCTTGGCAAGCTCCTCCTTGCTCTCCAGGAGATCACCCTTGAAATCGACGGTGCCGGCCCGGTACTGGTCCCCCTCGGTGATGCCGATGGTGATGATCAGACCGCTCTTGTCCGGGAGAAGTTCCACTTTCGGCTCTCCCACCTTGACGTTGACATAGCCGTTGTTGTAGTAGAGATCGGCAATGCCGGCGATATCGTTCTTCAGCACCTCTTCCTTGTAGGCGCCGCCGCTGGTGAGCCAGGAGAGAAACCATTTCTCACTGGTTTCCATCCCCTTTTTCAGCTTCTTGTCGGGAAAGGCCCTGTTCCCTTCGAACCGTATTTTCTTGACGAGGACCTTTTCCCCCTCGGTTATCTTGAGCAGGATTCTGAGATCAGTGTCGGAGCGCTTCACCGTGGAAGCGTCCACCTCGGCAAGGTAATAGCCGTCGTCGGCATAGAGCTTCTTGACCTTTTTCACCCCTTTGGCCAGATCCTTGGCGGAAAAGATCGCACCCGGCTTCAAGTCGAAAGCCTCCCGGACCTTGTCGGCGGCAATCTCCTTGTTCCCTTCGATCCTGACTTCCCGGACAATGGGGCGTTCCACGACCCGGTAGATCAGCACGACCCCTTTGTCGCTCTTTTCCGTTTCGGCCTTGACGTCCTGGAAATAGCCGAGCTTATAGATGTCGCGAATATCGCTGTCCACGCGGTCCAGGGCAAGGGTATCGCCGGCCTTGAGCTTGACCGCGTTCAGGATGACAATGGTTTCAATCCGCCGGTTCCCCTTGATCGCCAGCTCGGTGATCTTCTCCCCATCGGCGGAGGCGAAGCCGCTGGCAAAAAGGGTAAGGAACGCCGCAATCACTATAGTTCGCAGTATGTGGAGCAAATATCCCCCTAACGCATCATTTAAATACAGCTGCGATTACACAATGTCAGTTTTGAGATGATGCCAAGACAACGCGCCACATTCGCAGAGCGAACGGACCTCGAAGGCGCCACGCAGGCGCCTCCTCACTGCGGGCAGCGCTCAAAACGGCATAGCGCGCATCATTCGATCCTGCCGTCCACCATCCTGATGGTCTTCCCCATTCCCGCGGCCAGCCTTTCGTTGTGGGTGACGATCATCAGGGTGACCCCCCTGGTGCGGTGGATGTCAGCCAGGAGATCGTGCACCTCGTCGCTCGTCTTCATGTCCAGGTTGCCGGTCGGCTCGTCGGCGAGAAGCAACTGGGGCGACAGGACCAGCGCCCGGGCAATGGCGACCCGCTGCTGCTCCCCCCCGGAGAGCTCTCCCGGCCTGTGGGTCAGACGGTGGGCAAGCCCCACGTCCCGCAATAGCGCGGCGGCCAAGGCCTCCGCCTCTTGCCTCTTCATTCCCCCGATCAGGGCGGGCATCATGGCGTTCTCCAGCGCGGTAAATTCAGGCAGGAGATGATGGAACTGGAAGACAAAGCCGATGGCGCGGTTCCTGAACGCCGCCAGGGCCGCATCGCTGCGGCGGAAGACATCCTCGCCGTTAAAGAGGAGTTTCCCCGAGCTGGGACGGTCGAGGGTCCCCAGGATGTGGAGCAGGGTGCTCTTCCCCGCCCCGGAGGCCCCGACTAGGGCGATCGTCTCCCCTGCCGTTACCCGCAGGTCGATCCCCTTCAGCACGTCCACCTTCCCCGCCCTGGTACCGAACGATTTGGTGAGGCCGGTCACCTCCAGCAGACTACTCATAACGCAATGCCTCCGCCGGCTGCATCCTGGACGCCTGCCACGACGGATAAAGGGTCGCCACGAAGGAGATCAGAACGGCCGTAACGGAGATCAGCAGTACATCGGAAGGGACCACCTGGGAAGGGAACCGGTCCAGGTAATAGACGTCCTTGCTGAACAGCTCGAATCCGGTCAGCCGCTGGATCAGCCCGACGATCGGTTCGAGGTTCAGGGCGATCAGGAGCCCCCCGAGCACACCGATGGCCGTCCCGATAATCCCGATGATCAGCCCCTCCAGGACGAAGATCCGCATGATGCTCCTGCCGGTCGCCCCCATCGATTTCAGGATGGCGATATCCTTGTTCTTTTCCATGACCACCATGAACAGGGTGGAGGCGATCCCGAAGGCAGCCACCAGCACGATCAGGGTCAGGATGATGAACATCACCATCTTTTCCGTCTTGAGCGCGAACAGGATGTTCTTGTTCATCTGCATCCAGTCCCGGGCAAAGTAGGGGAACCCCAGCTCAAGGTTGATTCTCCGGGCAATCTCACCGGTCCTGTAAACGTCCGCGACCTTGAGCTGGATGCCGGTCACCGTCCGGTCGAGATCGAGGAAGGACTGGGCCTCGCCGAGCGACACGTACGCCAGGGTCGAGTCGTACTCGAACATGCCGGTGTTGAATATCCCCACCACCCGGAACTGCTTGAGTTTCGGTATCATCCCGAGAGGGGTGATGTTCCCCAGGGGGGAGATGACGTTCACCTGGTCGCCGACAAACAGGTTGAGGTTTTTCGCCAGCTCCTTGCCGATGATGAGCCCCGGCCGGGACGGCGCGGCGCCGGCCAGGGACGGTGAGGCCGCCGCATCAAGGTCGGCAAGCTTTCCCTCGACCAGGGATTTGTGCAGGTTGGTCACCAGGGGATCGGTCTTCGTGTCGATTCCGCGCAGAACAACGCCGGAAACGTTTTTCCCGGAGGAGAGCATGACCTGGTTGTAAATGAACGGGGTCGCCGCAACCACCCCCTTGACCCCCTTCAGTTTTTCCATCAGGCGGTCGTAGTCCGCGATTCCCCCGCTCGACTTGAGGACCACGATGTGGGCGTTAGTGCCGAGGATCTTGTCCTTCAGATCCTCCTCGAAGCCGGTCATGACCGCCAGGACAACGATCAGCGCCATGACCCCCAGCGCCACGCCGGAGGTGGAAATGAGGGTGATGATGGAGATAAAGGCCGATTTGCGCTTTGCCTTCAGGTAGCGCAGCCCGATAAACAGTTCGTAGGGCATAGGGAAACTCTGTGACGTGTGACAGGTGATAGGTGACAGGTAACGTCCCAAACAGAAACGTCACTTGTCACTCGTCACTCGTTACTGGCCTTTTTCCTTTCTCAACTGGGGGAACAGAATGACGTCCCTGATGGACGGCGAATCGGTCAGGAGCATGACCAGCCGGTCAATGCCGATCCCCTCGCCGGCGGTCGGCGGCATGCCGTATTCCAGAGCCCGAATGTAGTCTTCATCCATATAATGGGCCTCTTCGTCCCCCTTGGCCTTCGCCGCCACCTGCGCCAGGAAGCGCTCCTTCTGGTCGATCGGGTCGTTCAGCTCGGAGAAGGCGTTGGCCATTTCCCGGCCGGCGCAGAAAAACTCGAAGCGGTCGACGATCTCCGGGTCGTGATCGTTTTTCCGCGACAGGGGGGAAACTTCCGTCGGATAGGCGGTGATGAAGGTCGGCTGGATAAGCCTGGTTTCCGCCACCTCCTCGAAGATCTCGGTGACGAGCTTGCCGTAGCCGATATCGGCCGGGAGATCCAGGCCGAGCCTTTGGGCGTAGGCATAGGCGAGATCCCGGTCGGCCAGGGACCTGGCGTCGATGTCGCCGTACTCCAGGATCGCCTCCTGGACGGTCAGCCGTTTCCAGGGACGCCGGAAGCTGATGCTTTCCCCCTGGTAGGTGAAATCGAGCGTGCCGAGCAGCTCCTGGGCCACATGACAGAGGAGTTCCTCCGTAAAGTCCATCAGGTCGCCGAAAGTGGCGTATGCCTGGTAGAACTCCATCATGGTGAATTCCGGGTTGTGGCGGATGGATATCCCTTCGTTCCTGAAGTTGCGGTTGATCTCGAAGACCCGCTCGAAACCGCCGACCACCAGGCGCTTCAGGTAGAGCTCGGGAGCGATGCGCATGTAGAGCTCCATATCGAGGGCGTTGTGGTGGGTCACGAAGGGGCGGGCCGTGGCGCCGCCCGGAATCTGCTGCATCATCGGCGTTTCGACTTCCAGGAAGTCGTGGGCATTCATGAAGGCGCGAATCAGGTTGATGATCCGGGTCCGCTTGATGAATACGTCGCGCACCTCGGGATTGACGATCAGGTCCACGTACCGCTGCCGGTAACGGGTCTCCACGTCGGTGAGGCCGTGAAACTTCTCGGGGAGCGGCAGGAGAGACTTGGTCAGGAGCCTGAGCTCAGTGACATGGAGGGAAAGCTCGCCGGTCTTGGTCCGGAAAGGACGGCCGGTGGCGCCGATGATGTCGCCGATGTCGAACGCCTCGAACGCCTCGAACGCCTCGTCACCGACCGCGTCCTTTTTCACGTAGAGTTGCATCCGCCCCTTCCGGTCCTGCACCTGGATGAAGGCGGCCTTGCCGAACGAGCGGCGGGCGATGATCCGGCCGGCAACCACGAAAGTCTGCGGATCGTCTTCTATGGTCTGCATATCGCCGTAGGCGGCCACCACGTCCTGCGACGTGTGGCACGGCCTGTAATCGTTGGGATAGGGATTTATCCCCGCCTCCCAGAGCGCATCCAGCTTCCGTCTTCTCTGCAGCAGCAGCTCGCTCAGCTCTTCCATGTCTGCATGTACCCTTTCTCCCGCCCGGCCAGCCGAGCAATTTTCCAAACATGCAAAATAGCGTATTCCCCCGGCTCAAGTCAAGCAAAAAGGGGGTAGAATCGACCGCTCCATGACGGCTTGCATCGTGATTTCACAAGAGATTTTGTCCCGTCCCGTAAACAGAAAAAACCCGGCAAGGGAGCACCCCTTTTCACCGGGACTAGTGATGCGAAGTGCTCAGGTCCTGCGGGTCCTTTGCACGGGCATAAATGCCGTTTTCCGGTTCATTTCGACGCCGGGAGCACCTTGCCGAACTCGAGCGTCCGCACTTCGCCCGGCAGGCATCCGCCGAAAGCAGCCTTCCCCAGATATTCCCCCTGCCGGTAGCAGGTGGCCTCGCCGGGAGGGAGCCTCTTCCCCGAACGGTTCGGAAAGGAGAAGGAGAGGGACGGCTGGGGAAACGGAGAAAAGCTTTCGTTGTCCAGCGGAACCCGGAACGAGGCAATCCGGACGGATCCCTCGCGGGCCGCGGGAAGCGGCGAATCGCCCTGCGCCTCGGCAAGGGAAGCGGGAATAACCGCAATCGCCACACCTTTGTCCGTTATAGGAAGGAGCGCGTTCATGACGACCTCCGCCTCCCCGCCGCGGTTTACCCTGAAATCGTAGGTGGGGGTCCATTTCAGGGCGGCGTTAAGGTACGAAACCGATACCCACCCACCCTTTTCCGCCAGCCATACCCGCGCGACGCTCCCCCCCACGTTCCCCTTCTCCCGGAGGTACGACAGCCGGGCATCGATGTCCTTCAGCTCGTTCTCGGCCTTGCGCCGTGCGCGATATACCCCTTCCAGTTGGGCAATGGCGAACTCGGTCCCCCTGCGGATCTCCTCCAGGGGCTCCCGGTTGTTCTTGGTTTTGCGCGGTGCCTTGCCGCTCTGGGATTTGGCTGCTGCCCGGAATATCTCCTCCCGTGTATCGAGGGCCTTCAAGCGGTCGGCCAGGAGCTCCTTCCGCTCCGTCAGGTGCGCCAGCTCACTTTGCAGCTTCCGGTCCGGTCGTGCCGGCACCACCTCCACCCGGGCAAGGGTTCCCTCCCGGAGCGGCCTGATGCGCAGCGATCCCGCCTCCATACCGCCGGGAAGGGGAATTTCCAGATACCCCTTTGTCGCATGCGCCTCGCTCTCGACACGGGCACCGTCAAGGTAGAACGTGATCCGCTTGACCGCCGCAGCAGCCGGCGTCGCCATCAACAGCACTGCGCAGAGAACCGTAACGAGTCTCATCGTTCCCTCCTCAGAATGCATACTCCCTCCCCTTCAAGGTGAGGGTCGGGGTGGGGATGGGTTTGCCGGTGCAAAACACCCATCCCCCTCCTGGCCTCCCCCTTGAAGGGGGAGGAATACTGAACTTGAAGATTAGTGATAATCAGGTTTACCTACGAACCGGCCTCCAGCAGTTCCACCTCGAAAATCAGCGTCGCATTCGGCGGGATAACCCCGCCGGCACCGGCAGCCCCGTAGCCAAGCCTGGCCGGGATGATCAGCTTGCGCTTTCCCCCTGCCTTCATGGTCAAGACACCCTCGTCCCACCCCGGGATCACTTGGCCCGCGCCGATCGTGAAAACGAACGGCTGGCCATGGTCAACGGAGCTGTCGAACTTGGTGCCGTTTTCCAGCCATCCGGTGTAGTGCACCTTTACGGGCTTGCCGGATGTCGGAGAGGGGCCGTTGCCCACGGCCAGATCGATGTAGGTGAGCCCGGACGCAGTCGTTACCGGCTTCGCCTCGGCCGGAAGAACCTGCCTTCCCCCTGTCTGGGGCGCGGCAGTTTCCTTCTGGGAACAGGCGGGAATCGCAACGGCCGCCACGAGCAACAGGGCAATGATGATTTTTTCCACGTTTCGCACAAATCCTCCTCATTCATGCTTCACGCTTCGTGCTGGAAAAACAATTGAAATGCACAGCACGCAGCACGTTATCTCAGCAGGTGGACAAAGAGCCCCGAGCGCAGCTTCGGCTCAAACCAAGTGGACTTGGGGGGCATGATCTTGCCGGCGTCGGCAAGATCCATCAGCTCGGTGATGGAGGTCGGGTAAAGGGCGAAGGCCACCTCGCACTCCCCGCTGTTCACGAGCCGTTCCAGTTCCGCCGTCCCCCTGATGCCGCCGACGAAATGGATGCGCTGATCGGTGCGCGGGTTCCTGACCCCGAGAACCGGGCTGAGGAGATTGTCCTGAAGGATGGAGACGTCGAGCCGTGCCACGGGGTCGTCACCGTCGAACGCCCCCTCCTTCGGCGAGAGTTCGTACCAACGCCCCGCCAGGTACATGCCGAACTGATGGCGCCGGGAAGGCTCAACGACAGCATGGGCCGGCGTGATGTCGAACCGTGACGCCACCCGGGCCATGAATTCGGCCACGCTGTTGCCGTTCAGGTCGTGCACCACGCGGTTGTAGGGCATGATGTTCATCTCATTGTCGGGAAAGATGACCGTCAGGAAATAATTGTACTCTTCTTTGCCGCAATGGGCCGGACTAGCCGCTTTTCGCAGGTCCCGCACCCGGCTGGCGGCGGCGCTGCGGTGATGGCCGTCCGCCACGTAGAGGGCGGGGATGCGGCCAAACAGGGTGGTCAGAGCATCGATCCGCTCCCGCTCGGCCACCACCCAGAGGGTATGGGTGACCCCGTCGTCAGTGGTGAAGTCGTATTCCGCGGAAGCCGACGTCGCCTCACCGATGATCCGGCCGATGGCCGGATCATCCTTGCAGGTGAGGAACACCGGCTCGTCGTTGGCATCCAGACAGTCGATATGCCTGACCCGGTCCTCCTCCTTGTCGGCACGGGTCAGTTCATGCTTTTTGATCACCCCGCTCTGGTAGTCGTCGACCCCGGCGCAGACCACGAGGCCGGTCTGGGTTATCCCCCCCATTCGCTGCCGGTAGACGTAGTAGCATTCAGCCCGGTCCTGGACCAGTACACCGTCGCGCACGAGCCGCTGCAGGTTTTCCTTGCCCTGCTGATAGACCGGCTCCGCATGGGGATCGAGATCGGGAGAAAGGTCGATTTCCGGACGGGAGACATGGAGAAAGCTGAACGGGTTCCCCGCCGCCATTGCCCGTGCCTCCTCCGTGTTCATCACGTCGTAGGGGAGCGCCGCCACCTTTTCCGCCAGCTCCCGAGGCGGGCGAAGCGCCTTGAAAGGCTTGATTAGTGCCATTAATAACCTCTTGTTGATTTTAATAAATCCGCAAAATACCTTAATTCACCACGAAGTCACGAAGGACACGAAGTTAACACATCGAAAGGATTTCGGTTATTCTTCGTGCTCTTCGTGTCTTCGTGGTGACATAAGTTGTTTTAAAAACTGCATTTAAAAATACCGTCTCGCCCCGACGAACTTCTTCGCAAAATACGCATCGTCCAGCGAGGAGACCTTGATGTCGTCCCCGCGCCGCGGCGCATGGACAAACCGGCCGTGTCCCACGTAAATCCCCACGTGGCTGATCTCGTTAGCGGATGCGCCGAAGAAGACCAGGTCGCCGTCCATCAGGTCGTCCCTGCCGACATTTTCGCCGACCCGGAACTGCTCCGTGGAGGTCCGGGGAATATTCACACCGCACAGGTTGTAGACGGCCCGCACGAACCCGCTGCAGTCCATCCCCTCCACCACGTTGTTCCCCCCCCACCGGTAGGGGATGCCGACAAAGCGTTCGGCGGTGCGGGCGGCGATGCCCCCCATGTCTCCCGCGGGCTTCGGCTTGGGCATCTTCCCCCCCGTTTCGCGGAGTTCGGGCTCATTCCGCTTCAGGGAGACATTCTGGGGGACGGCGATGAAAAACGAGCCGACCATCCCCTTTGCCACCAGCTCCCGGGCGCTCTTTTTGGCAGCGGCGTGAGTGGGAAAATCACCGAACCGGACGGCATAGACGCCGTTGTCCTTCTTGAAATAGAACGCCTCGATCCCGGTGCTCTGCAGCTTCGCGGTAAGGCGCTCGGCATTTCGCACCTCCCTGAAGGCTCCCACCTGGATGGAATAGCCATGCCTGCTGATCCCTTCCCCTTCTTTCACCCCCGCAGCGAAGCCGGCACACCCCTGGAAGAACAGACTTATGACAATGATTAGCGTAAATATCCTGTGCGTCATCCGAACCCTCTAAATATCCTTCACCTCGCGGCGCACCCCCATCAGGTATGCCACGACAAACTCCTCCAGGTCACCGTCCAGCACCGCGTCGGGGTTGCCGGTTTCCACCCCGGTGCGCAGGTCCTTCACCATCTTGTAAGGGTGGAGCACGTAGGAGCGGATCTGGCTCCCCCAGCCGATCTCCCGCTTTTCCCCGGAGATCTCCGCGGCCTGGGCCTCCCGCTCCCGCAATTCCCGGTCGTAGAGCTTCGCCCTCAGGACCCGCATGGCGGTCGCCTTGTTCAGGTGCTGGCTCCGCTCCGTCTGACACGCCACAACGACCCCGGTGGGAACATGGGTGATCCGCACCGCAGAATCGGTGGTGTTGACGTGCTGTCCCCCGGCGCCGCTGGAGCGGTAGGTATCGACCCGCAGGTCTGCCTCGTTCACCTTCACCTCGATCGCGTCGTCGATCTCCGGAAAGACGAAAACCGAGGCAAACGAGGTATGGCGCCGGCCACCGGAGTCAAAGGGGGATATCCGGACCAGGCGGTGCACCCCGGCCTCCGCCTTGAGATAGCCGTAGCTGAACTCGCCGGTAACGGATAAGGTTACCCCCTTCACCCCGGCAACGTCCCCCTCCTGGTAGTCGCTGATCTCGGTCCGCCACCCTTTCCGCTCGCAGTATCGGAGATACATCCGCAGCAGCATCTCGGCCCAGTCCTGGGACTCGGTCCCCCCGGCGCCGGCATTGATGGAGAGGAAACAGGAACTCCGGTCATGGGGACCGGAGAGCATTTTCTGGAATTCGGCGGCGGCAACCCCCCTGTCCAGATCGTCGTTCATCCGGCGCACTTCGGAGAGGGTCTCCTCGTCCTGCGCTTCCGCCCCGAGCTCGATCAGCAACAGGACATCCTCCATCTGCCGGTTGAGCCGGTCCCACCCCTCGACCGCTTTTTCCATGACGGTCCGCTCCTTGAGCACTTTCTGGGCGGTTTCATTGTCGTCCCAGAAGCCGGGAGCGGCGATGCGAGCCTCGACCTCCTGCATATCCTCCCGCAGTCGGTCTATGTCAAAGAGACCCCCGTAGTTTGGCGATCCGCTCCGCAAGGGCTTCCACTCTGGCCGTTTCTTCTCTGAACATCAGTAACTCCTTTATTTTCATTCTTCCGGGTTTCAACTCAAAACTAAAAACTCATTACTTTCTTTTCCGGAACGACAGTACCACAAGGACCGCCGACATTGCAAGGCAGGCAAGCGCGAACAGGTCACCGTCCCGGGTATAGAAAGAGTCCCCTTCGCCCAGGCGCACCTCGCCGGTCAGGTAGGTCTCCGTGAAAATCGGAGTCATCCGCCGGATATGCCCCCGGCTGTCAATGATGGCGGTGATACCGGTGTTTGCCGACCGTACCAGCGGGACCCGGTTCTCCACCGCCCTGAAGGCGATCATCGAGAGGTGCTGATAGGGCGCCGAGGACCTGCCGAACCAGGCGTCATTGGTGATATTGACCAGCAGCCGGCTCCCCTCCCGCACATAGGCCCGCGCCAGCTCGGGGAAGATCCCCTCGAAGCAGATCAGCACGCCGATCTTTCCCTTGCCGGTATCGAGGGGTGTAATGGCGCTCCCCGGCGAGAAGTCGCCGATCCCGGCCACAAGCTTGTTGACGAACGGGAGGAAACGCGAGAGCGGCACGTATTCGCCGAACGGGACCAGGTGCATCTTGTCGCTCCGCCCCACCACCTTTCCGCTGGGGGCGAGCAGGAAAGCGCTGTTCAGGTACCTGATCCTTTCCCGGTCGGCTTCGACGGCGGGGCTCCCGACCACCATGCAGGTTTTCAGCTCGGAGGCGAGGGATTCGATCCGGGGGGCATACTTCGTGTCGCTCTGAAGGTAGAAGGGGGCGGCGCTCTCCGGCCAGACCACCAGGTCGCTCCCCCCCGCACACGCCCGGCGGGAGAGCTTCTCGTACACTTCGACCGTCTTCTCCTGGAAGGCGGGGTCCCACTTCACATCCTGGGGAATGTTCCCCTGGGTCAGGGCCACCTTGAGTGGGCCCCCCTTCTCCGGGGTCTGCAGCCGGTGAAAGCCGTAGCCGAGGGTCGCCACCAGGAGAACGAGAAGAATGGCGACGCTCGCGGTCGGATAGACACGCCCCCTTTCCCCGCCCCCCCCCCGGACAATCCGGCAGATCACCACGTTGGCAAAGGCGATCAGGAAACTGAGGCCGTACACGCCGGTGATATCGGCGATCTGGATGAGAGGAAGGGTGCGGTACTGGGAATAGCCGAGACTCGCCCAGGGGAAGCCGGTCAGCACGTAGGCGCGGGCGTATTCGAGGCCGACCCAGACGAACGGAAAGGAAAGAAGCGGCGAAATGCCCCCCACCTCCCCCCGCCGCGCGACAAAGGCAACGAGCCCCGTGTAGAGGGCGAGATAGGCCGTCAGGAGGATGAACAGGCAAAAACTGACGCTCCAGTGGAGTTTGCCGTAGGTGGTCATCACGATGTTCAGCCAGTAGAGGATACCCACGTAGGCCGTGAGACCGGAGACGAAGCCGAGGCGGAACGCACCCCGCGGCTCTTTTGTGCCGATGGCCAGGAGGAGCGGCACGAAAGCGAACCACGCCAGGAAGGAGAGCCCCGGTTTCGGAAAGGAAAGTGCGAGCAGCACCCCGGAAAGGAGAGCCAGCATATAATCACGCCGGGAAACGGCGCTGTTCTCGGTCATTGCAAGATCCGCCCGTTCATCTTGTAAAAAAAAGCATTTATCACACAAAGCCGCAAAGTACCCAGAGGAAATTCGGAAGATCGGAGAAACACCAACAGGTGAAAGGCATGTTTTGCTAACGGTTGTTGTCTTTCTTCGTGGCCTTCGTGACTTTGTGTGAGCAACTGCCATATCGGTTCACTACTCTTCGGGCACCTCGGTTTTGTTGGCCCGGCGCTCGATCCTCACCTTGCCGATTCGTCGTTCATCGGCCTCCAGCACGGTCAGCCGGATGTCATAGGTGTGCGCCTCTTCGCCGGCATGGGGAATCCTCCCGGTGAGGTGAAAAATCAGCCCGCCGACCGTATCGAACTTTTCCCGATCCACCTCGATCCCGAAGTACTCTTCCAGCTCCTCGATCGGGAGCCTGGCATCCACCACCACCGTGCCGTCCGGCTCCTCCACGAGCCACTCCTCCTCCAGGTCGTACTCGTCCTGGATGTCCCCCACGATCTGCTCCAGGAGATCCTCTATGGTCACCAGCCCGGAAGTGCCGCCGTACTCGTCGATCACGATGGCAATATGGACCCGCTTTTTCTTGAAATCGTGCAGGAGCTCTTCCAGCTCCTTTGTTTCGGGAATGAAAAACGGGGAACGCATGACCTTTCTCAGCATAACGGCCGATTCGTCCATCCCCCAGTATTTCAGCAGGTCCTTGGCGTAGATGATGCCGACGATGTTGTCCAGGGTGCCGTCCCAGACCGGGATGCGGGAATGGCCGCAGCCGATGATCGTCGCCAGGACCTCCCGGACGGCGGCATCCGCATGTACGCAGGCCATATCGGTGCGCGGCACCATGATTTCGCGCACCACCGTGTCGCGCAGGGCGAATATGGCGCGGATCATCTCGTTCTCCTCCTCGTTGATGATCCCCTCCACCTCGCCGGCGTCCATCAGTTCCTGGATCTCTTCCTCGGTCACTTTCTTCCGGCCCGACAGAAACCTTCCCAGAACATCCATCAAGCCGGGCGCTTTCTTTTCCGATCCCTCGTCCAAAGCTCTTCTTCCTCCGTGGTGCAAAATGCAATAAATTTGGATGTTGTTGCCATGCAGGGGCGGACGGCGTCCGCCCAGGGCGCATACCGTGCGCCCCTACACCATTTCATTGATCACCCTGCCAGTCGGAACAGCAGGAGGATCGCCAGGGTGATCGCGATCCCGGTCGCGGCCCCCAGCAGCACTTCCCGCAGGGTATGGTAGCGGAGCAGGAGCCGTGAATGGCTGACCATGACGGCCAGGGTGACGGTCAGGATGGAGGTGATCGGGTCGTGGGTATTGAGGGTCACGATTGTGGCGATGGCAAAGGCGACCGCCGCGTGACCGCTGGGAAGCCCCCCCTCCAGCGGGGTCCCCTTCCCCGATACCGCCTTCAGGATGATAACCACGATGACCACCACCAGCAGCGCCACCACCGCTGCCATTTCCGTCGGAGTTCCCATCATGCCGAGCCCCTCCCGGTACAGGGGAAAGATGTACTTCGAAAGAATCAGGTATCCCATGACCGCCGCACCGATGGCGGCCACCAGCACCCCCCCCGCCGCCACATCTTTGGCAACCTTGGCCAGGGGGTGGTATCCGGGCGAAACCAGGTCCACCACTGCTTCCACGGCGGTATTGATCAGCTCGGCGAACAGCACGAAGCAGACCGACACGGTCAGCAGCGTAAATTCGAGGGGGGAAACCCGCAGGAACAGGACCGTCAGCAAAACCAGGAGCGCCGCCAGGAAGTGGTAGCGCATCTGCTTCTGGGTCCTGGCCGCATGGATGATCCCCTCGATGGCGCAGTTGACCGAATCTATGAAGCGGGTCGGTTTCACATGGTCACCTGTATGGGCGAGGCATGCCTCGCCCTCATCCATAGATCGCCCTGATCTCGGGCGAGGCACGCCTCGCCCCTACACAAGTCCTTCACTCTCCAGCAGCGAGAACAGCTCCCGCTCCTTCGCCTCCATCCGCCGCGCCTCCTCCTCCCCGCTCCGCTCATGGTCGTAACCGGTCAGGTGTAGGATGCCGTGGAGCAGCAGGAAGGAGAGCCGGGCGTCGAACGTGATCCCCCCCTCCCCGGCCTCCCGGGCGCAGGTGTCGGCCG
The DNA here is from genome assembly GCA_036518435.1 of Geobacteraceae bacterium. Lineage (GTDB taxonomy): Bacteria > Desulfobacterota > Desulfuromonadia > Geobacterales > Geobacteraceae > JAMPXD01. The sequence goes on from DATDNF010000031.1 coordinate 321,135, forward strand.
AGATCACCACGTCCCCGAGAATGGCGGGGTTGAGTTGCGGGAAGGCCCCCTCCTGCATGGCGAACGAGATGACGTTGGTCGGCTTGTCGCGCCCCAGGTACTCCCGGTTCAGGCGGCGGATGGTCCGGTCCCCGACGATGGCCAGCGAAAGTTCGCTATCGTGATATCCCAAGACGCTTAAGATCTTCTCCGCCGCTTTTCTTAGGCTTTTCGTCCTGATCGGCAGCCGCCGCTGCCGGTTCGCTATCGCTATGTTCACTGGTCTTCTTTCCTCCGCTCCCTTTATCCTTGTAGGCCGGTTCCGGGTAATCGATCCGGTGGTGGTAGATCCCGGATAGGATCCGGTTGAAACTCTTGGCGATCTCGTGGAGGTTTTTCAGGGTCAATTCGCACTCGTCGAGCTGGCCGTCGATGAAGATGTTGTTGATGATCTTCTGGACCATCCCCTGGATGCGCGCCGGCGTCGGGTCGGCAAGGGTCCTTGAAGCCGCCTCCACATGGTCGGCCAACAGCACGAGCCCCGCCTCCCGTGTCTGGGGCTTGGGACCGGGATAGCGGAATTCCCGCTCATCCACCGCCTTCCCTTCGGCCGCCGCCAGGTCCTTCGCCTTCTGGTAGAAGAAGGTGATCAACCCGGTGCCGTGGGACTGGCGGATGATGTCGATGATCGGCACCCCGAGCCGGTGTTCCCGGGCCAGTTCCGCCCCTTCCTTCACATGGGAGATCAGGATCAGGGCACTCATGCTCGGAGAAAGCCGGTCGTGCTTGCTTTCCCCGCCGCTTACATTCTCGATGAAGTAGAGCGGCTTGGAGATTTTGCCGATGTCGTGGTGGTAGGCGGCCACCCGTGCCAGGAGCGGGTTGGCGCTGATCGCCTCGGCCGCCGCCTCAACCAGGTTGCCGACGATCACGCTGTGGTGATAGGTGCCGGGAGCCCGGACCATCAGCTCCCGGAGAAGCGGGGAATTGAGGTTCGCCATCTCCAGCAGCTTGATGTCGGTAGTGTAGTGGAACAGGGTTTCGATGAGCGGGATGATGCCGGTGACGATGACCGCGTTGACCATTCCGCCGATCAGGGCAAAGACGGCGCAATAGACCGTCTGCAGGGAAAAGAGGCTGTCGCTGAAGATCTGGAAGGAGACGGCCATGGCGAGATTCACCACGCTGAGCTTCATGCCGGCCGTGAAGATCGTCCCCCTTGCCGTGCACTGGCGTACGCCGTGGGCGCCGACGATCCCGCCGAGCAGGGCGTAGACGACCACCGGCAGGGAGTTGTTGAACATGATCCCGATCAGGGGGGCGCAGATGGCGGTATAGACCAGGGCCACCTCGGAGTTGAGGATGATCCGGACCAGCATGGAGCCGACCGCGAAGGGGAAGAGATAGTAGTAGGCGGCTGTGTCGATGTAGGGGAATGGCCCCCCCATGGCGGACGAGACGACGAAGGCGATTTTCAGTATGACGAAGGTCCCCAGGGTCAGGAGGCAGACCAGGAGGAGGTCCTTGTTGGAAGGATTGAACTTGCGGATGTTTTTCCGGGCGAACCGGTAGGGGAAGTAAAACAGGATCAGCACCAGCCCGAACATCCCCCCCCCGACGAACAGGCTGTTGATGCCGTGGCGGGCCTCGAACATCTTTTCCAGCTTGAGGGCCTGCTCCTCGATAATCCGCTCCCCGACCCGGACAATCATCTCACCCCGTTTCAGCTTGTACAGCACCGGACGGACGGCAGCCCGCGCCTCGTGCCGTTTTTCGTCGGTGGCGCTCCGGTCGAAGGTGATATTCGGCTTCACCATCCGGACCAAGAGTCCCCTGATCGTCTCCAGGTCGCGCGGCTCCCCGCCGATCACGAGCCGTGCCCTGGCAAGGGAATTGCGGGCATCCGCCTCGTCGATGTACGACTTGTAATCCCCGGCTGCGATCTCCTGCTTGGTTTCGGGGTTAACGACCAGTATCCCGTGACTGAGATCGGCCGCGAAGGCCTTGCTGTCGGCGACGATCTTCCGGTTGTAGAGGCGGCCGGCCAGGCGGCCGATGTCGGTCAGCAGCGCGCGGTCGGACTTCACCCGGGCAAGTGCCCTCAACTCTGAGCCGGTCGGGGTGACCCCCAGGGCGGCGGCGACGTCGTCGGTCAGTGTCGCCCCATCGACCGGTGCCGTGCCGCTCTTTGCCCCCCTGATCAGAGAGAGGGTCTTCTCGAAACGGCGGGTTATTTCCAGGGGGACGTTGGCATCGAAGTCATACACCAGGGGGGCGGCGGCCTCCGCTTCGGCCCGCTTCTTTTCGGTGAGCGGCCGATCCTCCAGGAGATAGTCCTGGGTGGCCCTGATGTCGGAGGTGGCGATGTCCCCCTCCCGGTAGTTGGGGGGGATGAACTGCTGGCTGGGAATAATCAGGGATGTGAGAAAAAGGGCGGTCAGGATGACCAGGATGATGCGGTTGCGTCGTTCGTTCCTGGGGGAGGAGAACCTTTCCGTCAGCGTGTCCAGCACACGCATGAGCAGGACGGGGAGTGATCTCCCGCTGTTTTTTTCTTTATCGCCGCTTTCTGAGGGCATGTGATATCGTGTTCCCGTATGCTGGTCCCGGCATTGCCGGTCATCAGTCCAAAAATTTACTATAATCCCTGTCGGCGGTCAGTGTCAACTTAAACCATGTTCCCCCTTTCCGGCGGTTGCCCCGGTTTTAGTTCGTAAAATTTCTTCCATTTTCGGCAAAGTATGGTATATATTTTCGTTGTTTTGCGTTCAGCGTTCACCTTCCGCGCGCAGGACAACCGTATGCGCACGGAGCACGCCGACGGCATCATGAGAATTTATCACGCAAGGGGGCAACACAATGAGCCAGATTACAGATGTCTACGCCAGGGAGATCCTCGATTCGCGCGGCAATCCGACCCTGGAGGTCGAAGTATTCCTGGAGTCGGGGGCTATGGGGAGGGCCGCGGTCCCTTCCGGCGCCTCCACCGGTGAGCGCGAGGCCCTGGAGCTGCGGGACGGCGACAAGTCCCGTTACCTGGGCAAGGGAGTGCAGAAGGCGGTCGACAACGTGAACGACGTGATCGCCGACCAGGTGATGGGGATGGAGGCGACCGACCAGGTCGGGATCGACCGGAAGATGCTCGAACTGGACGGCACCGACTTCAAGAGCAAGCTGGGGGCCAATGCACTCCTCGGCGTGTCGCTCGCGGTGGCCAAAGCCGCGGCGGACGACGCGGGCCTTCCCCTCTACCAGTACATCGGCGGCGCCAACGCCAAGGAGCTCCCGCTGCCGATGATGAACATCCTCAACGGCGGGGCCCACGCCGACAACAACGTGGACATCCAGGAGTTCATGATCATGCCGGCCGGCGCCCCGAACTTCAAGGAGGCGCTCCGGATGGGGGCAGAGATCTTCCACGCCCTCAAGGGGGTGCTTAAGGCCAAAGGGTACAACACCGCGGTCGGCGACGAGGGGGGGTTCGCGCCCAACCTGAAGTCGAACGAGGAGGCCCTGGAAGTGATCATGGAGGCGATCGAGAAGGCTGGGTACAAGCCGGGGAGCGACGTGCTCCTGGCCCTTGATGTCGCCTCCTCCGAGCTGTTCAAGGATGGCGTCTACACCCTGGAGAACGAGGCCGAGCCGAAAAAGACGGCCGACCAGTTGATCGACTTCTACGAGAACCTGGTGAACAAGTATCCGATCATTTCCATCGAGGACGGCATGGCGGAAAACGACTGGGACGGCTGGAAGAAGCTGACCGACCGGTTGGGCAAAAAGATCCAGATCGTCGGGGACGACCTGTTCGTCACCAACCCGGCGATCCTCAGGGAGGGTATCGAGAAGGGTCTCGCCAACTCCATCCTGATCAAGCTGAACCAGATCGGCACCCTCACCGAGACCCTCGACGCCATCGAAATGGCCAAGCGGGCCGGCTACACCTGCGTCATCTCCCACAGAAGCGGCGAGACCGAGGACACGACGCTTGCCGATCTCTCCGTGGCGGTCAACGCCGGCCAGATCAAGACGGGGTCGCTCTGCCGCACCGACCGGGTCTGCAAGTACAACCAGTTACTGCGGATCGAGGACGAGCTGGACAACGTGGCCCTGTTCCGCGGCAAAGAGGTGTTTTACAACATCAAGAAATAACAACGAATAAAGTATTCACATCGAACGCAAAAGAGGCGGAGAATCCTCCGCCTCTTTTCATTCGCATCTGCCCTGTCATACGTTCGCGGGACAAGTTCCGCACAATCGAGGCAAATCTCCTCTCCCCCGCGCCACCATTCTCCTTACTGGAAATAAATGGCCGATTCCCCCTCCGTGTAAACCTGGATGGAAATCCTGTCCTTCTGCACCAGCACATCGCTGAATTGCAGGGTCTTGATGTCCCCCTTCAGCAGGACGTGATCCGCCAGCCGGACCTGGGCAATCGCCTTCCGGGCCATGTCGCGGGATTGCTCCAGTCTCTGCGTCAGGTCCATGTTGAGCTTCTCCTGGATCTTGCTCTTGATGGTGCCGTGGAGAAACCAGCCGGCCGACTGCAGCAAGAGACTCCGGGTCTGCATGTCGAAGTCCACGTCTTCCACGGAAAAGATGTTGGTCCGGGGATCGAAGCGGGGCTTCCCCGTCAGGTAAAATACGCCATCCAGCGACCCCGTAGTCTCCACCTTGACGACGAACCTGTCGCCATTGCCGTACAGGTCGAGCGCCTTGATGACGACAGTCTTCCCGTCGGACTCGAACGCCTTGTTGACCAGCAGAGGAGACGCGATGCTGAGAATGTCCTTGTAGAAAAGATCGGCATTCAGGGCGATGCGAAAATTCCTGTCGAAGGTGTTCACCAGCTTCAGGCTGGGAAGGGACACCGGCGGCCGGGCGGCCGGTTGCGGACCTACCACCATTTCGGCAAACGAGTTGATCCCCACATTCAGTTTGACCCTGTTGTTCTGGGCGTAGAGCGGGGAAAGCATGGCCTCCCGGGGGGTCAGCTTCAGCCAGGCGTTGTAGTTCCTGTCCAGCAGGATCGGCTGCTGGGCGGCGCTCCAGACTTTGGCAATCTCGGTCTTCAGCGGGAACAGGTCGTTGATCTTTGTGCTGATCACATCGGAAAGCGCCTTCTGCACGGGCTGGGTAATCGCTTCCACGATGCTGCGAGGTTTTATGGACAGCGGGCCGATCCCTATCTCCTCGGCAAGCAGATCGCTCAGCCCCAGGTAATAGATCTCCGCGTTCAGCCGCCAATCGGGGGTGATCCTGGCGGTTGCCTTGAATTTGAGCTTGAGGGGAACGGGAGGCGCTTCGAACATGCCGTAGCTGAGAGTCATGCTGATCGGCAAGGTCACATAGAGGTAATTGTCAGCGGCACTCACGGCTATCGGCCCGTTGCGCACGATATCCGCAGTGAGCCCCCGGGTCCTGGTCGACCCTTTGTACAGCTCCTTCCGGACCGTCTGGTTCAAGGTCCTGCCGAGATCATCCGTCGATGCTTCAATCGGCACGTTAATGCTGGACATCTCCTGTTTCAGCGCCGTGCGGAAGGCTTCATCCTTCGGCCGCTCGGCGGTCAAGGACGTCTTGACCCCCGCACAGGCGGACAGGGTCACGGCGAGTGTTACCATAACAAGCGGTGACAAGGCTTTCTTAAACAGATTCATGAGCAGTTACCCCTCGATTTCGTAGTTCTGAAGACACTTCTTTCAATTTTCTCACGGCAAACCGAATACCGGTCACGGTATCCGTTCACGGGAGCCGTGTCAATCCCAAAATCGCTTACAGCTCCGTCAGGTACTTCCGGTACTTGAGGGGGAGCTTGCTCTGCTGGAGCCGCAGGTTTCGCCGCTCTTCGACCGCAACATGCCCGAAATAGCTCTTCCAGAGCCGCTGAAAGTCCAGCTCCCGTTCGGTAAACTGAGGCGCCCTGCACTGCTTCAACTCCGTCAGCACCCATTCCCGCCGCGCGGCGTCGTGGACGATCCCCTTCCCCCGCTTGAGATCATGGATTACCCAGTGCTGGTCGCCGAAACGGTCGGCGAAATGCCGGGCAATCAGGGGAAGGACGTGGTGGTCCGGCTCGATCGAAGCGTAATAGAACCCATCCCGAACCTCCCGGAACCGGACAAAGCCGAGCATCCGGTGCGCCTCCCGCCCCACCTTGAGGGCCAACCGGTGGACCGGCGCCACCCGTTCGTGGGCGAGCATCCCTCCCAAACGCCCCCCGACCCGCCAGCCGAGCGTCAGATAGCTGTAGCCAAGGAGCTCTCCGCCCGGGACCTCGGCGAGGAAAGCGCGATAGAGCGTGCGCAGGGCATAGGGGGAGATGCGCGCCGCGATCTCCCCGGCGAAGACAGCGGCCCGCTCCCGGTCGGTGGCAACCTTTCGCACATCCTGAAAGAGTCCCCCCTGGAGGGGAGGCGTCGCCGTAATGCCGCCCGGTTCGTCCCCACTCTCCCGCGCCGTCGCCAGGGCGGTGAGCAATCCGTCGAATGTCCCGTCATACAGATAGACCGCCACGTCATTTCCCCCTATCTTCCCACGTCTCACGCCATACTGTATCACAGCTCCCCGGTCACCACGGCCTGCATCTCCGCGGCCGCACCGTCAAACAGAGAAAGCTGCACCCCCTTTGCCTTCGCCCCCCGGGGAGTGACGAGCCGCGCCCGCAGCCCGGCCGCGTCGGGTGCGCATTCCCCCGCGAACCGTCCCCGGGCGGTGACGAAGTAGCGGGCCCGCTTCATCACCACCCCGAGGCGGGTGAGATCGTCCGGCGAAAGATGGCCGCAACGCCGTGCCCGGACGATCCGCTGGGCGCTCCTGACGCCGATCCCCGGCACCCGGAGGAGCTCCTCGTAGCAGGCCCGGTTCACCTCCACGGGGAAGAGGTGGAGATGGCGCAGCGCCCAGCCGGTCTTCGGGTCGAGCTCGGGGTCGAACAACGGCGCTGATTCGTCCAGGAGCTCATGGCTGGCGAAGCCGTAAAAACGCATGAGCCAATCGGCCTGGTAGAGACGGTGCTCGCGGAGAAGCGGTGGCGTGGGAAGTGGGGGGAGCCTTCGGTCGCCGCTCACCGGGACGAAGGCGGAATAGTAGACCCGCTTGAGCTCCAGCCTTCGGTAGAGCCCTTCGGAGAGGCGGATGATCTGCAAGTCGCTCTCCGGCGTGGCGCCGACGATCAGCTGGGTACTCTGGCCGGCCGGGGCGAACGGGGGCGTCTTCCGCCTGGCTCGCCGCTCCTCACGATTTTCGGTGATCAGTTCCGCCACCCGCCGCATGGGAGCGACCACCGCATCCCGGCTCTTGTCGGGGGCAAGGAGCGCCAGGCTCTCCCTTGTCGGCAACTCCATATTGATGCTCACCCGGTCGGCATAACATCCCGCTTCCCTCACCAGGAGCGGGTCGGCGCCGGGGACGATCTTCAGGTGAATGTAACCGCTGAAACGGTGCTGCTCCCGAAGCTGCCTCACCGCGGCGATCAGGAGTTCCATGGTGTGATCGGGGTTTTTGACCACGCCGGTGCTCAGGAACAGCCCCTCGATGCAGTTACGCCGGTAGAATCCGATGGTCAGGTCTGCCACCTCCGCCGGCGTGAGGCTGGCGCGCCGGATGTCGTTGCTGCGCCGGTTCACGCAGTAGGCGCAGTCAAAGACGCAGTGGTTGGTGAGGAGTATTTTCAAAAGCGACACGCAGCGGCCGTCCGCAGTCCAGCTGTGGCAGATGCCGCAGGACGCCCCGTTGCCGATCCCTCCCTTGTTGCGCCGGGCGCTGCCGCTCGAAGCGCACGACACGTCGTACTTGGCCCCATCCGCCAGGATCTCCAGCTTCTCCATGAGGGTCATAGTCCCCTCCTCCAATGAATGTATCCGGCAAATTTTACTATGGCTGTGCGACAGAATACGTCACTATTGAGGGGAGCGGAGAAAAAAATCAGGTCCGGGTAAAAAAGACCGATTTGCGGTAAGCATCGAGGAGATGACGGCAGAAGACGTTCAGGACGGCTGTCACCGGCACAGCCAGGAGCATGCCGAAGATGCCGGACAGCTCCCCGCCGATCAGGAGGGCAAGGATCACCACCACCGGGTGGAGCCCCACCTTCTCTCCCACGATCCGCGGCGTGATCACCGCCGCCTCCAGGGACTGGACGATCCCGAACCAGCCGAGACAGAGGAGCGGATGGAGGAGGTCCTGGAACTTCAGGGCCGCCATGGACATGGAGAGGACGATCCCGAGGATGGTCCCGAAATAGGGGATGATGAAGGCGAGCCCCGCAGTGGTGCCGATCACCACCGCCAGATCGATGCCGATGGCATAGAGGCCCGCGCTGTAGAGGACCGCCAGGATGACGCAGACTGCCAGTTGCCCCCGCACGAAAGCCGACAGCACCTCGTGTATCTCGCAGGCAAAGGCAGCGATCCGGTCCCGGTAGCGCACCGGCGCGAGGGCGAGCGCCCCTTCCCTTATGTTCGGGAGGTCTTTCAGGAAGTAGTAGAGGTAGACCGGTATGATAAAGTAGCCGAGGACTGCCAGGATAAAGGAGAGGGTCGAGGCGAACGCCTTCTTCACGAAGGCGAAGGTTTCCCGGATGATGTCCAGCGACGCCCCCCGCATCTCAGCGAGACCCTGGTCGATGTGGCGGTACACCTTGTCCGGGGTCTCGATGTCGAGATAGACCTTCGCCTGCTGCGGAATGATCTCGTAGAGGCGGCCGGCATAGGCGGGAAGATTGATCCGGACACTCCGGAATTCCTCCGTTATGGACGAGACGAACAGCGCCCCCAAGACACCCGCAATCACGACCAGGAACAGGAACACCGCTGCTGTGGCCAGCGGGCGCTTCACCCCGTACCGCTCCAGCGGAGCCACCAGCGGGTCGAAGAGAAAGGCGAGGACGAAAGCGAGAAAAAGCGGCAGTAAAACGGAGCCCAGGTAAACGGTGAGGGTAGCAAGGCAGACGAAAGCGAGCCCCGCGGCAACATACAGGTATAGCTCTTTGTTCTTCATCGGTATCCGTGGGGGCGAAAGCGGTGCATCGCGAGTTACGGGGACAGGTGTGCCCCTGTCCCCGTAACCGTTTTTTTTACCGCTTCGGATGGGGACCGGGCTACTGGTGCAGCCGGAACGAGCCGTCCGCCGAGGTGATGCAGCAGATGGCGTGCTTGTAGATGAGGATGTCCCCTTGGACTTCCATGAGGACGGAGAAATTGTCGAAGGACTTGATGAACCCCTCCATCTTCTCGCCGGACATCAGCTGGACGATGACCCTGACCCGCTCCTTGCGTGACTGGTTCAGATACTGGTCCTGGATATTGAATGGCGCTTTCGGCATGTTCCTCTCCTTTAGGCAAGAAATTCAATCACATGGTTACAAATAGTATCAAATTTGTGGGGATATTCAACCCAATAAATTTCATTATCCTGCTTGAACCAGGTAATCTGGCGCTTGGCATAGCGTCTGGTGTCCCGTTTGATAAGTCGCACCGCCTCATCAAAGGGGCATGCCCCCGCGAGACACGCGCACAGCTCCTTGTAGCCGATGGCGCGGAAAGGCTTGAGTCCGGGTTCGAACCCGCGGGACAGGAGACCCCGCACCTCATCCGGGAACCCCTCCGTCATCATCCGTTCCACCCGCTCCTCGATCCGCCGGTAGAGCTCGGTCCGTTCCACGGCGATACCGATCTTGAGGGCATCGTAGTAATCGCCGGCAAAGTCGTGCTCCCCCCTGAACCGGGAAATCGGGCGGCCGGTCTGCAGATAGACCTCCAGTGCCCGGATGATCCGCACTTGGTCGTTGGGGTGGAGGCGGCCGGCGGTTTCCGGGTCGACCTTCGCGAGACGGCGCAGAAGCTCCTCCCCCCCGAGCCGCAGCGCCTCTTCCTGGAGCTCGCGCCTGATCTCCTCCGCGCCGCTCGGAGAGTCGACCAGCCCCTTCAGGAGCGCCTTGATGTAGAGCCCGGTCCCCCCCGCCACGAACGCACGCTTACCCCGGCCATGGATGCCGGCAATCGCCCGGGCCGCCTCCCGGCGAAAATCCGAGGCGGAGAAATCCGCATCGGGATCAACAATGTCGATCAGGTGATGGGGGATGCGGCGGCGCAGCTCCGGCGAAGGTTTTGCCGTGCCGATGTCCATGCCGCGGTAAACCTGCATCGAATCGGCATTGACGATCTCGCCGTCGAAGCGCTCGGCCAGCCGGACCGCCAGGTCGGTCTTGCCGGAGGCGGTCGGACCGAGAACAATGATGATTTTTGGCTTCTTGCTAATTTCTTCCACGATCTTCTCTGCAACGCCCGCTTGATGGGAGGGGGCAAGGGGGAAGGTGACGTCTTGCCCGTTTCACACTCTCTTGAACATCTTTTCGATCTCACCGAGGCCGATGGTGCGGGACACCGGCCTGCCGTGGGGGCAGTTGCTGGAGAACTCGGTGGTGTCCATCTGGAGAAAGAGGGCGGTGATCTCCGGGAGGGTGAGCGGATGGCTTCCCCGCACCACGCTGTGGCAGGCGATCCGGGTAAGAATCTCCTCCTGCGCGTCCGCGAACGTCCTGCTCTTGCCGAGCCCGGCGAGTTCCTCCAGGATGTCCCGCAGGATGCGGAGACAGTCCCTCCCGGCAACGAGCCGCGGCACCCCCTTCACCAGCCAGGTGGCGCCGCCGAACGCCTCCAGTTCGAAACCGAGTCGGGTGAGCTCGGCGGCGTGCTCCGCGAGGGTCGCCGCCTCCCGGAAGGAGAGCTCAACGGTTTCGGGGAAGAGGAGCCCCTGGGACTCCACCCCCAGCGCGGCGAACTCGAGCTTCAGACGTTCGAAGGCGACCCGTTCGTGGGCAGCATGCTGGTCGATGACCACCAGGTCGGTACCGTCCTGGCAAAGGATGTAGGCGGCATTGAACTGGCCGATCACCGTGAGCCCCGAAAAATAGCCGGCCGGCCCCGCTTCGGCGCGTAGTTCATTCCTTTCCGGTACAACAGGACGCGCCACCGGCGGCGGCGGGACCGCGAAGGTTTCCTGGCGCTGCGGCAGCGATGCATAGCGGGCCAGCGACTCCCGCACCTCGGCCACCCTGACGGAGCTCGCCGATTGGGGCGGGGAAGGAACAGCGGGGGGAGCTTCGGCAACCGGCTGCGCCCTGATCCAGGGCGTTTTCCGGAGCACCGACTCCACCGCGGCCTGGATGGCATCGTGCACCCGCGCCTGCTCCCGGAACCGCACCTCGTGTTTGGTCGGATGGACGTTCACGTCCACCTCCCCCGGGGGAACCTGGATGAAGAGGACCACTACCGGATAACGCCCCCGCTCCATGAAATTGCGGTAGGCCTGGAGGATCGCGTGCTGCACCACCCGGTCCCGGATGAAGCGGCCGTTGATGTAGGTATAGAGGTGTGAAGCCGCGGAGCGGCTGCACCCGGGCGGGGCGACGAGCCCGGAGACCGAGATCCCCCCGCTTTCGAATTCCACCGGGTAGAGGTCGGCGGCCAGGGAGTTGCCGAGGAGAGAGGCGGCCCGCTCCCGCAGGGTGCCGTTCAGAGCGCGGAACACGGTCCTTCCGTCGCTCAGGTAGGTGAAGCGGACCTCCGGCCGGGAGATGGCGAGCCTGGCCAGGAATTCTCCCACGTGCCCCGCCTCGGTTTCCGTGCTCTTCAGGAACTTGAGCCGGGCCGGGGTGTTGAAAAAGAGGTTCCTGACCGCGATTTCCGTCCCGTAAGCCATGCCGCAGGCCTTTACGTCCTTGATCCTTCCCCCCTCGGCGTAGATCTCGGCACCCTCTATCCGCGCAGCCTCCCTGGTTGCGAGGGAGAAGCGGGAAACCGAAGCGATGGAGGGGAGCGCCTCTCCCCGGAAACCGAGGGTGGCGAGGTGGAACAGATCGGCATCGGTAGCGATCTTGCTGGTGGCGTGCCGCTCCAAGGAAAGGAGGGCGTCCTCGCGGGACATTCCGCTGCCGTTGTCGGTCACCCGGATGAGCTTTTTCCCCCCCGACTCGATCTCGACCGTCACCTCGGTCGCACCGGCGTCGAGGGCGTTCTCCACCAGTTCCTTCACCACCGAGGCGGGGCGCTCCACCACCTCGCCGGCGGCGATTTTGTTGGTCAGGTTTTCGGGGAGGATCTTGATCCGTGCAGACACCAGCGACTCCATGGACGATCGATCTGGGGGTTACAACGAGGATAGGATACCGTATGGCGTTCCGTTTTGTAAAGGAGAAGCTTTGGGCGCGGCATCTGCTTTCCCGGACGCCAATAAAGGGAAAGCCCCTGACCGAAGGTGAGTCAGAGGCTCTTGATTTTGGCCCGCTGCTCAATAGAAGATTTAAGTTACCGATACCTGCACAGTGCCGCTGTTGCTGCCGCTGGTAGCCGTCACGGTGATATTCTGGCTAGCCGTATTGGGAGAGACGACCAAGTTAACGGTAGCAATTCCACCGGTAGTCGTGGCGGAGGTCGCGGATAGGGTCCCGGCAGTGGTGATGAAGGTGACAGTGGTGCCGTCGGTCACGTTGGAGCCATCCGTGTTCTTGACAGTGGCCGTAATTACAGCGGTGCCGCCATTGAGGGAACTAATGCTGGCCGAGTTTGTGGTGACCGTTATCGGCGACACAAAGGTCACCGTCGTCGTGTTGTTGACGGTCCCTGCGGAAGCCCTGACGGTGAAGCTCAGCGCACTGGAGCTGGTCAGAGAAACAGTGGCTTGTCCCGTTCCGCCGGTCGTCGTGGCGGTAAACTGGGAAAGGGTCCCGCCCGTGGTGGTAAAGGAAACCGTCGTCCCGTCGGCCACGGCAGTGCCGTCAAGCTTTTTCACAGTGGCGGTGATGTTCGTACTGCCGCCGACCACCGGCGAAGCCGGAGTTGCCGTTACCGTTATGGACGCCGGCGCATTGGGGTCCGCAAGGGGAAACCAGTCAATGCTCCCGCAACCGGCAATCATCATCGTTAGAATGGCTAAAATCAAGACAGCCCTTTTCATTGCGCCCCCGAAGTTCCTGATGATCGTTCTTTCCATCTGTTCTGCTGCCTCAGTATAACGTCAGCCGCTCTTTCTTGTCAATGATATGAGGTACCGGGAGGTAAATAACCTTTTGACGGTACGCGGCAAGAAAGTGTATAGTGAAAGCAGCCGCCCGCCGTGAATCGGCCGGTCGCTTGCGCAACCGAGGCTCCAGGAAAAGAGTGCATGAGTATCCTTATCGTCGATGATTCACAGGTCGTCCTGTCGTTTTTCGAAACCCTGCTGCACGAAACGGGATACACCGACATCCTCCGGGCGCAATCCGCTTCCGAGGCCTTCGCCCTGCTCGGGCTGAACCTTGCCGGACTCGGCCTCGCCGACGACCGTGACCCCGCCATCGACCTGATCCTCATGGATGTCCTCATGCCCGGCATGGACGGCATCGAGGCGTGTCGCCGGCTCAAATGCCACGAACGTTCGAGGGATATTCCCATCATCATCGTCACCGCGGTGGAAGAGCTGGACAACCTCCAGGAGGCGTTCGACGCGGGCGCCATGGACTACATCGCGAAACCGCCCAACAAAATCGAGTTGATCGCCCGGGTCCGTTCCGCCCTGCGCTTCAAGCAGGAGATGGACCATCGCAAGGCCCATGAGAGAGAGCTCCTTGTCCTGACTCACCAGCTTGCCGAGGCCAACCGGCAACTGGAACGCCTTGCGACCCAGGACACCCTCACCGGCATCGCCAATCGCCGCTTTTTCAACGAGTTCCTGTACAATGAATGGCGTCAGGCCCTCCGCAACACGCAACCCTTTTCCATCATCATGATCGACATCGACTGCTTCAAGGCATTCAACGACACCTACGGGCATCAGACCGGCGACAACTGCCTGAGCATGGTCGCCTCCGCCCTGCAGCATGTCGTAAAACGGCCGAAGGACCTCCTTGCCCGATACGGAGGGGAAGAGTTCGTGGTCGTTCTGCCGGATACCGGCAGCGAAGGCGCCCTGCTGCTCGCCGAAAACATGCGCGCGACAGTTGAACGCCTCGGCATCAGAAACGAGGCATCGACCGCGGGCGACACCGTTACGGTCAGCATCGGCGTCGCCACCGGCTTGCCGGGCAGGGACTCCACGCCCGAAGCCCTGATTGCAGCAGCCGACAAGGCCCTCTACCACGCCAAAGGCGAAGGCCGCAACCGGACAAACGCCGCTGAAAATACGGAAGGATGCGCCCCGACGCGGACGGCCGGAAGCGGCCAGGGCAGAGACGGGAGTGACGAACCGGCAGTCGGCCCCACAACTGACTTTTCCTGTGAATCTTGACAGCCCGAAAGTTGGTTATATCCTTAACGCATCCGCTGTCCCGTCCGGCCATCCACTCCCCCGACGGCAGAAGAGGACAAAAGACCGATAAGACCTCATTGCATCGGTTCGTTCAGGCGCAAAGGAGACGTTCCGTGAAGTGGCGATACGCGATCCATCTGCTGGTGCTCATCATTGCCGGCTGCGGCGGAGGCGGGTCATCCTCCACCTCAACTGCCGCAATCACGCTGACTGCGAAGAGCCCGGTCCTCGTAACCTACACTTCCAACAGGGTGCAGGCCGCGTTCCCATCCGTCGCCGCCGTCCCTGACGGCACACCGGTCGTTTTCACGGCATCTTCGCCGAACATTTCGCTGCTGCCGGCAACCGCCACGGTTGCCGGCGGAGCTGCGACGGTCAGGGTAAAAAGCTCCGTGCCGGGCAAATACCGTATCTCGGCGACCACTACCGTCGGCGCAACCGTCTACACGGGGAGCGCGCTCGTCACCTTCATCGATCAGCCCTCATCGGTGCAGTTGTCCATCGCCCTCCAGCCGCCCGTCGGCAATCTCGGCGGTCTCCAGTTCTCCATCCTGAACGATCCGGGGATCAGCGCCTTTCAGAACTTCACGTCATTAAACCCCGGCTTCTTTGCCTTCACCAACCTCTCCTCCGGCCAGGCCCCGCCCGGCAACAGGACAAACGTGGCCGCCATCTCGGCCACTGGGGTCGATGTTACGTCGACGGCCGCTCTGTTCCGCTTGACCTACAGCATCGGGGCAAATGGCGGACTGCCCGGGTTTGCCATTGACCCCGCTTCAATACTGGCCGTATCCGCAAACGGGAATACGATCACTCCCGCACCGGCCTTCCTGACCAGCTGGAAATACGATACCGACATTTTCTAGCCCCTTCCTCCCGGCAACCGGGGTTCATCAGGGGATCACCCAGTCGCTTTTCTTCACAAGGTCGGGATTGGGCCCGTGAGTCAGCTGCATGACGTAACACCCCTTGGCGGCATAGCGCTGGCCCGGCCCGAAACTGAGGCGCTCATAGTCGGTATACGGTATGCCCTTGTCCTGAATCATGCCGATCACATCGAGGAAGCGGTCACGATAAAAATTCGTCCCGAGCATCATCAAGGCGTCGTTCAGAATAAACCAGACGGACATAGTCCCGGTCGAAATCCTTCGGTCGTTGACCTGGAAACCATCTATCTGCGGGGATTTGTGTACTGCATCGGCATAGATCGCCTTCCTCAGCGCATACGCGTAGGGATAGGTTATGTAGGTAAAGTCCCGTGCCTGCTCCGGCAGCTTCCAGATATTTTGTTTCAAAAGGCTCGATGAAACATAGACCATCTCAGGCCTGTTCGTGCTTGCGGCGATGGTTTCCAGGGCCGGCACGGCTTCGGAGCCGACCCAGAGAAGAACTACGGAGGCTTTGTCCTTATCGGCCAGCTGCTGCAGGAATTCCCCTGTAATCCCTTCCCCTGCCCGGAGCGACCTGTTCACCGGGGGCTGACGCCCCAGATCATGCCATGCTTTCTCGAAACCCGCGGAGAATGCGCGCCCCTGCCGGGTATCCCGGAATACCTGGACGACTGCCTTATCGGGCGGCAGATTCGCCGTTATCCCGAGAAAACGGGCCGCAGCCTCCCCCTCCTGATAGAATCCCTTGGAAAAATAGACGGTGTACCAGTCAGTCTCGGAAATGACGGGAAAATCGGTGATCGGCAGGACGCACGGAATGTGATGCTCTTCGCTGAATTCATGGACAGGCCACCATTCGCCGTTGGTTACCCCCCCCAGAAGGGCAAATACCGGCTCTTTCCGGTAATATTCCTCCAACTGTCCGCGCCAGGTTTCCGGCGCCCCCTTCAGCTCCCAGCGGGAGATCGACAGCTTGCGACGATACGCCATATCCATCAGATCCGCACTAAACCCGCGTTTGGACCGGGTCTCGGAATTCTCCGCCATATTGTTCCGACCGCGAGCGTAATTCTCCAGTGTTTTCACCAACGCGTCGCGCACCGCCGGGCTCACATCATCGGTAACGACCGTGGCGAAACGGACGGTCGTATCCGTCACGCCGGGGGACAGTTCCGCAGAAAGGGAGTTCAGATAAAAGATGAGAATCGCCATGTCCCGGTCGGAGAGAAGATAGCGCGGCATGACGTTATTGAACGTGCGTCCCGTTGGATCGATGCCGCTGCGCAAGGCGGCGGCCAGTGTTTCATCCGTATATGCCGGGCGTTTGGGGGGCGCTTCGAACTGGGCCTTGAAATACCGGGGGACCGTTTCTTTCTCGGCAGGGGTGAGTTGACGGACGTTGTAAACCGGCTGGTACAGGTATTTCCCCGTTGTTGGGGTCGTCACCACCCCCCCCTCGTACGACCCGAAGCCACTGCGCATATGGCAGCTCTCACAGGAAAACATCGTGCCCTCGACCGGAACATCCCCCTGAACGAAAGCTGTTACCGGCTCGCCCGACGGCAGTATCCCTTTCCGGTAGATCATCTCTCCCCGGCGCAGTGTCTCTTCCCTGGAAAGGCCCCCAACCCCCGGTTGCCGCTCTTCCCCTGCCGACGCTGCGACGGCAGCGAAAAATGCCGCAAAGACGATAAGACGCACCGCCACGCAACCGATTGGTATTTTTTCCCTTCTCTCTCTGTAGATGCGCATTCTTTACTTCCCCGTTGAATTGTCATGTTCAGCAAGCCCATGAATTGTGCGATTGATTCCGTCACCTGTCGACACCCAATATATGAGATAATACAAATTTTAGCCATACATAAAAAAAGCCTGCCGTTCTTGCCCGGCAGGCCTCTTGACGCAATACGAGCGGGGAAATTGCCATTACTGCTGCGATTTTTCCGCCGTTTTCCTGCGTAGGGCCTCCTGGAACGCCCGGGATTTCGATTGAGATTCCTCATATTTTTTTTGTTCTTCCGGGGAGAGCAACGCCTTCAGCTTGTCATGCGTGGCGGCACGAATCTGCACGAACTTTTCCTTTTTCTGCTCTTTCGTCAAGGACCTGTCCGCGCTGAGGGTCTTCAACTGCTTCCTTTCCTCCTCCATAAGCAGATTGATCTTTTCGGCTCTGCGACTTTGCGCCGCAGTATTTCGGGGCATTTCGTCCGCCTTCCTGAGTCGATACCCCGGATATCCCCTGCGCATCGGGGCAGTATCTTGCGCCTGGTCGGCCCTCTGTGCTTGCACGGATGACTCAGTCTTGCTCTGCGCATCCTGCGCCGAGACATGCTCGACCTGCCAGGCCATCAATCCCGCTGCGGCAATCGCAACAAAAATAATTTTCCCTTTGCTCATCCCTGCATTCTCCTTCACAATTTGGATCTGCTGCCGTCGAAGCACCCCTTGGATAGTATCATTGGGGCATAGGCTTTTATGGCAGAGTGCACCCTGCTATTGAAGCAGGATATCAGAACAGAGTGATTTTGCTTGCAACCAGAATCCCATTATGGAAGATTCCGTCCACTTCCAGAAATCCGGCATTGCTGATCCCTGAAAGGGAAAAGACGCTGGCATCCACCGGGGTCCCCCCAATGCGGAAAAAACTCCCGGAAAGCCCCGATACGAACCCTGCCACTGTCACATGGTCCCCTTCCTTCGCTGTTACCCCCTCAGTGATCGGCTTGATGAGTTGCGGCGCAATGATAGCGAGGCTAGGAGCATTCCCCGCCTCAAAATCCGAACTGGACCCCATAACACTGACAAAGAAGCCCTCGACGAGTTGCGTCGGCACGTATACCTGGTTCATCATGGAGTAGTCGACCGTCAGATTGCCGATGGTGAACGTCATGCCGGGGAGGTCCACATTGCTAATCTCTCCCCGTATCCCGACAGGGACAGACGTTGTCAGATCGACGTTCTGGTCGAGCAGCTCAATGCGCGTCGCCAGAAAGTAGTTGATGCCGTTGGAGAAACCGCTGACCTTCACCGTGCTGTACACGTAGGGATTGTACGTGATGGAGGCGGGGTCCGGATCAGCGATTCTGGTCGGATCAAGAAGATGGGGACTCAAGTGGGGATTCAATTTGCCGGCGGTGCTTATGCTGGCGAATATGTTCTGGTTGCTGGTGAAGTTGGCGAAGACCGTCCGGTTGGGCGATGCGGACGCCAGCAACACCTGTTGCCCCATTATTGTCAGGGAGTTGCTCAGGGGATTGACACAGTCGACCGGACCTTGGAAGTCGCTCGCGTATTCGACGCCGGTCGCCATTCTGCGGATGGCATGACTGGTGCGGTTGTCGAATATCCCTTTGACGGTGACGATCATGCCGACTTTCAGATCGCTCTTCGTGCTGGGCAGGCCGTCAATGATAATGGTTGCACTGCTGATGTTGTAAAACAGACCATTGACGGCAATATTCCCCTCGGCGGTGACAACCCCTCTGCTGACGGTGGTCCCGGCCGGGGCAGCCCCTCCCCCGCCTCCACCGCACCCGGCCAGGGAGATGGTGGAAATGGCAAAGACTGCAAGGTAGAACAAGATATTATTTCGCATGGGGTACCTCCATTCTGGGGGAGCGTGTCTCAGTGCATCTCATTATTGCCGTTGCTTTTCCGGCGACTTTTTCCCGGCATCGAGGCTCGCCAGAAAATTCGCCGTGAAGATATATTCATCGATATAATCCCTTTTCCCGTCGCCATTCAGATCAAAGCGGGGGGCTTTTCCCGTACTGCGGTCCTTCAGAAAGAGATCGAAATCGTTTTCGGTCAGCTTGCCTGCCGCGCCGATCTTGAGTTCCGCGGGAAGCGGCGGCGCAACCGTCAACGGTATTTGCCTCATGGTGCCGTCCTGCAAGACCGTTACGGTCGCCTCGAACGTCCCCTTGGTCGGGAGCACCTCAACTACCCATGCAGAGTCTCCGGATTTCTTGAGGGAAACGTACTCTGCTCCTTTCAAGGCAAAGTTGGGAGCGGTTTTCCCGCCGGGAGGAATCTCGACGAAGACCTTTACCTTCGATTTTCCATCAGACAGGGCAAGCGGCGGCTGCTGCCGCCCCCCCTCCATAGCGCTGCCGAAGAGGGCAACCAGGCTTTTCGGGGTCTTTTCTCCCTGGAATGTACGGAATTGCTCCAGAACGCTTGTGCTCCGGTCTCCTTTATTTTCTGCCGATGCCTTCTGATGGTCGGCTGCGCCGATGGGTGACGCATTTTCTTTTTCCGCCGTATCGCCGGTCTTTTCCTGGATGTTCCCATTTCCGAGGATCGCTGCGGACGCCTCATCCCTTACTTTAGCCTCGACCTTCGCCCCATCGCCGGGCATGCTGACACCGCCACCGAGCCAGACAGGAGAACCGCTGCCGCCGGCCGCCGCCTGAGCTGTCCCGCCTGTAGTTGTAGTGGTTGATCCTCCGGTGGGGGTTGACCATCCGGAATCGGAGGCATCTCCCGAAGTGCTCAAAGCCGCGGAATCAGATGAATAACCAACGACAACGTGACCATTGACGTCAACAGCCGTACCTTTGAGCAACGTGACGTTCGCGGGAGAAGTGCCGATGCTGTCGAAGGTGATTGTCGCAATCGTTCCCGTCCCCGAATTTGTCCGCGGATACGTATCGACGGTCGCAAAACGCACTATCCCCTCTTTGTTCGTATTTGTGACCATTAAAGAGCCGGAAAGCAAGTCTCCCTGCACGACCCGGGGGTTTGCCAGTGCCGTCTTATCGTACTGGATAACGACATCCGTGCCGGCCACCCCGTTGAGCCCGGTACCCTGCACCAGGTATTGGCCGTTACCGGACCGGGAAACCGTGAAGGTCCCTGCGGCATGGCAGACAGCGGCATGGCCGAACAACAGGATGGGAAAAACGATCAAGCTCCAATTCTTGTTTCTGCTCTTCATGAAATCCTCCACAGCTTGGTCATGCCGGTTTCGAGCTGCGCAACCTTGAACAACGTGCCCAACCTCTCCCGGCTGGGTCTGACCTCTACTTTTTGATGACGCAATCGATGATCGCGTTGATCCTCCTGTTTTTCTGCCTTCCCTCGGGGGTGGTGTTATAGGCGATTCGCCGGGTATAACCGTACCCCTTGGCCGAGAGGCGGGACCGCTCGATCCCGAAATGTTGCACCAGGTAGCGCACCACGCTTTCGGCACGCATCTGGGAGAGTTTCATGTTGTACGCATAGCCGCCAACGTTGTCGGTATGCCCTTCGATGACGGCGGTGGTCGTCGGATTCTTCTTCATGAAATCGCCGACCCTGGCAATTTCATTGTGGTACCGGGGCTTGATGTCAGTCTTGCCGGTGTCGAATTCTACCTGCAGCGACACGCAGAGCTGGGCGGGGAGCTGCGGTGGTAATGCCTCCCTGACTTCGAGGGGGCAATCGATGATGGCCTCGATCCTGCGGTTCCTCTCCTTACCCTCGTCGGTGGCGTTGTCGGCGACGGGCCGGGTGGAGCCGTACCCCTTGGCGGAGAGGCGGGACCGCTCGATCCCGAATCGTTGTGCCAGGTAGTCCACGACGGTTTCGGCACGCCGCTTGGAGACCTTCATATTGGCCTCGAATGAGCCGACATTGTCGGTGTGCCCCTCGATGACGGCAGTGGTCGTCGGATTTTGCTTCATGAAGTCGCCGAGCATGTCAAGGTCCCGGTAGAATTCCGGTCGGACCTGGGTGCTGCCGACGTCGAACTCAATATGGAGCGTGGTGCAGTATTTGAACCGTCCCGCGGTCGGCTCGGCGGCGGGAATCGGTCCTAACGGCGCTTCCTTTTCCTCGGCCGCTCCGGTCTCCGGAGGGATGACCGGCACCGGCGCGATCCCGGTCTCAGGCTGAACACCCGGCACCGGCGCGATCCCGGGCTTCGGCTGAACGCCGGCGGGCGCTTCGGTTTCAGGCTTCGGCAGAGCGGCTGGAGGCGCAACAGTCTCCGGCTGCGGCGCAACGGCCGGAGGCGCTGTGACCTCCTCGGGCTCAGGTTCCAGAGCCTCTTCCGATTCTGGCGCCGGCTGGAACAGTGCGAGCAGCTTCTTCGGCTCGAACTGGTAGGTAAGCCCGACAGTGTATTCGTAGTTGAAGAGGGTCCCTCCTCCTTGGGTGATGATGTGTCGGATATCGCCGCGCAGCGCCCAGTCGTCGTTCAGGAAATATTTTACCCCGCCGCCGTAGTCGGCGGCCCCGTTGGTGCGGTGAAAGTGGTAATTACCCGCCATGAATGCCTGATTTTCGTAGTCGGTCGTGATGGCGCTGTAACCGAGCGCCAGGTAGGGAACAAGCCTGTTGTCGGGCATGAAATGCCACAGGAGGTCGCCGCCGTAGCGGAATACATGCATGTCGCCAAAGCCGGGCTGGGAGTTCACCGACTGTACATAGTCGAACAGCGCCTCGACGCCGAACTCCTTGGTAACGTTGTAGCCGCCGCGGATGCCATAGACGGGCCTCGTTTGCTGGTGTTGCACACCGTCAAAGGTGTAACCGCCGACCAATGGGGATACGGTCAGGAAATTGGCCCGGATGCCTTCGGCGAATGCCGCCGAAGCGATGTATAACAGCATCATCAGAGATAACAGAATGGTTTTGATCATTTTCACGGCATGCCTCCTGGTAGTCATTTACACATATGATCAGGCCTGCCCCGATTTGAAAAGGGCAATGTTCCGCTATCGGAAGAGATCCGCCCTGTTCTTCAATCCGGTGCCACCCACGAGGAGGACTATGCCGGTAGGCACATTTGGCTGACCGGGCACACTGGGGAGCAATGTGGCCGTGTGGCTTCCCCGCGCTTCCTTCATGGGTCTCAGCGTTTCAGCAAATGAGCGCGTATCGGGATCATAGAACTCCGCCGATTCATCGGAGCCTCCCGCGAGCAGCACCCGGCCGTCCGGCAGGAGCGTGGCCGTGTGATACGCCCTCACCGTAGTCATCGGCTGTGTGGCACCGAAAGTTCCTGTGACGGGGTCGTACAGCTCGGCGATGGGCCCTGAAGATCCGCCCGCAACGAGGACCTTGGCGTCGGGCAGCAGCGTGGCCGTATGGAAACTTCTCAAATACGTCATGCGGCCCGTTGCCGTGAACGTTTTCGAAACGGGATCATAGAGCTCGCACAGGGTACTGTCCGAAGAGCCGCCCACGATGAGAACCTGCGGCTGACCCTTGATATTTACAAGAGTGGCGGTGTGGCCGGACCGGGCGACGGCCATGGGGCCAGTGGACGAGAATAGACCCGTGGCGGGGTTGTACAGTTCCGCGCTGGCCAGGGGAACGCTGCCGTCGTATCCTCCGGTTATGAGGACCGTCCCGTCGGGCAGGAGGGTGGCGGTGTGCAAGGACCTTGGCCGGCTCATGGAACCTGTAAACGCGAACGATCCCGTGGTGGGACTGTACAGCTGCCCTTCGTTATGGGACTTCAGGCCGTCCCATCCCCCCGTAAAAAGGACCTGCCCGTTGTTCAATAGGGTAGCGGTGTGCGAGGCGCTCGAATATTTCATGAAGCCCGTTGCCGCGAAGGTGCTCGTGGCGGGGTCGTACAGCTCGGCACTTTTGCGATACTGGAAAACAATCCCCGTCCCTCCACCCGCCAGGAGGACCTTCCCCGCGTTCGGGCCCGATACTTTGCCAGGGTCCAGAAATGTGGCCGTGTGGTTGTCCCGCGTGTCGACCGTAGAACCGATAGAGGAGGAAAATCTGGCCTGTATGGCACTCAGTTTCACTACTACCGTTTGCGAAACTTTGACGCCCGCCCTGTTGGTAACCGTGAGCGTGTACGTCGTGTTGACTTTGGGCCTGATCGTGGTGGCGTTCCCAAAGGTGATCCTGGTCGCGGTGGTATTGTTGCCGAAGATCACAATCCTTCCGGTACCGCCGGTGAAGGCCATCGAGAGCGTGGTGCTCTGCCCCGGGCTGACGATGGCAGGAGTCGCCGTGAAGCTTTTAATGACGGGATTTGCAGGCGGTGCATCGCTCCCCTCTCCACAACCGGCAATTATCGCAGCTGTGATGCAGAGATACACCAACCGAATGATATTTTTTGTATGTAACATGCCATCCTCCTTCACGCCGGCGTATAAAGCTTCTCCGAGAACATCAAAAGGTTCGTTAACCGGCAGGCCGCGGTTCGGGAGTAGGGCCTGCCTTTGGATCAGTAGAACAGCTCATTCCCGGCGGCATCGAAATACTTGGTACTCATGATAAACAAGCTGGGTGTCAGCGGCGTAGCGTTATTATCCGCAGCGTGACTGACTATATTGGCCAGGACAAAGGTCGGCACACTGGGTGGAATGGGAACAAAGTCATACCTGAACAGCGGCTTGAGGGCACCTATGTTGATACCCTGCAGGGAACCGATAATAAGGTTCGTAGCGCCGTCTTCCGGGACCCCCCCCGGCGGCAGTATGGGTGCCGTATCCTCGTTCCAAATGAACGGGGACTGGATACCGCTGAAATTGACAAACACCGGCGCCGGCTGGCTGCTCACGAGGTCGAAATCAAGCAGCCCCACATTGGTGAGCGGTTTTCTGAGCCCGAGCCGGACCTGGACCGTTGCCGGCTGGTCGATGAATGAGACGGTCGTGCTCCCCCCGAAGTTCGTGGTGCCGTGAACGGTCTCGGAGGTTGCCGTGACGATGAATCTTCCCGGCAGGGGGCTTCTCACGGTAACCCACGCCATCCCCGCCACGTTCGTATTGACAACCCTGGCCGTTACGGTGGAAAACTGCGAAAAGCTTGCGGTACCGGGGGAAACATGTAAAAAACTGCCGGGATCGGGAGCGACGGTAAACGTGACCGGGCTGCCGAACTTGATCAGCGAGGTGTAGTTGGAAAAGTTCGCGGCCACGACTGTGGAATAATTGACCAGTACCGGGTTGTTCGCTCTGGTCAGCGCAATCGGCACCGTCGCGTCATTACCGCCTTCACAGGCCGAAAGCAACATCATGACGCCGGCCAGTATCATCAGGTATGCACCGATTTTGAATTTCATGGAACTCCTCCTTGTAAGACGGAACGTTTCTCACACCCCTTCGGTTATCCCCAAGCCGCATCTCATGTCCGGTACTTTCAGGCCAGCGCCTGAAGTGCCCGGACGTGTTGCCGGTCTAAAAGGCACTGGCGCCAACGACCTTGCGCAGAATCAACACCGCGTCGTCAACGCCTATCTTCCGGTCGGGACCGGGAACACCGTTGACCAGCGGGGCAACATCGCCGTTATACATCAGGGTGGCACTCCAGGGTGCCAGCCCGACTGCGGCCCGTAAAACCATCAGCGCGTCTTTCACCGTAACACTCCCGTCACCGTCCACGTCGCCGCTCGGGGCATGGGGGGGGAGAAGATTGAGGTTTTCCGCCGCGTGAATGATGTCGAGCCGTCCGTAGCCGTAACTGTTGTCGGGACCGGCCGGCCCCAGGTCCAGCGCGGCCGATTTAACGGCATTTTCCAGCTCCGGCACGGTCAGGCTCGGATTGATGCTCAGGAGCAGGGCAAACCCTCCCGCCACATGGGGCGCCGCAAGCGACGTGCCGTCCGCGTATGTGTAAGAGTTCGGGAAATTCCCCCCGCCGGTCAGATCGGTCGTCCGGATGTTGCTCCCCGGCGCCACGACAGTGGGATAAACGGAACCGTCGGAGGCCGACGGCCCCCTGCTGCTTATTGCCGTCACGACGTCGGTGCTGTCGGTCGCCCCCACGGAAAATGCGCCGGGATAGTTCGCGGGACTGACCGAAGTCCCTGCACTCGGCCCGCTGTTGCCGGCGGCGAAAACCACCGCAATCCCCGCTGTCGCGAGCGCCTGGATATCCTGCTGCAACTCCGGATTGGGATTGTATTGCCCGGCGGTATCGATGCCCCAGGAGCAGTTCACCACATTGGGAGCGTCCGCGGTAAGCGTATCCCCATCAGGATCAAGTGCCCACTGAAACGCGTCGTGAATCCAGCTGAGCTGCGTATTGCCGGAACTGTCGGATATCTTGGCCGCTATCCACTTTGCCCCGGGAGCCACGCCGATGGGGTCGCCGTTTTGGTCGTTACCTGCCACCATTACCCCCATGACGTGGGTGCCGTGGCCCACGTCATCGAAAGGCAAAGAAGTCGGCGCATCAGTTGCAACCGAATCGTGCCAGTCATGCGGTCCGCCACGCCACGTGGAACGAAGGGCCGGATGGTTTATGTCAACCCCTGAATCGATGGTCGCCACGACCGCTCCTTGTCCGGTATAGCCCATCCGCCAGAGGATGGGAGCGCCGATCATGTCCTGGTTCCAGGAACCGCTGCCGCTCCCCGTGCCGGAGGCCGCAAACCCTAATGAAATGACCCGATCTTCCGCCACCTCCGCCACGTCGTCGCGGGCGGCAAGTTCCCGCACGGTTTCACCGCGGGCGGTGAGGGCATACCCATTGATAATCCAGAGGTCCCGGCGTCCGATGATCTTCCCTTCCTGTTCCCGGACCGCCAAGAGTCTCCTGACATCTTTTCCGGATGCCGTCGCCTTGTCTCGCAAGGCTTGCATTACCCTGACATGACGTACCATTCTCTCTTCCTTTGCCAGAGAGGCATTCATGGACGGTAAGTCCACTTTGTCCGTCAGTTTGACGATGACCGCATATTCTTTCGCCGGGGGAGCGGAATTCAGCGACTGCAAAAGCCCGGGATCGATCCTCCCCCCCCATGCCGAAGGGATGGCCCCCGCCGCGACAACCGCCGCAGCGACAAAGGAGCTATGCCATCTCATTGCCGTCTTCAACAACGTACCCCGCACTAACTGAATCGTTCTTACCCTTCCCCTGCTGCCGCGTCAGGCGAGGCCGGGCGGGCACGAGGCCCGCCCCTGACCTGCCGTTTCTAATACCGCAGCCCGGTCACTGCGTCGTACTTGACCAGGAAATAATCGGTGGAATTAAAGGTCCCATCCATGTTGAAATTTGTAAGCAGATTGCCAGCGGTATACCCTGCCACGTAGAGGACGGGGTTGGCGGTGCCGGTGCTGAATTTGGCCACGGCATTGCCCACATCGTCCTGCGGCGTGCCGAGCTGCTGGGTCCACTGCTTGTTGCCGTTTATGTCGTACTTGACCAGGAAGGCGTCCGCGCCTCCCGAACCGGCGTTTCCGTCCAGGCCGCCGAAGGTCGTACCGGTCACGTAGACGTTGCCGGCCAAGTCGGTAACGACGCCGTATGCATCGTCATCGAAGGGCGTACCAAGCTGCCTCTGCCACCCACTGGCCATGGAGCCGGTGGCATCGAACCTGACCACGAACAGGTCGCTGGTATTTCCGGCGGTTGCCGTGTTGTCAGCATTGGTCCCGAACAGGCTGCCGAAGGTGCCGCCGACCACATAGATATTGTTGAAGTTGTCGACGGTAATGGCGTTGCCATGGTCATTCGGCGTCGTGCCGAACTGCCTGACCCACGCATTGTGCCCGTCGAAAGTAGCGAACCTGGCCACGAAGACCGATCCGGACCCCGTGGCGTTAGGCAGGGTGCCTGTAGTCAGGCCGGTTATGTAGACAGCGCTGCCTGCCGCATCGACAGCGATGCCGAAGGCGAAATCGTCGCCAGTCGTGCCGATCAGCGTGGTCCATTGCAGGTTCAGGTTGTGGTCGTATTTGGCAACGAAGACGTCCGCCCCACCCTGGTAGTTCGTGGTATACGAACTCGCCCCGGAGCGGAGGTTGCCGTCGGCCTCGCCGGCCACGTAGATATTGCCGTTTATGTCGGTGGCAACGGCGTTCGCCTTGCTGTAAACCGAGGAGAAATTGCCGAACATGCTTTTACCGATGCCTGCCTGGGCGGTCCGTATGCTGGGCTGGGTCCCGTCGAAATCCGACGTCACCACACAGTAGTTGGGGGTGTTCCCGCTCAGGTCCGGGTTCATTTGCGCTTGCGGCGTCTGGCTGAACGTGCCGTTGGTATAGCCGGCCGCGACGAGTTGGGGGCTGGTGTTTCCGCTGCCGTTGTATACGGAGAAACCGAGAGCCTTGTCATCGTAGTAACCGCCGACCGTGAAGCCGTTCACCACCTGCGGGGAACTGCCCACCTGCTGCGTCCACACCCTGGCGCCGTTGGCATCGTACTTGACGAGCAGGATGTCGGCCGTCAGCCCGGACCCGTCGCCATTGGTAGCACCCAGGCTGCCGTTGGTGGAGCCGGCCATGTAGACGTTGCCGTCGCCGTCGGTGCCGGTCCCGTTGACGGTGTCATCGTAAACGGTGCCCAACTCTTGCGTTCCCGCCCAGATGGTGAACGTGGAGACGAAGTTGTTGACCATCACCGTCCCCCCGGCCTCCTTCACGCCGTTCTGGCCGTTCACTCCCCCCTTGATGGTGACCGTGAAGGTCCGGGGGATATGTTCGCCGGTGACCGGGTCTATCGCGGTGGGAAGGGAGGGAGGCGCAGGGGTAAATGTAAATACCTTGTTGGTGGAGTCGGCAGTCAAGGTACCCGGAATGACATTTGTCCTGGTGAAGGGAACCACGGTATTGGTATTGGGATCGATGATGGTGGTCATATTGGTAAAACTGACGGTAAAGGTGCCGTTGACCGTGGGGGTACTGGCAATGACGGTCGACGGGTCCATCGCCTTGGAAAAGGTTACCTTGACAGGGGTAGTTGCAATCACCCCCATGGCCCCGTCGACCGGGGTTACCGCCGTCACGGTTGGAGCGGCACCCGGGGTGCCCGGGGCAGGATCGCTGCCACCGCCTCCGCCGCATGCCGCCAAGACGAGGAGCGGTAAGAAACACATCAGCGAACGCACTATCTTTTTCATATGGCCTCCTTTGACTTTCGCAGGCTTGTTATTTTCATTGCCGGCTGCTCGCCCGGTCATTTCGTATCTGTCACGCGCTCGACGGAAAACCCGCACACAAACGGCAGATGCAGGCTACTCGATCGTGAGATTTTCTATTTTCACGTCGCCAACGGCAACGGTGACCCTGCTCCCGCGTTGCAGCTGTCCACCCGGGTTGGCAAAGATGATGAAATACTCCTTCCCCGCCAACGGCTCCCGCGACGAAGACCTCAGGGGCCCGAGCTTTGTGTCCGCCGGCACGGCAAAAGTATTGCCGCTTGCCTGCTCGACGAGGTATGTCTTGGTCTGCCGGCTGAACAGGGGGAGGGATTTTTTCGGATCGACCACGCGGTACCGGAAATCGATCATCTGGCCGGCCGCCGTAAGCCGGATGGCAACGGGCTTTACCCCGAGTTTCTGAGGGCCATCGGCTTCATCCGATCGTGAGGCCGGTTTTGCGAGCCTGTCCCCGGCAACCGAGGCGCACCCTGAACAGAGGGCGAACGCCGCCAGACAGAGGACTCCGAAACCGGCCAAGGCCCCGCGGAATTTTTTCCGGTACAACGATGAACTGTGTGAAGCGATCGTCTCTGCCATAGTGCCTCTTTCCCTTTTCTCCCGGAATCGTACTGCCCGTCGCATCAGATCCCCTTACATGCCGACCGCATAGAGCGGAATATCGATTGTCGGCTGATTGGGATCGCTCGATGCAATGTGCAGGACGGCATTTTTCGGTCCTTTCGTCGTCGGCATGAAGTACACGGTGATAGCGGCGCTCTTTCCCGGGTCTATGGTGCTCAGTATCGTGTTGGTCTGGAACTCCGCCGCATCCGTGCAGGCCGGCGCCGCGGGCGGGCAGGCCGGTGCCGCGTTGACCGCCAGGAGAGCGCTCAGGCCGTTGTTCTTTATCGTCACGGTCTGCTGCACCGGCCTGAAAAGCTGGACGCTGCCGAAATTGACAAACGTCGGGAAAACGTTGACTGCCGGCACGCCCCCCACGTTCAGATACGTCAGCTGCCCGCCGGGCGTCACAGAACTATTGGTCAGGTTGAGTCTCCTGTCGTAGAGGGCGATATTTGCCCCTGTAGCCCCGGTGCTCACGGTGGTAGTAGTCGTAATGACCGCATCCATCGTCTTCCCCGCCGGGAGCAGCAGCGAATACTGCTGTTTCAGCCAGGAAACGGGGTAGCCGTCTTCGGCGAGAAGGGTCATGTACGGCAAGTTCGACGGCGGTGTCTGGATTATGTTGAACGTGTCCTGCAGCGTCGGGACCTTCGTTGCGAGCCCCGCGTTCAGGAAGCGCAGCAGCACCGTCTGCCCGAGACTGCCGGCGGGAATGACCGGACTGTTTGTCGAATAGGGTTTCCCGTTGATCAGGAAAAAACGCGGCGTGTAATTGACCGTGCTCGTCATCCAATTGGGCGGAGGATTGAGAAGGGGCGGATTGGGGCCGTAATGGCCCGTTGCGATGGCATCATGCAGCGCCGGGTCGATCTCGCTGTACAGGAGGACCGCCTCGGCATTATAGACAGTGGCCGGATGGCCGGGATTGCCGGGTGTGGCGGGTGCCGCGTAAGCTGAGCCGAAGCCGGTGGGCGGGTACACTATCAGAGGGCCGAAAAGCCCCATCTGTACCTGGACGGCGGGATGGGTGCCGCTCTGGTAGAGGTAGGTCCCTTCCTTGACGCCCGCGCCCGTAGTGGCATTGAAAGCGTCCCAGACATAGGTCTGTGTTGCGCCCACGGCCGTTTCCATGTCGAACGACCGCACCCTGTAGCGGTATGCCGGATCGTTCTGGTCGGCGGGGTTTGCGGGCGTCGGCCTGCTGCCGTTTGCTACCGGCGCGCCAGGCCAGTTCGGTCCCTGCGGTTTTTTGGGAGGAATCATCCAGACCGGTGCCATGGGCTGCGAGAGCCCTTTAATCAGTCCGGGGATCATGAGCGAGACCGGCTCCTGATAGAGCCCGTTGAGACTGTTCTGCACAGTAATTCTGAGCTGGTCGCCCTGAGTGACGGTCAGGGTAGGACCCGGCACCCGCGCCGAGCTGCAGTTTGTAAAGGTGCCGTCCGTACAGCTGGCGAATCCCCACATGGTTATGGGCTTTGGATTATTGAAGGTGCGGGTGGGAATGACCGTTACCCCCGCCTTCAGAAAGTAATCCTTGCCGATGGCCACCCCCGCCAGGGAGACAGTAAGGGAGACAGGCACCAGAACAAGGGTGCTGAAGCATTTTATGAATGTCCTGTATGTCATCTTCTGTATCCTCCCGGGTTAAGGCTTTGGATCGTTCAAATTGGGTATTTTAGTGAAATCAACACTATAGGGAAGGATAAGAGACATTGTCGCCATCCCCCCCAGGAAGATGTTGTTGGTCGTGATCTCCCGCTCGTTATGGGAATGCCACATGAACGATATGCCTGCCTGCGGGTTCTGCTGGGAGTGGAAAAGCCCGTCGTTGGTGTTGACCGGCGGGAGGGTTTGCGGAACACCGAGGAATGGCGTGCCTCCCCACATGTTGCCGAACGTCAGCTCGGTCTGCGTCGGAAGTTGCAGAGGGAAATCCTTGTCGTGGTCCGGGCAGTACTCGTGGGTAACCGGATCAAAATAAGCCGGGTTGTTCGGGTTGGCAGGATCGAACACCGTGACGCCGTTACAGGTATGGGGCAGTATGTATTGCTGCAGCGGCAGGAATTGACTCCAGTTCAGCGTTCTGGTAAAGCCGTTGAAGCCACCAAGCGGGGCGCCCTCTTTGGGTCCATAGACGTCCCAGCCGAGCTTGGCGCCGGTCCAGACGCCGTAGATGGCATCCACCGTTTCCCCCGGGACGACTGTGGTCGTATAATCGGAGACGCCGAGATCAGGCGTAAGGTCGTTGTTCATGACGCTATTCAGGACCCTACCGTCGCGGGCGATCTGGAGATGGTTCTGGCCGTGGGTGTGCAGGGGGTGCAGGTCCAGGCCGGCGCCGACAAACCTGATGAGGATTTTCTCGCCAGGATGGGATAGCGGCATACTGTTGTACGGCTGATTCGGAAGATAGGAGACGACCGGGTCCGCGATGGTGTCCGGCATAGTCCGGCCGTTTTCGAACCAGGTGACCGGCCGGCGGTCGGTGTGGTCGATGGTGCGCAACTCGCCGCGTCCGGCCGCCTTGTGCTGCTCCACGTCGATCTCGGAGAGGAGCATGAGGTATTCGCGGTCGTAGGCGGTCGATATGTTGGTGAATGCCCGTCTCGATCCCACAGGATTATTGTCGAGCGTGAAGCCGCGAGGCCGCACGACGATTGCCCCTTGCAGCCCCATCTCCACCTCGAGCTCCGGCTGCGTCCCGCTGTAATAGGTATAGGTTCCCGGCTGGGTGGCAGTGAAGGTGTAGGTGACGTACGAATTGCCGTTATCGGGGGGGACCTCGGTGGTAAGGAGACCGGGGACTCCCCCTTTTGTGGCAGCAGGAGCAGGGTCGATCTTCACGCTCATTCCCGGCACGACTATGGAAACGGGGAGACGAAGCTGGTTTTTGAGCGTGATCCTGACCGTGTCCCCCTGATTGACGATGAGGGTCGGCCCCGGGTACTGCATATCCTTGCCGGGGAGGGCATACCCCCACATGGGAATGCTGTCGCCGTCACCGGTCCTGATATCCCCTTCCTTCGCCGTCAAAGTGAAGGTGGTTCCCGTTTCACCAAGAACGACGGCCTGGGCCGGATGCAGGAACGGCCCCGCAAGCGCCGCCATCAGCACGATGAACAGGAAGCCATTCTTGACAAGAGTTCTATCCATATCCTTTCTCCCTTTCACCGTCATTATGGGGTCACAACGATCTCGGTCATCATGCCGCCGAAATCCTCGTCATTGTTGCTCAGGATGTTCAGGTTCGCCGTGTACATGAAGTAGGTCCCAGGCTGCACGCCGGTGGTATCCAGGAGAATGTCGTACGCCTCCCCCCCCCCAAGCGTCACCGAATTCGTTCTGTAGATGGTGCTCAGCCCGAATTGGCCCGGGGTGCCCGGGGCGGGACCGCGCAACAGCCGCGCTCCCTCCCCTACCACCTGGAACGGTATCCCCAGCACGGTGATCGTGTAGAAATCGACTGTCGAGAGGCTGGGCATGCGGATGAGCACCCGCTGTCCCACGGTGACGGTCACCGGCGTCCCGTTGCCGACCGAATCGTACTGCATGGGGATCGCATTTATCGGCTGGGAAGGGAGGTGGGCCGGATCGAAGGGGGTGCCGTTGTTGATGATCGGACCACGCACGATGGTGTCGGGGTACCCCCTGCCGTTGAACATGCCGTAGGTATCGTCCAACAGGTCGAAGCGGACCTTCTGGTAGGTATTGTCGAAATGGTGGAAGACCGGGTCGAAGGAGGTGATCTCCACCGGCTTGAGGATGTTGTAGCCGGTAACCCCGCACATCGGGTCGGTCAGCAGCGGCAATGTCGTGCAGTCGTTGTATGCGAATGTGGTGAAACCGTTTATGAGAGTTCCGTCCTGCGCCGGATTGATGAAGAGCTGGCCGAGCATCCCCATCTGCATGTGCTCTGCGGCCTCCACGTGGCAGTGATAAATGTAGGTCCCCGGCTCTACGTTATTGTAGAAATAGGTCAGGCTGCTCCCGAGATTGATGCCGAAGCTCGCCATCGGCTCGCCGTCGAATGCCGACGCCGCATTGGGAAAGCCGTGGTAATGGACCGTATGGGCATCGACCAGGTCGGGGCGCTCCCTGAAGCCGGCGTTGGTCAGAGTCAGCCATAACTCCTCATTCTGATTGGCCAGCATCGTCGGCGCGAGGTGCTGGGCGCCGGCAAAGCCGAGGGGGAGGATCTGATCCGGCGGCACGCCGGTGACATCCTTGAAGCCGAAGATATATGTGTCGCCGTCGCCTATCAGATCGGCGTTGCCGGTTCTGTCCCGGTCCCCCATCATCACGTGGCCGTCGCCGCAGGTTATGGAGCGGCAGCGGATGTGGGTGGTCGCGTTGGTGAAATTAAAGCCGGCATTAGGGAAGGCAACGGGCGTACCAAGTCGCAGCAGCCGGGCCAGGGTGGACGCGTTCCGGAAAGCCGCGTTTGGGGAGGTGGCGTTGACGAACAGGATGCTGCTGCTGTTCAAAAACCTCGGCCTGACCGTTATGCCCGACGGCTGCCCGGTGACGGCGTTGATATCCACCCGGCAGATCTGCGTAAAGTTTGAAACATTCACATTCCGGCAATTGGGATCGGTCGATATGATAGGATCATGCTGGTTATACGACAGACCGTTCTGCGTCAGCAGAGGGAAGGGGCATTGTATTCCTACCCGCGCCAGCGCCGGCACAACCAGGGCCGCAAGCAAAGATGCCTGAAGTCCGATGAAGAGTATGCGCCTGCTCCGTATTTTCATGGTATCACTCCTTTTACCTGTCGAGTCCGTTCATGTCGCAGCCGCTAAATCCCGCTTCCCGTCAGGGTAATGGAAGTTGTGCCGATGGGGGTGCCGTTCACGGGATCGTTCGATACCAGTTGCAGAGTCGCGGAACTGGCCCCCTTTGTGAGCGGAGTGAACGACACCGACAGGGTCATCGTCCCCCCCGGGGAGACAGTCGTCATGCCGGTCCAGTCGATGACAGTGAACATCGCCGCATTTGGGCCGGCAACCTGCACCCCCGCAACGATCAGGTTTTTCTGACCGTAGTTGGTGATGGTTACGGTCCCCTGGACCGGCCGGAAAAGCGCTGCGGTGCCAAAATCCAAGCTCGGCAGGGCAGGAGAAGGCGGAGGAAGCGGCTTGAGCACCTGCAGGGAAGGTATCGGCGAACCTGCGGCATTCAGCGCCAGCTGCTCGTTGGCCCCGATGTCGACGGTGACCCCCAGCGGCCGGGGTTTGCCGTCGAAATCGGTGATGAGCACTGCCGGGCTGGTCGAGCCCTGGAAGAGTGCGCCCATGTCGAGCGCCGAGGAACCGGGGCCCGTGTGGTAATCGCCGCGAAGGCCGTTGGGGGTGAACATGGTAGCGACAAAGTTGCCCAGAGCCCCCCCTTTCATGGCTGCCTCGTATTGATTGAACCCCTGGCACTGGTTGCCGAGGAACGGCTGATCGCACCGGGTAACGAAGCGCGGATCGGCCCCGGCTGTCCCGAGCAGGTCGTGGTTGCCGCCGAGATTCCCGCCGACACCGTCCGTAAGGAGTGAGTATGTGGGATTCAGGCTTCTCAGGCTGGCAGGCAATGTTGATGCCGTTCCATAAACGGTCATGTCCCAGTACCCGTTTCGCACCGGTATCTGGACGAGCCCCCCCAGATTGTTGTTAATGCGCGAATCCCAGTAGAACGAGCGGTTGTGCCAGATGATGTTGTCCTGGAGCACCGGGTTGGAGAACGGGGTGCAGGGGTAGGTGGCGGGGTCGGCAGGATTGTATGGATGGCTGCCGATAATACTGGGGTTGCAGAATGCGCCCGCCTGCAAAATGTTGTTCAGGTCGGTGCCGTGGGCAAACGAGGCGATCCCGCCGACCTGGGGAACGGATACCGAAAAACCGGCTGTCCCACCGTTTTCGAGGGGGGCGGTGTTGGGACAGAACTGCCCTTCTGCATCGTCGTTGGTGCATTGAGGAAGGCTGAACGCCCCGATGGAGGTGGAGGTGGCATCGTTGTTGGCAACGGTATTGTTGACGACAAAGCTGTTCACCGTGTTGTCTAACGATATGCCGCCGCCATGGTCGGCGCTCGAGTTGTCGACGATGATGTTGTTGAAGACGTCGAGCTCGTACCATTGATTTTTTCTGAAGTCGAGCACCGTGAGCACACCGTTCGTCATGACGGCCGGGATGGCGCCCGGCAATGCAGCTACCTGAATGGTGGTTGGAGTTGTGCTGGCCGCAACGGCAGCCGTGACCGTTATGTTCACCGGCGCCGTCGCCGCCAGCCCGTCTGAAAAAGTCGCGGTGTCGCCTGCAACCAGAGGTGCGGAGAGCGAAGCCACCGTGAGAGTTATTGCCCCTGCGGCCGCGTCGGCGGTGAGTCTTGCCAGTTTGGGCGCCTGCACATTCCCCGGATTCAGCCGGACGTCCTCGCCGTTGAAATCGAGGGTGCGGAAGCCGCCGCCATCGTCGCCCCCCTTGTTCCCGTGGATCAGGTTGTCGTAGATGGCCACGGGGCCCGCCCCGAAGGTGAGGACCTGCGGCGGGACAAAGGCATTCGCGTTGGCAGGCACCAGCTCACCGGCAAGATGGATTCCGCCCCCCTCGTCGAACGACTCGTTGGAGACGATCAGGTTGCGGGCGACGATGTTCGGGCGCGGGGTAGGATTCGGAATCTGGCGATCCGCATAGCTCTGAATCGGCCACGCAGGGTTGACGGGGTTCACGCAGGCTGGCACCTGGTCCGCGCCGCAGACCCCCCGCAAGTTGCGGTTCACGCGGTCCACACTCAGGCCGTAGTGGCCGATGCCGCCGCCGTATTGGCTGGAGAAGTTGCCGCAGATGAAGTTGTCGGTTATCTGGTAGTGGTCGCTTCCGGCATATACGGAGATGCCACCGCCGCTGGGGCCGAACAGGCTGCCGTTCTGGCTGATCCGGTTGTGGTCCACGACGACGTCCGGGTTAAAAGAACTCCCGGTGGGATTATAGAGCGTCGCTTCCGCATTGTTGGTCCCATCGCCCAAGCCCGCATTCCCGATGCGGATGCCGCCGCTGGTGCTCCCCTGGTCGGCAAAGATCTCGCAGTTGCTGATCTTCAGGTTGTAGGCATAGCTGTTCACCTGAATCCCGCCACCCGCCTCGGTGGTGCCGGTGATGGTCAGGCCGTCGATCAGGGGGCGGACCCCCTTCGGCATCGTCGGGTCCGCAAACCAGTTCCCGTACGTACAGGGCTCGTCGGTCCAGAGCGGATCGCAGCCGACGACCGTTATCCCGGCCCCCTGCTCCAGGACGAAGTCGGGAGCCGCCCCCGGTGCAACCTGAACGACACCGAGCAGGAGAAAGTTCAGCAGCTCGTTGAAGATTTGATCCTTCAACGGGAAGTTCGCGAGGGCAAGGAGGGTGTCGATGACGGTGGATTCGGCGCCGTACCCCTGGAGTTGCACCGGTTTCCACATGATCACGTTTTCGTCGTATCTTCCGGGCGCCATCAGGATGAGCGAGCCGTTCTTGGCGGCGTCTATGGCATCCTGGATCGGCCGGCACCCTTCGACTCCGCCGGCCTCGGTCAGACAGCTGGGAGCGGGCGGGCTGACCCGGATAACGGGAATGTTCGGGCTGTTCACATGGAGAGTCACGCCGACCGTGGTGGTTTTTCCGTTGTCACCGCGGGTCACGGTCAGCTGGCCGGTCTTGATTCCGGACGGGACGGTGGCGGCTATGGTCTTGCCATCCACGGCCCATTGCAGATTCACAAGTGGGGTAACGACATCATTTCCTTCAAAGGTTGCGGAATCACCCGAAGCCAGCGCGGTGGGCAGCGGGGCCACCAGGAGTTGAGTATCTCCCTTGGCCACTGCAGCGGTGAGCCG
Source organism: Geobacteraceae bacterium (assembly GCA_036518435.1). Lineage (GTDB taxonomy): Bacteria > Desulfobacterota > Desulfuromonadia > Geobacterales > Geobacteraceae > JAMPXD01. The sequence goes on from DATDNF010000031.1 coordinate 357,592, forward strand.
GGCGACGGTGAGCGCCCCCGTGCCGTTCGAAACGAAGTCGAGCAGCGTGCCGTTCGGAATGGCGCCCGACAGCGCGGCAACGGGAATGCTGGTCGCGCCTGCGGCCGCGCCGCCAGCCCCCACCGTCGCCGTTACCGGCTCGCCCTTGTAGGTGACGGTGACGCTCCCCGGCGTGGCCCCGAAACCGTGATCGCGGACGATCTTGGCCGGGTTGGTCTCGCTGATCGGTTTGTTCGGGTCGAAGTCGGGGTTGTTCACCGACAGCTGCCCGACCGACTGGATCGTTATCCGTTCCGGGCCGTTGCCCGTTTCGAAGACGATCGGCCCCCCCTTCGGCCCGTCCACCCGGAAAATCTCCGGGCTATGGTCGAGAAAGTCGCAGTTTATGGGAACCCGGTTTCCGACGAAGGCCGAGTTCGGTATGACGATGGTATCGATGAAGGTGGTCTGGCCTGACAGGAAAGGCCAGTTCTCCCTGATAACCTCCTGGCCGTAGGCCGGGTTGAAGAAGGGGTCGGTGATCATCTGCCCCTTGGTCGGAGAGCCTTCCCGTGTGTCCAGGATCGGGCCGGGATCGTTCGCGACGACAGTGTACTGCGACACCACCAGGCCGATCGGGATCGGCGGGGCGATGTCGTAGTTCGACGGCACGAGTCCCTCGAAATGGCCCCACTGGTCGGTATACATACGGATAAGTTCCTGTCCCTTGTAGTCCTTGATGGTGACCGGCATCCAGCTGACGGCAAGGTTGCCGGCGGCGTTGGGGCTGTTCGGATTGAACTCGAGCATCAGGTCGTTCCAGACCGTCCCCCACATACGGCTGGGTATCGGCACGTCGGTAAAGATGCCGAAGTTCACCACGAAGCTCCTCTTCTTGGTCAGGTCGGCATATTTCCGGTCGCACGCGGGGGCCTGAAGTCCCTGGAACCATCCTCCCGGATAGTCGGTCGGCACCTGCTGGTCGGGGAAGAGGGTATGGTACTGTGGGACATCCCTAAGGTCGCCGACGCACGCGACGGGAGGTTCGAGGAACGGTGTCTTCGGGTCGCCGAACTCGATGTCCCGGTCCCCCCAGAACCTGATGCGGTACTCAGACGGGGGAACAACCTGGACGATGTACTTGCCGATCGGGAGGTTGTCGAAGGTATAGTAGCCGTCATACGGCGCGGGACGGACCTGGTTCCAGGTCTTGAAGGTTTCGGCGCAGTCCGGGAGAGCTACACCGTTCACGACCTGGGGGCTCCCCCAGAGCGATCCGGGCAGGCTCACGCAACCGGTCGGTTTAGCGTCGTTCCATGCGGTAGAGAATGTGGTCTTGATCGGGAGCTGCCCCGGCAGCAGCGCCCCGGTGCCGCTCAGGTCCTTGTACAGGTTGACCTGTATCGCGGGGACGCCCGGTTCCCAGCCGTCGAGAACATCCGTCGCGGGGTCTTCCTCGGTCCTGGTGAGGTCGTAGCTGATCATCCCCGTGATGCTGCCGTTCTCACCCGTCTGGAAGTCGTCGAGCCCCCAGTCGATCCTGGACTGCATGTCCTGGACCCAGGGCCCGACCGCTTGCATCCGGGTATTCTCGGTATCGGTCCGGAAGAGCTGGCCGTCCGGTTGAAGCTGGGGGTTGATCCCCATCGCGCCGTACGGGGCGCCGGTGCCGGGATAATTGTGCGCCGCATTGCCGGTGAATTGCTGGCCGAAGCGCAGATTCGTTCCCGTGCAGGTTCCCCCCGTGGGGCAATCGACATCAGTGGTACAGGCCGTACCACTATTGGAACATAAACGTGATGCCTGAGTGTCCCCGCCGTCGTCGGCCACCGCAGTCATGCCGGTCGGCTTGAAGCGATCCGGGCCGACTTCGGCGACGAGGAACCGCCAGAAGGGGAAGAACTGATTGAAGCTGTAGTTCCCCTGCGAGTCGGTAAAAGTGCCGTACACTGGAGTGCCGTCGGTGAAACGGAGATTGACCTTGATGTTCGGTACACCGGGCTTGAGCGCATTGAGTGAGGGACAATCCGTACCATAGACGCTTTGACACCAGGGGGTGCCGGTCCGCTCCGCATCGCTGAAGACTTTCCCCTTCAGGATGCCGAACCAGCTGAAGATCGACACCATCCCCACGTCGATGGTCGTCCCCGTTGCCGGGACCGTTGCCGGCACGATAATCGTGCGGTAGTCGATGATGTAGTTGACCGCCTTGTCCCACGTGGCCAGCTGGTAGGTGCCGGGCGGGACATTGCGGATCGTGAACGTGCTGTCCGCATTACAGGCATCGGTGAAGACGGTTTCATCGGAGCCGCTCAGGTTGTTGAGGGCAACGAAGCAGTCCGGCACCGGCGTTGCCGGGCTCAGGCCGGGCACCAGCGGGGCGTGCTGGTCGTGGGCGAGGACGATCTGCCCCGTTATCGTGTACAAAGGCACGCCGACCAGATTAGGCGGGGGGGTAACGGCAGCGTCAAGCCCGTGGCACGCGATGCCGTTGGGTGCAGTGGCAGTGGGTGCCGCGGCAAGGAATCCGGTCGGGCCGTTATTGCACGCCTTCACAAAACCGAAAAAACTGATCCAGTTCAACTGCCCCAGCGTAATGTTGAAGCGGGGCTCCCCGGGCCGCGCCCAGTTGTCGTTCGCCCGCCCCCCTTCCAGGGTATTGGTCGGACCGATCCAGTCGGGGTCGTTTGCAGGGGGAATCGGTTCGATGAGATAGTGGTTCTGCGGCAGGCACCTGACCACCGCCTCGCCGACCCCCATCGGGGTGAGGAGGGTCATCGGCACGCCGTTGACCGTCTTCGTAATCGTGGTATAAGGTTCGACGCAGTTGGCCATTTCATAAGCGGTCCATGCGGTGGGATACGGATGGTCCGTGGTATCCCCCGTGCATGTCGTCATGACGCCGGTTCCCTTGAAGTCTATGACCGGTGCGCCGCTTACCGGATCGATCTGGTACTCCGGCTGGCTCTCCGCCGGAAGGGGGAAGTTCGTGCAGGTGCCGTCGGGATTCACGGCGGCCGGCCGGCTTTCGGTTAGCGACCCTCCTGCGAACGGTATGTTGTCGTAGTTGATGGGGCACTTGTACTTGTACGTCGTCCCGATCGGATTGCCCCAGGCGTCCTGAAGCACCTTGCCGACGGTGTCAGTGATCAGCAGGTCGAACCCACCCAGCCCATGCTCCTGCGGCTGGTCGTAGGCGGCGTTGGTCGGCTGGTTGTCCTCGAACACGATGATGGTGAGTTGGGCGGTGGGGACCGGGAACTTGTGCACCACGATGGTAACGTCGGTCTGGTTGATGTCCACATTGCGGCCGCTCATGGTCCAGCCGGTCTGCTTGAACGCGGGGGTTCCGGGAGGGGATGAGTGCCACGGGAGCACCGATACGATGTAGCGCTGGTCCTTGGGAAGATCGACCCTGGCGTCGGCCAGCTGTGTCGATGCCGTATTACCCAGGTCGGGGCTCGTGTCGCCGTTGGCCACGGGATCGCCGGCGCCGCTGTGGTGGATATTGACCCCCAGGGTGAAGCTCTCCGGCACCCCCGGCGTCGGGTTGGCCTGGCCCGGCGTAACATGGTAGGAATCGTCCGCCATGACGAGCCAGCGAAAGCCGTTGGTGATGGGTTTGCCGTCGTCGTCAACGACATGGACGAGAAACGCCTGAGCGTCCGTATGGACAAAAATGCCGAATAAAATGACGGCGGTAATCCCCCACCGTTTGAGCATGGCGCCTGAAAAACTGCTGACCCACTTGCCCATAATATTCCCCTCCATTTTTTTCTTTGCGTTACGCCCTGCCGCAAAAATCGCCTGAACCCGGCCCTGCGCCACCAAGGGTACAACCGTCATAAAGTGGTTGCCGAGACCTCTTGGGATGGTACTTCTCCGGCGCTGGTTACCGCCGTCACCACGAAGTAGTAGGTAGTATTAGCGAGCACTACAAATGTTGACGGATCTATGGTCCCGCCGCTCTGATTGATTCCGAAATTTTGGACTACGGTTGTGTTCCAGACGAAGGGGGAGGTGACATTATCAATTCTGATCGGCAGCGGGTCGGCCGTATCCCCGCCCACCATGATGAGCACCCCCGGATCCGTCGACCAGTAGAGGTTGTACGATGTTGCGCCGGGGACGGGATTCCAGGTGAGTGTCACCTGACCGACTCCGCCCGTGGCAACTACCATGGTCGGCGCGGTGGGTAAAGAGTTGGTCCACGCAAAGACCTGGCTGGATGGCAAGCTTTCCCCCGCGCTGTTCACTGCCGTCACCATGTAGTAATAGGTGGTGCCGGTGGCGAGACCTGTCTGGACGTAGGGGGCGGTAGCATTTGCGATCTTGTGCCAGACAGTCGAGGTTGCGATCGTCGACCAGTAGATGTTGTACGAAGTTGCACCGGGTGCGGCTTCCCACCTGATGGTCACCTGGGTCGCGCCGCCGGTGGCGGCTACCCCGGTCGGGGGCGGGGGGATGACCGTTGCCTGCGTCGTCGGGGCAGGGGCCGGAGCCGAGCCGGAATCGCCGCCGCAGCCGGCGAACATAAGGGTGATGGTTGTCAGGCAGATAAAGACGAGGCCGATGCTGTATGTCCTCATTTTTTTGACTCCTTTATCCGGCAAAAATTTCTCGGGTAACCGTCACGCTTGACAATGGGGATCGCCGTGAATTCGGCACTTCTCGTCAGCAGCGGGAACGATCCGCGCCTGCATGTCGCTGGATGAAAATACCGAATCATACGGGAAGTCATACGATTTGTATCCAGATACCAGGAGACTGTGCAATGCATGAACCGCTATCGCTGTTCAATTATAGTACAGCCCTGCCCCATGTCAAACAGCCGCAAAATTATAATGATTACATGAAAGTTGCCGGCTTCCTCATCGGTGTTCACCGGTACAACCGGAATGTTCCCGATAGTGCGAGGCCCGGATAAATCCGGGCCTCCTCCCGATATCTTCCGGTCACAACAGTTCCGGTTGTGACATGACCACCATCAAGGCGTTTTTCTGGTCACTGTTTAAACTGCCGCCAATTCTGCTCAAGACCGTCGTCCTGTTGGCCAGATCGGCTTCCTTGATCGTGGCCAGGTCGGCCTGCGTAATCGGCTGCACTGCCAGGGACAGTGACAGCTGGTTGTTGAACTTGAGAAGCATCAGGTCGAACTGGAGTCGCAGCAGCGACTTGTATGGGTCGGCAAACAAAGAGAAATTCGGCACCGCCACTTGCGGGAAATTACTCGCCAGGTTTGTAATTGCAGAACTGTACGTCAATTGAATGGCAGGGGTCACGAAGTTGGCGCCCGTCACCATCATATCCAGCCAGTTTTGCGAAGAGGCAGTCGCGCTGGTGAACATCTTGCCTATTCCCTGCCGCTGCAGGGTTGACGTCGACATGTTGGCCATGATCCCGCCTGCCTGCGCCATCCCCGATGCCATGGTCATCTGCATGGCGATTATTTCGCCGGGAGAAGCGGTCGTATCCGTTATGAAGTTCGCCATCACCGATTGCAGGGTCAGGTTCAGGCTCTCGCGGGCAGAATCAATGTCCTGGAGGGTCGGGAAAAAACCGGGGTCAGCGTAAATCAGCTCGTAGGACTCCTGCGCGGTCACCAAGGCATCGCCAAGCGTGGCGGCCGCAGTGGTGAATAGCTGCCGCCTGGTTGCTGTCGTCGCATTCATGAATGGCAAGGCAGCGGCGTAACTTCTCATCTGCGCCCGCAGCTGGCAATGTTCCGCCCCGGTCCGGAACGCCGCAAGCATGGCGGTAACGACATCCGATGAAACAGGCGTAACGGTCGCCTCCACCGCTTTCCCGGCTTCCGTGAATGCCATATGCATCAATGCCGGTGATATCCCGGCATCGGCTCCCGCATTAACGAAGGCACCCAGAAACCGGGCAATGGCGTCCCCCCTCGCAGCAGCTTCCCGTTGGTTCGACGCCGCCTTGTCCAGCAGGTCCTGGATGGGGTTAGCCGTACTGGCATCGTTCGCAAGGGCGACCGTATCGACCGAATCCTTGTATGTGGCCGCAAAATCCCGCATGGCGGGGAGAAGGTTCGCGCGGAATGCCGCCAGTTGCCCCGCGGCCCCGTTGCTGGACAGGAACGATTCGAACGCATTGGCCGCTGCCCTTGCCAGAGGGCTCAAGTTTAGCAAGTCCGGGTTCGTAATGGCGCCGGAACGGACCATGGTCATGATCATCGCGGCCAGCGTGGCGTTGCCGCCGCCCGAATCGGCGAAGGCTTTCAGCATGGCGGTTGCCTGACTGGTCGTGACTTCGCTCACGCCGACATTCGCCGTACCGTTAGGTGCCGGGGCCGCTACCACGCTCTGCCGCAATACCGCCGTGCCGTCTATGATCCGAACCATGAGGAACGGAGCGCTGTCGCTGGTGGGGACATTGGCGAAGGTGAAGGCGACCTTGCCGCTGGCGTCCGTGGTGACGGAAATGGAACGGAACGGCGCGACCTGGCCCGTAGCGGACACCGTTGCAAGCTGGACGGTCAGCACTCTATTGACCGGCAAAGCCAGTGCCGATGTGGCGGATGCCGCCGACAAAAGAAGCGCCAAAAGCAGATAGTGTGTCACTTTCATGGTTGGCTCCCTTAGCGGATCTTTTATTTGGCACTGCCGGACAAGGTGCCGGTGCCGGCAGGAGCGGAAGAACCGCCACCGCCACCGCAGCCGGACATGACGGCACCGATAAGAAGCGCCATGAGCAACGCAGAGAAAATCAGCTTGCCATTTCCTTTCATCATCCTGTCTCCTTTTCATACCGACCGGCACCTGCGCTATCCGACCGGCATATGGCACTCAGTCTTTTCTTTCCACGACAACCACCTTCTGATCGAGCAGGTAATTGAGAAACAGCACGATACTCCGCGCCTCGCTCTTGGTCATGTCTGCTCCCGGTTTGAGATACATCCGCGTCACGATGGCCCTGGTGGTTTCCTTGGAGAAACTCGTTCTGGATATGGCGCAGATTCCCGTCTGGGCGGAAATGATGACCCGCTCGATCGAATGGCATTTGTTGCACTTCTGCATCATCAGGTTGTGTGCCTGCACCATTTTAGGAGGGAAACCCGACGTATCGATCCTCAGGCTGTCACCCTTGACAAAAACCCTGACTTCGGCCCGGGCAACGGCACAGACAAGAAATACGAACGCAAGAACAGCGCATGATATTTTCATGGTTCTTAAATCTCCTGCTGCTTAGTAGGCAAAGGTAACCCTGGCCGTGTATTCCCTGTTGATGAAATGCGGTTGGGTGAACTTCGGCTGGATCTCATGAACATACTCCAGGGCGAGCCGCACATTCTGCCACGGCGCGTAAACGACTGTCGGGATGTAGCGACGGGTGATCCCTTCGCGCTCGATGTCCTGGTACTCGAAACGCATGGCCCCCAGGATGTTGCGCATGAAGATGTATTGCCCCTGGCCCATGTAGAAACGGGACGTCTCCGATTTGCCGCCGGCACCACGGGGATTGTCGTCCTGTCCGAAGATGGCGTTCATGCGGAGCCGCAAATTCTTGTAAAGGACTTCCGATTCCGCCCCCAGCCGATAGAAGTTATTGGAGAACTTCACGGTCTGGAAATTGGTGTCTATATTGTTGAGAACATTTTGTGAGCCGCCGTAATAATAAAAGGTTCCAAAGGTCAAGGCGAGGTTGTCCCACAGGCTCTCCCGCACCAGGGAGATTGCCGGCGCACTGCCGTTGAAATCGGTCCCGCCGATCCTCACCGAAAGATGGCCATAATAGTCGACACCGTTATGGTCTTTCTCCGGCGGCGTCACAACCCCGGCAGCGGCGAATATCCGGTTGCCTATGACCGAATTGAGCTCCACCCCACCCTGTTCGCGGTCTATGGTGAAGGGGTTGCCGATCGTTGCCCCGGCCGCATCCAGCTGGTCCTGTGGAACCGGCGGATTGAGTCCCACCACCATATCGTTATAACCGTACGAGCTGATGGTCGCCGAGTCGTTGGATTTCCAGAGACTCAGCCTGGGTTTGAATCTCCCGGCCTTGACGTTGACCGGCGAACCGAATACTTTGCGGAATTGCAGATAGACTTCGCCGATTTCCCTGTCCGGCGCGAAGTTGTACTCGGCCCACCACCCCGCCTTGCCGCGGAAATTCCCGGCGGTGAAGACCTCCAGCTCAGTCTCCCCGTCCAGGTCGATCTGCGGCACTTTGTCCTTATTCACGATGAAGTCATGGTTGACCCAGAAGGAAATCGGCACCTGGTCGGGGATCGTCACCATCCACTCCCGCTCCCCACCCTTTCCCTCCGGGGGGGTGTACTGGACACCTTCCTCCATCTGCGCGGGAAGGTTGCCGGGCCAGACGTAACTGTTCTTTCTGAATGCATCACCAAAAGGATTCCGATCCGGGAAAATGGTGTGGCAGGTGTTGCATTCCGTTTTGTACAGCCGGGCAAAGGCGGGGATGGCCTGCGCCTTTTCGGTCGGGGAAAGGACCAGTGCAACCCCCAGAATGGCTGCCAGACAAGCAATGCGGCTTTTCATGGAACCTCCTTATCGAATGAAAAATATTTCAGGAAGTGAACTCCATTATCGGAGATAATCGTTTGTCTTGCTATCAATCCATGCATTACCGGGAAACATGCGATTGTAAATTGCGGGGCTTACCCTCGAATGCAGCATGCTAATAAACCTTGCGGATCGTATTGTTCACGCTGTCCGCCACAAAGAGGTTCCTGCCGTCCGTCGTGATCCCTTCGGGAAACCAGAATCTCGCCGTGCCGAAAACCGTGACGGGAACCCCCGTGGCGAGCGAGATGGAAGTCCCCGTGCCGTCCGCCGAGCCGTAAGCACTCGGGCTTACGATCCCGGTCGGCGTCACGTATGCCGGGCTTCCGGCCAGAGTTGTCACCGTTCCCGCGGCGATCGCCACGGTAGTCACGATCGGAGTCCCATTCGGGCCGATCACCATGGTATTCGCAGTGCCCGCGGTGAGCGTCACCTTACGGACCGAGCAACCATCGTCAGTGACATAGAGATTCCTGCCGTCCGACGTAATGGCATAGGGACCGTTGAACCTCGCGGACCCGCCTGTACCGTCGGCCGTCAAACCGGGAACCCCGGTGGCGCTCCCGGCCAGGGTCGTCACAACGCCGGTGGAAATTACGATCTTGCGGATCGTGTTGTTGCCGAAATCTGCGACATAAAGGTTTGCGCCCTCCGTCGTGATCCCTATGGGATTGTTAAATCTCGCCTCCGCGCCCGTGCCGTCTGCCGAGCCGCTGGTCCCGGGGCTGCCGGCCAGGGTGGTAACCACGCCGGTAGCGATCACGATCTTGCGGATCGTATTGTTGCCGGAATCGGCGACGTAGAGGTTCGCGCCATCCGTCGTGATCCCCCGCGGATTATTGAAACTCGCCGCTGTGCCCGTGTCGTTCGTCGAGCCCGCGATACCCGTCCCTGCCAGGGTCGTAACCGCTCTCGTGGCGAGCACGACCTTGCGGATCGAATTATTGCCGGAATCGGCGACATAGAGGCTCGTGCCGTCCATCGTTATCCCTTGCGGGCTCGAAAAAGTCGCTGCGCTGCCCGTACCGTTTGCCGCGCCGCTGGCTGAGGTGCTTCCGGCTATGGTCGAGACATTGCCGAAGGCGATGCCGACCCTGCGGATCGTATTGTTGCCGGAATCGGCCACGTAGAGGTTCTTGCCGTCCGTCGTGATCCCTTCGGGGCTCCAGAAGCTCGCCTCAGTGCCCAAGCCGTCAGCCGAACCGATAGCCGAGCTGCCGACCAGGGTCGAGACCGCCGGAGTAAGGGACGGAGTCGTTCCCTGTACGGCCCCGCCCATCTGAATCCTGCCCGGGCTCGACTCTCCTCCGCCACACGCGGAGAGCACCATCGACAAGGAAACCCACAATATCGTCAACCGGGACCAACTCATGTGCATGTACTCCCCCTTGGCATGTGCTGCCGACCAAGTGATCGATGTATGACTAATGGCTGTGAGTAATTTTTGCACAGTTTTGCCCATAGTCAAGTGCTGGCCGTTGAAAATTTCCGAACTCCCGGCAGGATCATATCTACGCGGTGTTCTTCCGCATTTCAACAAGCCGTCAAATGTTTTGCTTCGCGATATCGTAATCTTGTCAGGATCTATTGCCTGCCATTGTTATGGTGACTCCGCCGGAGGTGACGGTCGTTGCGAATTTATAAGGGTTGCCCGCTCTGTCCAGGTAATATTTGTCCACTTCGCTGGCGGTAACAATGTTAAGAATATTTCGCGTGACCGATGTTATTATCATGATTGAATTGCCATGAAACTCGGGGCTGAGTTCCCAGCCGATAGCCAGCGTCGAGCCATCGCTCCCGGCAAGCGTGGCAATGGTGCCGAAGTCGCCGACATTGGCAGGGTTTGGCGGCATGGCAAAGTCCATTAACGGATCGAAATAAAAGAGGGTCCCGGGCACATCGGTGATTTTGTAAAGACTCCCGTTGGAGACGAGGAAATACCTCTGGACATCAAACGACACGGGAGGAATCGGACCCGTCAGCACTGCGAGGGATGTGGTGGATTCGGTTACCTGCAGATTTTCAAAAGTCGTCGGACCAACGGCGACGACTGTGTAGGTACCCGAACACCGCCCGTGCGAATTGACACCCGTCATGTTATTGAATCTGACCGACCCTGTCATGTTGGCAAAACTCAGCTGCGTTCCTGCCGACGAATACCCCTTGAAAAAACCATTGAATGTCGTCAGGCTCACCGGTGTCCCGATAGGAGTCTGACCTGTTCCCGTTGTCCCGCCGTTGCCGCAACCGTACACAAAAAACATCGCGGACAAGCAAACCGCCAGACTCAACGTTTTCATATTCCCTCCCCTGCCGAGTGATTGATGCTATTGAATGTACCACCGTTTGGAAAGATTGCAACATCCCCCATGCACGGGGAAGATTTCTATTTTTTTCCGGGCACCACCTCTGAAAGCAGGGGCGCAGTCCATGTTTTTCGATCACCTCCAGGGGAGCATCACTTGATCCTTTACTTAGAGCGCGCTGTTGGTTACAATTCCCGGACAAAGGAGGGCAGGCCATGAACAGACTCTTCACCTCACGCCGGCAGCGCACGGATGCCAGCGCATCCGGCCAGCCGGAATTGCGGCGGGCTGCCGCAGTCGCGTCACCGGCAGGCCGGCTGGCAATGCGGTTACGCAGAGCGGTCCCGCCTCTGCTTGTCCTGGGTGCGGGCATCCTCTTCCAGGGGTGCGCAAAACCGTACGGAGCGGCTCTCCGGCAATACAACGAGGCCCCGGTCTGCTGCGCCTCCCTGGCGGAATTGCCCGTCGAACCGCTCCACCTCGGTGACACGAAGAGCTTCAACCTTGGCGGCAACTCCCCCGCGTACCGGTTCACTACCGGCAAGAGCTACTTCCGGGCCTTTTCCCTGCCGCAAGGGCCGTACCCGTACAAGGTGACTGCCCGCAGTTTTCTCATTGGAGACGACCTCAAGACAGCCTATATCTTCTTCCCCAAACTCATGACCCTCGACGAAAATCGGCGGGTGATACGCACAACGGGGCCGGAGACGTTCACGCTCCAACAGGCCGGCTATATCGAGACAATGGAGCAAACGGCGGGGCTCCTCCACAAGCTCGAAGGGGAGCTTATCTTTCCCGATGGGAGCAAAGGCGAGCGCTATCTCGTCGTCATGACGACCGACGACCTTCTTATGGGGATGACTGCCATCTCCGCCGCGGGGGAGGTGCCGCTGTTGACGCCGGGATATGCCATTACCGTTTCGGGAAAAAGGAGCGAAGCGCACGTCCCCCATGCGCCCGCCGGCAGGGTGAGCATCTCCCTCGCCCCCCTTGCCGCGGAGACGCCAGTTGCCGGCACTGCCAATGCAACTGGCGGGAGAGCGGAGAAGGATGCCCCTCCCCGTCCGGAAATCGTCACGGCGCGACTTGCGAACGGCAAAATTGTCGGCGCTCTCGAACTCGGGAAAACGGATATTGACTCGGCCAGACAGATTTTCGAAAAAGCCGGCGCCATGCTGGGCGAGGAGCGGCAAAACGCCGCATCGATCACCGTCGGTACGGCCGTGCTGGCGCCGAAGCGGCTCTTCGCGCCGCCCGGGTCCCTTCAGCAGCTTTATTTCGACGACAACGGGGCACTCGTGCTTTTCGTCGACGGAGCTCCCGCCAATTTTCCCCCCACCGGCAAGGAGTTTCTGCAGCGTTTCTCCGGGGCACGGGAAAGCGGACGGACTTTGGGCTCCTACGAGGTCCAGGTGCCCCTCGACCCATGCGTTACCCTCGTCGCCGTCTTCCGCACCGTCAGCGATACGCTCGAATCAGCGGGCTACGGCTACGGATGCCGGGTGAAATAGCGAAAGACCTTATTCACCACGAAGGCACGAAGAGCACGAAGGAAGGCAAACCTAAACCGTTTTTTGGGTTTTCTTCGTGTCTTCGTGGTAGATTTTGGTTTTTTGAGGTTTGTCCAATAAGAAGGGAAAGCGATACGTGCACCCGCCGAGCAACTATGCCTGGCAGATGCAGTTTGTGGAAAAAACCGTTGGGCGCTTGAAACGGCGTTTATGACGGGAACAGTTGCTGACTTCCGAGGGTAAAATAGAAGGTCGCCCCCTTCCCCTCCTCCCCTTCTGCCCACACCCGTCCGCCATGGCGCTGGATGATCCGCTCCACGGTGGCAAGGCCGATGCCGATCCCCTCGAACTCCTCGGCGTCGTGCAGGCGCTGGAAGGCCCCGAACAGCCTCTCCGCTGAGGCCATATCGAAGCCGACCCCGTTGTCCCGGATGAAATGGACCGCTTCTCCCCCCTGCTCCAGCACTCCGAACTCGATGACCGCTCCGTGGCGGGTGCCGGTATATTTCCAGGCATTGCCGAGGAGATTTTCCAGCACCACCCGCAGCAGTTTCGCATCCCCGTCGGCCATGACCCCCTCGGCGATCCTGAAGGTCACCGTCCGTTCTGGATTGCGCAGCAGGAGGTCGCGGGAGACACTCCGGGCGAGCCTGCTGAGGTCGACCGTTTCCCGGTTTATCGCCTTGCGGGTCAACTGGGAGAAATTGAGAATGGTGGTGATCAGCTGGTCCATCCGGTCGGCTGCGCCGGCTATTTCCCGGACGAACTCCTTGCCCTGCTCGTCGAGGCTTCCGGCGCTGAACTCCGCGAGAAGCTGGCAGTAGCCGCTGATGCCGGTGAGGGGAGCGCGGAGATCGTGGGAAACCGTGTAGCTGAACGCCTCCAGCTCCTTGTTGGCGGCCTCCAGCTGGTCATTGAGCTCTCGCAGCTCATCCCGCGCCCTGCTCAGTTCGCGGTTTTTCTGGATGGCGGTTTCATAGGTGGACAGGAGGAGGTTGAGGATCTGCCGCCGGTCTGCGGTTATCATGAATTTCCGGCAGCCGAAGAAAATTTCGACCCCTTCTGCCCCGTCAGCGGCCCCGCGCCGGCTCCGCTCCATGCCGATGTTCATAATCCGGGAAAGAAGATAGGTCTCGTCGTAGGGCTTGGTAATGAAGTTGTCGGCGCCGCATTCCAGCCCCCTGATGACGTCGTGCGGATCGGCAAGAGAGGTAAGCAGAATCACCGGGATGTCCCGGTACCGTTCATCGGCCTTGATAGCACGGCACAACTCGTAGCCGTCCATCTCCGGCATAATGATGTCGCTGATGATGAGCCCCGGTTTTTCTTCGGCCATGACGGACAGCGCCTGCCGGCCATTGCCGGCGGCCATGACGCGATGGCCGTGTTTCTCCAGAATGTACCTCAGCTGCTCTGCCTGGGTGGGGCTGTCTTCGACAATGAGGATCATCCCGCCGACCGCCGCATCGCTACTCGTCTGTTCTTCCATGCGTAAACTCCTGTTCGAACCCTGCCTGTTCTCCACTCCGCAAACGGTACCCCGGCCGCCCTGTCAACGCCCCCGGGGTGCCAGCCGTTCAAGCATGGCGACGATCCTGTCCGGTGAAAGGGCATAGGACGCTGCTCCCGTCCGGAGCGCCTCTCCCGGCATGCCGTAAATTACCGAACTTTCCCTGTCCTGCGCGATGGTAACGGCTCCTTTCCCCTTGAGCAGCAGCAGATCGTCCACTCCATCCCTCCCCATGCCGGTGAGGAGCACGCCGGCCGCATTCCTGCCATAAACATCGGCCACGGACCGGAAGAGTGCGGCGACCGACGGACGCAGGCCGTTCTCGGGGGGGGCGTCGCTGAGCCTGATGCGGCCGCCTGCCTCCACCAGCATGTGCAGGTTATCCGGGGCGACATAGACATGGCCGGGGAGGATCTGTTCTTCCTGAAAAGCTACGTGGACAGGCAATCGGGAAGAGAGGGCGAGCCACTCCGCGAACCCCTGGATGAATCCGGCCGCCATGTGCTGGACGACCAGTACCGGCGCGGGGAAGTCCCCCCTCAGTCCCGACAGGATGGTCTGGATGACCACCGGCCCCCCGGTCGAGGCGCCGATCGCCACCGCCTGAAGCTTGCCGGGCGCTGCCATGACCGGCATCTCCCTGGGGAGCGTGGAGGCGGGCGATTTCCCGGCGCGCGGCCACCGCTTTACCACCTTCACTTCCGCCATCAGCTTCACCTTCCGAACCAGCTCGCCCACCTCCCGCTCGTGGTCGGGGTGGCCGGCGCCTCTCGGTTTCGGCAGTGCGGCAAGGGCCCCCGCCTCCATGGCGCGAAACGAGGTCAGCACCTCTTCCGGGTCGAGATTGCCGCTCAGGATGACGATCGGGGTCGGGCGGGTTTCCATGATCCGGCGCGTCGCATCGAGGCCATTCAGCCGCGGCATGTAGATGTCCATGGTGACGACGTGGGGGTTCAGGCGCTCCACCATGGCGATGGCCTCTTCCCCGTTCCGGGCAGCGCCGACCACCCGAATGCCGGGATCCGCGCTGAAGATCCGCTCCAGAAAAAGCCGCATGCTGGCCGAATCATCGACTATCAACACGTCAATCATTGCTGCTCCTATTTCTATCAGATGAGCCGCCGGATCGCATCCAGGAGGTTACTCTGGTCAAAGCTGCTCTTCACGATGTAGGCGTTCGCCCCTGCCTCGATGCCGCGCTCCCGGTCTTCCCGGGAATCGAGCGAGGTAACCAGCACCACCGGCAGGTCGGCGAGTTCCCTGGTGGAGCGGATCTTTGCGGTCAGGTCGAAGCCGTTCATCCGCGGCATGTCCACGTCCGACACCACCAGGTCGATCTGTTCGGTCCTGAGCCGGGTCAGCGCGTCGATCCCGTCCACTGCCGTGACGGTCCGGTAGCCGGCGGTTTCCAGGATGTTCTTCAGAAGCGTTCTGGCGGTGATGGAATCCTCCACGACCAGCACCGGCCTGGTGGGCACTTCAGCCCCTTCCGCCGGTAAGGCGGCGACCGCAGGGAGGGCGATCCCCCGTATCGCGGATTTCACCAGATCGCCGGGATGGAGGATGGTCGCGACCCTGCCGCTTCCCAGCACGGTCGCGCCGGCAATGTTGCGTACCCGGGAAAGCTGCGGTCCGAGACCTTTCACCAGCACTTCCTGCTCGCCACGGATGCCGTCCACGCCGAAGGCGACCCGGTTCGCCCCGCTCCCGATCACGAAGAGCGGAATAAACCCGTCGCCGCCGCCTTCCCCTTTACGGCGGATCTGCAAGACGTCGGCGAGCCGCACGAACGCAACCACCGTCCCGTCCAACTCGACGGTCTCCCTGTTCTCCACGGTTTTCAGGGCGGACCCGGCCACTCTCGTTACCCGTTCCACGCCGGCGGCGGGGACAATGAAGGTCTGTTCCCCCGCCTCGACCAGCACCCCCCGGAAGGCCGACATGGTCAGGGGGAGCATCATCCTGAACGTCGTCCCCTGCCGGGGCTCGCTGGCCAGGGTGACCGTCCCCCCCAGCTTCTCCACCTTCTCCCGGACGATGGCAAGACCAAGCCCCCGCCCCGAAATGTCCGTAATCATGGGGCTGGTGGAAAGACCCGGCGTGAAGGCAAGCCCCTGCAGCTCTTCCTGACGCAACAGGCCGACATCATCCCGCGCCACGATCCCCTGCCGCACGGCAGCCTCCCCGAGCCGTGCGGTATCCATGCCCGCCCCGTCGTCGGCGATCAGGAGCTCGATCCTGTTCGCATCCTTGAGGGAAGCCGTCACGGCAATGCGCCCGCGCGGCGGTTTGTTCAGGCGCTCCCGTTCCGCCGGCTTTTCGATGCCATGGTCGACGCAGTTGCGCACCAGATGAATGAGGGGGTCTTTTATCTCCTCCAGGACCCGCTTGTCGAGCTCAACGGTTTCTCCCACGATCGTAAGCTCTGCCTCCTTGCCCCGGTCCCGGGCCAGGTCACGGACCATCCGCGGCAGCACTTCCAGCACCGTCGCACACGGAAGCATCAGCACGCCCTTCAAGTCGTCGAGGAGCGAATCCAGCATGCCGTCGAGGGAACGCCCGTCGCGCACCACTGCTTCCGCGAGATCATGCACGCTACCTTCCAGGGATCTGACCGTGGTGTGGCTCCACTCCGAAAAGGCGAGCAGCTTTGCCACCTGGCCGGCATCGAAACCGGCGGCGGGGCGGTCTGCTGCCGCATGCGCAGACTTGTCCAGCATGCGCAGGACCGGCCGGACCTTCTTCCACTCCTTTTCCCACGCGGCCAGGACGGCGGTTATCTCGCCCAGCTCCGCGGCGCGCTGGCGGGCAGCCAGCTTCATTGTGAGCATCTCCTCCGCCTGATGGAGCAGGGCATCGAGCTTCCCGGCGGAAATCCGGACGGTATCGGACGGGAGCGGCTTCTCGACGGGGGGCAGCGGCTGCTGCTCGGCCCGGAAGGGGGGCGGAGGGGGGGCGGAAGCCGGCGCACCTTTCGCCGCTTTTTCCAGGCTCCGGACAAGCTCCCTGACTTTGGCGCCCTGGTCCGGCGCGGGAGAGGCGAGCTGGCTTTCGATCGCGTCGATCGCCCGGTGCAGGAGGTCGAACAGTGAGGGAGAAGGTACGCCGCTTCCGCGCTTGAATCCGGAGAAGACGCTTTCCAGTGCATGGCCGAGCGACTCGATCCCGGCCATGTTGACCGCGCGGGCAGCCCCTTTCATGCTGTGCGCCTCACGGCAAACGGCTTCGAGGATCTCCTGTCGCTTCACGGGGTCCTGGTCCTTCTCCAGGTCGATAAGGCCTGCCGACATGGCGGCAAGGTGCTCTCTCGTCTCGACCGTAAAAGTGGCCAGGAGCCTTTTCTGAAAATCGTTGTCCATCTCTGCCTCTGGTAAGAGGACGGCGCTCCGTCGCCTTACAGTTTGAACTGCTCCACCAGTTGCTTCAGTTTCTGCCCCAGCTCGTGCAGGCTCTGGGCCGACTGTTCGGCCTGCTGGGTACTGGCCACGCTCATGGTGCTCGCTTCCTTGATGTTTTCCATGGCGAGGGCGACCTGGTCCATCCCCACCATCTGCTGCTGGCTCGACGCCGCGATCTGGGTCGAGGCGTTGGCCGATTCCGTCACGCTGTCCGCCAGCACCCGGATCGCCTCCCCCGCTTCCGCGGACTGTCTTTCGCCCGCTTCCACCGCCTTGCTACCCTGCTCCGTCGCCATCACCGCGGCATTGGTCGCCTTCTGGATGTCGTTCAGGATCGTGCGGACCTGGGCGGTTGCCCGTTTCGACTGCTCGGCGAGGCTCTTCACCTCCTGGGCCACTACCGCAAACCCCTTCCCGTGCTCGCCCGCCTTGGCAGCCTCGATGGCTGCGTTGACGGCGAGGAGGTTCGACTGCTCGGCGAGATCGTTGACCGTGGCAATGATCTCGCCGATGGCCTGGCTCTGCTCGCTGAGACTGACGATGCTCTCGGCAACGGTTTCCATCTGCTCCCGAATGCGGCTCATCCCCCGGACCGCTTCATCCACCGATTTTCTCCCCTGATGGGAGACCTGGAGCGACCTCTGGGCGCTGTCGGCAACATGGCCGGCCTTCTGGGTCGAGAGCTGGGTGGTCTGCTTCACCTCCTCCACGGTGGCGGTCGTCTCGTTGACCGCCGTGGCGGACTCCGCAACATTGGAGGCGATCTGGGTGGTGGAGGCGAGGATCTCGCCGGCGGAAGCGGCGAGGACGTTGACCCCCTCCTGGATGGCGAGCGTCTGGGTACGAAGATTCTGCACCATGGCTGCCAGGGCATTCCCCATGACGTCCTTTTCCGACTGGGCCGCCACCTGGACGGAAAGATCCCCTGCGGCAATCAGTTTCATCATGGCGGCCATGGCGCGGACATTTTCCACCAGTCGGCGGAAGGCGTCCGCCAGCATCCCCACTTCGTCCCTTCTGGCGATCGCAGGGATGGTCACCTCCATATCTCCCATGGCAACCTGTTCAGCAATTGCCGTGAGCTCCGTGAGCGGCGTGGCGATACCCCGGGTCATGGCATTGCTCATGACGAGGCTGAAGACAACGGCGCCGGCGCCGATGACCAGGAAGACGATGAGTGCGAAGCCGGCCCTCTGCTCGGAACCGTCGAGCCGCTGCTGCGCGTGATCCTTCTCCTGCTTTTCGAGTTGCAGGGCGACGTTACGGATCTTGTTGTACCGTTCGTCCTGAATGCCGACACCGAGCTGGCGCGCCGCATCGATCTTTCCCCGGTAAATCATCGTGATCTGCGCGTCCCGGCTCTTGCGGTACTCCATCAGGGTGGTGTTCAGTTCTTCGAGCAACGCCAGGCTCCTCGGGTCGCTTTTGTACAGCAGGAAAAGCTCTTTGATTTTCTGATCGTTTTCCGTTGCCAGCGTCCGGATATCCTGCTCCAGTGCCTGCTGCTTGGCGCTGTCGCCGGCCATCATCATCTCCAGAATCTGAGCCCTCCCCCGGTTCACGTTGGAGCGGATCTCCGTGAGATCGAATACCTGCTGGTAGTCGCGGTTGACGACTTCCTTGAGCGAGTTCTTGGTAGACCAGATATCGCTGAGGGCGGTACTGATGACGATGGCGAGCAGGAGGAACATCGCACCGAAACCAAAGATAATTTTCGACCGCGTCGAAAGATTCAGAAACCACTGCATGGATTGTCCTCCTTTGTTGTAAACGAATCTGAGCATGATCGGCCCAAAAAACCGTTCAGTCGCCCATCTCTTCATGGACGATGATGTTCCTGTCGTTAAGCAGCTTTTCGCCGTCGAGAACCACTGTCCGCTCCCGGGTCACCCCTTTCAGGTACTTTTCCCGGACATCGGTGAGAGTGGGGAGCGACGGTTGCAGTTCCGCCAGCGGGATCGAGCGGAAACCGCAGACCTCGTCGGCCAGAATGCCGAACTCCATCCCCCCGTGGTGCAGGATGATGACCTTGTTCAGGTCGGTAAGTCCCCTTTCCGGCAGGTCGAAGAACTTCTTCAGGTCGATGACCGACATGATCCGTCCGCGCACGTTGATCAGGCCGAGGACGAAGGGAGGGGTGCAGGGAACCGGCGTAAGGTCCTTGAGGGGAAGGGTCTCGCGGATCCATGACATCTCGATGCCGTAGGTCTCGTATGCGAGGTGAAATTCGAGAATGTCGAGGCTTTCCCCGCCCTCTCCTTCCCGGCCCGGTTCAAGGGCGAGCGCCTGCGCCCTCCCCCTCAGCACCTCCTTCACTTCAGCCGCGGTCATGCCGTGGCTGCCGGATGCGGATATGTTGTCAAGACGTTGCCGTATTTCGTGCCAGTCGATGGCCGACGGCCGTTTTTCCCCGGTTTTCCCGCGTTGCTGCTCCATGGGCTATTCCTCTTCCGCCCCGGTCCCTACCGGTTGACGGTGCCGTTCCAACTGGTTGATGCAATGATCTCCCTGAGACGGCGGGCACTCATCCCCTCCGACCCCGGCAGAATGTCGTCGTCGCCGCATCCGTCCAGAAGCGACCGGGCATTGTCCAGGTGCTTCTCCGCATCCTTGATCCTGCCGCGCTGCCGGGAGAGGATCGCCAGGGCGAAGTGGGCAAGAACAAACGTCTGGTCAAGATAGAGGGTCTTCTTCAGTGCGGCTGTCGCCGCATCGAGCTCTCCCTGTTCCTGGTGGATGACCGCCTGAAGATAGCGCAGTTCCGGATCGAGCTTGTTGACGGCAACGGCTTTCCCGGCCCAGGCCAGGGCCGCGGGGAAATCCCCCCGGTTGGCATGGAGCCGCGCCATGAGGGTGGCGGCTTCACCATAGAAAGAGGACCTGTCCGCGCCATCCCCTTCGGCCAGCATCCCAGACAGTTTCGTTGCCGCATCTTCATAGAGGCCTTGCCGGTAGAGCGCCAGCGCCTCGTCATAGGGGGACAATCGAGGACGCGCGGCTTCCGGTGCAGGTATCGGAATGGAAACGGGTGGCACGGGGCGTGAAGATGCGGGAAAAGGGGGCACGACCTGCTGGAGTGCCGCCAGCGGGGGGGATGGGGGGGCTGTGCCGGCGAACGGTTCGAGGGGGGGAGTGGTCAAGCTTCTTCTGTTACCGTTTTTTCGGTAGAAGAACGCGTTGCTGAAATGAACCGCTTCGAAATCCTGAAAATTGCCATGCGTTGTCTCGCAGGGGGATACGGCCAGCCAGCCGTCGGGCACCAGGGAATGGTGCAACTTTTCGACCACCCTTCGGGCATGTTCCGGCGCAAAGTACATCAGCACGTTGCGGCAGAAGATGACATCCATGGCATTGGTGTTGTTGGAGAGCGAGGGGTACGGGTCCTCCGCAAGGTTGAGCGGGGCGAATGTCACCATTTTCCTGATCGGGGCGACGATCTCGAACCGTCCCTCCCGGTTCTTGGTGAAATACCTCTCCCGAACCCAGCGGGGAGTGCCGCGAAACGACCACTCACCATACTCCCCCTGCACCCCTTTGCGCAGGGAGGCGGGATTGATATCGGTTGCCAGAATGGTCACGTTCCATTGGGGGAGGTCGGCAATCATACGGTGCAGCAGGATCGCGATGGAGTATGGCTCCTCGCCGGTCGAGCACCCCGCGCACCAGATCCTCAGCCGCTTCACCGTCCCGCGCCGCGCAGCGAGGATCTCCGGGATGATGTGGGTTTCGAGGGCCTCGAAACTCCTCTCCTCCCGGAAAAAGTAGGTTTCACCGATCGTCAACCGGCCGGCGAGCATGTGAAGCTGGTCCCTGGTCAACTGCGCGGTTACCAGCCACCGCAAGCAGGAGGTGGGGTCATCGAAGCCGAAATCGCGGCACGCGCCGCCGACGCGCTGTTCCAGGTCGCGCCAGCGCTTCCGGGGAAAGTGGAGGCCTAACCGCGCCGTGACGAATTCACTGCACTGGGCCAAAAGCTGGTCGGAAATCCCGTGTGTCATGCGTCCCCGGAAATATTGCCTGCGCCTATGGCTGCATCCAGTTCGCCCTCTTCTTCGAGGGAAAGGAATTCGTCAAGATCGTGGATGAAAATCATGCCGTCCTTGAGCTTCACCACGCCGGTCACGTATTCCAGGCCGGGAGAAATGCGGGCAGGGGCGGTCGTTTCCTGAGCGGAGTGCTCGATGACGTCGCTCACCCCATCGACAACGAGCGCAACGGTGCGCCGCGCCGTGCAGGCGATGAGGAGCTGGTCGCTCAATGCCCGCTCCCGTTCGGGGAGACGGAAACGTTTGCGTATATTCAGGACGGGGATAATACGGCCGCGGAGGTTGATGACGCCGATGACCATATCCGGCGCCTGCGGCAGGGGGGTGATCTCCACCACCCGGACGGCTTGCTCCACGGCGGGGAGAGGTACGGCATAACGGTAATCATCGAGGGTAAAGACAACCAGTCGATCGGGATTGATCACGGGGTAGCCGCCTCATTCGGAATGATTCGGATCGGATACGGTAGACACAGCATTTTGGGGGCAGGTTTGAACCGGCTCCTGGTGCGGGTTCTCCCCCGGATATGTTGCCCAACCCGCCTTATTGCGGCAGAGAGCAAGGGAATAGTAGCAGAATCGGGTCGGATGGACAAGCCGTTAATGACAACACGCGTCCGGTCGCAACGGCTACCCAGGGCGTATGGGGATTTCACAGGCTGAAATAGAAGGTCGCTCCCTTGCCGCGTTCCCCTTCGGCCCAGACCGTGCCGCCGTGGCGCTGGACGATCCGGTACACCGTGGCAAGACCGATGCCGGTCCCCTCGAATTCGTCGGCGCTGTGCAGCCGTTGGAACACAGCGAAAAGCCTGTGCGCCTGGGCCATGTCAAAGCCGACGCCGTTGTCCCGGACAAAAAAGGCGGTTTTCCCCCGCTGTTCGGTGACGCCGAACTCGATCGCCGCCTCCTCGGTTTTCGCCGAATACTTCCAGGCGTTGCCCAGAAGATTGTCCATGACCACCCGGAGCAGTTTTGCATCGCCGTTGACAACCACCCCTTGCGCGATGGTGCATGATACCCGGCGTTGCGGGTCCGCCAGCCGGAGTTCGGCGATTACGGCCTGCGCCATGGCGCTCAGGTCGATCGTTTCGCGGTGCAGCTCCTTGCGGGTCAGGCGGGAAAAATCGAGCAGGGTGTCGATCAGCTGGTTCATCCTGCCGGAACTGTTCACGATTTCCTGGAGGTAGCCCCTGCAGTCGTTGCCGAGGCTTTCGCCGAACAGTCCCAGGACGAGCTGGCTGTAGCCGCTGATGGCGGTCAGGGGCTTGCGCAGATCGTGGGAAACGGTGTAGCTGAAGGCCTCCAGCTCTTCGTTGGCGATTTCGAGCTCCAATGCCCGGGCCGCCAGGTTGGTATTCAGCACCTCGATCTCTTCCTCGAACCGCTTCCATGCGGAGATGTCGGAAACCATGGCGAAGGAGCCGCAAAACTCGCCGCGCGCCCCCTTGATCGGGGCGGCCGACACGCTCCCCCACATCTTCGTCCCGTCGCCGCGGAGAAAGACCGCCTCGTACTGCTCCCGCATCCCCTCTTTCCGCTTTCCCAGCCTGTCGGCGACCTCGCCGCGTCGCGAATGGTCGATGAAATCCAGGTACGGTCGGCCGAGCATCCCGGTCCCGTCCAGCCCGAGCATCTCCGCAAACCGCTGGTTGACGTAGGTGAGCCGCGCCTCGGCATCGGCCACCAGAATCCCTTCCTGTGATGTATCGACGATCCTCCGGTATCGCTCCTCGCTTGCCTTGAGCGCCTCTTCCATCTCCTTGCGGTGAGTGATGTCCTTGGCATAGACGGACAGGCCGTCAGGCGTCGGATAGACACGGATCTCAACCCAGATGCCGGGTTGCGGGTAGTATACCTCGAATTCCGTCGCGAACCTTTCGGCCATGGCCTTGCAAAGCTGCTCGAAAAGGGTCGTCCCGACGGCGTCCGGGTATTCGTCCCAGAGACTTTTGCCGATGAGTTCATTCCGGGACCGATGCAGCAGCAGCTCGGCCTGTCCGTTGAGATAGGTGAACCGCCACGCGGAGTCCACGGCAACGAAGGCATCGGTAATACTTTCGAGGATGCTGGTTACCTGCCGGTTCGAATCCTGCAGCGCCTCCTCGGCCCGTTTGCGCGCAGTGATGTCGGTCTGCAGGCTGAGCAGATACTGCGCTCCCTTGATCTCGACAATCCCTGCCGAGTAGATTCCCACGGAGAGCTTGCCCGCCTTATCCCTGAACTTGACCTCCACGCCGTGAACCCTGCCGGACTCCTGCAGCGTTTTGATTATTCCGGCACGGACTTCCGGGGTTTCCCAGATGTCTAGTTCCAGGGAGGTGCGGCCGATGACCTCTTCCCGGCGATACCCGAAAACCCGCAGGAATGCCTCGTTGACCTCGACAAACCTGCCGTCCGCCAGGGTGGAAATGGCGAGGATGGCGGGAAGGGCGTGGAAGGCCTTGATAAACATTTCTTCCGACTCCCGCAGCGCCTCTTGACCGACTTCAATTTTTCGCTGATCGATCTCTTCCATTTACTCCCCAGGGCATCTCCAGGCATTGGCCAGACCTGATGTGTCCATCAAAGAGACTTGCTGTCCGGTCTATCGGCAGAACGTACCCAATGCCCGTGGCAACTTGTCCGGCTAATCTGCCAACGCAGCGTAACCAGTCAATTTTTATCAAATACGGGCGTTCATTGGTAGTTATTTTTCACTCATTAGCTAATTAAATATTCTTTTTGTTTACATGGCTACGATGGTCTTTATGGGGGAATTTTTCGATAAAAGCACTGCATGAAGGCGGGGTTTTATGCTCGCATCGTGCCGCTACGTGATGCTTCTCCGGAGATGTCCGGAACCGCAACACAACGACAGGGGGGAGGTGACCGGGAATGCCATTTTTCCCGATTCCCTTGTACGGTATCATGACAGGCCCTCCCTGCACGCCGCAGGCATCGGCCCACGGGGGAGCTTCACTTGCGGCCACGATACCGACAAAGGAGCCGCGCCGGTCCCGGCATCGCCCTGTCCGGTCAGAAATTGCCGGCCTTAAGCGGCTTGGAGCTCACAGGGGTCTTTCGGGACTCCAAAAATGCGCCGTATGTCCGGTCTTCGCTGAACATGTGAAATACAAACCAGTTCTTTAGATACTGGACGAAGATTTGGACGAGTTCCAGATGACCGGACTGGTATGCCGAGTTCATCATATGGAACTGCACCATGAAATGCAGATGCTGGCTCTTGTGCGCATCAAGATGGGGATACCCCATGCCTTCCATGAGTTTCTCCTCTTCCCGGAAATGCAGTGCGACACAATCGTTCAGGTCTGTCACTACGGCTGCAACAAGCTTGTCATCCTTATTCCTTTTGATTGCTTCATACAGGCCGTTCAGCAGGTTGAGCAGTTTCTTGTGCTGACCGTCCATCTCCTCGATATTGACACTGTATCGTTCGCTCCATTTGGCAACTAGCATGGCAGGCCCCCTTTGCTGTTTTCCCCTGAAACGGAATGTGCCCTCAAGCTCTGTCCAGCAAGCGTCATGCCAGAACTTGCATCTTGCAACGCATTGAAATCCAGATGGTTTTGTCGACAAGGGGGCGATACGGGGAGGCCCGGATTTGAACAGAACGGCGGGGGCACGGTGCCCGGGATGAAATTATCCAATGGTCACGGCAGGTTATGCGATTTCAATTTCTGAACATGGGGAAAAGGTATGCGCACCACGGGGGCGGAAACAAACAGGCCGGACCTGCCCCGACCCGGCTGCCATGCAGGTACGTTGTTCGCAACGTCATGAACGGGCATCGAATGTGCCGACGCGTCTATCCGTTCAGGCGGACATAATAACATGCCCATGCGGCGTCCAGGTTTTCTCTCGTCATCTCCGGCTTCTGGTGGTAATAGCGCGACCTCACCACGACGTGATCGATGAGGTCCCGGGGGTGACAGGCGTTGAAATCCACACCCAGTTTTTTGTAATAATTTTCCACGAGGTAGGCAAAACTGTCCTCATTGAATGCGACTCCGTTTGTCGCGCATACCATATGAAAGATCGCCCTGTATTCATCCAGAGAGGGGCGATCGATCTGTATCTTGTACTGGATTCTCCGCAAAAACGCCTCATCGACCAGCCTGGATGGCTCGAGATTGGTGGAGAAGATGATCACCATGTCGAACGGGATGGAGAACTTCATGCCGGTGTGGAGGGTCATGAAGTCGACTCCCCTGTCGAGGGGGACAATCCAACGGTTCAACAACTGCTGGGGATCTATCTGCTGCCGGCCGAAATCATCCACGATGAAGAGGCCATTATTGGCCTTCAGCTGTAACGAAGCTTCATAGTACTTGGAAATGGGATTGAAATTCAGATCGAGCATCCTCATTACCAGTTCGCCGCCGGTGATCACGACCGGCCTTTTGATCAGCACCCAGCGCGGGTCGGAGGATACGACACCATCTGCCTGGTCCGCGGGGACGTGGCTCACCGGGTCGAACATGCCGATGATCTGCCCTCCGACAGTCAGGGCATGGGGGATATAAACCGTCTCGGGGAGAAGCCTTCCCACGGTTTCCGCAATGGCGGTCTTGCCGTTGCCGGGAGGGCCGTACACGAAAATGGCCTTCCCCGAACTTATGGCAGGGCCGATGAGCTGCAGGATGTTTTTCCTGACGATCAGGTGGGAAAACCCCCGGCTGACTTCGTCTTCCGGGATGAGCACACTCTTGATGGTCTGGCGCTTCACCATTGCCTGATAGTCATTGAGGGTCACCGGGGCCGGCCCCACGTAACGGCAGAGTTGCAAAAGCTCCGTACCGTAAATCTTCCCCGCCTCGGTGATCTTGAAGGTGTACGTTGCGGACGTGTAACCGGTTCCACCCTTGACCTCCACATATCTGTCCCTCTTCAGCAATTCGAGGGCCTTATCGATGACGGAAAGCGACAGTTTCACCCGGTCGCACAGTTCGGCCATCTTGAACTCCCCCATGAAGAGGGTATGCTTGAGCACCAGATCGGCAATGAATGAGAGCTCAAGCCCGGTCTCTTCGACGGTCTGCGGGACCGGCGGATGGATCTTGAAAATAAAATCGATGTCCCGCTCGGTTACAAAGCCCAGTGCAATCAGGTTTTCCCCCAGTCTTCCGCCGTGCAGCTTTTGCCTCTCGACGGCCAGATCCAGCTGTTTTTGCGTGATGATCCCTTCGTTAAGAAGTCTGTGGCCAAGGAGTTCCATAGTCTCGCCTTTCGTTTTTTTACCTTTGCAAGAGGGTGCTGCCGTCGCCTGCCTCGTTCAAAGCACGATGCAGTTTAAGCATATCATAGAATTTTGCCGGGTAAAGGACCCCCCTGTTCATGCGTTTGCGTGATGCCTTGCCATTGCCGACCGCCTTAAAACACACTAATAACACGCTGCAACAACATTCTCTTAGTTTACTAAATTGATTGACATTACATGCCGACATATGTATATTTTGCGTATCAAATATGTTGCTGCACCACACACGGTACAGCGAGTGAAACCGGGTACGTCATACTGTTTTTATTCGCCGGCAACTCAATTCAAAACCGAGAAAAACAGGAGCAGTTTATGAGTATTTCCGTCATTTCGCCTGCCGAGCTTGCAGAACTTTTCAAAACCGGCAGAGCGATAGACCTGATCGATGTCTGTTCGCCTGCCGAATACCGGGAGGTTCATATCGAGTTTGCCCGCAACGTCCCTTTGGACCGTCTCGACCCGGCGGGCCTGATGCAATCTCGAAACAACCTGGCGGAGGAACCGCTTTACATCGTCTGCCGCTCCGGCAAGCGAGGCGGACTGGCGTGTGAGAAGCTCCTCAAGGCGGGTTTCTCGAACGTGGTAAATGTTGAGGGGGGGATGCTGGCGTGCGTGGAAGCGGGTCTCCCGATTGCCCGGGGAAAGGAAATGATCTCGCTGGAACGGCAGGTCCGCATTGCGGTCGGTTCGTTCGTGCTGCTGGGGGCCGCACTGGGATGGCTGTACCATCCGGCTTTTTTTGCCCTGTCCGCATTCATGGGAGCCGGCATGGTCTTCGCCGGGATTACCGACACCTGCGCAATGGGCATCCTCATTGCCCGCATGCCGTGGAACCAATGTGACCGGGCCGCCGATGCCGGCTGCGCCTGTTTAAGTTCACAACCCAACGCGAACTGATTCCCGCTCACAGACTGCCGGTTTCATGCCGTGCGGGCTGGCGCAGTACTATTTCCCCGCCACCTTCGTCATATCGAGCAGGTAATTGAGCAGCAACACAATCACCCGTCTTTCCCTCCTGTCATAATTCGGTCCTGCTTTAAGAAGCATCCTCGTCACGAGGACCTTGGTACCATCCTTGGTAAAACTCGATTTGGACACGGGGGTGATTCCTGATTGAACGGCGACGATGACCCGCTCTATCGTATGGCACTGGCTGCACCTTCTCGTCATCACGGTGTACGCCTTCTGCATTTGCGGGGGGAAGTCAGTCGTGTCTATTGCGAGCGTGTCGCCACTGCCCATGACCTTCAGATCGGCGTGGGCAGCGGCACTGAGAAGAAGTGTCAGGATAAGCACGATGCATGATTTTTTCACGGTCATCCTCCTTGCATACATTCAGGATTGATATTCGCGGCCTTGCCGGTGGGAAGCCGCATGCCCATGGGGAAAATAGTAGCAAACCGGCAGGGGAAATTGCAATATAAAAGCCCGGCGGTCACCCCGCGACTCGGGCACGATTGATATTTTCGTCAGAAATGGTATAGATTTTATGGCCAGTCTTGAGCAGGTGTGCCAGGTCGTGGGGAGTCCGGACTCATGTAGCTGATCTTCATACGGGGGGTAGTTATGAATGGGATGAGAATGCTGGCGCTATTGCTGGCCGGAGGGATGCTCCTTGCGGGTCCGGCGTCTGCCGAGATGAAGACCGTCACGAAACAATACAGTTATCAGGCGAATGAAGCCGACAGCAAGCAGAGCGCTCGCTGGACTGCCATGGAAGAAGCGAGAAAGCTGCTTCTTGAAGAGCTTGACGCGTACCTCGAACGTGTACCGGAAGTAAACAGCTTCGATCTCACGAGGGACGAGATCATCGCGTTGACTGCCGGCGTCACGAATATGGAGATTCTAAAGGAAGCATGGGGCAATGAGGTCTATTGGCTGGAAGCAAAGATATCTGTCGACGCGGGCGGCTTGATCGCGGCACTGGGGAAACTGCGGCACAACGGCGAGCTCAAGCGCGAACTGTTGCGCGAAAGCCATGTGATCAACAAGGCTTTGCAGGAAAAGGAACAATTGAACAGGCAACTTGAAGCCGATTATTACGACATCGACAAATTTGAAGAATATGAAGAGACGATTAAACTGATAGCTGACACCCGGAAAAAAGGTGAAAACATCCTGGCCCTGGCAAAAGACGCGGCAAAAAAGCCCGGGCAGGAAATGCAACGCAGGGAATATCGCCGGAAGGCGATCGAACTCCTGGGAGAAGCGACGGTGCTGACCGAATTGCCGGAATTCAGGATATACATTCCGGGCAAAAAATATTCATTTTCCCTGAAGGAAGGAGAACAAACCGATCATTGGATAACCTTTCCCGACGCTGGAACAGAATTCAAGTTTTCCCAGGCGAAGGGCTCCAGGTTTGTGCGGGTTTATGACGATGAACCCGGCGCCGGCCAAAGAGCCGCCAAGAAGAACAGGCTCAAGCTGAAAGCCGTCAAAAACAGTTACATAGTGCTGGAGGTGATGAGCAAGTAATGGCCTCAGCCCCGGCGGAATCAGTGAATATCCGCCCTCCGGGCAGGTCAGAAGCAGCGGGATGACCGGGCCACGGAGCGCATCACGACAATCACAAAGCCCCGGAGGACCAATCCTCCGGGGCTTTGTAACTTTCTGGAGCGGGAAACGGGATTCGGAGACTGGCCCAAAAACCATACACAACCCGAACTGATCATGTCGCTGCCTTGAACATATGAAGCTTAGCAGGTAAAACAGTCTCCTGTAAATCCTCAATTGGTGCTTCAGTTAAAAGTTGCGCTAATCGCATGATTAGAAGTTACATTGGTAAAAGTATAGCTGCTGATCGCCCCCTTGGAAACTCCGTCCACCACCACATTTGCGATGGTATGTCTTTTGGCAGCGGTTATAGTGAAGGTCTGGTTGGCGCCATAATTAACCGTCACCGTGCCCGAAGGTGAAATGGTCCCGTTGCTCCCGGCAGTAGCGGTAATGGTGTAAGTGTTAATCGCAAAAGTTGCTGAAATCGTGTGACTGGCGGTAACATTGTTAAAGGTGTAGCTGCTTATCGCCCCTTGAGAAACATTGTCAACCTTGACGTCTACGATGTGATAACCTGTGTTAGGCGTTATGGTGAAGGCCTGGCTTCCACCGCAATTTACAGTGGCAGAGGTCGGGGTAATGGAGCCTCCGCTTCCCGCCGTGCCAGTGATGGTGTAAGTGTTGATGGCAAAGGTTGAATTAATCGAGTGATTAGCGGTAACGTTGGTGAAACTGTAGCTCGTAATCGCCCCCTGTGAAACACTGTCTACCGTTACGTCTGCGATATGATAGCAGGTGTTCGGCGCAATGGCAAAGGTCTGGCCGCCGCCGGCGTTTACCGTTACCGCGCCGGTAGGCGAGATGTTTCCGCCGCTCCCAGCCGTGGCAGTAAGGGTGTAGGTGGGAACAGATACGACCGTCTGCTGACGATTCCCCACTTCGTCATAGGTATAAATTATTGCTGTCCCATTGTCATAGTCGACACGTTCGAGCCTGTTCAAATCGTCATACTGGTAGCTTACCGCCATGGCGGAATATACAGGCGCAAGCAGGAGGCAAATTACTATTAAAATCACAAGGCGGCCTTTTTGATTTACTTTATTTAACATATGGGTCTCCCTTGTTTAATTAATGCAATTTTGAGTACAGAATAAGAAAAAAGATAATTGGCACTGCCAAACCTAATATCACCGTAATAATTAGAGGTACTATATCTTCTTTAGTTATAGTTTTCAGACCTTCTTTGGGATCTTTATACCTTGTAAAGAGATAATATCCCACCTTTCTCCAGGTTTCATGCGATAAAAGTTGATTCTTAAAATTGATTATGATTTTTTTCATTTAGTTGGGGTCCCTGGATGAGTAATATCCCATATCTTGTCAGCCAACACATCCTTAAATGTTGAGTCACCTATTGGGATGTCGTTTATAGCATTTCCTAAGGCAAATCCTGCAAGACCTGATATAAGCCAACTTTCACCTGCCAGCGCTGTTGCCATGCTTACAGCGCTCAAAGTCACTCCTGCTTTCGCTTTGAATTCGTTATCTGGGGCAAAGCCAAAACCAATACTAGCTTTATCAACCAATATAGCAACTGTAAACACAGCAGCACCGGTTGGAGTTTTTGGTAGACTTAAATAACTGTTGACCAAATCAGCTCCTGAAGCTGTCCATGTCACATAATCAGAATAGGAAGCCAATCCATCAGGATCGATGTTATTCAAAGGATTATTTTGAACATATGGTGACAGGTTAACACTCCCGCCATCAAATCCTATCGGATCTTCTGAGATAAACCTTCCCACCTGAGGATCGTAGTATCGGGCCTTCATATAGTAGAAGCCGTTTGGCTCGGTCATAACGCCATGCTGCCCCACATACTTAAACGGCTGCGAAACGGCCTCCATTTGGTTGCCGATGTTTCCGAACGGATCGTAAGCGTACTTGTTCACCATGGCCTGACTCTGGTCGGTAAGGGCAACGGTGTTGCCAGACGCATTGTAATGGTAACAGTAGACTTGGTCTGTCGGCATCACCATTGCCAGCAATCCCTGGCCGTAGACATAGTAGCGGGTGATGTTGTTCGAGCCGTCTGCTTCGGCCAGAAGCCTTCCTGTCGCGTCGTAGATATAGCGGGTGGTGACGCCACTCCGCATGGCCTGGAGCCTATTGCCCATGCCATCGTATGAGAACGAGGCGCCACTGAAGCTGGTCAGCCGGTGTTCATAGTCGAATCCATAAGAAGAGCCATAGCCACTGGAGAGTTCGCCCTCGTTGTCATAGCCGAAACTGTTCGACCCTGCGGATAGGAGACGGTTCTTCGTACCGCTGTATCCGTAGTTCGTTGTGGAAGGATTTAATGCCAGTGCAAGCGGTTCGGTCTGCGTCGCACTTGTCCGGTTGCCATTGCCGTCAAGCGCGGTGAATTGATAGCTCGCAACCGGGCTCGTTATGCCGGTAAGCCGGTGGGCCGTGTCATAAGAATAGGTGGTCAGAATCCCATTGAAATTGACTATGTTGTCGAGTTCGTCTGCTTCATTAGCCTTGTAATTGTAGGTTGCAACCGGTTTACTAGCCAGCCAGTCAATCTTGACAGTTTTGAGACGGTTCAGCTCGTCGTAGGTGTAGATGACCTTCTTGCTGCCTGGATAAGTAAGTTCCGTCAGGTTGCCCGCCGCATCGTAGGTATAGGAGACGGTGAAGTTGTATGGGTTGGTGACCGAGCCTAGGCGGCCGGCTGTGTCGTAGCTGTAGCCGGTCGTGCCGACACCATCCTGCATGGTAACGAGTTGATCAAGCTGGTTGTAAGCAAAACTGACCGGTGAGCCGCTCGGATAGGTGATGGTGTCCGGCTTGCCGCTCGGTGTGTAAGTATAGGTAATTGTATTATTGTTGCGGTCGGTCTTCGTCCAGAGCCTGCCATCGTCATAGTAACTAAAGCTGGTGAAATTGGTCCGGGTCGGGTCGGTTATTTTTTTAAGAAGGCTACGTTTGTCGTACTCGAAGGTCGTCTGGGCGGTTACCTGGTCAGTCAGGCTGATCATTCGGCCGATAGAGTCATAGACATACGTTATGGCAGGATGCGAGGCTGTGGTCTTTGTTGCAGGGTTGCCAAAGCTGTCGTAAGTAAA
The DNA here is from genome assembly GCA_036518435.1 of Geobacteraceae bacterium. GTDB lineage: Bacteria > Desulfobacterota > Desulfuromonadia > Geobacterales > Geobacteraceae > JAMPXD01. The sequence continues at coordinate 389,774 of DATDNF010000031.1, forward strand.
GGTGGTTATCGTGCTCCGGCCATCAGTGGCGGTATCTTTCAAACCTTTTGGCCCATTATAGCTGGCTTGGAATGTATTCCCCAAGTTATCCCTACTCAGGGTAAGGTGGTAGGCAGCATTGTAGCCAAAATGGGTATTGTGCAGCATCGTATCGTTAATGTCAGTCAGGTGGAACTGTGGATCATAGACGAAATTGGTGTCGTAGAGCAAAGCGTTGGTGATCTTCGTAACGTTATGCTGGCTGTCGTAGATGTAGCTTGTACTGTATGATCTTGGGTCGGTTGCGAGAATGACGTGGTTTTGGCCGTCGAATTGCTTCGTTCTCTTCTGTCCTAAAGCGTCTTCCTTAGCATATTCCCGCTTTTTGTCATCATAGTAATAAGTAGTGGTATGTCCTGCCGGGTCCTCCTCCACGTTGCGGAAGCCTGAGAAGTAGAAGTTGTACGTTGCAGTAGTTCCCGGCGCACCTTGGCGGGGCACAGTTTGGTTCATTACCCGGCCCAAAGAATCGTAAATATTGGTGGCAGTTGTTATCGTCAGTGGATTGGTCAGGGTGGTGATCCGGTGATTGTTGTAACCATATCCCCAGACTTTGCTTTCGGGATCTGTATAGCTGGTCATGTCGCCGTTCGTGTAACCATACCTCACAACCCGGCCAGTGGAATCGGTGACAGTGCCTAACAGACCGTCAGTGTTATAGGTAAGAGTGAGGGTGCGGCTAAAGGCATCGCGCACAGTGCTCAGGTTGTTACCGCTGTATACGAAGGACAAGGCATTACCGTCTGCGTCACTCAACTGGGTGATGCGCCTGCTGCCGTCAAAGTCTGTGCGCACACCGAACCGCTCCAGAAGGCTGTAAGTGCCGTCACCGTTTTTCACCAGTTGCGTAGTAATGCCCGGCGGAGAGGCGTAAGACCCATCAGGAAGCTTGATAAACTCCATTGCCTTGTTACCAATGTGGGCAGTAATGGCATTATCGGTTAGTTGGTCGGTTGCCCACTTGTTTGTCAAGGAGGTTACGGCCCAGCCGGTGATATTATCCTGGATCTTCAGGATATCCAGATTTACATAGAGTGCTGTGATGAACGATGCTGCGTCAACTGGTTGCCGCGTGCCCAGTCCTTGCTTCCCGTCGCTTGTGGGGATAAGATAGATGTCATAGTTGTGAGTCCAGCCATAGCCAAGAGTCCTCTGGGTTTGGCTGTCGCCGCTGTTATACAAACGACTGAAAGAGAGCCCGAGGGGAGCCCCGCTACCCATTGAAAGATCTGTATGATCGAAGATGAATGCACCGGTAGCCATATTGACTGGATCTGTAGAAACGCCAATGAAAACGGTTATAGAAGGCTGTATACTTGGTGAAATATTGTTATTGATAAGATTAATCATCGACATGACATCTACCTGGCCCTGTGTACTGGAGTATCCGCCGTAGTAACCGCCGGCTATCATCATCCCCATAAAGTCGCTGCTTACGTAAGCATAACCTTCCCCCCGCCACTGGTTAAGAACCAATTGTCCATTGTCTGGGAGGACCAAGGTATACCCGCTGTTCACAAGGTTCTGCAAGGTAGTAATATCTGATGACGAGTAGTTGACCAGTTGAGGTCTAACCGTGGCAAAGTTAGCGCTCGTGACCAGAAAGACTTTTCTCCCCGTGGCATTGGCAATCTGTAAAAGCTTTATAGTGGATACAGCAGGGTTATTGGACCCCATCAATTGTTCCAGAACGCTATGCTCGAAGGCGCTTGCAGCTTGCGTTAAGGCCCTGAAATGCGCTTGTTCGTCGGCACTGTTATTATGTTTTGAAATGATGCTACTACAATCGGTCCTGAAATCGAAGTAATAGCCTGATTCCTGCGCCACCACTCCCAGCCTGTGCTGGACTATGGATACTGTTTCAGCAAGGCTCGACAGAAGTCGGTCGGTCAAAAGCGATTCCCTCAGCCAATTCAGCCCCATAAGGTTAAGCGTTTCACCAAGGACTGCCTCCGAAGTATTGGACATACCCTGGGCCAGATAAGTACTCACCTGCTGCTGCCTTTTCTGTAGGAGGACGTCGGAAACCCCGCCGAAATCGGACACCATGGCATAGGTACTGCCGCTCTTAAGGTTGTACGTCGATGTTTGATCCGCATAGGTTCCGCCATCGGCAGCATAGGGGTGATCTATTGTTACAGTAAGACCATAAGTGGAGCCAGGAGTGGTTGCCGTACCTGAGGCGATCAGAGTCCCGTCCTGCCTGAGTTCCGGATGATTATCCGCGCCGGCATAGGTAACGGTCAAGCGTTTGCCGCTAAGGTCCGGAATATTGAAGGAATAATCAATCCCCACGTGCTGAATCCGCAAGGTACCGGTATAGGCGGAAGGAACGTCATCCCATGTATATGTGACAACCGGCGAAAACGGCAGCGTAGTGGTGTACTGGGTCAGATTGGTCTGGTAGATGTTGCGCCCGCCGATGATTTCATTCACGTCGCGGTTGGGGTACTGGCTGCGGACGATGTTGACAAGATTATTGGAGTAGGTTGTCAACTTATTCTTGAGATTTGTCTCATTTACGTTCTGGATGTAATCGCTTCCCACCGTAGCACCACTCAGAGCTGTAGTCAAAAAGTCACTCTGATTGTAAGCCATTGCCGAGCCGAGATCAATCTTGCTTGTGTATGTGTATGACTTGAACGCGGGATCGAAGAGGTAATCGACACTGTTGATCGTAGCTTTGACCCAGACACGGTCCACCACGGCTTGGACAGGATTCTGCTGGGCATCGACATAAACAGTCACAGGTATCCCACCGGAGGCCAGAACCGTCCCTATTGCGTTGGCGTTGAAATCCACTCCAAGCCAGGTTATAAGGTCTTGGGGAGGCGTATTCTGCGTGTCCCTGGCAGGGATGGTCATCTGTCCGTACACATATTGGGCAGTGTAGCCGCTGGCCTGCAGCAGGGCGATCATCAGGGACGCCTGGTCAAAGTCGTTGCCGCTGCCGTCCAGATAAGTAAGGGTCGCTCCTTTGAGAGAGCCGAAGTACGGCTCATAGTCTATGTGGTTATGGACATAATCATAGATCAGCTTCGGGTCGTAACGTAAGGCGCGGGCCAGTTCGGTAATTTCCGGCGACGCACTTGTGGCGGATAAGGGAGCCGCAGCGGTAAGCGCCAAAGGCGCAACCGTAGTTGTGGTCGTAGTTGCGTTGGCGGATTTTCTTTGCTTGGTCTCGTAATACGCCTTAGCCAGTTCGTGGTTGATCGGGCCGGCTTTACCCATGAACCAGCCGGGTCCGGCGATCTGAGCAGCTTTGCTTGGGCTTGACTCCGGGGTCCACACAAACAAAGCGGTTTTGCTGTTGCCTCCTGCCCCTGAAACCGCGGGGGAGTTTCCAGGTGTTCCCGCAACCGCACTGCTCCCGCTTGTTGGTGCCGTAATGCTTCCAGAATCGCCATTTGTGGACAATGACGTGTTGTTGATTTGAGAAGAGAGTATGGTGGTCAGACCGGGGTCAAAGGCTACCGTAAAGGGTCGTGCAGAGTTTGAGGAAACGTTGTCGGGTGCACTGAAGATTAAAGGGAAGTCCGTGGATGTCGTCGTCCCCACCACTGAGATATAGCCGCCGGTGCTTATCTCCATTAAAGTTATATCATCATTTCCTGACCCGCCGAGGAAGGTGCCGGCCAGGAAAGTCTGAAGATTGTTATCGAGTTTTGCTACAAAGGCATCCCCTGCGCCGTTGTATGAAGTATCGTATCCATCGAAGGTGGTGGGAAAATCCGCCGAATTAGTGGCCCCTGCAATGAAAACATTGCCGCTACCGTCAACCGTTAACGCATGACCTTCATCCATGCCGCTGCCGCCGAGGAATGCTAAGGCCGGCACGTTTTGCAAGTCGGCATCAACTTTGACAATGAAGAGTCCCGACGAACCAATTGAAGAACTATCGTAGGCACCTGCGGTTAGAGGACAAACCGAAGGTCCGCTATTCCCGGTTACAAAGATGTTGCTGCTGCCATCAACGGCAATGGCGATGGATTTTGTATAGTCAATGTTATCGGAAAACTGAAAAAAGAATGAAGCGGAAATGATCAGCTCTTTTGAGCTATCATACGTCCCTACCCTGAACCCGTATGCGTCTTCCCTTACCTCATATGCAACGTCAATATACCTTCTGTTGCCGTTTTCCTCCTGATAGGCAGTTGGTTTTGGCAATTTTACAATACCAAGGCCAGTCTTTAGAGCAAGCTCTCCTTTTTCGGTTATTGTGAAGCTATCGACACCAGACAATTTTATCCTGATGTTCCCGGTATCTGCACCGGATTTCACATGAAAACTCTTTTCAATATGGTCGCCATAAGCTGTTAATTTCAACTCGATTCCGCTATAGACCGTACCAATTCCTATCAGATTGAACGCTGTTACATTTTTTTGCCACTGTGACGGATCTTTTCCAATAAAGCTGTTTATTCTTACGGGGACTTCACCAACTCCTATCGGATCGGAAACAGTTGCATTGACAAGGTTCTCTTTGATTGCCCATTCACTTTCCTTGTCAGTTTTGGGCAAAATATACGTAAGAGACCCATTCTTGGAAACAAAGATTTTTCCACCAAAGGTGCTCGATTGAAACATGGAATTTTGAACGGCAAGAAGGCCCTTATTTTCAAGGAACGGAATCGGCAACATAGAGACTTTGGCGAAGATTGCCGCTTTATTCTCATTGGATAAGACTGAAGCCGTTGCCGAATTATAGAAGGACAGCAAAATGAACAGGGGCACGAAAAACAAAGCTGACAGATGTCTCAAAGTCTTTACCTTCATGTTTTCCCCTCCATGGTTATGTCCGCAGAACCTCCTTCTTCGTGACGTTGAGCGGGTCACGCCTCAGGAGACTTCGCCATCCAGTGATTGGCCTTCTTAAACCACTTCGCCACTTTAATTAAAATATTATTAATAAATATAGTTAATCACACTACAGTTTTGCTCGCTTTCGGAGTATGTCAAGCTGAAATTGAAAAATTTTTCCTACATATGTACGGGGCGCACACAATGAGCATCCTCGAACTTGGAGGAATGTTACAAGCCTTTCGCTTACCCCTCTTGGCGGCCAAGCCCGTCAGGTGCCTGACGCTGTTAACGTCGGGGCAGTCGCGGATGTTGCCCCTTACGGGAGATTGCTACACGATTCCACGCAAGGGATTAATACTCGATCCATGGGTTACTTCCCTGTTTCAAGAGGCTGAGGGGGCATTATCTTTTTGAGACTCAAACGTAAAAAAGCCGCCCTATCAGCCTAAAGCTGATCAGAGCGGCCCTTGCCCCCCAAATGGCCCCACCTATGCGCACGCTATGCTTCCAAGATGCTAAGATTTAGCATTAATCCCTTAAAAAACAAAAACCCCGGCAGCTTTTCAGCCACCGGGGTTCAATTTCTGGAGCGGGAAACGGGATTCGAACCCGCGACTTCAACCTTGGCAAGGTTGCACTCTACCACTGAGTTATTCCCGCTCAACGAGCTTCTGTTTATAGCAAAAGCCGATTTTCAAGTCAACAGTTTTTTCACGCCCCGGCGACCTAAAATCGACAAGACTCGGAAAGGGCACAGCTTTCCGGATCGTTTGCGACCATCCCCTATTGCTTGTCCATCTCGCACCAGCACTTCCGTGTCGGCCGGACAGGAAGCGCCCCGCCGGAGGTCTTGCGATATTCCTCGAAAGTTTGGGTCTGGAGGACCCGGCAGCCGTACCCCGCGGCGGTGACCCGCTTCACCAGCGCCTCGGGGGTGACGGCCTGCGAGTCGTAGCCGATCACCACCCGGCCAGCCGCCTCATCCACGGAAACCGACGCCACCCCGTGCTCCGCTTCGAGCACCCGGGCAATGCCGGCCACGCATCCGGCGCGGGCGATGCAGTCCGCCTTCATGACCGCCACCCGGTCCGCCAACGCCTCCAGCCGGACGGAGAGGGCGAAAACCGCCAACAGAAGGACGGCGGCAACGACCAGCAGCAGATTGACAAGATTTTTTTTCTCCATTACCAACCCCCTGTTCCCCGGACGGGACACGGAGCACAACCTGCTAATGTTCTTTTACCTCGAGAGAAAATTCCCGGTCCCCTTCCGCTGAACGGCCCACCTTGTCCTTTACCTGCCAGCGGACCCTGACCGGCATTCCGGCCTTGAAGAGGGAAGGGTCATCCGGCTTGAGAACCGCCGCCATGTCGAACACCGACTGGTAGACCTGGCCGGCGAAGGGCTTCCCCTCCCTGTCGGAGATGGTGACCCCCCGGATATCTACCGGCCGGTCAAAGTAAGCGTCCACCCCCTCGATATCCCTCGACCCCTTGTCCTTCACCGCGGTAACGCTGAGGAGCCTGGGCGCGGCAGGCTCCAGCACCGCGCTCTCATCGGGCACGGGCTTCGGCAGCGCCCCTTCCCCCTCCGCCACGAACCGGACTTCCTTGACGCCTGCGAACTGGGCAAGGGTCAGGGAAAGAGCCCGGAGGGAACCCTTCCCCGCTGGGGTGTCGACGGCCAATCGGCGGACCTCCGGGCTGAAGGTGGCGGTGACCGTCCCGCCCTGCTCGGTCAGGGAGAGCAGCCTGGTGCCGGCAGGAAACGGCGGGAGGAATTCCGCGGCGTAGCTCGTCACGTCCATCCCGCCGATCAGCCGCTCCACGGCCACCTTCTTCAAGCTCCCTTCGTCGAAGGTGAAAAAGGGAAACGGCACCACCTTGCCGGGCGCCTTGGCGGAGGGAAAGTAGATGACGAAGGCGAAACAGGTCCCCTTGTCGCTGGTGGGGGCCGGACCGAAGTAGCGCTCGTAGGCCCTGGTGGCGGAGACCCTCGTCTGCTTTGCCGGGGGCGCTTCCTGTTTCTTGCAGGAGATAAGGGGAAAGAGAATGATGATAATCAACAGCAGGAAGGGCAAAGCATATTTTCCGGACATACCCGCACCCCGTGATCATAAAGGGCAGCCACGCACGGCCGCCCTTTATGATCGTTTAGCGAAACCGCATTACTTCACAGTATACCAGAACTTGGCGCTCCGCGTCTTCCCGTCCTTCAGCTTGAACTTGGCCATCACGCCGTATTTCCCCTTCTTCGGCAGGATAAAGTCGGCGCCGAAGCCCCCCTCCATTCCCATCAGGCCCTTCACCTGCTCGTACTTGTCAGACCCCTGGACTTTCACCTTCACTTCGCCTTCGCCCAGTTGCTTGCCGCTTTTGGCGTCGGTGAACATCGCCATGATGTGATGGGTTTCCTTCATCCCCATCTCCTTCATCTTCGCCTTGATGTCAAGAACGCTGAAGGTCGCCTTCACCCCGTCCACTACCTCTTCGTGGACCACGGTCCCCATCATGTGGCCGCCATGCTCCATCTTCATGGAACCGTGGTCCATCTTCATGGAGCCGTGGTCCATTTCATCATGGGCGAAGGCGGGAACCGCGACGGCAAACGATACTGCTGCGAGAAATACTGCCACTTTTTTCATCTTGTTTCTCCTTTTTGTTTTTTTACCTACAGGCTTCGAGAATTTCGCCAGTTCGGAGCCCACCGCCGGAAGTTCCGCGGAGACGTGGCGCCCAAAGGGCGTACACAACGCTGCGCCGCACTGGAAGGCTTTCGAGGGAAGCGCCGAAACGACGTAAAACCCGTGGCTGCACTAATGCTTCATCCCGGAGTACCTCAGTTTTCCCTTCTTCAGGTCATGCTTCTTCATTAGCACGAAGATCACCGGCGTCATGATCAGGACGTGAATCGCCGACGAGATCATCCCGCCGATCATCGGCGCGGCGATCGGCTTCATCACGTCGGCGCCGGTGCCGGTGGACCACATGATAGGCACGAGGCCGATCAGCGCCACCGCCACGGTCATCAGCTTGGGGCGCAGCCTGAGCACCGCCCCCTCGAAGGTGGCGTCGTAGATGTCCTGCTCCGTACATGGCCCGTTGATGAGTTTTTTATCGAGGGCCTCGTGCAGGTAGATGACCATCACCACCCCGGTCTCCACGGCTATCCCGTAGAGGGCGATGAAGCCGACCCAGACCGCCACCGACATGTTGTACCCCAGCGCCTTCACCAGATAGACCCCTCCCACCAGGGCAAAGGGGACCGACAGCATGACCATCGAGGCCTCCAGCGCGGAGTGAAAGGTAAAGTAGAGGAGGATGAAGATGATCACCATTCCCAGCGGCACGAGGATCTGAAGCCGTTTTTTCGCCCGGACCTGGTTCTCCCACTGCCCGGACCAGGCAACGTAGTAGCCGGCGGGAAGCTTCAGCTGCTTCTCCAGGGTCTGCTTCGCATGGGTGACGAAGCTCCCCATGTCGCGGCCCCGCACGTTGAGAAAGACGATGGAGCGGAGCAGCCCCCCCTCGCTGTTGATCTCCGGCGCGCCGGTTGAGACCTTGAGCCTGGTCACCAGGGACAGGGGGACCTGGGTGGGGGTCTCGCCGTTCATCCCGGAGACGAATATCCGCTGGATTGCCGGGATGCTGTCCCGGTAGTCGCGCATGTAACGGACGCGGATCGGGAAGCGGTTGCGCCCCTCCACGGAGGTGGAGAGCATCTCCCCACCCAGTGCCGTCTCGATGACGTCCTGAATGTCCCCCACCTTCACGTTATAACGGGCCGCCGCCTCCCGGTCGATGTCGATATCGATGTAGTTCCCCCCGGTGACCCGCTCTGCAACCACGTCCGCCGCGCCGGGAACGGTCTTCAGTATCCCCTCGGCCTGCACCGCCAGGTCCTTCAGGACATTCAGGTCATTGCCGAAGATCTTCACCCCCAGGTCGGTACGGACCCCGGTGGAGAGCATGTTGATCCGGTTGATGATCGGCTGGGTCCAGCCGTTGCGCACGCCCGGAATCTGGAGCTTCGCATCCAGCTCCGATACGATGTCGTTCGTGGTGATGCCGGGGCGCCATTTATCCTTGTCCTTCAGGATGATGATGCTCTCGAACATGGAGACCGGCGCCGGATCGGTGGAGGTCTCGGCGCGCCCCACCTTGCCGAGAACGTGCTCCACCTCCGGCACGCTCTTGATGATCCTGTCCTGCACCTGGATGAGCCGCTTCGCCTCGCTGATGGCGACGTTGGGCAGCGTCACCGGCATATAGAGGAGCGATCCCTCGTCGAGAGGGGGCATGAACTCGCTGCCGATCGACATGAACATCGGGATGGCGATCCCCAGGGCGAGGACGTTCAGGGCAATGGTGGTCTTTTTGTATTTGAGGACCCACCTGATGACCGGCGAATAGAGCCGGATGAAGAAAGAGGAGACCGGGTTGGCGCTCTCCGGCGGCATCTTGCCCCGCATGAACCAGAACATGAGGACCGGCACCAGGGTGATGGCGATCATGGCCGACCCCATCATGGAAAAGGTCTTGGTGAAGGCGAGGGGATGGAACAGTTTCCCTTCCTGTCCCTCCAGGAGGAAGACCGGCACAAAAGAAAGGATGATGATGGCGAGGGAGAAGAAGATTGCCCTCCCCACCTGCTTGGCGGAAGAGATGATCACCTCCAGCCTCTTTTCCTTCCGCTCTTCGGGAGGGAGTTCCGACAGGTGCCGGTAGCAGTTCTCCACCATGATGACACCGGCGTCCACCAGGACACCGATGGCGATGGCGATCCCCCCCAGGGACATGATGTTGGAGGTGACGCCCAAAAGCTTCATGGTAATGAAGGCGAAGAGGACCGCGATGGGGAGCGTCAGGACAATCACCAGGGCGCTCTGGAAGTGGAGAAGGAAGATGAGCACCACGAGCGACACGACGATCGATTCCTCGGAGAGCGCCCGTCTCAGGGTATGGATGGCCCGCTCGATCAGGTCGGAGCGGTCGTAGGAGGGCATGATCCTGACGCCCGGCGGCAGCCCTTTTCCCAGTTCGGCGATCTTTTCCTTAACCCGATCAATGACATCCTTGGCGTTTTCGCCGTAGCGCATGACGATGATCCCGCCGACCGCTTCCCCGTCGCCGTTCATATCGAGAAGACCGCGGCGGATCTCGCCGCCCAACTGGACGGTGCCGAGGTTTCCGACGTAGATCGGGGTGCCTCGCATGTCAGCCCCGACCACAATGTCCTCCAGGTCCTTGGTCGATTTGATATACCCTTTGCCCCGGATCAGATACTCGGCGTCCGCCTGCTCCAGGAGCCGTCCCCCCACATCGTTGTTGGAGCGTTTGACCGCATCCATGACGTCGGCCAACTTGACGTTGTAGGCAAATAGCTTGTTCGGATCGAGGTCGATCTGGTACTCCCGGACAAAGCCGCCGATGGAGGCCACCTCGGCCACGCCGGGGACCGTGTTCAACTGGTAGCGGACGAACCAGTCCTGGAGAGTGCGCAGCTGCTCCAGGTCGTACCCCTTCCCCTCGATGGTGTACCAGTAGACATGCCCCACGCCGGTGCCGTCGGGCCCCAGGGTCGGACGGACGTTGGGAGGGAGAAGCGAGGCGGCGTAGTTGAGCCGCTCCAGGACACGGGTCCGGGCCCAGTAGATGTCCGCCTTGTCGTCGAAGATCACGTAGATCATCGAAAAGCCGAAGGCGGAGGAGGCCCGCACCGCTTTGACCTGCGGGAGCCCCTGGAGGTTCACCGCCAGGGGATAGGTAACCTGGTCCTCCACCACCTGGGGGGAGCGTCCCGGATAGTCGGTGAAGACGATCACCTGGTTGTCGGACAGGTCCGGGATGGCGTCGACCGGGGTCTTGTAGACCGCCCAGACCCCCCAGGCAATGATCACGGCAAAGATCATCACGATGACGATGCGGTTTCTGGCGGAGTAGTCGATTATTTTCTCGATCATTAGATAACCTTGGCTCTCGGCTCTCGGCCATGGGCACCGGGTTACAGGCGCTTGACTTCAGCTGTCCCGTTGCCTCGCACCCAATGCCTTATGCCTGAATTAATCACATCTTCATGTCGTCCATGCTCATGCCGTCTTTCTTCTTCGGCGGCGCAACCGGGGCCTGTTCCTTCTTCTCATCCATTTTCATCCCGGGCATCCCTTCATGTCCGCCCCCCCCTTTGAGCTGCGCCTCTGAGTCGATGAGGTAGCCGCCGCTCGAAGCGACCTTTTCCCCGGCCTTCAACCCCGAGAGGATCTGGACGTTATCCCCGCTCCTCGTTCCGACCTTTACGTCACGCGGCTCGAACATCCCCGGCTGCGTCTCCACCCATACCGTCTGGCGCTGGCCGGCATCCATCACCGCCGTCACGGGGACGACGAGAGAGCTGCCGAGCGGCACCTTGACGACGGCGTTCACGAACATGTCCGGTTTGAGCTTCAGTCCGGGGTTCGGGATCTCCGCGCGCACCTTGACCGTCCGTGTCTTCGGGTCGAGGAACGGATAGATGAACGACACCCTCCCCCGGAACGTCTTGCCCGGATACGACTGGGAGAGGACATCCACCGGCTGGCCGATTTTCACGAAGGGGAACTCGTTTTCGTAGACCTCCACCTCCACCCAGACCGTGGAGAGGTCGGCGATGTTGAAGAGCGGGTCGCCCACGTTCACGTATTGCCCCTCCAGTGCGATCTTTTCGATCACGATCCCGGAGAGGGGGGTGTAGATGGAAAGGCGGATGTTCGGCTGTCCCGATTTCTCCAGCCCGGCGATCTGCTCATCCTTGACACCCATCAGCTTCAGCCGTTGCCGGGCGGACGCCACCAGCCCTTCGCCCCCCTGGGAGATGGACTGGATCGGGGAATTCCTGAACTGGTCGCGGCTTTTGAGGGCCAGGAGATACTCCTGCTGTGCGGAGACAAGGTCGGGGGAGTAGACCTCGGCCACCGGCCTTCCCTTGGAAACATACGAACCGACGGTATTGACATGGAGCTTGTCGATACGCCCGGCCACCCAGGCGGTCACCTTGGCCTGCCGCGCCTGGTCGTACTGGACGATGCCGGTGGCATTGATCTCCTTGTTGAGCGGCATTACCTTCGCCGCGGTGGTAGCGACGTTAGCCATTACCATCTGGGTCGGGGAGAGCGAGACGTGCCCCAGCATCTCCGCCTCTTTGGCGCTTCCCTGGGCCGGTGTGCCCTCCGGGGCGGCATCCACCTTCTTGACCAGCGTCATCCCGCAGATGGGGCAGGCGCCCGGCTTGTCCTTGATGATGAACGGATGCATCGGGCAGGTGTACTGGACAGTCCCCTGGGCCGCTTTCTCCCCTTCGGCGGCCTTCTGCATCTCCCTGTGCCGCCAGAGGTACCAACCGCCGGTTGCGGCGGCAACGAGCATAATGAGCACCGGTAGCCAGATTCTGAATGATTTCATCGCATTGCCTCGTGGTATGTGTGTAGAGGCGCAGCATGCTGCGCCCTTGGTGTACGTCGTTTCACAATCGGGCGCAGCATGCTGCGCCCCTACGGATCAACATGAACGCCCTACGGCAATTCCTTGCCGACAAGTGCCTCAAGCTGCGCCAGCTTCATCCGGTAGTCGGCCAGCGAATCGTACAACTCACGCTCATAGTTGAAGAGGGTCATCCTGCTGTCCAGCAAGGTCAGGAAATCCACCTTGTTGACCCGGTAACCGATGATGGCCGACTCCAGCGACTGCTCGGACTGGGGAATGATGCCGGTTTTGTAGAGTTCGGCCAACCTCCTCCTTCTCTCCAGTTGGGCCAGAAGGTCGGAAATACCGGCATCGATGCTGTTCTTGAAACTGTTCAACTCTTCGGTGGCCATCGTGGTTTCCGACGACGACTCCGCCACCATGGTATGCCGCCGCTGTCTCTGCACCGGCAGATTGAAGGTAACACCGAGGGAATACATATCGTCGCCGTTACTCCCCTCGAACCGGTCCCGTTGCATGTACTCGAAGGAGACGTTGAAGTCGGGGTAGTATTCCTTCTCCGCCAGCTTGCGGCCGGCCTTTCCCTTGTCGATGAGCGCGTTGAGGCTCTTGAGCATCGGACGGTTCTCAAAGGCGATGTTCCGCAGTTCTTCGGGGGATTGTACGGGCGATTTGATGTCGAAATCGGGGATTGCGCCGACCGGGGTCTCCGCCGGCCGGTACAGGAGGGCGTTAAGGTTCGCCTGGAGGCTCTTTCTCTGCTGTTCCAGGGAGATGCGCATGTCGAGCAACTTCGAGCGTTCGACCTGCGCCTTGAAGACATCCTGCTGCGCCCCCTGCCCCACGGAATACTTGGTTTCGGCGAGGGTGACGAAGTCATCGAGGACCTGTATGTTCTTATCCACGACCATCAGCGACTTGTCGGCGAAATAGATCTGATAGCACGTTTCCGCAACCATCCTGCGCAGTTCGAGCTTACGCTCCTCCACCTGCCATCGGTAGGATTCGGCCTCCTTTGCCGCTATCTCTCCCTTCAGCTCCCGCTTGCCCCAGAAAGGGATCTGCTGGGATATCCCGATCACCTTCTGTGTCATCGGGTCCTTGTGGAAGTTGAGCGGGTCCGTAACGACGCCGTTCTGTATCTTCAGCATCAGCATCGGGTCTTCGAGCGTCCTGGCCTGGATGATCCGGTTTCTGAACATCTGCCAGCGGGCGTCGGACGCCTTCAGTTCCGGGTTGTTGGCAAGGGCTGTGGCGATAAGCAGGGAAACGTTTTCGACAGGTTTTGCCTCTGCAGCCAGGACCGGCTTGAGCGTGATCGGAATGAGCATCATGAGAAGCAGAGCTGCAAACCGCGATTTCATAGTGACTCCTGGTATATAAAAGTTGCTGCAATCACCTATACATTTGCCGTGCCATTTTTAACCATGCGTTTTTACGGGATTTTTATCCGGCAATCGGGACAGGATGAAGATTATTCCACAGTCGGCGGTGGAATATTCCACGTATTCCAATTGTAGCAGGCGCTGAACCCGTTGCAATGACATCGGGAATTGCCGGAGGCGCGACAGGATCGCACCTGACAGACATGGCGTCGCAAAGAGAAGCGCAAAGGGGGAGAGAAGAGCGCCGCTCAATCCTCCGTATCCAGGGGGGCAGAGACTTGGCGGATGCGGGCGGGATCGAAATGGGCAACTGCCCAGGAGAGAATTTCGCCGCAGGGGGCGCCGTGGAGGGATGGAGGGGGGAGCTGGCCGAGGAACCGGAGCGCGGCAATCAAGAGTTCCCCTCCCCGCTGTGCCGTGTCCAGCCCCGCGGTCAGGGAAACCGCATTGTCCCGCTTGGAAAGCTTGGTGCCGTCGGGGTTCACGACGAGGGGCAAATGGCAGTAGTCGGGAGTGGGATAGCCGAGGACCTTCTGCAGGTAGATCTGGCGCGGCGTCGAGGAGAGGAGGTCCGCCCCCCGCACCACCTGGTTGACGCCGCTCTCCGCGTCGTCCACCACCACCGCCAGGTGGTAGGCGAACGGCCCGTCCGCCCGCTGGATCACGAAATCGCCGCACGAAGCGGAAAGCGCCTGGCTGTAGCGCCCCATGACGCAGTCCCGGAACGCGATCACCTCGTCGTACACCTTGACCCTGACGGCCCGCTCGCACTTCTCCGGCGGGAGGCCGTCCCGGCATATCCCCGGGTAGATCAGTCCGCCCTCCCCCTTGTGGGGAGCGGAGGCGATCAGGGCGATCTCCGCCCGCGAGCAGCCGCACGGGTAGGCGATCTTTATTTCTACCAGCTTGTCCAGGGCCGCCCGGTACGCATCCAGGCGCCGGCTCTGGTAGACGACCTCCCCGTCCCACCGGAAACCGAGGCTCTCCAGGGTGCGCAGCATGTCGTCCGCAATCCCGGGGATGACCCGCGGCAGGTCCAGGTCCTCTATCCGGAGGAGCCAGAGGCCGCCGAGGCGCTTGGCCATCGCGTAGCTCCCGACGGCGGTCACCAGCGAGCCGAGGTGGAGGGGGCCGGTGGGAGACGGGGCGAACCGGCCTATGATGGGGCTATTTTCAGGAGAGCAGCGCATGACCATGACAGACCCATCCCCACCCTGTCCCTCCCTTGAAAGGGAGGGAACCACTTTTGCACCCCCTCCCTCAGGGAGAGGGTTGGGGTGAGGGTGGGGTTGTCGAATCGAAATGTATCTCTCTGTAGGTAGTTTTAATCGATAAACGAACAGCAGTAATCCACCAGCGCCTTAACCCGCATGACGAACTTGGAGTTGGCCGGCACCTCGAACGCCTCGCCCCCCACGACCTTTTTCCAGGGACCGCCGGCAATCGACGTCTCCAGCTCGCCTGCAAGGATCTCCATCAGCTCCGCCTTGCCGGTGGAAAACTCGTACTCCCCCGGCTGGGCGATACCGAGAGTCTTCTTGCTGCCGTCGGCAAAGAGCACGGTGCGGCTCGTTACCGCGCCGTTGAAATAGACGTTGGCTTCCCTGACGATTGTTACGTTGGTGAACTCGGACATTTTTTGGCTCCTTTTGCTTTTTTTCGCCTGTATCAAATATCGACGCAGGGGCGGACGGCGTCCGCCCTGATTCGGGCGCACGCCATGCGCCCTGCTTTACCCGGTCAATCCAAGCCGGAAGCAGCATTATAGTCGATGGGGGGAGTAAGTCAATGCCCTTCGCATGAGCACCTCATGCGACTCCCGCCAGCTCCAGCCGGCCGCCCCACCGCCGCAGCAGCTCCGCCCGGAGCCGCGCGTGCCCCGGGAGCGACAGACGCGGGTCGCTCTCCACGACGGCGAACGCCTCCTTCCTCGCTTCTTCCAGAACCCGCCCGTCCCGCAGGATGTTTGCCACCCGGAAATCGGGGAGCCCCGCCTGGCGGGTGCCGAGGAAGTCGCCCGGCCCCCTGATCTCCAGGTCCGCCTCGGCGATCCGGAAGCCGTCGCCGGTCGCCTCCATGACCCGGAGCCGCTTCTCCCCCTCCTCGGAGAGCCGTCCCTCGGTCAGGAGGATGCAGCGGGACTTCCCGATCCCGCGCCCGACCCGTCCGCGCAGCTGGTGGAGCTGGGAGAGGCCGAACCGCTCGGCGTGCTCGATCACCATGATCGTCGCGTTCGGGACGTCGATCCCCACCTCGATCACGGTGGTGGCGACCAGGATGTCGATCTCGCCCCCCTTGAAGGAGCGCATCACCGACTCCTTCTCCTCCGGCCGCATCCGGCCGTGGAGGACGCCGATCCGGAGATCCGGGAAAACGTCGTTCGTCAGGTGCTCCGCCATCTGGGTGGCGGCCTTGAGGTCCGACTTCTCCGACTCCTCCACTAGGGGGTAGATGACATAGGCCTGCCTTCCCTTGGCGACCTCCTCCCGGATCATGGCGTAGACCTGGCTGCGCCGCGACTCGAAGCAGAGACGGGTCTCCACCGGGGTCCGGCCCGGGGGGAGCTCGTCGATCACCGACAGCGAAAAGTCGCCGTAGACGGTCATCGCCAGGGTGCGGGGGATAGGGGTGGCGGTCATCACCAGGATGTCGGGGGTCTCCCCCTTCTTCTTCAGCAGACCGCGCTGGGCAACGCCGAAACGGTGCTGCTCGTCGATAATGCCGAGCCCCAGGCGGTGGAACTCCACCTTCTCCTGGATCACCGCGTGGGTGCCGATCACGATCTGCGCCTCCCCTGCCGCGATCGCCGCGATGGCAGCCTTCTTCGCCTTCCCCTTGAGGGAGGAGGTCAAGAGGATCACCCGGACACCTAACGCCTCGCACCAGCGGTGGATGTTCAGGTAGTGCTGCTCCGCCAGGATCTCGGTGGGGGCCATGATCGCCACCTGGCAGCCGTTTTCCACCGCCACCAGGGCCGCCATCAGCGCCACCAGCGTCTTGCCGCACCCCACGTCCCCCTGGATCAGCCGGTGCATCGGGTGGGGGGAGATCATCTCCTCCTTGATCTCGGAGAGGACCCGGCGCTGGGCCGCGGTCAGGGCGAAGGGAAGCATCTGCAGGAGCGGCTTCGTGTACTTGTGGGTGACGCTGAAGGAGATGCCGGGGGCGAGCGTCACCCCCCGCTTCTTCAGGGCAAGCCCGAGCTCCAGGAAGAAGAGCTCGTCGAACACCAGGGTCCGGTGGGCCGGCGTCGCCCCCCTGTTGAGATGCTCCTGGTCGCTGTCGTTTGCGGGAAAGTGCACCCCGTGAAATGCCTCGGGAAGGGGAACCAGGGTGTGGCGGGCCGCGATGTCGCGGGGGATGAGGCTTTCCACGCACGGGGCGAAGCGGTCCACCGCCTCTTTCATGATCCTGCGCATGGTCTTCTGGTGCACCCCCTCGGTGAGGGGGTAGACCGGCACGATCCTCCCGAAGTTGACCGGGTCCCGGGCCATCACCGCGGCAAGCTCCTCCCCTTCCCCGAGCCAGTCCGCCTCGGGGTGGTGGACCTCCCGCTGGTAGCCGTACAGGGATACCTCGCCGGTGAAAATCCCCCGCCGCCCCTTCTTCCAGGTCTTTTTGATGAAGGCGAGGTTGTAGTGGAACCACTTGAAGACGATGGAGCCGCTCCCATCGCCGACGAGCACCTCGAAGAACCGCTTCCCTCCCTTGGTGACGGCAAGGTCGGCGGAGAGCACCTCGCCGGCGAAGACCTCGGTGTGGCCGGGGCGGAGCTTGGCCACGGTGCGGAGCTCGCGGCGGTCCTCGTAGCGATGGGGCAGGAGGTAGAGGGCGTCCTCGGCAACATGGACCCCCTTCCGGGCGAGCGCCTCGGCGAGCTTCGGTCCGACCCCCTTGATGAACTGGATGGACGTCTCCAGGTTTTTCCGATTGATCGACTCGTGGAGAGAGGCTGGAGCGGCTGTCGGCTCGGGGAGCGGCGTCAGCACCAGCCGCCCATCTCCATCCACATCGAAAGAGAAACGGCTGCCGGGCTTCAGGCCGAGCCGGTCGAGAAGTTCGGCAGGGAGGGTGAGGCGGTTCGCATCGTCGAGGGTAAGGGTCATCTTGGGGCGGTCCATGTGGTGGTTATTAGCGGACAACTCCATGTTCTGTCAAGATAATTCCCTCCTTATGTCCAAATGATTTGCTTGACATGGCTATGTGATGCAGGTAATTTTAGAGGCGATTAATGGGGGTCCGTAGAGAATAACATGCATATGAAAGCGATTGATTTACACTCTGTTTTTATTACTACCCATAGCAGGAGGCGCCATGGAGAAACCACTGCATCTGTGCTATCCGGTTATTACCCTCAACGGCAAGGAGCTGCTTCCTGCCGGCACCTGCCTGACGCCGGAAACCATGACGGAACTTGCCCGATCGGCACGGACGGAATCGTTTCCCACCATGCGGCTTATGGAGTACGGCACGGTCGCCAAAGACCTGCACGGCTACATAGAGCAGCCCCCCTATCGCCATATCTTTTCCAAGCCGACACGTAAAAAAGCCGTTTTCGACTCCCTGCAACAGGTCGAATTTATCCAGCCCCTACTGGATATCTACGGTTACTTCGCAACCCACGACCCCTATACCTACCGCCACATCCTGACGGTTTTCGCACTATCCCGGTTGCTGGCCCAGGACCTCTTCGACGACAGGAAGGAACTGTCCGCGGAGCTGGCAGCAGCCGCGAGCCATGATCTCGGCAAAATCTGCGTGCCGCTGGCGGTCTGCAATAAATCGACACTGCTGACCGAGCGCGAACGGATGCAGCTGAGTCATCATGCCGCGGCGGGTTATGTCCTGCTGAGTTATTTTTTGCAGGACCCGGATCATCCGGCGGCGATCATCGCCCGGGATCATCATGAACGGTGCGACGGCTCGGGTTATCCGCGAGGGATTGCCCTGCGGAACAGAATAGTGGAAATTGTCGCCGTCAGCGATGTGTTTGACGCGCTCATCTCCATCAGGCCCTACCGGCGCTGCTCCTACGAGCTGCGCACGGCTCTGGAGGAAATCACCTTGCTGGCTCATAAAGGGGCAATCAGTAGTGACATGGTCCGCGCCCTGATTAGCTACAACCGGAAAGACCAGCCCCCTTACACGGATTGCGTCCTTTCGAACGAACAGCGCGGCACCCCTCCGCCCGACAATCTTTACCAGGGAGCAACTCCGTGTCACTACGACTCCGACTGTACTCAGGAGAAAGAAAAGTAAAACCGAGAGCAATACACCCCACGAGGCCGAATGCTCAACAGGGACACTGGCATCATCCCGAAACCTCATCGGATCACGGATAAAAAAAGGGGGGCGACATCACTGTCGTCCCCTTTTCATCTTCTCATTTCGTTATGCGCCGTTATTCGGCGAAGATCGCATTCAGGTCGGCCAGCACCGCCTCGACGTCGAGCCCGTGGGCCGCGCAACCTTGCGCCAGGCTCTCCGCCTGGGCACCCATGCAGCCGATGCAACCGAGGTTGTACTTGGCAAACACCTTCACCACGTCGGGGTGCATCCGCATAACCTGGGCGAAGGTCATATCCTTGGTAATCTTCTCGCTCATCTGTAACTTCTCCTTTTAGTAAAGGGTGAATGGTTCACCGGTTTTTATTCGTATTTTATGTCGATAATCTCGTATTCCTTCACCCCCGACGGCACCTTAGCCTTGACGGTGTCGTCGAGCCGGTGGCCGATCAGCGCCTTCCCCACCGGCGAGGTGTAGGAGATCTTCCCCTGCTTGATGTCCGCCTCGTCTTCGCCGACGATCTTAAAGGTGGACTCTTCCTCGGACGAGGTGTCGTACACAGTGACGGTCGCCCCGAACACCACCTTGTCCGGCTTCAGGTTGGACAGGTCGACCACGTACGCCCGGGCGAGTTTATCCTGCAACTCCTGAATCCGCCCCTCCAGAAAACTCTGGTGATTCTTGGCGGCATCGTACTCGGCGTTTTCGGAAAGGTCGCCATGGCCGCGCGCCTCGGCAATGGCCTGGATCACCTTGGGGCGCTCCTCCCGGATCAGCCGTTTCAGCTCTTCCTGGAGGAATTCGTGGCTTTCTTTGGTCAGGGGTACGGAGTGGGACTTCTTCATTCTATCTCTGCTCCTATTTAAGTGCTTATCCGCGGGATGCCGTAGGGGCAAACCTTGTGTTTCCCAATCCGGGCGATCACAAGGATCGCCCCTACGCGAGGTATTCCTGGATCGGCTTCACGTCCAGCTCCTGCTTGCGCATGGCGATGATGCCGTCAACGGCGGCCCGTGCGCCGGAGGTCGTCGTGTAGTAAGCGATGTTGTTCACCAGGGCGTTCCTGCGGATGGAAAAGGAATCGGCCACCGCCTGGGCCCCCTGGGTGGTGTTGATCACCATGCAGATCTCGTTGTTCTTGATGGCGTCGACAATGTGGGGGCGCCCTTCGAGCACCTTGTTGATCATCCCGACGGCAATCCCCTTCTCCTGGAGAAAGGCGGCGGTCCCCCGAGTGGCAACCAGTTCAAAACCGTTATCATACAGCTTTTGCGCCGTGCTGACAACATGTTTCTTGTCGGCGTCGCGCACGCTGATGAACACCTTCCCGGACATCGGAAGCTTCACCCCCGCGCCCAGCTGGGCCTTGGCGTAGGCCCGGGCGAAATCGACGTCGATCCCCATCACCTCGCCGGTTGACTTCATCTCCGGGCCGAGGATGGTATCGACTCCCGGGAACTTGACGAAGGGGAAGACCGATTCCTTGACCGCGATGTGACCCGGCTCGATCTCGCAGGTCACCCCCAGCTCGCGCAGGGTCTTGCCCGCCATGATCCGGGCGGCGAGCTTGGCGAGCGGCCGGCCGGTCGCCTTGGAAACGAACGGCGCGGTCCGGGATGCGCGCGGATTGACCTCCAGGATATAGATGACGTCGTCCTTCACCGCGAACTGGACGTTCATCAGCCCCTTGACGTTCAGTTCCAGGGCCATCTGCCTGGTCTGCCGCTTGATCTCCGCCGCCAGTTCCGGCGAGATGGAATAGGGGGGAAGCGAACAGGCCGAGTCCCCCGAGTGGATGCCCGCCTCCTCGATATGCTCCATGATCCCGCCGATCACCGCCTCGCTCCCGTCGCACAGGGCGTCCACGTCGATCTCGATCGCCTCCTCGAGGAACTTGTCGATCAGGATCGGATGCTCGGGAGAGGCCTGCACCGCAGTGTGCATGTACCGGCGCAGGTTGTCCACGTCGTAGACGATCTCCATGGCGCGCCCGCCCAGCACGTAGGAGGGGCGCACCACCACCGGGTAGCCGATCCGCTCGGCCACCTTCTCCGCCTCCTCGAAGGAACGGGCCGTGCCGTTTTCGGGCTGGCGGAGGTTCAGCTTGTGGAGCATCTCCTGGAAGCGCTCCCGGTCCTCGGCCCGGTCGATGGAGTCGGGGGAGGTGCCGATGATCGGGACCCCCGCCTTCTCCAGGGGTACGGCGAGCTTGAGCGGCGTCTGGCCGCCGAACTGGACGATCACCCCGTCCGGTTTTTCCGTTTCCACGATGGAGAGGACGTCCTCATAGGTAAGGGGCTCGAAGTAGAGGCGGTCGGAGGTGTCATAGTCGGTGGAGACGGTCTCCGGGTTGCAGTTGACCATGATCGTCTCGTAGCCGTCCTCCGCAAGGGCGAACACCCCGTGCACGCAGCAGTAGTCGAACTCGATCCCCTGCCCGATCCGGTTCGGACCGCCGCCGAGGATCATGATCTTCTTCCTGGCGGAGACCTCCGCCTCGCACTCGTCTTCGTAGGTGGAGTAGAGGTAGGGGGTGTAGGCGACGAACTCGGCGGCACAGGTGTCGACCCGCTTGAACACCGGCCGGATGCCGAGCGAAAGGCGGATCTGGCGGACCTCCTCCTCTGTTTTTCCCCAGAGGCGTCCGAGGAACTTGTCGGAGAAGCCCATCTGCTTGGCGTCGCGGAGGAGGCCGGCAAAACTATCTCCCCCTCCCCTTGTGGGAGGGGGTTGGGGGGAGGGGGAAGCCGCCTGTTTACCTTCACCCCCACCCTGACCCTCCCCCATCAAGGGGGAGGGAATATATTGTGCGACCTGCTTCAACTCCTCCTCCATCTCGACGATCTGGCGGAGGTTATGGAGGAACCAGGGGTCGATGGCGGTGATGGCGTAAATCTCCTCCACCGTCATGCCGCAGCGAAGAGCATCCCCCAGGAACCAGAGCCGCTCCCAATTGGGGATACTCAGTTTCTCCTGGAGGAGTTGCTGCTCCTTGGAAGTCAGTGCCCGGCGGGTCTCGTTGGTAATGTCGAACAGCCGCGACTCCAGGCCGCAGGAGCCGATCTCCAGGGAGCGGAGCGCCTTCTGGAACGACTCCTTGAAGGTGCGGCCGATCGCCATCACCTCCCCCACCGACTTCATCTGGGTGGTAAGGGTCGCGTCTGCGGCCGGGAACTTCTCGAAGGTGAAACGGGGGATCTTGGTCACCACGTAGTCGATGGTCGGCTCGAAGCAGGCCGGGGTCTCCCGGGTGATGTCGTTCCTGATCTCGTCCAGGGTGTAGCCAACCGCCAGCTTGGCGGCGATCTTGGCGATCGGGAAGCCGGTCGCCTTGGAGGCGAGCGCAGAGGAGCGGGAGACCCGCGGGTTCATCTCGATCACCACCAGCCGCCCGTCGCGCGGGTTGATGCCGAACTGGATGTTGGAGCCCCCGGTGTCCACCCCGATCTCCCGGATGATCTTGAGGGAGGCGTCGCGCAGGATCTGGTATTCCTTGTCGGTCAGGGTCTGGGCCGGGGCCACGGTGATGGAGTCGCCGGTGTGGACCCCCATGGGATCGAAGTTCTCGATGGAACAGATGATCACCACGTTGTCCGCGGTGTCGCGCATCACCTCCAGTTCGTACTCCTTCCAGCCGATCACCGACTCCTCCACCAGGATCTCGCTGGTGGGGGAGGCCTCGATCCCGGCCTGGGACATCTTCTCGTACTCCTCCATGTTGTAGGCGATGCCGCCGCCGGTCCCCCCCAGGGTGAAGGAGGGGCGGATGATGGCCGGGAAGCCGACCAGCTTGACCACATCCATCGCTTCCTGGTAGTTGTGGGCAAAGCCGGAGCGGGGGACGGCAAGATCGATCCGCTCCATCGCCTCCTTGAACAGGGTCCGATCCTCCGCCATCTTGATGGCCGGGAGCTTGGCGCCGATCAGCTCCACCCCGTACTTCTCCAGCACCCCGTTCTCGGCGACCGCCACGGCGGTGTTGAGGGCGGTTTGCCCCCCCAGAGTGGGGAGGACCGCGTCGGGGCGCTCCTTCTCGATGATCTTCTCCAGCACCTCCGGGGTGACCGGCTCGATGTAGGTCCTGTCGGCGAAATCGGGGTCGGTCATGATGGTGGCCGGGTTCGAGTTCAGCAGCACCACCTCGAACCCCTCCTCCTTCAGCGCCTTGCACGCCTGGGTGCCGGAGTAGTCGAACTCGCACGCCTGGCCGATGACGATCGGGCCGGCGCCGATGATGAGGATCTTCTTGATGTCGGTACGTTTTGGCATTATCTATCGACTCCTTACGGTTATTTCCTCTGTAGGGGCAAGGCATGCCTTGCCCGGGGCGACGCATGCGTCGCCCCTACGATATCATCCTCGAAATATGAAAAACACTGCTCCGGCGAGACAAAACCCGGCCCAAAGATAGTTCAGCTTGATCGGCTGTCCCATGTAGAAGATGGCGAAGGGGACGAAGATGCTGAGGGTGATGACCTCCTGGATGATCTTCAACTGGGCCAGGCTGAACCGCCCGTAGCCGAGCCTGTTGGCCGGCACCTGGACCAGGTATTCGAAGAAGGCGATGCACCAGCTCACCAGGACCGCTATCAGCCAGTGCCGGGTCCGCAGGTTCTTCAGGTGCGCGTACCAGGCGAAGGTCATGAAGACGTTGGACAGCATCAGCAAAAAAACCGTTCTCACTGCAGGACCTCAAACAGCAAAGTATTTTATTTAACAGGGATATTCAGGATGTTCAGGATGAAAAACTTGAGGCTTTGGAAGTTATCCTGATTATCCTGTGCATCCCTGTTAATTCAGGTGTATTTTCTTATTCCTGAACCCAGCCGTTTTCCAGCCCCGCCTCCTCCAGTGCCTCCACCGCATCCTCGTACTCCTCTTCCGTCAGCTTGCGATGAAGCCCCGGCGTTTCGAGGGCCTTGTGGGCCGGGAAAAACTGCTTCATCAGGGAAACGTGTGTCTCCCGCCCCAGGTTTTCCGCGATCCAGCGGAGGGTTTCCCGGCTCCCTGCGCCCCCCTCGGGCAGCACCAGGTGCCGGATGATCAGGCCGCGCACGGCGACCCCATTGTCATCCACCTGCAGGTGTCCCACCTGGCGGAGCATCTCGGCAACCGCGGCCCGGTTGCGCTCCCGGTAGCGCGGCGCCGAGGAGAACCTGACCGCCTCCTCTTCCCCCGCGTACTTCATGTCCGGAAGGTATACGTCCACCACCCCCTCCAGGAGGCGAAGGGCATCGACCCGCTCGTAGCCGCTGGAGTTCCAGACGATGGGGAGACGGAACCCCTGGGGGATCGCCAGCCAGAGAGCGGCCAGGATCTGGGGGAGGAAATGGCCCGGGGTGACGAAGTTGATGTTGTGCACCCCCTGTCCCTGGAGCCTGACCATCCGCTCGGCCAGCTCAACGGTGGTGATGTCCGTGCCGTTCCCCAGCTGGCTGATGGGGAAGTTCTGGCAAAACCGGCAGGAGAGGGAGCAGTTGGAGAGAAAGATCGTCCCCGACCCCCGGCTCCCGGAGATAGGCGGCTCCTCCCCCTTGTGGACGTTGGCCGAGGCGATGCGCGGCCGCCACCCCACCCGGCAGACCCCTGTCGCACCCGCCAGCCTGTCCACGCCGCACTCGTGCGGGCAGAGGTCGCAGGACCTGAGCCGCCGGTAGGCCTCTTTCACCCGCGCCAGGAGTTCGCCCGAATTGTAGAGATCAAGGTAGTTCATTGGTATTTGTAGGGGCAGGTCTCAGACCTGCCCTTGTTTGGGCGGGTTTGAAACCCGCCCCTACGATTTGTATTTGTCCATCATTTCCACGAAGCGGCCAAACAGATAATGCGAATCGTGCGGCCCCGGCGACGCCTCCGGATGGTGCTGGACCGAGAAGATCGGCAGCTCCCGGTGACTCATCCCCTCCACGGTCTGGTCGTTCAGGTTCTCGTGGGCCAGGTCGCAGGCGTGGCCGAGCGACACGATGTCCACGGAGAAGCCGTGGTTCTGGGCGGTGATCTCCACCTTCCGGGTGGCGAGGTCCATGACCGGCAGGTTGGAGCCGTGGTTGCCGAACTTGAGCTTGATGGTCTGCCCCCCCAGGGCGAGTCCCAGGAGCTGGTGGCCGAGGCAGATGCCGAAAATCGGCTTCTTCCCCACGAACTGGCGGATATTCTCGATCACTGCGGTCATCGGCTCCGGGTCCCCCGGGCCGTTGCTGAGGAAGATCCCGTCCGGGTTCATGGCAAGCGCCTCCTCGGCCGGGAAGGTGGCGGGGACCACCGTCACGTCGCACCCGGCGGAGACCAGGCAGCGGAGGATGTTGAGCTTGATCCCGAAGTCGTAGGCCACAACCTTGTACTTCAACTCGGTCGGGGCAGCCGTGCCGTAGCCGGCGCCCAGCTCCCAGAGCTTCTCGGTCCAGTGGTAGGGGGCGTCGCAGGTGACCCCGCTCGCCAGGTCGAGCCCCGCCATGGAAGGGACCATCCGCGCCTTCCTCACGAGGCTTTCATGGTCGAAATCCACGGTGGAGATGATCCCGTTCTGGGCGCCCTTGTCCCGCAGGTGGCGGGTGAGCGCGCGGGTATCGAGCCCCTGGATGCCGACCACGCCGTTCTCCTTCAGGTAGGCGTCGAGGCTCATGGTGGCCCGCCAGTTGGAGTGGCAGTCGAGGTATTCCTTGACGATGAAGCCGGAGAGGTAGAGCTGCCTGCTCTCGATGTCCTCCGGATTGATGCCGGTATTGCCCATCTGGGGATAGGTCATAGTGACCATCTGCCCCCTGTAGGAGGGGTCGGTCAGGACCTCCTGGTAACCGGTCATGGCGGTGTTGAACACCACCTCGCCGGTCGCCTCGCCGCCTGCACCGAACGATTTCCCCTCGAACACGCGCCCGTCCGCGAGCGCTAGAACTGCTTTCATGAAAATGCTCCTGTATCAATCAATATGTAGGGGCAAGGCATGCCTTGCCCAGGGCGACGCATGCGTCGCCCCTACAGTTACCCACGTTTGTAAACTACCTTCCCGCCGACAATGGTGTACGCCGCACACCCCTTCATCGTCTCGCCGATCCAGGGGGAGTTTTTCGACTTGCTGGCAAGCCCCTCTTCGGTCACCGCCCATTCCCGGTCCGGGTCGATCACGGTGATGTCGGCAACCGCACCCTGCTTGAGGGTGCCCCGCTCGATCCCGAGGATTCGCGCCGGGTTGCATGACATTTTCCCGATCAACGTCCCGAGGTCCAGGACACCTTCTTCCACCAGGTTCAGGGAGAGGGAAAGGGAGGTCTCCAGGCCGACGATGCCGTTCAGCGCCAGGTTGAACTCGATGTCCTTCTCGTCCAGATGGTGGGGGGCATGGTCGGTGGCGATGGCGTCGATGGTTCCGTCGGCAAGCCCCGCCTTCACGGCAGCCACGTCGTCCGCCTCCCGCAGCGGCGGGTTCATCTTGGCATTGGTGTCGTAGCCGCGCACCGAGTCATCGGTGAGAGAGAAGTAGTGGGGCGCGGTTTCGCAGGTCACCCGCACGCCGCGCGCCTTTGCCTCCCGGATGATTTGAATCGACCCCGCCGTTGAGACGTGGGCAATGTGAAGGGGAGAGGCGGTGTACTCGGCGAGCAGGGCGTCCCGTGCCGTGGCGATGTCTTCCGCTACCCGCGGGATACCCTTCAGCCCGAGCTCGGTGGAGGTGAACCCCTCGTTCATCACCCCTTCCCCCACCAGGGCCTTCTCCTCGGCATGGGAGATCACCATGATCCCCATCCCCCGGGCATACTCCAGGGCGCGCCGCATCAGCTCGGCATTGCCGACGGGGTGGCCGTCGTCGGATACCGCCACGCACCCCGCCTCCTTCAGTTCGCCCATCTCGGCCAATGCCTCCCCCTTGCTCCCCTGGGTGATGGCACCGATAGGGTAGACGTTCACCACCCCCTCCCTCCGCGCCTTGTCCAGGATGTAGGCGGTGACGGTCTTGTTGTCGTTCACCGGCTTCGTGTTCGGCATGCAGGCGACCGAGGTGAAGCCGCCGGCCGCCGCGGCCCGCGTGCCGGAAACGATGTCCTCCTTGTACTCAAGCCCCGGGTCGCGCAGGTGGACGTGCATGTCGATGAGCCCCGGCACCACCAGCATCCCCTTGGCGTCGACAATCTCCGCCCCCGGCGCCTTCAGCCCTTTCCCCACCTCCTTGATCCGTCCCTCTTCCACGAGGACGTCCAGCGTATCGTCGATCCCCTGCGACGGGTCGATCACCCGCCCCCCTTTTATCAGCAAGCTCATAGTTCACCTCACGCAAAAAAGTTCGAGGTTCGAAGTTCGAGGTTCGAGGTTAAAAATAACATCGAACATCGAACATCGAACGGTTTCTCGTTTCACTCCGTCGGCAATTCCCCGCCGCTCACATGATACAGCATCGCCATCCTGACCGCCACCCCGTTCTCCACCTGCGTGAGAATGTGGGACTGGTCGCCGTCCGCGACAAAAGAGGAGAGCTCCACCCCGCGGTTGATCGGGCCGGGGTGCATGACCATGGCGTCCTTCTTTGCGAGCTTGAGGTTCTCCGGGTTGAGGCCGTAGTAGCGGGAATACTCCTTCAGGGTCGGCAGGAGCGTCTTCCCCTGGCGCTCCAGTTGTATCCGGAGCATCATCACCACGTCCGCGTCGGCAATGGCGTCCCGCATGTCGGTGCAGACCGTGACGTTGCCGAGCCGCTCTATCCCCGGCGGCACCATGGTGGGGGGGCCGGACAGGAAGATGCTCGCCCCCATTTTCGTCAGGCCATGGATGTTGGAGCGGGCCACCCTGCTGTGGGTGATGTCGCCGACGATGGCCACCTTCAGGCCGTCCAGCCGGCCGAACTTCTGGCGCATGGTGAGCATGTCCAGAAGCCCCTGGGATGGGTGCTCGTGGGCGCCGTCACCGGCATTGACGATGGAACAGGGGAGCCGCTTGGCAAGAAAATAGTGCGCCCCGGAAATCGCATGGCGCATCACGATGATGTCCGGTTTCATGGCCAGGAGGTTCAGGGCGGTATCCAGCAGCGTCTCCCCCTTGGTCGTCGAGCTGGTGGAGGTGGAGATGTTGACGGTGTCGGCGGAGAGCCTCTTGGCCGCAATCTCGAACGAGGTCCGGGTCCGGGTGGAGGCCTCGTAGAAGAGGTTGATGATGGTCTTCCCCCGCAGCGTCGGCACCTTCTTGATGTCGCGGCTGTTTACTTCCCGCATGTTCTCAGCCGTGTCCAGCAGGAGCTGGATCTCGTCCCCGGTCAAATCCTGCAGCGCGATAATGTCTTTGTGCTTGAACCCCATATTTCCCCCCCAAATATGGTTTCGAGTTCCGGGTTTCGGGTTTCGAGTCGGGTTTTAACTCAAAACTCGAAACTCAAAACTCAAAACTGTTATTTCTGCAGCACCACATCGACCGGCTTGTTCTCCTGGTCGAAATTCACCACGATCTTTTCCTTTGCGCTGGTGGGAACGTTGCGCCCGACGAAATCGGCCCGGATCGGAAGCTCCCGGTGACCCCGGTCCACCAGCACCGCCAGCTGGATGGAGGCCGGCCTGCCGTGGTCCATGATGGCGTCCATTGCGGCCCGGATGGTCCGGCCGGTATAGAGGACGTCATCGACGAGGACCACCTTGTTCTTTTCGATGGGAAACGGGATGTCGGTCTTCCCCACCGGCAGGTGCTCCGCGTGCCCCTTGATGTCGTCCCGGTAGAGGGTGATGTCCACCGCGCCGACCGGCACCCGCTCCCCCTCGATCTCCTCCAGTCGAAGGGCCAGCTCATGGGCGAGGTGCGCACCGCCGGTCCGGATGCCGACCAGGACCAGCTCCGCCACCCCCTTGTTCCTTTCGAGAATTTCGTGGGCAATCCTGGTAAGCGCTCGCTTCACCCCTGCCCCATCCAGTATTACCGTGCTGTCAGCTCCCACTGCGGCCCTCCTTTCTGAAAAACAGGTTCGATGTTCGACGTTCGACGTTCGACGTTACAACCTCGAACCTCGCACATCGAACATAAAAAGAGAGCCTCCCCGCGCGCAGGCGAAAAGGCTCTCCCAAATACAGACGGATGCTCTCTATTCATCACCTTTGCTAACCTCTCGGGGTTAAATTAAAAGGCCGGTCGTATCAAATTTTGCGTTGAAGGAATGTACCATTATCCCCCTCATGCGTCAAGGGAGAAAATGCTTCAGCGCAACGAGCGTCGCGCCCCATCCTCCCCCGTCCTCTCCTGCCGGACGAAACGAGGCAACCAGGTCGAGCCGGGCCAGGATGGCGTGCACCGTGCGCCGCAAGGTCCCCGTCCCTTTGCCGTGGATAATCCGCGCCTCATAGATTCCCTTCTCCCTGCAGGCCGCAAGGTATGCCGGAAGAAGCGCCTTCACCTCCCGGGGATGAAAGGTATGAAGGTCCAGGACGCCGTCAATGGGGATTTGTACGATTTCGTCTTCCATGACACCCGAAGGAGGAGCTGCCGTCATCAATCGTTTTCGCTGTACGGCCCCCTCGACCCCGTCCGGCCGATACTGACCGCAACATTATGTGAAATACCACAACCCGCGGGACAACACACCAAGTATTGCGCGGGTACAGCGAAAAAAAGGCGGGGCAAACGCCCCGCCCTTTATGCTGCTTCACGGTTTCGCTATTTCTTGTGTTCCCGGCGCAACCGCTCCGCGTCCTCCTTGATGCGGACCGCGGCCTCCTTCACCTTGGCCCAGCCGTACCAGTGCATGTAGTCCGGGTTGTTGTGGAACGCCCCCTGGAAGGCCCGCTGCCGGTACTCCAGGAAGATCAGGTAGAGTTCCTGTTCCGCGACGGTCTTTGCCTCGTAGAACTGGAGGAGGTCCGGAGCGTATTTCCACCCTTCCGGCTTCTGCAGGATGCCGTCGTCATAGAGCGCTCTTACGGTCCGGATCGAATCGGCGAAGATCTTGTCCACTTCGCGGATCACGTCGTCGCCCGCCTTCAGGTTCGCCTCGGCGTAGCTCCGGGAGTGGCACTTGGAGCAGACCTGGATCATGCGTTCCCGGTCCTTGTCGAACCCCTCCTTGGTAAGCCTGGCCACCTTGGCCACCTTCACCGCCTCGATCCGCTCCGTCGGATTCCCTTTGTCGTCCAGGACGCCGATCGCCTTCAGGATGGTGACCCGGTTGTCGAGCCACTCCTTGTCGTCCTCCGGCAGGCGCAGGGCCAGGAAGCCCCAGGCGGTTTCCACGTCATGCTTGCCGTCCGGCATGTGGCACGTCTGGCAGGTGGGGGCCCGGCCGCTGTTCGGCTCGATCTCCCAGATGGTGCCGTGCTTGGAGGTCTCCCACATCTCCCACTGGGGGTGGTCGAACCCCATGTGGCAGGTCCGGCAGGCTTTGGGGTCCCTGGCCTCCTTCACCGAGAAGGAGTGGCGGGTGTGGCAGGAATCGCAGGCGCCGGTCCCGTAGCGCTTCAGGTCGGTGGCGGCCTTCTCCCCCACCTTGTGGCAGGCGGAACACCCCTTCAGGTCCCCCCCGCCGACAGCGGACGGCTGGTGGTTGATCATCGGCATCGCCTTCATGGCCGCCCAGGCGAGGGAGTGCTTGCCGTTTCTGTACTCCTCGACCCGCTTGGCGTGGCACCGGGCGCAGGTTTCCGGGGTGGGGAGCTTCACCTTCGCCACGTCCGTGGCCGACTGATGGTCAAAGCCGTGGCAGGCTGAGCAGTCGAGCTTTTTCCCCATCTTGCCGGAGAGGAACTGTTTCACGATCCCCGGCGTCACCTTCTCGTGGCAGGTGATGCAGTTGGACTTCTTCATTGCCGCTTTTTTCACCATCCCCTTCTCCGCCGCGCTGGCTGCGATGGAAAAGGCGAGGAGCGCCGCAACCGCCGCGCCGATGCCGCACAATCTTCTTTTCATCTCGATCCTCCTTGGATTCGGAACCAGGGAAAGCCCCTTTGCTCCGTCGAACATTGCCCCGATTGTATGGGAAAATGGTAACCGCTCCTTGATCTAAGTCAAGAACACCCTTTTTCAAATCCGTTGCCCAAGTTCGCGAAAACCGCTATAATCGCTGCACCTGGCAGCCCCACTTGCCGGCGGCGAAAGGAACCCGCCCCATGTCCGACAAAACCCGCTGGCTCATCCTCCTCTGCCTTGCCCAGTGCTTCATCATGCTGGTCTTCATCAACTACTCCGCGATCCTCCCGCTCCTCCAGCAGGAGTGGGGGATGAGCAACGTCAGGGCGGGCTCCATCTTCTCCGTCTACCAGCTGGGGTACGTCGCCTCCGGCGTCATCCTGAGCGCCCTGACCGACCGACTCGACACCAGGCGGATCTTCATCGCCTCCGTCCTCTGGTCCGGCACCGCCAACCTCCTGTTCGCCCTGTATGCCCACGATTACGCGAGCGGCATGGCGCTGCGGGCACTCACCGGGATCGGCATGGGGGGGACCTACATGCCGGGGCTGAAGCTGGTGGCGGAGAAATTCGATCCGCGGGAGCGGGGGCGGGCGGTGGGGATCTACGTGGGAGCGCTGGTGCTCGGCGCCTCCCTCTCGCTGGCGGTCACCGGTGCGGTCGCCTCGCTTGCGGGGTGGCGAATCGCCTTCGTCGCCTGCTCGTTCGGCGTGTACATCGGCGCCCTTCTCTCCATCCCGGTATTCAGGGGATACCGGCCGGTCGCGCGCCCGGCGAGGGGAAACGGCTTCCGCAGGGAGGTGCTGCGAAACCGCCCCGCTTTCCTGATGATCCTCGGCTACGGCGCCCACATGTGGGAGATGTACGGAATGCGGAGTTGGCTCGCCCCGTTCTTCACCGCCCTCCTGGTGCGAAACGGCATGGCACGGGGAGGGGCCACCGGCTGGGCGGCCGGCGCCGCGGCGGTGATCATCGGCATCGGCACCTTTTCCACCGCCATCACCGGCACCATCTCGGACCGGCTCGGCAGGACCAGGACCGTCACCCTGGTCATGTGCGCCAGCGCCGCCATCTCGTTCCTGTTCGGCTGGCTGATCAACGCGAACCCCAGTTTAACCTTCGCCGTCGGGCTTGCCTACGGCTACCTGATCGTCGCCGAGTCGCCGGTCTTCTCCACCGGCCTCACCGAGCTGGTGGCCCCCGGCTACCTTGGCACCGCCATGGGTATGCAATCCCTGGTCGGCTACTCCCTCGGCATGGTTTCGCCGACCGTGTTCGGCTGGGCACTCGACCTCTGCAAGGGGTGGCAGCCGCTGCGCGGAGTGAGCGCCGACTGGGGGATCGCCTTCGCCACCGCGGGGGCGGGCGCGCTCACCGGCCCTCTCTTCATGCGCCTGCTGCGCCGCTGCCCGGAGAGCATCCGGATGGCGGAAGGAAGAAAATAACGTTCGAGGTTCGAGGTTGATGTCGAACTCCGAACATCGAACGTCGAACGGATTTCGAGAATATCATGACCCTGTTCAAGAAAATCCTGGCGGCAATGCTCCTCATCTCCCTCCTCCCCCTGATGGCGTCTGCCGTCATCCTCGCCCTCAACCTGGGGAACGTCCGGGAGAAGTTGGCCGACCGGTTCGCGGCAACCGCCGACCTCCAGGCGTCGGAAAGCCTCAGGCAGCGGGCGGAGCAGGTTGCTTCGAACCTTTCCGGCTTTCTCAAGGAGTGCGAAGGGGACCTGCGACTCCTCACGGCGCTCCCCCGCTCCCCCGAGGTCCTCAAGGCCTTCTACGACACCAGGAAGGGGATGGTCTGGTACCGGCGCGGCCCGGCCCGAAGCCCCCGCGAAGTCAAGGAATGGGTCCCCCGCTACTCGGCGCTCGCCATCATCGACAGGGACGGCAGGGAGCTCTTCGCCATCCGGGACGGCCGCATCCTTCCCAGTCCGGCGCTGCGCGACGTCTCGAACCCCGCCAACACCGACTACAAGAGCGAGGAATACTTCAGCCGGGTAAAGAAGCTGAAACCGGGCGAGATCTACGTCTCCCACCTGACCGGTTTCCATCTCGCCAAGGATGAGCAACTGGCCGGCGCCCCCGACCCGGAAAGCGCCTTCGGCAGGAGCTACACAGGGGTGATCCGGTTCGGCGCCCCCCTGTTCGACGGCCGGGGCGGATTCGCCGGGATGGTGCTCCTCTCCCTCGACCACCGGCACCTGATGGAGTTCTCCCAGCACATCCTCCCCGGCAAGAACGCCGAGACGGTCTTTCCCTCCTACAAGAGCGGCAATTACGCCTTCATCTTCGACGATGAGGGATGGATCATCACCCACCCCAAGTTCTGGGACATCCGGGGGCTCGACCCGTCCGGCCTCCCCCTCCCCCCGTACAGCGAGCGCTCCTCCCCGGCCGACGTGGACCGGGGGAGGATTCCCTTCGACCTGGACTTTGCGGGGTTCGTCCACCCCAACTACCCCCGTGTCGCCGCCATGGTCAGGGAAAAGCAGAGTGGCTACGTGGACATCACCAACGTCGGGGGGGCGCGCAAGATGATGGCGTTCGCCCCGATCCTCTACGACAGTGGCGACTACCGTAAATACGGGATATTCGGCGCCGTGACCATCGGCTACCAGGTGGACCAGTTTCACGGCCTGGCCCGGACCGGGGTCTCCCTGATCAACCGGCAGCTGCGCGAGCATGTCAGGTCGAGCATCCTGATCATCACCGCCACCTCGTTCCTGGTGCTCATCTGCGCCTGGTTTCTCTCCCGCGGGGTCACGCGCCCCCTGGCGCTCCTGGCCGAAGGGGCGCGGCGGGTCGCCGCGGGGAGTCCCGGCAGCCGGGTGGAGATCGCCAGCAACGACGAGCTGGGTGAGCTGGCCGACAATTTCAACAAGATGGCAGCGGAGCTGGAACTGCGCAAGAACAGCCTGCTCAGGACCCTGGACGAATTGAGTTCCTCCCGCAGGGAAATCCTGGAGGAGCGCGACTTCAAGGAAAACGTGCTGGAGAGTATCACCAGCGCCATCCTCACCATCTCTCCCGACGGGGTGCTCACCTCCATCAACGGCACGGGGAAGAGGTTTCTGGGGGAGGGAGCGAGGCCGGGCGCGCACTTCTCCACCCTGCTGGACGGCTGGGGGGACATGGCGGAGCGGATCGGC
The DNA here is from genome assembly GCA_036518435.1 of Geobacteraceae bacterium. Taxonomy (GTDB): domain Bacteria; phylum Desulfobacterota; class Desulfuromonadia; order Geobacterales; family Geobacteraceae; genus JAMPXD01. The sequence continues at coordinate 423,764 of DATDNF010000031.1, forward strand.
CTGGTCCTCGCCGGCCGCAAGGGATACGGCCGGGAGCCGCTGATCGTGGAGCGGGACGAGGTTTCCCGCTATTTCGAGGTCGGCTTTTTCCCGATCGGGGAAGAGAGGGCGCGGGGGATAACGGTCACCATGCGGGACGAAACGGTACGGGAAAGGCTGCGCGAGGAGATGATCCGGATGGACCGGCTCGCATCCCTCGGGAAGCTCTCGGCGGGGATCGCGCACGAGGTGAGAAACCCGCTGACCGGCATCTCGCTCCTCTTGGACGATCTGCACGACCGGGCGGTCAACGACCCGGGGAGCCAGGCCATGATGCGCAAGGCGCTCGCAGAGATCGAGCGGGTGGAGCGGCTGATCTCGGCACTCCTCAACTTCGCCTCCCCCCCAAAGGCCCGGTTCAGGGAGGGGGAGATCGACCGGGTGGTCCAGGACACCATACTCCTGCTCCGGCGACACTGCGAGCAGCAGCGGGTGGAGCTTACCTTCGCGGCCGGCGGGGTCCCCCCTTTCCACTTCGACGTCGAAAAGATCAAGCAGGCGGTGCTCAACCTGGTCAAGAACGCCCTGGAAGCGATGCCCCAGGGGGGGAGGATCGGGGTGGAGACCCGCGCGGAGGAGGGGACCGCGATCATCACCGTCGCCGACAGCGGCCCCGGCATCGCCGCCTGCGACCTGCCCCTCATCTTCGAACCGTTCTTCACCCGGAAGGGGGCCGGGACCGGCCTCGGGCTCTCCATCACCCGCGGGGTCGTCGAGGAGCATCAGGGGAAAATCGCCGTGGAGAGCGAGAAGGGAAAAGGGACGACCTTCATCATCCACCTGCCGATGAAGGCGGAGGAATGAAGGGGCAGGCGGTCTTGAACGCAGGCAAAAGTTCTATAAGGAGAGAGGATTTACACGCCATCCAATAGGGATTTCCGGAAGATCAGCCGCGCGGCGGGCATGGGTCCGTCGGGACACTCCCCGGAATGGATGATTGTTCCAGGGAACCGGGCGAAAAGCGCCGCGAGCTCTCCCGGCCGGAGGAGGAACGCCTTGTTGTGATGGCCGACGAGGGAAGGGGTGTCGAGGATCGTGTCGAAGACTATCACCCCTCCGGGTGCGAGGGCGGCGACCATTTTGGGGATCAGGTCGCGCTGGAGAAAATTGAAGTTGATGATCAGATCCCACTGCCCGCTGAACTCGTACACCTCCAGGTCGGCCCGGAGGAAGGCGATGTCAAGCCCCTCAGCCGCCGCCCAACGGGCCGCCTTGGCGAGCCCCTCCGCGGAGATGTCGAGCCCGGTGACGGCAAAGCCGCGCCGGGCGAGCAAAATGCTGTTCCGCCCTTCGCCGCAGGCGATGTCGAGCGCATTTTTGCCGGGGACGAGAGACTCGATGAGGGTCATGTTGTCCATGAGAAACGGCGAGGGGTGCGGCCCGATAAAAAAGCCGGGCCCGCCATAGCGTCTGTCCCATTTGAGCCGGTCGTCTTCCATTGCTCCCCTTCCCTTTACCGGTTGCAAACTCCCCGCAGGGTAGTATCGTTACAGTGGAGGCATCCATAATCCGCGGCACGGGAGGGCCCCATGGCCGAAATACGGAAACAGGAGGTCCGCATCATTGTCGATCAGGCGACCCTCGCCGGAACCCTGGCACTGCCGGCCGGAGCAACGGGGATCGTGATCTTTGCCCACGGCAGCGGGTCTAGCCGGCTGAGCCCGCGCAACACCTTCGTTGCCGGCATTCTTCAGCAGGCAGGGATCGGCACCCTGCTCTTCGACCTCCTCACCAGGGAAGAGGATGCCGTCTACGCGCGGCGCTTCGACATTGACCTTCTCGCCACGCGGCTCGTGGGGGCGACCCGCTGGCTCGCAACCCGGCCGGAAGGAAAAGGGGCCGCCCTCGGCTACTTCGGCGCCAGCACCGGTGCCGCGGCTGCCCTCCGGGGGGCGGCGGAGCTCGGCAACACCATCAGCACGGTGGTTTCCCGCGGCGGCCGCCCCGATCTGGCGATGCCGTATCTCGAGAAAGTGCTCGCCCCGACCCTGCTGATCGTCGGAGAGCATGACCGGGAGGTGCTGCAGCTGAACCGGCAGGCATTCGCCCAACTGGCCCCGGCCAGGGAACTGGCCATTGTCCCCGGCGCCACTCACCTCTTCGAGGAGCCGGGAGCGTTGGAGCAAGCGGCCAACCTGGCGAAGGAGTGGTTCCTGCGCTATCTATCTTCGTCAGGATAATACATTTCCCCTTTCCGCACAATTATAACTGCCGGCCGCGGTCCTTTGCCCTGTCGTCCCCGTTAATTTTCCCTTCCGGTCGCCCTTGAATATCGCTCGAAACCGGCTATAGTTATTAAATCTCGTAAAAACCGGGGAAACGCATCCCATGCCAAAAAGGAGGAACGATCCATGTCCATGTTTTGCCACCAGTGTGAGCAGGCAGCCAAGGGGGTCGGCTGCGACGTGATGGGAGTCTGCGGCAAGAATCCGGAGGTCGCCGCGCTGCAGGACCTGATGCTGTATGGCCTGAAGGGGCTTGCCATCTATGCCGACAAGGCGCGGGAGTATGGCGCCAAGGACGAGGTAGCCGACCTCTTCATGTTCGAGGGGCTCTTCACCACCGTCACCAATGTCGATTTCGACCCGGTCCAGATCACCGCCAAGCTCCGCAGGTGTTACGACCTGAAGGAGGAGGCAAAGGCAATGTACGAAACCGCCTACCGGGAGAAGACCGGCAGCCATGCCCCCCGGATCACCCAGGGCCCGGCTGCCTGGGTGATCGCCGACAATCCGGAGGGACTGGTGAAGCAGGGGCTGGAGCACGGCGTAAAGAGCCAGCATAGCGACCCGGACATTCTCTCCGCCATCGAGATCGTGAACTACGGCCTGAAGGGGATGGCGGCCTACGCCGACCACGCCTACATCCTGGGGCAGAAGGATGAAGAGGTCTTCGCCTTCTACCACAAGGCCCTGGCCGCCACCACCGACACCTCCAAGGGGCTGATGGATTACGTCAATCTCGCCATGGAGTGCGGCAAGATGAACATCAAGGTGATGGGGATGCTGAACGAAGGGCACGTGAAGCGCTTCGGCCACCCGGTCCCGACCAAGGTGAAGCTCGGCACCAGGAAGAACAAGGGGATACTGGTCTCCGGCCACGACCTGCGGATGATCGAGGAACTCCTCAAACAGACCGAGGGGAAGGGGATCGACATCTACACCCACGGCGAAATGCTCCCGGCCCACGGCTATCCGGGGCTCAAGAAATATTCCCACCTGTACGGCAACTTCGGCGGCGCATGGCAGGACCAGTACAAGGAGTTCCCCGACTTCCCGGGCGCCATCATCTTCAACACCAACTGCATCCAGCGTCCGGCCGAGGTCTACAAGGACCGGCTCTTCACCTGGGGCCAGGTGGGATGGCCCGGCATCAAGCACATTACCGGCTGGGACTTCAGCGAGGTGATCAACAAGGCACTCGAGTGCCCCGATCTTCCCGAGGCACCGGGCAAGGAAATCCTGGTCGGCTTCGGCCACGACGCGGTGCTCGGGGTGGCCGACAAGGTGATCGAAGGGGTGAAGTCGGGCGCCATCAAGCACTTCTTCCTGATCGGCGGCTGCGACGGCGCCAAGCCGGGGCGCAACTACTACACCGAGCTGGCGGAAAAGGTGCCGGACGACTGCGTGATCCTGACGCTCGCCTGCGGCAAGTACCGCTTCAACAAGCTGGAATTCGGCGACATCGGCGGCATCCCGCGGCTTCTCGACGTGGGGCAGTGCAACGACGCCTATTCGGCGGTACAGATCGCCCTGGCGCTGGCCAACGCCTTCAACTGCGGCGTGAACGACCTGCCGCTGTCGCTGATCCTCTCCTGGTACGAACAGAAGGCCCACGTCATCCTCCTGTCGCTCCTCCACCTGGGGATCAAGAACATCAAGATCGGTCCGGCGCTGCCCGCCTATCTGTCACCCAATGTCCTGAACTTCCTGGTGGAGAACTTCAACCTGGGGCAGATCACCACGGCGGACGCGGACCTGAAGGCCGCGCTGGGGCACTGACGCGGGGAATGACAAGCCGAAAGCTCATCTGTGCATGTGAAAGCTCTTGCGCCCCACCCCATGGGTGGGGCGCCTCCCACCTTCTTATTTCCCCAGCCGATTAGTACTCATCTTCCGCAACTTCAAACAACTCCCTCCCCCTTGATGGGGGAGGGTTGGGGTGGGGGTGCAACTGGCTGATTTTAAATCTCAGCTTGCACCCTCCCATCGAAGGGAGGGGGAGCGGAAGATTAACGCTAATCAGGTTTCCCCATGTCATGCGGCACCACGACGCTGGTTGCCGCCACCGTCCTGTTTCCCGCCTTGTCGGTTGCCGTTGCGGTAATGGTGTACACCCTGCCGTCCATGTCGTCGCCGTTGCGCCACGCCTCAAGATAGACGGTGCTGCC